>SCQE01000045.1 GCA_004321915.1 Nitrospirota bacterium
GAAGGCGACACCAAGAAGACCATCGGAAAGCCGTGTGCGGGAAATCCGCACGCACGGTTTGAAAGGGGGACTTGGGAACGGAGCGGTTTAAACCGCCACCGCACCAGATTCTACCAATGACCAAGAAAGAATTCAGGATACTTGTTGTCGATGACGAGAAGTCGTTTCTGCTTCTGCTCACCAAAATACTTGAGAATGAAGGGTATGAGGTAAAGGGCGCCGGCGATCCGAAGACCGCGCTCAAGGTGGTCGAAAACTTTATGCCGTATCTTGTGATAACCGATATGAAGATGCCTGAGATGGACGGTCTTGCGCTCATGGACGCCATAACGGGCAGAGGCATAGACACGGAGTTCATAATGATAACGGCATTTGCAACGGTTGAGGGGGCTGTTGACGTAATAAAAAAAGGGGCTGTCGATTATATAACAAAACCGCTGAAAAACCCTGAACAATTAAGGTCGGTTGTGGCGAAGGTTTACGAAAGGCATAGGATATTGAGCGGTTGCTCGGAAGATGAGCGCCTTAAAGGCCTTCCCCCTATCGGAATTATTTTTGCAGGGATGGAGAATGTTTTAAAAGAGGTAAGACATGTTGCCCCGACCGGCGCGTCCGTTATGCTTTACGGCGAAACCGGCACAGGCAAAAGCCTGATAGCGAAAGTTATTCACAGTTTGAGCGGGAGAAAAGGGGCCTTTGTGGATATAAACTGCGCGGCCATCCCTGAGAACCTTCTTGAATCAGAACTTTTCGGGTACGAAAAAGGCGCATTTACGGGCGCGGTTGCGTCCAAGAAGGGCAGGTTCGAGATGGCTGACGAGGGCACCATATTTTTGGATGAGATTTCAGAGATGAGCCTTATGCTTCAGGCAAAGCTGCTTAAGGTGCTGCAGGAGAAAACATTTGAAAGACTCGGTTCCGTGGCCACCCTGAAAAGCAACGCCAGAGTCATTGCCGCGACAAACAGAAACCTTGCAGAGCTTGTGTCCGCGAAGAGATTTCGCGAAGATCTCTATTACAGGCTCAATGTTTTTCCTGTAAGCATACCGCCGCTCAGAGACAGAAAGGAACATATATCTTCTATAGCCGCTTTTATAATGCAGTCCGTGGCAAAACGGTTCGGCAAGGACGTGAGGGGCTTTGGCCCGGAATCGCTTGGTCGGCTTGTTGCTTACCAATGGCCGGGCAATATACGCGAGCTCGAAAACCACATAGAGCGCGCGGTAATTCTGGCAAAGGGGCAGGAGCTCTCTTTGCCAGAACTCAGCGGGACCGAGCAGGAAGAGAGCGCAGACACGGACCTTAAAAGCGTCGAGAAGGTCGCCATCGAAAAGGCCCTGATAAAAACGGACGGGAACAGAAAAAAGGCGGCGGAACTGCTGGGGATATCGCTGCGGGCTTTACAGTATAAGATAAAAGATTACGGGATAAGCCGTTAGACTGAAAAATTTACTTTGTCAGAAACGCCTGTTACTTCAGCATATACAGCAACAGCAAATTGGCTACGCAGACTATAAATATCGCGATGGAATCCCAAGCGACAAACAATCTCTTTTTTTCTGCACGGTAGGTCAGTCCAATAATCGCAATGGTCGTCATCGCTATGGCCGATAATGCCGAAATTATGTGGTTGGGGCTTGCATGTGAGAGCAGAGGGCCTTTGAGAAAAAAAATATCGTCAAGCGCAAGGATAAAGATATTGAAGATATTGCTTCCGAAGAGATTGCCGATCGCAAGATCAACAGCGCCCATTTTTACAGCGGCAATGGAAACAACCACTTCCGGCAAAGAGGTAGAGACGGCAATAAAAATATTGCCGACAAAAGTCTGGCCCAATCCTGTGGCCTCTGCGATGCCTTCCCCGATCTTCGGGAGGAATATGGCTGCGATAACCACGATGAGGGCATTTGCCACATAGAGCAGCACGGCAGTCTTCATGCTGACATCTTTGTATCGTAATTCCTCCGCCATTTCTTTCAGGAATTCGGCTATCTTCCGTTTTTCATAGGAAAAGACCAATCTCATCGCGGTAAGATATATCAGCATAAACAGAAAGCTGTACGGACCTATCCAGCCTACGGGAGAAATGTTTTCCCTCAGAAACATACTGACGCATACAATGCTCAAAAGAAGAAGACCGAAGGCTGCTGAAAGCACATGCCCTTGGTGTGCCTTAGTGGATATCGGCGCGGGGCGATACAGGGTGTCCAAAACTGCGAGGATTAGCATGTTGAAAACACAACTCCCGAGTACATCACCTACTGCGATATCAGGAACCCCTGCATATGTCACCGAACTTATTCCGGTAACCAGCTCTGGCAGGGATGTTACCGATGCCATAAGTACAAGGCCTATCCATGCCCTTCCTAAGCCTGTTTTCTCGGCAATGATGTCGCCGTATTTCGAGAGTTTCGTCCCCGAATAGACAATTACCGATGTGCAGATAAAAAATCCGAGCCAAAGCAGCATTATCCGTGATACCCCGACCGCATAAATTTACCGAATTTGAAATATTCTATGACTTATTGTAGACGATTCACATGAAAAATCACCTATTGTCCTCATCCACCGCTCTTTTCAGCATATCCAATATCCCGGGGATCGCCGACGTCACTCTGTTCCAGTTGGGAATAAGCGCTGTACCCATCGGATTCTCGAAAAACACCTGCGCCGCCATACCGATGCCTTTTGTGAAGGCCTCAACAGCCTTTGCCTCTTCGTGCCGATCAAATGTCAGGCCGTTTATGGCGGCATCGGCCTCAAACTTCATTATGGTGTCTTCTGCCATTCTCAGATATGCCACCTGAAGGGTCTTGAAAAAACCATCGGAGAAGACGACCCCTTCAGATGCCAGAGTTCTGAATATCGATTTGCATATGTCGACGGTCATTTTCATGAGCCCTTTGCTCGCATCGTCGGCTGAAAGTATCTGGTGCTTATGTTCGTAAGTTTCCGCTATGTCCACCTGACAGATTCTCCGGGGAGAGTAATTTCTGTAAACCTCCGCAAGGGCACCCACCTCAAGCCCCCAGTCCCAAGGTATCCTGTTGACCCTTGCCATGTCCGTTGTCATGCAGAACTCTCCTGCCAGAGGATACCGGAAACTGTCGAGAAACACCATGAAAGGGTGGTCTTCTGTAAGAGTTCTCAGGGACCTTCCCAGAGGGGTTATTAGAAGTCTTGTTACCCTTCCGTGCATCTTGTTTGTAACCCTGCTGTAAAACCCTTTGCAGAACACATAATCGATATTAGGGTTCACTACGGGGTAGCATAGTCGCGCCAGCATTTCCCTGCTGTATGTAACGATGTCGCAGTCATGAAGGGCTATTACATCACAAATCCCATCGGCAATGATATAACCGTAGGCCAGCCATGCGGACCGTCCTTTTCCGTCCTTGCCCGGGTTGAGGTCATTTCTGCCGAGTGTGTCGTATATTTCCTTTATTCTTTTCCCGTCGTTGTGAATCACTTTGACTTCATACGGCACAGCCGACATCAAGTTTTTCACTTTAATGAACTCTTTTTCCGAGGCCTTTGCGAGGACGAGGACGATTTTATTTATATACGTGACCTTTGCAAGCTCATCAATGATCTTCGGCATAGCCTTCCCCTCAAACTCAGAATATAAAGCGGGAAGGACAAGGGCAACCGGTCTTGTCTTTGAATACCCGACAAGCTCAGACTCTATTCTTTCCAGGGAAGGTTTGCCGAGCCTGTGAAGGGTCGTAATAATACCTGTCTGATAAAAATCCGCCATATTGCCCTCCTATCTTGTGCAGCTAATTTATGAAGTTGCTATATATGCTCAACATCGCCTTTATCATTTTTACCTGATCCCGCTTTTTTCCCTTCGATCATTTTTCTTGCAGTCTCTATTCCTGCCACACCGAAAGATATGGCAAGGGCTATGACGATCCCGCCAAAGATTATGGTGAATGCGGAAACTACTATGTTGGGAGCCACATTCAGCTGTTCCAGTGCCATGGCAAAGAACAGGACTGTAAGAAGAAGTCTGATGGCATTTGCAAGAAGTTTTGCATAACTGAGTCCGCTGTTGACGGCGGCAATAAGGGCGGCCCTGCTCAGGAAGCCGGATACCATATATCCGATAAACAGAATCAATACAGCAGAGAAGGCATTAGGCAGGTAAAGGAAAAACTGGTTTACGAGGTTGTTAATGGCCTGAATGTCAAGGGCGCTGAATCCGACCATCATGGATACTGTCACTAAAAGCCAGAAGATGACGGCAACTGAGACATCCGAGGGCTTTGCCCACATGTCGCCCTTTCTCATCAGAGCGGTTATCCCCATCCTGTCGCACCAGCTATCGAACTTTATCGCCTTGAATAACTTAAGGAAGACGGTCTTTACCAGCCATGCCGCGCAGATGCCTATGATAATGATGGTCAGCATAGCAAGCAAATTCGGGGAAAACCCCTTGAACTTGAGATAGACTTCATTGATCGGCTCAAGAATCAGATTCAAAAATCCTTCCATGACATACCTCCTTTTATTTCCAGTTGCTTATCAGGTGCTCCTTGTTCGCTTCAAACTCCAGACATAGCTTTTCTATTTCCGCCTCCGCCCCTTCCTGCTCCATATCCGCCACCTCCATAACAAACGATGCGGTTTTAGCAAGGTAAAGAGGGATCAGGGATTTTATGAGATGCTGGGGAGGGAGCTTTTTCTTATGGTAAGCTATGGCGTAATCGTATATGATCTTTGTCCAGAGCTTCAGGGGGAACCTGAATTCTTCGTCGGATACGGCTCCGAGGGTCTTAACCTCGCCAAAGTCACCGGCGCCTATGACTTCCAGCCATATCTTGTCCAAATTGTCAAGGCTGTCCCTGAATATACCCAGCATCCTTCCCACGTTTACCTTCACGTGTTCAAGCCCCACATGATACCTGAACCCGAATGTGGGAACATCTATAGAGCCTTTGACCTCCTTCCATTTGCCTGAATGTTTCTCAGTCAGGTCGAATAGAGAGCTGATGACTTGGACAAGCATTTCGCTCAGGTCAGAACTAGGGTCCTTGGGATCATGTATCTTCGCGCCTAGGAAGGCCTGGCATACCCTGAAATCGTTTGCTATAGCCTCAGTCGTCATCCATATATCTATCCCGAATCTGGCCACGTCTGTTCCCCAGACATCCTGTTTCAGGTAGAACTCTGCCATATTCCCGGAAAACCCGAACTCCCCGCCTATAGGCTGCCTTATCCTCTTTCCGTAAAAAGCCCTAGTCACGGGGTAGACTATGGAGTTTGTGATGGTCCCGTCAAACTTGTGCCTGTTATAAAGGGGTGCCACAAAATCTTTCCCTTCCTTGAGTACCGGTGACAGAAGAAGCTCTATCCATTCCGGGGTTATGCTCCTCAGATCAGAATCCACAATGGCGCACGCACTCGCACCCATGTCAACAGCCATCTGGAATATAGTCCTTATGGCGCTCCCTTTACCGGGGACACCGTGATACGGAGTGGTTATCCTGTGTGCCATGGATAAAGGGTGCTGTATCAAGAGCGCATTGTGATCGATGGTGGTGTTTTTTATTACTTCAGGGGTCCTGTCCTTCGAGCCTCCGTCCGAGTTGACAATGACTGCCTTTTTGTCAGGGAAGTATTTCGCGAGTCCTGCATCTACAGCCTTAACAACATGGCCAATTGTCTTGGCGTTGTTATAGCTCGGGATGCCGACCACTATATTAGCCGGTTCAACCATTGTCTTATTTAATCCTTTTTTGTTTTTTCTTCTTCTTTACAAGCTCTGTTGTATTTTCTTTGAGAGGCACTGTCTCTATCTTTAAGTCCAAAGAAATCTTTAGCTCGTCTGAAAGTATCTGTTTAAGCCATTTAGTTTGTTCATCTGAAAGAGACTTGTCCCTCTTTATTTTCATAATAACAGAGACCGCAGAAGTATCATCGTCAATCCCAATATGGAATCCCGATACCTTCGATGGCTCAATTATCCTCTCTACTTTTTCCGAGGCGCTCTTGATTGTCGTCAAAACAGTCTCTACTGAACTTCTGGGAATTCCTTCGCGTGCTTTTGGCGGAATTACTGGTGCAATTGCCGGCTTTCCAGATTCCTCTTTCAACCCTCCAGACCTGACTAGGACCTGCTCTACGTTAAGCCGTATATCTTGCCGCAGATATTCGGCAAGGTTTTTTTCTATCCACTTGATATCCGATTCCTTCAGATATCTGACAGTGTTGACTTCCGCATTAATCTCCAGAACCTGATCCTTGCCCTTTAAAACAGCAAAGGAGTCGAGACGGGAAGCCTTTTCCCTGTTGAAGTTAAGCTTTAAAGCGGAACTGACATTGTTCCTCAGCCGGACATCCATGATGGATATTTTCAGTGTATAGAGCAGGGGAATTGAGATTACAAATAGTATTGTGGCAAAAGCATAGATTCTCCTTTTGAGCCTTGCCTTTTCAATCTCGGTTGTTATCCCCGGTTTAAATCCGTAGGTGTAAAAAACTATACATGTGGCGAGAATTATGGCTACAAAGTTGGTAAAGAAGAGAAAGAAACCTCCAAAGGCTATAGAGGGGTTCCAGACACCTATGCCGAACCCCGCCACGCTAAGGGGAGGTATTACAGCGGTGGCTATGGCCACCCCTGTGACGGTAGTGATATAGTTCTTTCTTGTGCAAATGGCAATTGCACCGGCTGCGCCCGCAAGGACAGCGATAATCAGGTCATAAAGATTTGGCTTCGTTCTTGCAGTAATCTCTCCGGTAACCTCCTGTAAAGGGGTCAAATAGGTGAAAAGGGCGGAAATCAGGATCGTAAGCCCTACGCTGTAAGCAACCTTTTTTAACGCCTTTCTGCCGATGGTTGTATCGCCGGTTATAAACGCAAAACCGCTGCTGAGAATAGGCCCCATAAGAGGAGATATGAGCATGGCCCCGATTATAATTGCAACACTATTGGTTATAAGCCCCAGCAATGCTATTAGGTTAGCAATGGTGAGCATAAGGAAGTAGCCGGCTGAAATGTCAACTGCAAGGTAGACGTCCTTGATGACCGCCTTATGGTTTACAAGAGAGGCGCTATCCTCAAGCCATTGTCGCAACGTTAATTTTAATCTTCCTGCCAAATGATCTCCGTTCATACTTTATTCCTCCACAAGTATTACTTGCATATCCATGACATTGGTGCCGGTCGGCCCGGTGATAAAATGGGCCTTTCCGTAGGAGAGCGCATCGAGCCGCTTGAAAAAAGTGTATGAATCATTATTGCGGAGATATGCTTCCGGGGCAAGTCCCAATTGTTTTGCGTTGATCGCCGTAGCTCCGTTAACAACAGCCCCTGCCGCATCGGTAGGTCCGTCAGTGCCATCAGTGCCGGCGGACAGCAGCATTATTCCCTCTTCCCCTTCTATTGCAACCGCAAAAGCAAGTGCCAATTCCTGATTTCGTCCTCCGAGACCGTTGCCTTTAACGGTAACGGTAGTCTCTCCGCCGGATATAAGGCAGAGAGGCTTTCCGTCCTTACGGGATTTTCTTGTCTCCCTTGTGGCATCAGCCAGATAAAGGGCCGCATATCTCGCCTCTCCCTGAAGTTTATCCGTTACTATCTTCGTTTCAAACCCCATTTTTTCAGCCTTATCTCGTGCCGCTGAAATGGCCTGACTCAAGCTTCCCACGATGAAGACATATGTATTATTGAAACATGGTTCCCCTTCCTTAGGTGTTTCAGACACCCTTGCGCTCACCCCGGACCGTAGATAGTCAATCACCCCTTCAGGAAACTTGTCCTTTAGTCCCTGCTTTTCAATAAGATTTGTTACGATCTTCAGCGCATCTGTAAAAGTAGAGTGGTCAGGGACTGTCGGACCGGAGGCTATAACATCCAGCCTGTCACCAATCACGTCGGAAAGAATCAAGGTAACCACAGTCGCCGGCCAAGCCATTCGGGCAAGCAGGCCCCCCTTTACCTTTGAGAGGTGCTTTCTGACCGTATTCAGTTCATCAATTGTCGCGCCTGATTTTAAAAGGAGGTCGGTCGTTGTTTGTTTGTCTTCAAGGGTTATACCATAGGCAGGCAAAACCAGCAAGGCAGAACCGCCTCCGGATAACAGGCAGATAATGAGTGTCTTATCATCAACCTTCTCCAGCAGCTCCATAATGTTATCGGTGCCCCTCACCCCTGCCATATCCGGCAGAGGATGTGAGGCCTCCACCTGCCTAATATTTTTGAGATGCATAGTATGAGCATATTTTACTATAATGAGTCCTGCATCAATCCTGTTTCCAAGAACATTTTCAACAGCTTGTGCCATGGAGGCCGTGCCTTTTCCGGCGCCAATCACAATAACCCTGCTGAAACTGCTTAGGTCGAATTCTGTTTTGTTTATGATCAATGTGTTTTCTTTAAGGTCAACAGCTTTTTTAACGGCAATATACGGGTCTGTCGCTTTCAACGCGGCATGGTAAATCTCAAGGATAGCATCTCTTTCCATTTCGCATCCTTTATAAAAGCTCCATAATCGCCTTGTTCCAGCCATCAGGCCCACTCTTTTCCGCCTTTATAATGCCGGGCAGATTTACCCTGTGGTCGTAACTCCCATCCTCTTTTGGAATAAGGACAGGCTGGTCAACTTCCCTGAGCATTGGAAGGTCATTGAACCCATCGCCGAGGCCAATAGTATGGATTTCTTCATTCTCTCTTTCAAAAAGTCCCTTCAGGATATTTACGGCCTTTCCCTTGTCGTTATCACCCATGACATGATAGAATTGGCCTTGTGTCCAGTGGAGGCCGGAGGCTTCTATTGCATTCAGGAAGCTCTTATCAAGATTTCCTTCAAATACAAATGGCTCGCCAAAGTCCCGCAGTTTTGCAAGGGATGCCTCTTCAACTGTCAGGCCTGTCAATTCTGCGATATCTTCCTCAGTCATATCTCCAAATCCTTTCACCTTGATGTTTAATCGCTCTCTTAAATCTGAGAAGACCTTTCTGATCTCTTCGTAAGGTTTGCCGAGAGAAATAACGTAATACACTCTAGGACTCTCAACCACTCCCATCTCTCCCTTCTTAGCTAAAGAGGGGAAACTTCCTGCTTTGCAAAAAAGCGCCTCATGTATAGTTTGTGAAAAATACCCTTCAGGTATAAATATCCCTCCGCCGTTTTCAGAGACAAAAGGGTGATTATTTCCAAGTTTTCTTTTGTACTCCTCGATCTCTGCCCTTGTCTTGCTGGAGCAGAGGATAAGCGGTATCTTTCGTGCTCTAATCAGTGTTAAGGCTGGCAGCGCTGCGCCAAAAGAATATGTTTTAGGGTGAAGGAGACTGCCGTCCAAGTCTGTAAATATAACTATCTTTTTCACTGTTACCCCTTTCACTTAGTGAATAAAGAGTTGTCAGTAAAACATCAATATAAATAATACGCTCTTTCAAACTTACATACAAGGTTATCATATCCAGCTTCGATCAGAATTTGTCATACTGTATTTCTACTATCTTCAACTTCGCATATTGAAAATTTCTTTTCTGCAAATTCCATTTAACCTCAACTTCGGTCGGTATCTTCATGCCGTTTCGCTCCTGATAATTCTTATAATAGGCGGTCCACGGCAGTTTCTCCTTTTTGCCGCTTACATTTCTATATCTGTCTTCGGTTGTGACCTTCGTTATTTCGCCGTTGTCGCCGAAGGTGAAAACAGCGGACACACTATATCCCGAATCTGTGATCAAAGCCTTAGCAGAATGAAAGTCAATAGCTTTCCACTCAAGATTTTTTCCGGGAAGCAAGGCCGTAGGGTACCATGGGGCTTCCGAGAGGAATCGAGATAGTGAAGAGAGTTCCATTTCCTTTCCTGAATCAAACATCAGTGGAAATACGGAGAGCAGTTTTCCTTCCATGAATCCGCTGCCCTTATGATAAAAATCCTGAGCTTCAATCCATGTATAAGGCGTAGGTTTCAGCCGCGCATGCCATACAAGCGATGGGATAGCTATCGCGTTATATTGTTTGGCTTCGATGGGTACCCAACGGTCAGATTCTTTTGTTCTGAATTCACCGGTCTGTTTCAGATTGACGGTCCTGATATATTCCTGCCCATCATTTAAAACATGTTTGAAATACCTTTGGACTGGCTCCGGTAATCCTCTGAGTTGATTGAAGGTAAACTTTTGTGGAGGTAAAGAAACGGCCCCATCGGTAATTTGACGCACTTCTCTCCGTACTTTTTCCTTGAAATTATCGCCGCTCACATCAATATAGAGGAACCCGGCTACTATCAACGCTGCGATTATGATAAATGTTTTTTTCAGCATATCTTTTCTCCTTATTTTTTATTCTATATTCCCAAAACGTAGTATCTAAGCCATACATAAACTGATGAAATCGCTACGGTTAAGATCATGATCGGCATACCGTATGCCATAAATTTAAAGAATGATATTCGCCTGCCGGCTTTTTCGGAAATGCCTACAACAATGACATTGGCTGAAGCTCCGATGGCCGAGCCGTTCCCTCCAAGACATGCTCCAAGCGCCAATGACCACCAAAGAGGCATCAGATCAGGATGTTGAAGAAGCTGAATACCTGAAAGATTCGGCCAAAGTTGTTTCGCCATGTCTATGATCAAAGGATTCATTGTTGCCACATAGGGAATGTTGTCAACAATGGCGGAGGCAAAAGCTGAAAACCACATAACGATCATCGAAGTTGCGAACATATTGCCCTGTGTTAGCTCCAGAATCTGAATAGACAGCCATTTGATGAGACCGACTTTCACTACACCGCCAACTATGATAAAAAGTCCCATGAAGAAGAAAATCGTAGGCCACTCAATCTCTGCGAGAACATGGTGCGGCTCGTGGGTTCTGGAAAGGAGCAGAAGCAGTCCGGCGCCAAACAGAGCAACTGTTGCAGGCTGGAAGTGAAGCATGCCATGAAATATAAAGCCGGTTAGAACTATTCCAAGCACAATCAGGGATTTTTTGAGCATTAGCGGGTTTTTTATGGCCTCCTTCTCGTTCATGTTCATGATGCGCTGTTTTAATTCATCTTGTGTTACAAGCTTTTTCTTCCAGATAAGTTTAATGACGAATATGTATACAACCATCATTACTACGACAACGGGGGCCAGATGATATATAAAGTCCATGAAGTTGAGCTGTGCCTTAGAAGCTATCATTATGTTAGGAGGATCGCCTATGAGGGTTGCCGTTCCTCCGATATTGGATGCAAAAGCGCAGGAGAGCAGATACGGGACAGGGTCTACATCAAGGGCGTCTGCAATGAGCAGTGTAACCGGTGTGATTAAGAGCACTGTTGTAACATTATCGAGCAGCGCGCTCAAAACAGCAGTTACAACAGCAAATATAACCATTATCCGGAGAGGATCACCCTTGCCTAATTTTGCGCTCTTGATTGCTATGTATTCGAAAACCCCGGTCGGACGCATCAGATTGATGATGATCATCATCGAAATAAGCAGGATGATTACATTCCAGTCCACACCGAATTCTTCAACATGGAACGCTTCGTTCTGCTCAAGAACTTTCAGGACAAGCATTAACCCGGCTGCAAAAAGCGCTACAACCGTCTTATGTACTTTCTCGGACACGATCAATACATAGGCGCAAACGAATATCGCTGTGGCTATCCAAAATGGCAGATCAAGGAAAAACAGCTCTGCCCTCGTCACTGTTTCAAGGGTCATTGTGTCCTCCCCTTGTCTTTGTTGAACATGGCCCGCGTTATCTCGTAAAAAACATCGCTCTCATACAGCATTCCGACAACAGCATTTTCAGTGTTCAGGACCGGAACTCTTTTGGCTTTGTTTTTTAGCATATGGTCTATACATTCCATTAGCGTAGAATCTTCTTTCACCGTAATAACGTCGGTCGTCATTATGTCTTTTACATGCTTGCCTGACGCCTTCCTTGCGAATGTCTCCACCATCCCGTCCCAAGAGAACGCTCCGAGATCCATCAAATACATGTATCCGGGATATACCGATTTGAGAACATCCCCGATCGAAACTATCCCCACGAGTTTTGCATGTTTGTCGAGGACAGGCAAGGCCTTTACGCCGCCTTTTTCTTCGCGCCTGCGGGCGGCGCTAAGCAGATTTGCAGCCTCTTTCAGAGTATCCCCGGGCTTAAGGTATTTCACCAGCGGGATCATCAAGTCTTTTGCCTTCATATCATCTCCTTAAATATCCGCCCCACCCTTATTGGTGGATCAGCTTATTGTTTCTATAGCGCTCTTGCTTTATTACTCTGCCTGCATCGTCGAAATGCTCCATATATCTGTCAAATCCGTACTCATCGGCAAATTTCCCGGTATACTCAAACTCTCTTGTTGACACCCTCCCTGTAGCGTGATAATAAGCAGTAAGTTTTTTGTATCCGTTGGCCGAGGCGAATTTGTCGGTATAGAGAAGCTCCTGTTTCACAAATGCGCCGGCTCCGGTGTAGTAATAAGCCAAGAGAATTGCCCCGTTAGTTGCGACTATTTTGTCGGTGTAAAAGAACTCCTGTTTTATGACCTTTTCATCCGCATCGAAATAAGCTACGGCCTTACCGAACCCTTTCTCGTTCATCACCGTTTCGGTATATACAAATTCTTCCTTTGCCTTTTTGGCATTTCCGTGAAAATATGCGATGCTCTCACGGAAGACGCCGGCGTTGCTGTCCCCCTCAGAATAAATGGTCTTGACGGTTTTGCCTCCGAATTCATTCTTCCCTGAAATCTCGGACTTTGTCTCAGCCTGAATTGTTCCGGACAGCAAAAACGACAACGTAGCGACAAGAAGCAAAAATCTGCTATAGGTATTCAAAATTCCCTCTTTCTCGACAGTTCTTAAATTAAGCATACAAAACCTCCTGACATATGATTGCAAACTCATTTTCGCGTAAAGATTGTAGCCTTCACGCTCGTTGAGATTTGTAAAATACTAAAAATACACTCGCGTTCTATGGGACAAACCCCAGAGATACGGGTCCAGTTTTAGTTTTCTTTAGATGTTATGAGAGGTGATGCGGAGGGGCAAGACCGGAAAACAGATTGTATCGATCATGAGTAATGAAAAGACGCGGAGACAAATTATATATAGATGAGCTTATTCCTATCAGCTTTAAATCTAAGGCAACGCTAATGAATTCATAAGAATTTATCTTGGTGAAATCGTCTTTATTGAGAGATTTTACAAAAACGCTATCTTTTGAATTGTCGGAACGTTTTGCTACTTTAAGAATTTCCCATAGAGCGAGGTCAAAGAAAAATAGGTTTGCTTGGGAGCTTTGATTTTTAAGCGTTTCTGTTTGTTCAACGTTAGTAGATTGATTAGACGGTAATAGCGCAGATACCGGCAATACTGCAACTAAGGTAAAATACAGCAGAATAACTGATGCGAAAATGGTTTTTAATCTATTGCTCCTCATGATTAAGTATTACATGCCGTCGATATTGTTGTAAATACAAATAGAGTCCAGCTGATATTTTTCCCTGAACCCTCTTGTAAATCAGTAGTCTGGTATAATTACGTTATGTCTAACCGCCTGAAAAAATCAGTTTTATACGCTTGCCTCCTATTTATGACGATAGCTTCAGTCCATGCCGCCGACATCGGTTATCAAGGCACCCATATCCTGACCCACGGCGCGCTTGAGTCTCTGGCAAAGGCATTCGAGAGAAAATACGGCAAGCAGGTATTTGTGAAGGGCGGCGGATGCGCGGACGGGATTGCGGTTGTGGTAAAGGGACAGCATGAAATGGGCGGCTTATGCTGCCCTCTGACTGAAGAGAAAGCGCGGAAATTTAATCTGATTCAGTATAAAGTCGCCGTTGATATAAAAGCGGTCATGCTGCATCCCAAAAACCGGTTGAGCAACCTTTCCCTGAAACAGGTTTCCGATATCCATAACGGCAGGCTTACGAACTGGAAGCAGGTCGGTGGTCCGGACAAGCCGATCGCCTTGGTTTTCAGGGATCACTGCCGCGATATGGCGGAACCTGTGCGGGAAGCGCTGGGAATAAAAGGCCCTGTCGCAAAAAAAGCGATTATTGTGAAAACAGATAAAGAGGTTGTCGAATACGTGGAGAAGTTTCCGGGCGCGATAGGCATCGCCCCGAGGGTATTTGCGCAAGAGGCCAAGGTGAAGATAATAAGCGTCGATAAGATCATGCCGACCCCCGAGAACACTGAAAAAGGCCTGTATCCGCTGACAGGCGATTTGTATGTCATCACAAAAAGCGGGCCTTCGGGCTTGACGAAGACCTTCATTGAGTTTGTGCTGGACAAGGAAGGCCAAGCGATTATCAGGAAAAATTTTGCAGGGGCAAAATGAAGGGTTTATGGAATAGGCTTTCTATCAGATATAAGATAGTTTCGATTATTGTCCTGCCAATTCTGCTTATAACGATTACGACCCTTCCTGTTGTTTCTTATCTTATAAAGGACGCGCTTTTCAGGCGGCAGCAAGACCACCTTGAAAGTGTAAAAAACCTCGTCATAAAACTCTTTGAGGACTACCAGAGCAAGGTCACGAATTACACAAGGCTTTTCAGCAATGACAGGGAGATAAAGGACAGCCTGTTTTATCACACCTAACTGTCGGGTGAGCGGGAACATCCGCTGAGGGCGGTCAAGCGCTTGTATAAATCGTTTGATGTCAGTTCGATAGAGATAGGCGATGCGCGCGGCCGGGTCGTTGCAGTCGCCGAGAGCTCTGCTGTGTATGACGATGACAGGTCCGGAGACCCGCTGATTAAAAGCGCCCTCCAAGGCAAAGTGACATCAGGTTTTGTGCTTACCGAAAAAGGCTTTGTCATAAAGGCCGCAGCGCCTGTTTTGTATAACGAAAACCAGATAATCGGGACGATCACCTCCGGCATACTGCTTGATCAAGGTTTGCTGGCAAAGATCAGGCAGTTGAGCAACACCGACCTTGTTATTACCGATACTGCAGACCGGGTCGTATCGTCCACGCTGAAGCAAAACGACAGCTCGCTTCTGCAGGCAAATGACCATGCCCGATTTGCTTCAGGCAAGCTCCTGATAAAGTTTCCTTTGCTTGATAAAGAAACCGGCGCTGTCGGCAACATCCTTATTGTTCAGGAAGACAAGCTGCCCGGGATTATTACCAAGACATGTATGACTTTGCTGCTTCTTCTGCTCTCTATTTTTTCGGCATCTCTTTTTGTGCTTTTTTTAGCGCTCAAAAAATTGATGCAGCCTGTCGTAACCCTTCGTGAAGGAGCGGAGCGCATCGGGACCGGCGATTTTATGCACAGGATCGAGGTGACCTCAAAGGACGAGATAGGTGAACTTTCCGAAGGCTTCAATAGAATGGCTGCGAACCTTGAAAAATTGCACAGCATGGAGGAAAAGCTTTTCCAGTCCGAGCGGCTTGCGGCGGTCGGTAAATTTGCGGCAGGCATTGCGCATGAGATAAATAATCCCATAGGCAATGTCATCGGCATTGCCAAGCTTATGCTGAAAAATACGAAGGACAAGGCCGCGCGGGACGACTTGGAATCCATCATCAGGGATTCCGGCAGGTGCGCAAACATAATCAAGGATCTGCTTGTATATTCGCGCCAGTCTCCGCCGTTGAAAGAAAAAACGTCCATCGCTGTTCTGATCGACGATGCCGTCAAGGCTGTAAAAAAACTTTCCGACGCAAAAGGGATAGAGGTCAGTTACGGCATAGTCCAGAACCACGGCGGAGAGATAATCGTGCAGAGCAGGAAAGGACAGGGAAGCACTTTCAGCGTCAGGCTTCCTGTGGGGGAAGGAATAAGACATGCAGAGACTCAGGATTAGAAATAAATAAGTTTTTTCAGTAAAATGAAATATATAATACAGTGTTAATCGAAAGACTTTTAACGGAGGCGTATTATGCAAACCAAAACAATGTATGAGGAGAAAATATTAAGAGAATTGAGGGATCTTCCTGAAGTTGTGCAGGAAAAATTATCGAATATAATGCATATTCTGACAAAAGAGTTCATGTTTTTTGAGGGAGATGAGAAACGCGTAACTGATGAATTCCTTTCAGTTTGCGGGACGTGGGAAGACAATAAAAGCGCAGAGGAACAAATACAGACTATTTATTCAAGCAGACGATCTGTTTCAAGAACGGAGAAGGTATTTTGAAATACCTGCTGGACACAAACACCTGTGTTTATCTGCTTAACGGCAATCCTGTATTAAAGAAAAAAGCAAAGAAAGTAGGTGTTTATTCACTCGCCCTTGCCAACTGTGTCCTTGCAGAACTATATTTTGGCGCATACAATTCCACCAAAGTTCAGGCAAATCTGAAAAGGATAGAGCTTTTCAAACAGAATCTGACAATTTTCTCCGACAGTGAAGATTCAGCCGCCTTGTTCGGCAGGATAAAGACTTCCTTGAGATCAAAAGGAAGGATTATTGAAGATTTTGATATCCTCATTGCCTCAATTGCAATTGTCAATAGCTGCGTTCTCGTCACAAATAATACCGAGCATTTTCAACGCATAGAAGGGTTAAAGATAGAAAACTGGCTGTCCGGCAAAAAATAAATAAGCCCGGATTTAAATAAGCAGATACATGTCGCGTATATTTCACCCGCCTTGAAAACGGCGGGCTGTGCGATCCATACGGGCTCGCTGAACAGCATTATTTTGGCGATGGCCAGATTTTCCGAGCGCAGCCGAAAAATCGTTGCCAAAGATCCGACCGCCCCGACGAAGGTCATGAGTATTTTGATAGAGGTGTCGTTAGGAGAAGATGATGGATAGACGGCTTAGAATACTGGCTATAGACGACGAAGATACGGTGTTGCGCATAATCAGGCGGTCGCTTGAACCTGAAGATTGCTCTGTCGAGACCTTCAGCAAGGCCTCTGATGCGATAACCCGGCTAAAAAACGGCGACCCTGTGGACATTGTCATAACAGACCTCATGCTGCCGGACGCTGACGGCTTCAAAATAATTGAAGAGGCCCGCGCTATTGACGGGAACATGCCGGTAATATTGATTACGGCGTATTCGTCCATCGAGACGGCGGTAAAGGCCATCAAGTCAGGGGCGTATGATTTTATTCCCAAGCCGTTCGACCCTGAACACATAGCTATCGTAGTTAAAAGGGCCGCGGAAACAAGAAAACTAAAGCTCGAAAATATAGGCTTGAAAAGGCAGTTGGAGTTCATCCCCGGTTCCGGTGGAATAATCGGCTCCAGCACTGCCATGAGTCAGGTGTTCGGCATGATAGAAAAGGTAAAAGATACGGACGGCACGGTCCTTTTGACAGGTGAGAGCGGGGTAGGGAAAGAGCTTGTCGCCCGGGCGATCCATTACGGCAGCAAGAGGACGGATAAGCCCTTCATCGCGATCAATTGCGGAGCATTGCCCGACGAACTCCTCGAATCCGAACTGTTCGGTTATGAAAAAGGGGCGTTTACAGGAGCGGTCAATAAAAAAACAGGCCTGTTTGAAGCGGCGAATGAAGGCACGATATTCCTCGATGAGGTGAGCAGCATAAGCCCGATGATGCAGGTCAAGCTCCTCAGGTTCCTGCAAGAGAGGACTTTTATGAGGCTCGGCGGCAATGAGACGATCAGTGTTGACGCTCGGGTTATTGCCGCAACCAATGAATATCTCAGAGAGGCCGTGGACAAAGGCGCGTTCAGAAAAGATCTTTATTACCGGTTGAATGTCCTGCCGATAGATATCCCGCCGCTGCGTGAAAGAAGCGAGGACATCCCGCTTCTGGTCCGGCACTTCACCAAAAAATTTTCCCTAAGGATGAACAAGCCGGTCGTCGGCGTAGACCCGGTCGCGGAGGACTTGCTCAAAGGATACAGGTGGGAAGGCAATGTGAGGGAACTCGAAAATGTCATAGAGAGGGCGGTTACGATAACGGATAATGGCGCCATCGGCATGGACGACCTGTCTGATGAGATTAAAACCGTTAACGCACCATCCGACTTGGAAGCAACAGCGCCCCCTGCAACCCTGACTCTTTCCGACCTTGAACGCCTTCATATCGCGAATGTCTTAAAGTCGGTCAACGGCAATAAGAGCAAGGCTGCGAGAATGCGCGGCATTGATTACAGCACGCTTCGCAGGAAGCTCAATTCAATGGATATCCCCATAGAGTAAAATGCGCTGATTAGTGTATTTTGCCTTAGCATTTTGCGCTTCCTGATTTTTCCATTGCCGCTTTATGCTTGTCTGTTCCCGGTTTATCGATGGCATGATATGTGCAATCTCCGAAGGTAAATATAAAACCACAGGAGGTAATGCATGAAGAAGCTTTTAAAGTATTGTCTTATCGCTTTAGTTGTCATCGGCATGAGTACCGCTGTTTATGCCGCAGTCGCAAAATGGATTTTCGTGCCCAATGCCGCATCAAAGACGCTTTCCTTTGTCGACCCTCAAAAAGATATGGTCATCGGCCACTGCGAAACCGGGCCGACCGGATGGCTGGCCTGTCTTACGCCTGACCTGAAGAAGATCTATGTCGGCGAAAACGGCGGTGACTCGGTAACTGTAATTGATGCCATTACACACAAAACCCTGAAGCACATCAAGACCGGCAAGAATGTCAAACATCCGCTCGTTACACCCGACGGCAAATATGTGCTCATCAATCATACCGGTGAGGTTAAGGCGGTACTCTTTGACGCCAAGACGGACAAGGAACTGAAGACCTTTGCTGTTGACCACCAGAATAAGGCACAGAAAGGCCCGTTGATGATGCACTCGGCCTTTACATGGGACAGCAAATACGCCTTTGTCCAAAACTATGCGGACAAGAAATCATACGTCTTGAAAATCCCGTCCCTTGAAGTCGCCGCAACGATTGACGGGGACAGCCCCGCGCATTATTTTATCCCCACGCCTGATAACAAGCAGGTCTGGATAGTGTATGAAGGCAACGATGCGGCAAAAATCAAGCCGTCTGTTTCGATTATGGATATGGCGACATTCAAGGAAGTAAAAAAAATCGAAATACCGACGGCCGAAGGAGAGGCCATAGAGGGGCATCACGGCATATTCACACTTGACGGGAAATATTTTTATTACTGCAATCGCGGCCCCGGCCCGAAGTTCGGCGGCAGCACGGTGGCAGTTATAGATGTGGCTCAGCAGAAGGTTGTCAGGACGATCAAGGCTGCAAACGGTGTCGGACACCCATATCTCACGCCTGACGGCAACTATGTCGTGCTTACGCCTTACGGCAACTATGTCGTGCTTACGCCTTACGGCAACTATGTCGTGCTTACGCCTTACGGTTCAAATATTATCACGATTGTTGACGCCAAGACAGGGCTTAAGCTTAAGGACCTGCCTGTCGGCAACGGCAACCATGTAGGCCATATAGTCTTCAGCGCGGACAGCAAAAAAGCTTATGCAACCAATGCTTCCGACGGCGCGCTGTATGTCATAGACATGCAGAAACGGGAAGTGGTAAAAGGAATTCCGACTGGCGACAAGGCTGCACAGGTAATCAATACTTATACAAATCTTTTTGAAGTGCCGGGAGTATATAAATTGCATAGTCACTAAGATGATCTTCGAGGGCGGCGGAAGACTCGCCGCCCTTTTTATCCTGTTCTCTTTTCAGCCGCGTTTTGCAGATATTAAATATTCCACATTGCCCTTCTGCCCTAATATGGGGGACTGGACAATCCCGATACCCTTAAGTCCGAGCGATTCGAAATGCGTCCGTATCTTTTCGACGGCAGCCTGTCTTTTAAGCTCGTCCTTTACAATGCCGCCTTTATCGACCTCTCCCCTGCCCACTTCAAACTGAGGTTTGATCAGCGCTATTATCTCGCCGTTGTCTTTCAGGAATTCGAGGGTCTTGGGCACAACGAGGGTCAGAGAAATAAACGAGACATCGATGACCGCAAGGTCTATCTGTTCAGGGACGCTTTCTTTTTCGATGTAGCGTATGTTGGTCCTTTCTATGAGTACGACGCGCGGGTCCTGCCTGATCTTCCAAGCTAGCTGGCCGTATCCGACATCCACGCAGTAGACTTTTCTTGCGCCGCGCTGAAGCATGCAGTCCGTGAATCCGCCCGTGGATGCGCCCACATCGAGCGCGATCTTGCCTTCGAGCGAGGTCCCGAAACGGTCAAGGGCCGCTTCGAGCTTAAGTCCGCCGCGGCTTACGTACGGCATATCGTCGCCTCTTATTTCGATGTTTATATCGATATCTACCATCGAACCGGCCTTTGTGGAAGGCATGCCGTTAACGAACACCCTGCCTTCCATTATCAAGGCTTGGGCCCGTTCGCGGCTCGACACAACCCCTTTTTCCAAAATAAGTTTGTCGAGGCGGATTTTCACTTGATCTGCTGGGCTATCAGTTTAATGAAAACCGCAAGTATTACAGGGTCGTATTTGGAGGAGTCCTTTGTCATGGCCGAAAGCGCTTGAGACGGGGACAGGCCCTTACGAAAAGGCTGCTGTGTAGTAAGCAGGTCATAGGCGTCGGAAATGGCCGTTATTCTTCCGAAGACCGGAATCAGTTGTCCTGCAAGACTGTCGGGATAACCGCTTCCTTCCATATTTTCGTGATGATGCAGGATTGCGGTCATGGCTTTTTTCGGCACTGCATCGACATTCTGGAGAATAGACACCCCTTCTATCACATGCGTTTTGAAAACTTCTTCCTCGGCCCCGGACAGTTTCCCCTGCTTGTTTATTATCTCGTCGTTTATAAGCCCGAACCCTATATCATGTAAAAGCGAGCCTGCGGCAAGGGCATCTATATCGGTCTTGGGTAGGGACAGGGCAAGGGCCGTGCGTATGCTCAAGACCGCCACATTTACGGAATGGGCATAGGGATAGAAATCCGAGGCCCCTGCCGACAGCATCGCATAAAACGAATCCGGGGCCTTTTCCAGTTGTGCGACTATTTCCCTTGCCGCCCCGATTGCCGAGGCTATGGTCTCTTTGTTTCCGAATTTGTCCAGAATATCGTGCATGATAATACAGGCCTTTTCTTTAAGAACAAGGGGCGACGAATTCAGAGGCAGGGCTTTCAGATAGTGAAGATACGCAGGGACCTCTTGTGCCCCGACAAGAAAATCCGCCTGCATCGAAGGTATGTTGTCGTCAAGCATAAGCGGTATCGAAGCGGAGCTCTCAAGAAACAGTTTGTAATTATAATCTTCCATTCTGTACAGGTTGAAAGATATCGAGGTCCTAGGAAGCAGGATGTTCCTCCCTATGCAGTGCAGTTGCAGTTTCCTGAAAGAATATTCTTTGAACGATATCTGGTCTTCGCGATCAAAAGGCTTTATCTTGACCCCTCGGACCCTGTCGAGATATCTGTTGAGATACAGGACGTCGTCCTGCTTGACGTATACCTTGGAGATGCCCATCTCGTTAAAATATTCCTTTGCAAGGCCGTCGTAAGGCAGACCGGAATCGAACATGAAACGCAGTCCTTTTTTAGTGACGGTATAAATTTCGAACGGGAGGTTAGTGCCCTCGGCGAACTTGAGCACAGAGACGTCGGTAAACCGCATAACTTCGGTAAGATGCGAGCTTATCAGCACGTCGCGTTCGTGTTTCAGGATGAAGCTGATAAGTATGTCCCTGATCCTTTCCGTTATGCCTTCGAAACGCACGCGCACTTTAAAGTTGCCTTGTTCGGTCCTGTCGGATTTTATGACTTTGCCGTACAAGCAAATTGTTCTGGGCATGGCAACGGGAATGGTCAAGATCATCTTCAGCATATCGTCCGTGAGAAACTCCAGTCTTGACCTGAAATTAAGTCCGCCGCCGCTTAGGTTCAATATTGTGTTTTTCAGGTTCGAGGCTTCGCATTCGGAACTGACAAGCTTTTCGTTGCTCTGTTCGCGGACAACGTACGCCTGAAAGGGCAGCATCATGTCCATTCTGAAATAATCTCTTTTTTGTTGCGCAGCCATATATTTATATAAATTATGTTAACATAATAAAATTTGCTACGGGGGGCAAAAAATGAAACTTACCATCACGAACAAGATTTATGTCGGTATCGGGGTCCTTGCGGCCATCCTGATATGTCTCGGGATTTTTTCGCGCTTCACCATCAAAAAGACCCAGACGATGCTGCATGAGGTCCACGAATATTCCGAGCTGGTCGACCTGTTAGGCGAGAGAATTGTCGACCATTTCAAATGGGCGGAGGCCCTTTCCGTCGGGACCATAATGCAGGGCAAGGAGTTTTCGGGCAAGCTCGATCCCGCGCAATGCAAGTTCGGTGAATGGTATTACTCCTACAAACCCTCCAAGGAAGTGGAGGATGTTTTTAAAAAGATCGAAGCCCCGCACAAGAGGCTTCATGAGAGCGCGGCCAAGATAATAGCCGCCCTGAAAGACGGCAAGAAACCTCTGGCCGAGAAAATATTTATCGAAGAGAGCCAGCCGGCCCTAAAGGAAACTCAGGCAGCCTTGTCGGAACTGAAGACTTTTGCGAGCAAGAAAATGGGAGAAGAGACCGAGCAGACCATCTCGTTGCAGCGGAGGATGGAGTGGGTCTCTCTTACGGTCTATGCGCTTATTTTATTGTTGATAATTCTCGGTGGGGTCCTGCTTTTGGCAAGACCGATCAAGAACGAACTCGCACATATTTCGGCGGGAGTAGAGACCTTATCGAACGGGGACCTGCGGGTCGAAATAAAAATAGACAAAGACGACGAGATAGGCGTTCTGGCCCACAACCTTAAGAAAATGTCGGACATGTTCAATGACACTATCAACGGTATTCTGACCGGCGCCACCAGCATAATCTCGATAGTCGATATCCTGAAGGTCAGGGCGGACAAGACCATAGAGGGAACGAGGACACAGTCGTCACAGGCGGCGCAGATAGCCACTGCTGCGGAAGAGATGTCCCAGACCATAACCGATATAGCAAGAAACGCTTCGGATGCCTCTGTTTCTTCGGCAGAGGCCATGGAGACGGCCTCTAAAGGCAAGGAGGTCGCTGACGGGGCCGTAGAGACCGTAAACAGGGTATATACATCGACCGTCGAACTCTCTACGATGATCGAAAAGCTTAACGGAAGGACAGCGGAGATAGGCGACATAGTGACCGTTATTAAGGACATAGCGGACCAGACAAACCTGCTTGCGCTGAATGCTGCCATAGAAGCTGCCCGTGCAGGCGAACAGGGAAGGGGCTTTGCAGTGGTTGCGGACGAGGTGAGAAAACTTGCCGAGAGGACGATAAAGGCGACCGCAGAGATCTCGGACAAGATCGGGGCTGTCCAGTCCGAATCCGCGCAGACCACAAGGTCCATGGAAGAGGCATCGACCGAAGTAACAAAAGCTACGGACTACATAAGGCAGGTCGGCGATACGCTGAACGGTATTGTTTATGCCGTGCAGAAGGTCAAAGACCAGATAACCCAGATAGCCACAGCGGTCGAAGAGCAGTCTGCGGCGTCCGAGGAAGTGGCGCAAAACATCGAAAAGACCTCTAATATATCCAAAGACCTCGAACATATGGCGGACGACGTTATGCATGAGGTGGCAGGACTCGTCAAGGTGGTCGAGCATCTCAGGGACTCATCCTCCAGCTTCAAGACAAAGGGCAGCGAGCTGATGATACTTGACCTTGCCAAGACCGACCACAGGACCTTTATGAATAAAATAGGCTCATGTTTAAAGGGAGACTTAAGGCTCGATCCGGAGCAGCTTCCTACGCACCATACATGCAGGTTCGGGAAGTGGTACGACGATCAGGGCAGGCAGATGTGCGGAACGCTCCCTTCTTTTAAGGCCGTAGATGTTCCGCATGAGAAGGTCCATTCGATGGCAAAAGAGATATTAAGGGCCCATTATTCGGGTGACATCAAGAGGGCCGAGAAACTTTTCAAAGAGGCGGAGGACACCTCGGACGAGATTGTGAGCCTGCTCGACGGCATCAAACGGGAGTGCGGCAGGGTCTAAACGGATTCCGTATTATGAGGACATATGCGGACAACAAACGATGAATCTTCCTCATACCAAGGTCCAAGACGGTATTATTATAGAGGTCAAGGTCATCCCCAAATCCTCACAGAAGGCCATAGTTGTGGGGGCCGACGGCATAATCAAGGCAAAGCTGACCGCGCCCCCTGTTGACGGAGCGGCAAACGAGCAGTTGATAAAGCTTCTGGCCGGGCAGTTTGGAATAAGAAAAAGCGATGTTGTAATATTCAAGGGCGAAACGTCCAGAAAAAAAACCATTAAACTCACAGGGGTCAAGATTTGATACAGAGCATGACCGGCTTCGGCGCTGCAGAGGTAAACGGGATCAAGGCTGAAATGCGTTCGTTGAACCACCGGTATCTGGATATAACGGTGCGCATGCCTTCCATGATGCTCGAACATGAGATACCGGTAAGGAACCTTATCCGCGAGCGTTTTTCCCGGGGCAAGTTCGACATAACAATATCGCTGACAGGGAAAAGGCAGCAGAATGTCAGCATTAATAAAGAGTTGATGAAAGGCATATATAATGCCTTTGCCGAAATGCAGAGAGAGCTTTCGATTCCGGGCGATATAAAAATCGATTTCTTTTCCGGATACAGGGAAGCGCTTTTAATGGAGGATGCGGCCTTCAGCGCCGAAGACCTTTATGCGTCGGTAAAAGAGGCGCTCGGCCGGATTGACGCGATGAGACAACAGGAGGGCGAGGCCCTCGGCAGGGAGCTTAAGGGCCATATAGGACTTATAGAAGAGCTCAGTATGAAAATCAAGGAGCAGGCCGGTAATGTTGCGTCGAGGTTGAAGGAACAGATATCGAAGAAGGTATACGAAATCGCCTCATCCCTTACTATCGATGAAGGCAGGCTTGCGCAGGAGGTTGCGCTTTTGGCGCAGAAGGCGGACATAGCAGAAGAGCTTGCCCGGCTGAAAAGCCATTTACAGCAATTCGGAGCGCTTCTGTCCAAAAAGGAAGCCATAGGCCGGAAGCTGGATTTCATACTTCAGGAGATCATGAGGGAGACCAACACCATAGCGTCCAAATCCGACGATATAACGGTCATCAACACCACCATCGAAATAAAATCACATATCGAAAAATTGAGGGAGCAGGCCCAGAACATTCAATGATACGGAGGCGGATTCAAAATGATAACAAGGCGGCGAGGAGGAAGCGACGTAGGCATACTGTCTGGTATGTTGAGGAGCTGACGACGAAGCCAACGCAGTTAGCGTTTGAATGCGAATTCGTATGAAACCTGTGCTTGTAAATATAGGCTTCGGCAATGTGATAGCCGCATCTAGGGTAGTAGCCATGGTAAATCCCGGATCGACCCCGATAAAGAAACTCAGACAGGAGGCCAAAGAGTCCGGAAAGCTCATAGATGCGACCGAGGGCAAGAAGATAAGGGCCATAATAGTGACCGACAGCGACCATATTGTGCTTTCCGCAATCAACGTCGAAACGCTTACGCAGAGAATATCCGCAGGCGAAGGGGAGAAGGGGTAGATGCGGAAGGGCGTGCTTTTTGTGATATCCGCCCCCTCGGGCGCAGGCAAGACGACGCTCTGTCTGAAACTTTCCGAAGTCTTTCCTGAAATAAGACACTCCGTTTCCTACACCACAAGAAAACCTAGGGAGGGCGAGGCGGACGGTGTGCATTATTTTTTTACGGGGAAACAGGACTTCCTCGGCATGATCGAAAGGGGCGAGTTTCTGGAGTGGGCGGAAGTTCACGGTAATTATTACGGAACTTCGAGGGAGTTTGTTTCTTCTATGGTATCTTCCGGAACGGACCTGCTCTTGGATATAGATGTGCAGGGCGGGCGCGAAATACGGAAGCATTTTCAGGACAGCGTCCTTATTTTCATACTGCCCCCGTCGAAAGAGGCGCTTAGGCAGAGACTCGAAGGCAGGATGAGCGATCCGGCTGAAGTCATAGAAAGGCGGTTGAAGATAGCCTCGGACGAGATAAGCGGGTATAAAAATTATAATTATGTTATAGTAAACGATAAACTTGAGCAGGCATTTGACGAACTCGTTTCGATAATCACCGCAGAAAGGCTTAAGACCGAGAGGGTTGACGGCTTATGGATAAAAGAACAATTTTTGAAGGAGGACAAAAATGGATATTGATATAATATCTCTTCCTGTCGAACAGGACAAAAAAAGAATAGACAGCAGGTACAGGCTGGTTTCGATAGCATCGCAGAGGGCAAGGGAACTTGCGCTTGGGGTCAAGCCGAGGATTCAGGGAAAGAACAAGAAGGTGACCACAACCGCGCTTATCGAAACATCCGAGGGCATAATCGATTTCCTCGAGGGAGAAGAGGCCGTGGCCGCAAGGGAAAAGGCCGAAAAGATAGATTACCGCAAGATGATGGAAGACAAGAGACGTCCTATCGAAGACCTTTCGGAACTCGAAAAAGACCTCAAGGTATATCTGCACGAGAAAGGCGCTCCTGAAAAAGCGCTCGAAGAGCTTTTCAGCGAGGCGGATGAAGGCGAGGAATAGTGCTCAAAGGCAAATCTATACTTTTAGGAGTTACCGGAAGTGTAGCTGCGTATAAGACAATAGAGCTTATAAGGCTCATTAAAAAAGAAGAGGCTTCGGTCAGGGTGATAATGACCGAAGCCTCTCAGCGTTTCATGACCCCGCTGTCTGCCGAGATAGCGTCCGGAGACCATGTTTACCGCGATATGTTCGACCCCCCGCTTTCCCATATATCCCTACCTGCCACCGCAGACCTTCTCGTAGTCGCCCCTGCCACGGCCAATATAATCGGAAAGTACGCGAACGGCATAGCGGACGACATGCTCAGCACCGCGATGATGGCCTTTCAGGGGAAAGTGATAATAGCGCCTGCGATGAACCGGCGGATGTACGAGAGCCCTCAGGTGCAGAAGAACCTGAGATACCTCGAATCTCTCGGCGTGACCTTCGCGGGCCCGGACAAGGGCGTGCTTGCCTGCGGAGAAGAGGGCATCGGCAGGATGGCCGGAATAGACAGCATCATGGACAAGATAAGGTCGGCGCTTACGGAGCAGGACCTTGAAGGAGAACAGATTCTCGTAACGGCAGGGCCTACGAGGGAATATATAGACCCGATAAGATATGTGTCGAACAGGTCGTCAGGGAAAATGGGATACGCGATTGCGGCAGTTGCAAAACGCCGGGGCGCTGAAGTTACGTTGATAACAGGCCCCTCCGCATTGACGCCTCCCGAAGGCGTCGAGGTCATAAAGGTCGAGACGGCGGCGGAAATGCATCAGGCTGTTATGGACAACTTTCCGATGTCGACCATATTTGTGATGTCGGCGGCGGTTTCGGATTTTTCCCCCGTAAAGACCGAATGCGCCAAGATAGAAAAGCCGGACAATTTTACCCTGCACCTCAGGAAGACGAGCGATATTTTGGAGGAAGCGGGCAGGCTGAAGAAAAGGCCGTATACAGTAGGATTTTCGGCTGAAACCGGCTTCAGGCTCGACAGGGCAAAAAAGAAACTGACGGCAAAGAACATGGACATGATGGTATTTAACGACGTTACCAAAGAGGGGTCGGGTTTCGATAAGGACACAAATGAGGTCGTTATCCTGAACAGAGACAAAAGCGGGAACATTGTGGAGATGCCGCTTCCTCTTATGAGCAAAGAGAACGTTGCGGCCATGATATTCGACAGGATAAGCATGCAAAGGGAAAGACCGGACAATGAATGACGGCCTGTATATAAAGTATCTCAGGGAGCGCATCAAGGCTGACCCTGAATCGAGACTGTTCCTTTCCTATGCCGAGGAATTGAAAAAACAGGACATGTCCGAAGACGCTATGTTCATACTCAAGGACGGCACAAAGAAAAATCCGGATTTCATCCCTGCCCGGCTTGCGCTGGGCAGGCTTTACATATCGCTGAACATGCTGAGAGAGGCAAAGAAGGAGCTTACGGAGGCGGCGGAATTGTCTCCCGATAACTTTCATGTTCACCGCAGGCTTGCCGGGGTCTATCAAATGCTCGGAGACGGGGCCAATGCAGCAGCCGAATACAGGAAGGCCCTTGAGATCAATCCTTTTGACGGACATGCGTCGGAAGAGCTCGGCCGTCTGGAAGCCTCCGTTCAAGCGGTACCTGCCGAAGAATATTCCGCAGCAGAAACTGGTCCGGAGGAGAGCGTTATTTTATCCGGAGAAGCGCCGGAAGAGGCACGGGAAGAGGCGGTTATTGCGGAGCCTGAGACGCAACCGCAACAAGAACCTGAGCCGCAACAGGAACAGGGGCTGGAACCTGAACCGGCAGTATCGCATTTTGAGGCAGGGGATTTTCCGTCCGGACCGTCTGTCGAAGTCGAAGACGATTTTGTTTTGGCGCAGAGGTTCGTTTCGGGGGGCGACTATAAAGAAGCGATGGATATTTACAAGGGGGTGCTTGCCTCCGACCCTCAGAATATACGGGCATTGCAGGGGTTGGGGGAACTAAAAACACTGCTTCAGTTGTCAGGGACCGGCAAGGAGGCGCTGCTCGACCGTCTTAATAAATTCCTCGATGCCGTACACCGGAGGTTCCCGGCTGACGACAAGCGCTCCGTGATAAACAAACTCGAACGTTTTCTCGATGCCGTGAATATGCGTTTCGGCCCTGAAGGCGCAGGTAGAGAGAAGGTCTTTGCGGAAACCGCAGACTGAGCCTCGATCCGAACAATGCATACCGATCAAAGGCGTCACCCTATACGCAGGTTCATTAAAACAAAAGGCATAGATGCCTTTATCGTTACATCTATAAAGAATGTTCGCTATCTGACGGGCTTTACCGGTTCGTCCGCATTTGCCCTTATAACACCCGACAAAAATTTTGTATTCACCGATTTTCGGTATCAGGAGCAGATATCGCGAGAGGTCTGCGGCTGGGAGATAATAATCGAAAAGGGCAGGCGTGCCGCAACCGTAAACGCTTTGGCCAAGAGACTCAAAATAAAAAAGCTGGGGTTCGAATCTTCGGCCTCTTACGAGTTTTATAAAGGGCTTGACGATTTGAAACTTAAACTCATTCCCGCGTCCGGCCTTATTGAAAAGGCAAGGGCCCGAAAAGGTCCGGAAGAAATCTCAAAGATAAGAACGGCGGTTGAAAGGGCTGAAAAGGCCTTCCTGAAAATCAAGCCGTATGTTAAGGCCGGTGTTTCCGAAATGTCGGTGGCCCTCAGGCTCGAGGAGCAGCTCAAGAAGGCGGGATGCAGGAGCGTACCCTTTGAAATAATCGTGGCTTCGGGCGCAAATTCGTCCATGCCTCATGCCCGGCCCATACAAAAGAAGATTGAAAAAGGAGATTTTGTTATAATTGACTGGGGCGGGGAAGCCTGCGGGTATTATTCGGACATGACGAGAACTCTGTTGATATCGGGCGGCCCTTCGGATGAAAAAAGAAAGATATATTCAATTGTCGACGATGCGCGGGAAAAAGCGGTGGCTGCTGTAAAGGCCGGGGCCGGATGCAGGGCGGTCGACGCTGCGGCCCGAAACAGGATAAAAGAAGCGGGTTACGGCGACTTTTTCGGCCACGGCACAGGCCACGGCGTGGGACTCGACGTCCATGAAGCCCCGCGCCTGTCTTGGACGTCTAAAGAAAAGATTTCGGACGGGACGATAGTTACGGTCGAACCCGGGATTTATCTTCCGGGCGTCGGCGGAGTGAGGATAGAGGACATGGTTTTGGCTACACGTGAAGGTTGCGAGATGCTCACCTCTCTCAGCAGGAAGCTTGAAGTCGTAGGATAAGGTATCTAAAAATAAACAGGAGGTGCAGTATTGATTTCGACAAGTGATTTCAGGAAAGGCGCAAAACTGGAATATAAAGGCGAGCCTTTCGAGATAGTGGATTTCCAGCATGTAAAAATGGGGCGCGGCGGGGCCGTGGTCCGCACGAAGATGAAGAGCATGAAGACCGGCAGCGTGCTCGAGGACACCTTCAGGTCAGGCGAAAAGTTCGAATCGCCTGCGCTCGAGGAGAAGAAAATGCAGTACCTGTATGTTCAGGACGGCCTGCATTACTTCATGGATACCGAAACCTACGAGCAGATACCCCTCGACGACTCCCAGCTCGGCGATGTGAAAAAATTCATCAAGGAAAATATGACGGTGAGTATGCTTTACTACAAAGGTTCGCCTATGAGCGTTGAAGCGCCTATGTTTGTGGAGCTTGCGGTGGCCGAGACCGACCCTGCGGGCTTCAAGGGGGACACGGCGTCCGGCGGAGGCAAGCCGGCCAAGCTCGAGACCGGCACCATGGTCAGAGTGCCTTATCACATAGAGGTCGGCGACATTATCAAGATAGATACGAGAAACTCGGAGTATATCGAAAAAGTAAAGTAGCGGGACGCCGCAAGCCGGAGGGAACGATGGAAATGAATGATTTGAAAGAATTGATGACGCTGCTTAAAGATACCGATATCACAGAGCTCCAGATAGAAAAAGAGGGCGCAAAGGTAAAGATCAAGAGAGAGAAGTTTTTCGGTCATATAGAAATGCAGCAAACAGGCGTTGATAAGCGTGACGTTAAAAAAGAAGACATCGCCGGGCCGGAAGTCGATGTGGAGGGCAGGCTTTTCACCGTCACGTCCCCCATAGTAGGCACATTTTACAGGTCCCCGTCTCCCGATGCCGCGTCGTTTGTGGAGTCAGGCAGCCGCGTTAAAAAGGGGCAGGTGCTTTGCATAGTCGAGGCGATGAAGCTCATGAACGAGATAGAGTCCGAAATAGACGGCGTTGTCGTTAGGGCGCTGGTCGAAAACGGCAGTCCTGTGGAATACGGAGAACCGCTGTTTCTGATAGAGCCTGTCTAAAACAAAGGATAAGGAATGAAACTTTTTAAAAAAATACTCATAGCGAACCGCGGCGAAATAGCGATAAGGATCATAAGGGCCTGCAAAGAGCTTGATATAAAAACAGTGGCGATATTTTCGGACATCGAAAGAGATGCAATGCACGTGAGGCTTGCCGACGAATCAATATGCATAGGCCCTGCTGTGCTTTCAGCCAGTTATCTGAACATACCTGCGATATTGAGCGCGGCTGAGGTCACAGATTCGGAGGCGATCCATCCGGGATACGGGTTTCTGTCCGAGAATCCTCATTTTGCAGAGGCCTGTGCAACATCCGGAATCACTTTTATCGGGCCATCCACCGAAACGATAAAGTCCGGCGGAGACAAATCCAAGGCCCGCCAGATAATGAAGAGAAGAGGTGTGCCTGTGGTGCCGGGCAGTGACGGCCCTGTAGTTACAGAAGAGGCTGCCACCAAAATTGCGAAGAAGATTGGATTCCCTGTGATATTCAAGGCATCGTCAGGCGGAGGCGGACGGGGCATGCGCATAGTTCAGGATGAGGGTGGCGCGGCAAACGCTTTTCATATGGCGCAGAGAGAGGCCCTTGCGGCGTTCGGCAACAGCGAACTCTATGTCGAGAAATACCTCAATCCGATAAGGCATATAGAGGTGCAGATCATATCGGACGGCAAAGGAAATGTAGTGCATCTCGGTGAGCGCGACTGCTCGGTGCAGAGACGCCACCAGAAGCTTATCGAGGAGGCCCCGTCGCCCATAGCCACCGAGAAGTTCAGAAAACGTATAGGCGAACTGGCGGTAAAGGCCGCAAAGGCGTTGAAGTACAAAAACGTAGGGACCATAGAATTCATAGTGGACCAGGACCAGAATGTCTATTTTATGGAGGTCAACACGAGGGTGCAGGTGGAGCATCCGGTAACGGAAGAGATTTCCGGCGTCGACATAATAAAAGAGCAGATAAAGATTGCGGCGGGACTGCCGCTGTCGTTTAAACAGAACCAGATAAAACTTTCGGGCCATTCCATAGAATGCAGGATAAACGCGGAAGACCCCGAAAAATTCATACCCTGTCCGGGCAAGATAACGTTTTTCCATCAGCCGGGAGGGCCGGGCATAAGGGTCGACACTGCGGCATACAACGGTTGGGTCGTGCCGTCGCAGTACGATTCCATGATCGCAAAACTTATTGTGCATGCTAAAAGCAGGGAAGAGGCGATTGTCCGCATGAAGAGGGCCTTGGACGAATTTTTTATCGAGGGCATAAAGACCACGATTTCTTTTCACAAAAAGGTGCTGAACCATCCTGATTTCATAAAAGGCTCCGTAAACACCAGCTTTATAGAACGACTCGCTTCCGGCGATGTACCGAACTCCGGAAGCAATGATGACAAGCCTTCTTGACCGTATCTGTTTCATAATATCGCCCGCAGCCGGTCCCGTTGATGTTGAAAGATATGTTTTGGGACCGGCGCGGCGCTCTCTCGATGCAGGAATCCGCTGGGTGCAGTACCGCGACAAATACGAATCGAGAAAGAATATTTACTCTACAGCGCTGCGTTTGCGGGAACTGACAAGACAATTTTCTGCCTGCCTTATAATCAACGACCATGCCGATATAGCGCTTGCGGTCGAAGCGGACGGCGTGCATTTGGGGCAGGACGACCTTCCGCTAAAAGAGGCGAGAAAACTGCTCCCCGATAAAATAATAGGCATATCGACCCACAACAAAGAAGAGGCGGTTGAGGCTGAAAAGGGAGGAGCGGATTATATCGGTTTCGGTCCGATATTCCCTACGACCACAAAAGACGCAGGCGCACCGAAAGGGCCTGATACTGTTATAGGGATAAAAAATGCCGTAGGCCTGCCGATAATCGCCATCGGCGGCATCAACGCCGGGAATGCAGCTTCGGTGTTCAATGCGGGCGCATACGGCATTGCGGTATCATCGGGCATAGCGCAGGGCAATATCGAAGAAAACGTCAGAAAGCTTCTTGCTGCGGCAGAGCGGACTTAATCCCGCGAGGTTTTTACGCGAAGTATCACGAGGGTCATTATGCCGAGCATGAAGAGCACGCCCCCTGCCAAGGCCCACAAAGCCCCCGGCTCTCTGCTTATCTGGACAAGCGCTGCTTTTTGAGGAAAGGCGCGCAGGTCCTTCACATTGATATTGAAATCCTCGTATAGAGAGGGTCTGTTGGGCATGATGCGGTCTCTTTTTATTTGCTTTCCACCCGAAGTGTAGACGATATCGACGCCCCAGTCTGACATATACCCGGCAGGGTCAGCGCTGATTTCTATGCGCTCTATTACAAGCACGACCCCGTCTTTATTCAGTTGGAACGCCGCGCCTTCTCCCGCTGCGATAATTTCCTTAAAGCCTCCGGAGCTGCTCAGCAGGTGCGCTAAAAGCATGAGCAGGAAGGCCGCATGAATAATCTGCGGTGACAGTATCAATAACAAATTGGATACGCCGCGTTTTTTCAGGACGGACTGAACGCTGCATAACAGGGTGTTGAGCGCCAACAAAATCAGGACCGCTATGGACGCCCACAACCACCATGTTATGATGAAACTCTGCTCGGACAACCAATCGAAAAGCGGCATTGAATGTATGGTCTGGAACTCTTCCTTGGCAGGCATTACAACCGCGCCTGCAAGGAGCATCGCTATCAGGAACCACAGCGACCATATGGTCGTCCTTATAGAAAAGAGAATATCCGTTATGTATTTCAAAACAGTCATAGGTCAAAAGCTGTGCGAGCTTTTCATAAGCAGGCTCACACCCAGATAGGTAAACATAACCACCACAAATCCGACAATGCCTAATATGGCCGAAGGTCTTCCGGCCCACCACGGCCTGAGCCTTGCGTGGAGATAGAGGCTGTAGAAGAGCCAGAGGATGCTTGTCCACAGCTCCTTAGGCGTCCAGAGCCAGTATGTGCCCCAAGCCAGATACGCCCATACGCCGCCGAAGATCATCGAGGCTGAAAAAAGGCAGTATCCTATAAGTATCGCCTTGTACTGAAGGGCCTCGTTCTTCTCGATTTTTTCGATCAAATAAATAATGCCGAGCACGGTCGCTATTCCGAAGAGTGCGTATGAGAGAAAAGCCGTTACAACGTGAAGTTCGAACCAAAGGGTTTTCAGCACGGGAGGCAGCGGTATGTTGTGCTGCTTCGAAAACATCGAAAACAGTGTGAATGCGGCCGCGAACAATGCGGCGCCTTTTTGGTATTTTGCGTCCCAACCCAAGGCCATGCCGAAAGGTATGGCGAATGCCGCCGCCGAAGCGGCCACAAATGCAAGCGTATCATGCGCCCCCACAAGCGGCAGGCGGTGCAGTTCAAGACCGCGCGAAAGCAGGTAAACGGATTGGACGGCAAGCCCCGCGTAAAGCAGCTGCCGCCTGAATACGCCCCCTGTGTATAACAGTAAAGATAGTATATGCAGTTTGAACATGTCCCACATTGATAACACAAAATCTTGCAGAAGTGCAAACAGGCTGTTAGTTGCAATTAACATCTTGCGCTCTTTCAATCCAAAACAATAAAATAACTGACCAATTTCATGCAGGGAGATTGAATCATGACGAAACATAATTATGCAGGCAAAATTAAGGTGTTTGGGGTATGGCTGGTGTTTGTTTTTTTTCTTTGCATAACAGCTCATGCGCATCTCGAACCCGGAGCGCTTCCGCCCCAACTCACACTTAAAGATGTCAAAGGCGCTCAGGTGGCCCTGTCCCAGCATGCGGACAAGAAAGCTACGGTCATACTTTTCTGGGCGACGTGGAGTCCCAATTCGCAAAAGGCGCTTATGCGTTTTGAGGAGTTTTATAAAAAGTACAAAGACAAAGGAATAGAGATAATTGCCGTAAATGTGAACAACCAGACGATAAGCGAAGAGGACATCGACGACGCAAAAAATACGGTGCAGAAATTGGGCATTACCTTTCCTGTCGCATTCGATAAAGAGCTGGGGACTTTCAACAGCTATAATATTATATCCATCCCTACAACGGTCGTGGTGTCGGAGGGCAAAACCTCTTTTGTGCTTCCGGGCTGGCCCCTTATCGAAAAGGAGGCCATGTTCGACCATCTCCTTGCCCTTGCGGGCGAGCCCTCTTCGAAAAAGCATGCCCCCAGATACAAGCCGCTTCACACAGCCATAGCCGACACGAACCTTGCGCGGGTCCTTGTGAAAAGAAGGGCCTATGACAAGGCCTATCCGCTTTTCAGCCGGGCCATAGAAAAAGACCCGAAATATATGCTCGCATACGTCGACCTTGCAGAACTGTACCAGCTTGAAAATAAAAATAAAGAGGCCGAGGATACCCTGAGAAAAGCGCTCTCGATTAATCCGGACGATGAGAAGGTCCTGAGCGAACTCGGGTACTTGCTTGCTAAATCCGGCAGGCTCAAAGATGCCGCAACCGCACTCGAAAAGGCGGTAAAGGCCAATGAGGCCTATACCCCTGCGCATTACTATTTAGGGCATGTTGTTGCAAAGGAAGGCAGGCTTAAAGACGCCCTTTTGGAGTTCGACAAGGCTATCGCGCTCAATCCTTTCGATCCGATGATATACACCCTGCGCGGAGAAGCGTACGAAAACAATAAAATTTCATCGAGCGCTTCGGCTGATTTTAGAAAGGCGAGGGAGTTGAAAGCGAAGCTTAAAAACTGACGGCTTCGCTTTTTCTAATACTTTCCGCCCGTAAGTGTGGCTTTGACCGAGCCGATAAGCACCTTTGTCTTGACCAGCACCGGCAGCCTCTTTTCGTCGTCCGTAAGCCAGATAAGGATATCGCCCTTGCGGTAGAAAATCCCTTCGGATTTCATGACGGGTTTGATCAGAATGGTCTTGAACTTGCCGAGGTCGGTCTCGATGGTCTCTTTTTTCAGCACCTGTACCTCTATCGAGTAAAGCTTTTTGTTGTCGAAGACCTCTACAAAGATCGTCTTGCCTACTTCGAGCGGAAGCGTGCGGACATAATAAAAACTCGCAAGCGCATCGAAAGTTATATTGCTCAATGGAAAATCGAGTTTTTCTTTTTCAAGATGGTTTATGTATGTGGCTTTTTTCCCTTTTTGATCGAAGATAATCTCGCGGTCTTTTCTGTTCTTGCCTTCGATGACCTTTATCCTGTAATGCGACGGGACGCCTAAAAAGTTCAGGCCCGAATCTTTTGGAGCGGCTTTTGTTAGAGTGCTTGTAACCACATCTTCCACAAGATAGAATTTCGAGACCCACTTTGCGGAGTTTGCCTTAGAGACGAACTGTACGGTCTCGCCGTTGTCTTTGACCTCCATGACCGCTTCTCCCGCCTTGATCCCTGTCCAAGTAAGGTCTAATTTCAGGGTCTCGGGGATGATGAAGGCCGCTGCATCCCGGGAAAAGAAAAAGGCGGCAAGAGCGGCAAGTACAACGCAATATTTTTGCAGCGTATTCACTCTATTATGTTATATTAACCGATGTTTGTAATTCCAGCCATAGACCTCAAAGACGGGCTTTGCGTAAGGCTTTTGCAGGGCAGGGAGAAAGATTCCACAGTCTATTCCGACGACCCGGCAGCTACGGGCCGCAAATGGGAGGCATACGGCGCAGGGCTTCTTCATGTAGTGGACCTCGACGGCGCCTTTACAGGAAACCAGAAGAATTTCGAGAGCATCCGCAGAATACGGGAGGCTGTCAGGATGTCCATAGAAGTCGGCGGCGGCATACGCGATATGGACAGGATAGATAAACTTTTATCGCTCGGCATAGACAGGGTGATTTTGGGCACAGTCGCCATCGAAAAACCCGAACTCGTAGAAGAGGCCTCAAAAAAATATCCGGGCAGGATAATCGTGGGCATCGACGCCAAGAACGGACTTGTAGCGGTAAAGGGCTGGGTCGAGGTTACAACAACGGACGCTTACGAACTCGCGCTCAGGATGCAGGACTGCGGCGCAGGAGGCATCATTTATACCGACATATCCAAAGACGGGATGATGACCGGCCCGAATATCGAGGCCATGAAAAAGATGGTCGAAAGCGTAAATATCCCGGTTATCGCGTCGGGCGGCGTGTCATCTATCAACGATATCAAAAACCTGCTTCAGATAAAAGGCCTGTGGGGCGTGATAACAGGCAAGGCCCTCTATTCCGGCAGCCTCGATCTAAAAGAGGCGCTGGACTTGGCAGAGAAGAACTCATAATCTTTCATAAGGGATTGTATCTTGTAAGGCAGGACGTAAAAAAGATGGATTACTTGTCGCTTACTATTTTAGAAATAACCTTTATAAATTTTTCCGCCTTCTCAATCGCGTCTTCAACCTCAGTTTTTTCATAAGAAATTTCTTCAAGGCCGTAAAGCGCTTCATGGCGTTGAATTCTGTAGGTGTCTATGGAATGAAGATAATCCTGCGAGAGCAGGTGCTTCTTGGCATAATGCTCTTTGAGATATTCAATAACACAGAAATGGCTTCGCTCAAAGATGCCGTCTTTAAAAAGTAAGGCTCTTGCGGACTGAAACATGGCGGTATAGGCTGTAATAATAGCCTCGGAATGGAAACCATGCTTTAACAGTCTTTTTGCCTTAACAAGAGTTTTGACTGATATCTCAAGCGCTTTTTTGCTCTTAAGCATGTCAGGTCGCCCTTTTTTCAAAAGCCTTTTTTCGAAACATTCATTGATATTCATTCAATCACCGGCCTTGTCCCGTAAAGTACAATTCCTTCTGTAATCACATCAAGGTAGAAGGCCCTGTTTGTTTTTGCTTGTCTGCTCCATTCCGCGGGGCTGAACAGAGACAGGTTCACATCTTTTCCGAGGAGGACGGATATATCGCTTGAAATTTTTTTCTTAACGGGCGTTATAGCAATAATATCCACATCACTGTCTTTGGTTTCCTCTCCCTTTGCGTAACTGCCGTAAAGTACAATTGAACTAACACCCGTAATCTTTTCTTTTATAAATTCTACCGCGCCCTTTTTCATAAACATTGAAAGACTACGGGAAATCTTAATATGCCTGAAGGCTGGGTTTTGCATATTGGCGGAATAAAGAATCTGGTTCTTGCTCGTTTCTTTAGCGATCAGTTTGTTTTTGACAAGAAAATCGAGGGAGCGTTTAAGGGTCATCGGACTGATTTTAAGGCGTCTTGCCGCTTCCCTAAGATAGTGCTTTTCGTAAGGGTTGTCCATGAAAAGGGAAAGCACTTTTAAGTGTGTTATTTTTTGATACATCTGTATCAAATATTATATCAACTGTCTCAAAAAAGCAAGCAGCGTTAATACGCAGCGTTACTAAGGAATACATTTACAATGCCACATGATTTGTCATTCCCGCGAAGGCGGGAATCCAGAAATATCTTGAAAATACTGGATCCCCGGGTCAAGCCCGAGGATGACAGATATGAGGC
>SCQE01000133.1 GCA_004321915.1 Nitrospirota bacterium
ATTTCTAATGAGCATGTTCCTCATGTGCATGCTCTCCAATTGCCAAACCAACAAAAACTGCTGTCAGTGTTGTAAAAATATATGCCTGAAGGAATGCTACCAATAACTCTAATATGTACATAAAAATTGAAAATCCAACTGAAATCGGTGTTATTGCTAATCCGACACCAAGACCATTTGACAATTTGAAAAAGAAAATCAAACCGATTAGTGATAGTAAAACAACATGTCCGGCAGTCATATTTGCAAATAGACGTATCGTCAATGCGAATGGCTTTACAAACATTGATATTATTTCTATTGGTATCATAATAGGGCAGAGCCAAATCGGCGCACCACCTAATAAATGCTTTAACCAATGACCAATACCTGCTTCTTTGATAGCTGTAATATTAATTACAAAATATGCTATTATTGCTAAACCTCCAGTTACTGCTAACGCACCTGTAGCCGTATGTCCCCCGGGAATAAGCCCGAGTACATTACACAAAAGAATGAAGCAGAATAATCCGATAAAGTATGGCAGCAATGTTTTCGCTGATTTCACAGTACCGACGTTAGGCAATACAACTTCATCTCTCAAATACACAACGAGTGATTCAAGTGCATTTTGAAATCCAGACGGTGCTTTTGTTGGATTCTTCTTATATTTTCTTCCAACCCATCCGAATAAGAATACAACAACAATAATTGCAATCCATTCAAAAACTACAAGCGATGTAACCGATAAATCCATACTCACCGGCTGATTGTCCATCGCTCTCCTGATTGGGGGATGGAAATGTCCGTGTGCATCCTGGTGCATGGTGAAAAGCTTTTGCTCAACCATACTGCTGGATGAAGAATAAGCATGGAAGCCAACTTTAGAATCATAAATTATAACAGGCAGTTCTGAAATATCTGCATTGAAAAAGGAAATATGACGATGATTACCCAGGTTTCCAAGTAAAGTAGGGAATACATCTCCCGGCGTTAATTGTCCACTTTCGTGAGTAATGTGTTGAGCAGGTTGATTCGGCTGC
>SCQE01000118.1 GCA_004321915.1 Nitrospirota bacterium
TCAGTACTTTAGTAAAATTGAACCTACTTTGATATGATTTAACTGTTTACTGCACATTAATTCGTTAACTAACTAAAATCTATGAAATCAATTAACAATTTTAGCAATAAATTCTTCGAAAAATCTAAACATTCAGAAATAGCTGGAGCTTACCTTGAGAGTCTGTTTCAAACAGAAGGAAGATTTAGTTTAGAATCGGTATCTGATCAAAACGATAAGATTAGTTATGAACAAGTTCATCACTTTATCAGCGATTCAGAATCTTGGAACGAAGAAAGACTAAACAATGAAAGGTTACAATTTTTAAACAAACATAAATTCACTCAAACTCAAGCTAACGGCATTTTAGTCATTGACGACACTCAAACAATTAAGAATGGCCAAGCCACCGAAGGTGTTTATTATCAACATTGCGGTTCAACTGGCAGACAAGAAAATTGTCTTTCATTCGTTACTAGTCATTATACCGATGAGCATAAAAATTTTCCTTATAAAGCTTCAACCTACTACCCCCACGAAGAAACTAAAATCGATCTAGCTTGTCATCTCATTGATGATTTTTTCGCCAACGATCTTCAAGCAATGTTCGTTGCTTTTGACTGTTGGTATTTCACTAAACAGATTGTCAGAAAAGTCGAAAGTCAGGATAAACTTTTTGTTTCTAAACCAAAGCTTAATCGAATCATCTTTCATCAAGGCAAGCGTCTCGATGCAAGAAGCCTAGTCACAGCTTCCTCTACGTCAGACGTTTACTTTGATGAGAAGGTTGTTTTTAAAGGTTTAGGCCAGTATCGATTGATTATCTTCAAGGGAGAAGCCTTTGTTACTAATGACTTCGATTCTTCCCAAGAAAAGATCATTTCGGTTTATCGTCAAAGATGGTCAATTGATGAAAGTTATCGAGCAATGAAAGACAAGCTCAATCTTGATAGTTTTCAGGTTAGAAAACCTGTTTCTATCTTGCGCCACATCTATTTGGTTTTTTTGGCCTACACTTTTTATCTTTGGGCAAAAACAACCCATATCTTTTATCGAATTTATCAAGGAACAATTTTGAAACTTTCTGATTTATGCAAAGTCATAAGAAATTTAAACATTTATCGAAAGACGAAAATGAAGATTAACGATTTATTGGCTTCCTTAAAACTTAAACCTAACTTACAAGTCTAATTTTTACTAAAGTATTGTCATTTATTGAGGGTTTTTTGATAGATACCTAAATAATTTGCGGTCATTTTTTCAATCGTAAAATTTTTTTCAACATGTCGACGACATTCTTCTCGATTAAGCTTTTTGGCCTTCTCGACTGCTTGAGCAAAACCTTTTTCATCATCCGCATCAACAACGTAACCAGTTTTTCCTTCCACAATTAACTCCTTCATCGCTCCTCGATTAAAAGCTACAACTGGCACCCCGCAAGCCATCGCTTCGATGATAGTCAGGCCAAATGGTTCATCCCATTGGATTGGAACCACAAAAACATCACATCCACCATAAAAAGTTTGTTTTTCTTTTTCATAAACAGGGCCAACATATTTAATATTGTTATTGATATAGGGTCTAACTTCGTCGATAAAATACTGCTTAGAATGTTTGGTGCCAGCAAATTGAAAATTCCATTTGTATTTTTTGGCCATTTTTAAAGCCACGGCAATTCCTTTTTCAGGAGAAATTCTTCCTAGCCAACCAACATAACCTTTGCCTTTAGAGTAAAAAGAAAAATCATTTAGATTAATACCATTATAAATTTTAGCAATAAAGTTTAGATTAATTTTTAGCTCTTTTGATTTTTTTATTTGAAAGTCTGATAAGGCAATAAATTTTAA
>SCQE01000004.1 GCA_004321915.1 Nitrospirota bacterium
TTCTCTTAAGTGATGATCATGACTCAGAACTCAAGAAAATCATCCTCGATAATGCCGATCATGATAAAATACCGGGGTTACGCATGGCGGCGTAATCTAATACTTTGCACTGTCGAGTTATAAGTACTCTGATAGAAAAGTTTGATATTCCTACGCTTGCACCTCTCCGAAAAATGTCCGATGAGGAATGTGAAGATTTTCTTTATTCCCTTCCAAGTGTTGGGAAGAAGGTGGCTCGTTGTGTAATGCTCTATTCGCTTAATCGACAGGTATTCCCTGTAGACTCACATTGTTGGAGAATTGCGAGTAGGCTGGGCTGGATTGACTCGGTGTCCAATTATAAATACTGCTCTGTAAAAGACATGGATATTCTACAAACGCTTATCCCGCCTCCAGTACGCTTTTCTTTACACGTCAATTTAGTCTCACATGGGAGGAAAATCTGTACCGCACGTTATCCTAAGTGTAATATATGTATTATAAGTTGCTACTGTTGCAAGATTGGCGTATGAAATATTTTTGTGGGCATCTGGCATTTCTTTTTCTCTTGAAGATGGCAAGGTAGAATTCATCGATCCGGATAACCCCCATTGCAAATTCCAAGAACATTTTGGGTTCTATCCGCAACAACATCAGAATACTGGACGTGTCACATAAAATAATCACCGTTTATTCCCTTATAGATCATCCCTTATGCGACGTAGTTCTTCCACTACAACCTGCGCATCCATGCTGCTATCCAGTCCGAGCCATTCGCCTATCTTTCTGATGGATGCATGCTCCACCTGTTCAGCCACGAGAGTCACAAAACGCGGCGACAGTTTGTGCAGTTTGGAAATATAGCTTCGAGCATCACCGTCGCTGAAAATAATTTCAGAAACTTTTGGGGTGGTCTTTTTGAGGTTGATATCTGCGGGGGCTACTTTAACGCTTAATTTGACACCTGAGCGCTCAAGTCTCTTCACGACTCCATACATTGAATGCTTGTGGGCTTTTGCAAATTCTTTTAGTTTGTTGATAACCACGCCGCCCGAACAATCTTTAATTGCTTGGGCAACAAGGCTTACGTAATCTTCCGGGAATTGAATATATCCTGCCACCAGATCGCAGAAAGCATCTTCAGCTTCAGTGTTTTCAAAACTAGGGCCTTCATCCCGAACGGCATGAACAGTTTCATGGAGCAGTTGGAACTTTAGGTCTATGATATTTGTATCGGTATTGACGAAAACAACTCGCTGGCCGGTGATTTTTGAATAAAAAGCATAGACTTTTTTGCTTGCATTATCCTGAAAAGGCCGAAAAACAGTGTAAACGCCAAGCTTTGCCAGCATGTCAAATATGTGCTCAAAATCCATGGGCTTATCACTGTCTATATCTGATAGCTCCCTTAGTTGCGCGGCGACTTTCTTTGCATCCTCCTCATCCCGATTTCTGGACCGTACAACAGGCACAAGATCGGACGATGGAGCAGACCTGAAGAGGTTTATATATTGGATTGCCATATCCATTGTTGCCGCGCTAATTTCATTTGTTACTTTTTTATTGCCCACAGTCCGATGCTGCGGGGCAGAAACAAGACTCTCTTCTTGCGTATCAAAAAAATAACCGGGCTCGATGCTAAGTTCTTTGCACAATTTTATCAGGTGCTGTCCGCGAGGCACTTGTCCGCCTACCCATGCATTGATAGCCTGTCTGGATACCCCAACAGCTTCGGAAAGTTTTACAAGCGTGATATTTACTTCCTTCGCCCGCTCTTTTATCCGGCTGCCTGTCCAACTCATTTTAGCCCCCTTTTGATATGAAATTGACAAGAAAAGCTTACTATTATCTATATAAAACTACCATATACTCACAAAAATGTAAAGAATTATACTAAGGGGAGGGTGCGAAGCTTGAATTATATATAGGGATGAACTATCATCAGGGGGGGGGCGGCACTGGAATTGACCTGTACAAGAAAGGCCTCGATTTTATTGCCGGAAAGAAAGCGGGGAAAGGTATAGAAGCTGATGGATATTTTTAGCACATTTATTATTACCAGCATACTCTTAATCTTTTTCTGGGTACTTATGCGCAAAAACAAAAAGACATTTGCAATGCTGGATACACCGGATAAAATTGCTGTCATAACTCTGTTTGTTTTCTGGCTGGGATCGCTGGCAATGCTGCTCTTCGTTTTTTCAGCTTGGGGCGGATGAGTGATTCACTTGTACGAGAGGGCTAAACTCAAAAAGCGGATAACGATGGGTGATAGTGGCTGAGGTTTTCTGTTATGCCTTACAAAGATGAGTATCACCCCAAGGTCAATCCGGTTTAAATAAGCTTGACAGAACAGCTGTAAAAATCACTTCCCGCAATTCCCTGCGCAGCAACAGGCCTTGCCCTCTGCCTTTTCGAACGCCTCGCGGCCTTCTTTGAAAGACAAAGCAGCTATGCCGAGCGCGCCGAGGGAGTCGAGCATGCCCAAGCCGGTAAGTTCGTATCCGATGCTTGCGGCAAGGAGTACCACCGAAAGATACATGCACGCCCTCGTGCAATTGGCGTCGGCGATCAAGGCTTGCGAGCTGAACTGTCTGCCGATTTTCAGCTTGTAATGGATGAGCAGCCACATCGAGAGTATCGATACGCCAGCTATAACAATGCCCCAGAACGTGGTTTCAGGTTTTGAGCCCTTGTAAAGATTGATTGCGGCTGTAGCAGTCAATCCGGCCGTCAGGATATAGAAGGCCGTGCCGGTCACCTTTAGTGCGGTCTTTTCAAAGGCGTCGTGGTCTTCGCTGCCGTTTCGCCTCATCCTGCGTACCATGTGCCAGATGCCGACCCCTGATATGACCTCAACGAATGAGTCCACACCAAAGCCGAAGAGCGCAACAGTGCCGTCTTCGTACCCGAAAAATACGGACACAGCGCCCTCGATAAGATTGTAAAAAATCGTGATAAGGGCAAGTATATTCGCCCACTTGTAAAAGGTTTCTCTTCGTCCGTCCGTGCGCAATAAGATCGTTGTCATTATCTTATGTTACCATTTCACGGCATTTATGGGCATGGATTTTTTAGCTGCATCAAAATGCCTTGGGTTTTTATTGTATTGTTTTTTACTTATGCGATGATTAGCGGCAATAAAAATATTATTTACATATCAAGCTGTTAATTGCTATGCGTTGACATATATATCAAATTATGTTTATATTTTGCAGTAGAAGTCATGAAAAAACTCACAATCAAAAAAAGGACATAAATGATGCTCAAGGAGGCGCTTGCGTATTATGCAAAAACTTACATCACTTTTTAAGGCGCTGTCGGAAGAAAAGCGGCTCAGGATAATCAAACTTCTCGAAGGGGGAGAGTTGTGCGTGTGCGATATAGTTGCCGCATTGAATATGAGCCAGCCAAAGGTCTCTTTTCACCTGAATATCCTTAAAGAGGCCGGGTTGATCAAAGACAGAAAGGACGGAAGGTGGATTTATTACAGGATTGACGATTCGGACATGCTCAGAAGGTTCCTGCTTTTGACGGTAATGGAAAGGATTTTTGAGGGGGCTGTATCCAAAGACAGTAAGAGGCTTGGTGCGTTCATGAAAAATAAGGCGAAAAAGGGCAGTGCAGCGGCTTGCAAAAGTTGCAGGGAGGACATCGACAATGGGTGAAACTATGGCAAGAAAACTTTCGTTTATAGACAGGTTTCTTACACTCTGGATTTTTGCGGCAATGGCTTTGGGGGTGGGGCTCGGTTATTTCATCCCCGGGACCGAAGCTTTCATCAATCAATTCCAGATCGGAACGACCAACATTCCTATTGCCATAGGCCTTATCCTGATGATGTATCCGCCCCTTGCCAAGGTGAAGTACGAGGAGCTCGGCGAGGTCTTCAAAAACAGAAAGGTGTTGGGATTGTCTCTCGTGCAGAACTGGGTCATCGGACCGGTTTTGATGTTCTTGCTTGCCGTTTTTTTCCTCCGTGATTATCCCGAATACATGGTCGGTCTTATCATGATCGGCCTTGCCCGCTGCATCGCTATGGTCATTGTCTGGAATGAACTCGCCTGCGGCGATTCCGAATACGCGGCAGGCCTTGTAGCGTTCAACTCCATATTTCAGGTGTTATTTTTCTCGGTTTATGCCTATGTGTTCATAACCGTTCTGCCTGCATGGTTCGGCCTTAAAGGCGTTGTGGTGAATATTACTATGGGACAGATAGCAGAGAGCGTCTTCATCTATCTCGGCATACCGTTTATCGCCGGGATGGTTACGCGCTTCAGCCTGCTCAGGATCAAAAGCCGGGAGTGGTATGAGAGGGTTTTTATACCCAAGATAAGCCCGGTCACGCTCATTTTCCTGCTCTTCACGATCCTTGTAATGTTCTCGCTTAAGGGTAATTACATCGTGAGGCTTCCGCTCGATGTTGTGCGTATTGCAATACCTCTTCTCATCTATTTTGTCGTAATGTTTCTTGTGTCTTTTTATCTCGGCAAAAAAATCGGCGCGGATTATCCCAAGACCGCAACGCTCTCTTTCACTGCCGCAAGCAACAATTTCGAGCTTGCGATAGCGGTGGCAGTGGCAGTCTTCGGCATCAATTCGGGCGCGGCCTTTGCCGCAGTCATAGGCCCGCTTGTCGAAGTGCCGGTTTTGATCGGCCTTGTGAATGTGGCGTTGTATTTTCAAAAGCGGTATTTCAAAATGGATTATTGTCGAACAATAATTTAGCAAATACGGGATTGTCTGGAGGTATAAATGAAGATCGAGGTTTGCGGTTCAGGCTGTTCTAAGTGTGCAGAGCTTGAGAAGAGGGCGAAGGAAGCGGTTGCAATTGCAGGGATCGACGCAAGTGTTGAGCATGTCTATGAAATGAACAAAATTATAGAGAGAGGTATTTATATGACCCCGGCATTGCTTATCGACGGCAAAACGGTTTCGAGCGGAAAAATACCAAGTGTTGAGGAAACAGTGGATCTTCTGAGAAGGTAATATGAACATCTCCCTTTTGGTTACTTCAGGACTTGAGGCTATCTACGACTATGTGCTTGCGCATACGCTTTTCTGCCTTGTACCGGCCTTTTTCATTGCCGGTGCAATGGCCGCTCTAATACCGAAAGACTTACTTCTACCATATCTTGGAAAAAACTCGCCCAAGCATGTCGCTTATCCGATTTCGGTTGTCACGGGACTTCTCCTTGCAGTCTGTTCCTGCACAGTACTCCCGCTTTTTGCCGGAATAAGAAAAGGCGGCGCAGGCATTGGTCCTGCAATTGCTTTTCTTTATACGGCCCCGGCGACAAACATCGTGGCTATTCTGTACACCGGCAGCCTCATAGGTTGGGATATTGCTTTTGCAAGGATATTTTTTTCAATACTGTTTGCTGTTGTCATCGGGATAATAATCAACAGTCTTTTCCATGAGGACACGGGGTCGAATAGTGCGGATGCTTTTGCTAAAAGCGATATTGAATACGATACAAGGCGCTTATTTTATTTCTTTTCCGCACTTATCGGGATCCTGCTTGCAGGGACAAGGATAAGCGACCCCACGCTGAAGTATTCGGTGGTTGGAGCGCTTATTGTCGTCACCTCCGTCATTACAAAAAAGTTCTTCACAAAAGACGAAGTCAACAGCTGGATGAATGAAAGCTGGGGTTTTGCAAAGACGATAGCCCCGCTGCTGCTTGCCGGAGTTTTTGTGTCGGGGATAATCAAGGTGTTGCTGCCACAGGAGTTTGTCGTCAAATATGTGGGCTCTAATTCCCTTTCCAATATGATTATCCCGGTGATCTTCGGCGTGCTCGTGTATTTCCCGACACTCGTTGAAGTGCCGATGGCAAAAGTCTTTATCGACCTCGGCATGGCAAAAGGCCCGCTGTTGGCCTATCTCCTTGCAGACCCTGTGCTTTCTCTGCCGAGCATCCTTGTTGTTAGCAGGATAATGGGTGCGAAGAGAACGGCGGTTTATGCGACTTTGATAATGGTTCTTACCGTTTCCGGCGGGTACTTGTTCGGGCTGATGCAGGGGAAATAAGGGTTAAGAAAAGTGTGGTTCCCTCGGATACCAACGTGCGGGCATGGGGCTTGCAAAGAACAATACAGCGGCAATTAAAATAGGGGCAAAAAAATGAAGAAGCTGTCAATATGTGTCGTCTTTGCCATGCATATGTTCCTGTCCTCCGCTTTCGCGGCGTCAGAGACTTCCCTGCTCACCTTCGGCGTTTATCCTTATGACACGCCGACGCAGATATATCAGAACTTCGAGCCCCTGATGAAATACCTCTCAAAAAAGATCGGCATCCCGGTCAGGCTTGTCATAGCGCCGAATTACATGTCGCATATTATCAATATCGGCGAAGGGAGGGTTGATCTCGGCTTCATGGGCCCGTCGCCATATATCAGGGCGAAAGACAAATACGGCAGCGTTGAGCTGCTTGCAAGGCTCATGATGAGGGACAACAAGAACGACCGGCTCGTTGTCATATCTCATAAACAAAATGGGATCAATGCGCTGAAAGACCTGAAGGGCAAGACCTTTGCCTTCGGCGATTATCAGTCTTACGGCAGCCATTTCTACCCCCGCTTTCTCCTGAATAAGAATGGCGTCAGACTGAACGACATGAAGTCCTATGATTTCCTCGGCAGCCATTCAAAAGTGCTCCTCGCCGTATCGCATAAAGACTTTGACGCAGGCGGGGTGAGGGAAGACATCTACGAAAAATATCGCGACAGGCCGGTGAAGGTCATCGCAGGGCCGTTCACAATACCGCCCCATGTGATTGTCTGCAGAAAAGACCTGCCTGCTCCGATAAAAGCAAAGGCAAAGGCGTTATTGATTGAGCTTCAGGATAAAGGCATTCTTCAGGCCATTGATCCCGCGCTTGAACGGTTCGGTCCTGTGCGAGACGGGGATTTTAGGCAGGCCCGTGAAGTGGTCGATTTCATTGAGGGCAGGTAAGCGGCCATGAGCCTGAAGAGGGATTTCTATGTCCGCATGAGCCTCATACTCACGCTGTCCGCCATAATCATCATCTCGGTGGTAATCAGGAAACAGAGGGAGCTCCTTCTTGAGGACATGAGAGACAAGGGCGAATCCATAGCAAGAGTCTTGTCAACGGTGACTATGGACTCTATGCTCACCTACGACTACGGGACAATGGAGCGCTATGTCAGGCAGGTCGCGGAGAACAAGGACATTGTGTTCCTCAAGATTATCCGTTCCGATGGAGAGGTGCTGGCCGAAGCAAAAGGAACAAACAACAATAAAAACATCTTTCTCAGCGTCTATCCCATAGCGGTCGGCGGGTCAACGCTCGGATCGGTTGAGGTCTCTTTTTCGATGGAGCGGGTGGATGCCATATCGAGGAAGATCATAATCTCGGCCATCGCCTTTATTCTCATCGTCCATGCGATCGGGTTGGCCGTAAACAATGCTATCGTGAATTCCCTTGTCCTCCGGCCTATCAGCGCGCTTATCGAAACTACGAGGAGGATAAAGGAAGGCGGCCTGAAAGATAGTACCGCATCGGGATCGCGCGGTGAATTCGGGGAGCTTGCGACCGCCTTTAACGATATGGCCGCTTCGCTCGACCGGAACTTTGAGGCCCTTGAGCGGAGCGGAAAAGAGGTGCAGACGGCAAAGAACAAACTTGAGGCGATAGTCCAGAGCCTTGCAGACGGCCTGTTTGTGAGCAACAGCGACGGCCTGATCGTTTCGTTCAACCGCGCGGCAGAAGACATCTCGGGTTATACCGAACATGAGGCGCTCGGGCTGCATTGCGAAGAGGTTTTCAAGACAAGGCTCTGCGCGGATGCCTGCGCCCTGCACAATGAGGACAAGACTATACGGAACAAGGAGACCGGGATCATCACGAAGGACGGCAGGCGCAGGCTTGTGTCGGTAAGCTCCGCTATCATCAGGGACAGCGACGGCAAGTCCATAGGCGGGGTGCAGACCTTCAGGGACATCACCGATGAGAAGCAGCGGCAGGTCATGCTCTGCCAGTCCGAGAAACTTGCAGCCATAGGCCAGATGTCCGCCGGCCTTGCCCATGAAATAAACAACCCGCTCGGGAATATCTTGGGATACGCAAGGCTTCTGCTCAAAGACGATGCGCTGACCTCCGGGCAGAGGGAAAAGATCGGGATAATAGCAGAGCAGGCAAAAAAAGGCAGCGGTGTTGTGCAGGGGCTTCTCGACTATTCGAGACAGTCAGGCGCAGTGAGGGAGGCGGTTGCGGTCAACAGGGTCATCGAGGATATCATCAGGCTTCTGCAGCCGCAGGCCGAAAAGAGCGGGACAAAAATTATCCCGGCGCTTGGTGAGCTGCCTGACATCCATGCAGATCCTAAACAGATAGAACAGGTAATATTCAATCTCGCAATGAATGCCATGCACGCGATCGGCAGGGACGGGACCATACGGATAGAGACAGCAAATACAGCTGCAGGTAAAGTTGAGATCAGGGTGAACGACACCGGCACCGGAATCCCGGAAGAAATCCAAGGCAGGATATTCGATCCGTTTTTTACGACAAAGCCGGTGGGGAAAGGGACAGGCCTCGGTCTTTCGGTCTGCCTCGGCATAATCAAAGACCACGGCGGTTCGATTGATGTTGAAAGCAGCATCGGAGAAGGCGCGACCTTTATTGTGCGGCTGCCTGCAGGAGAGGAGAGACATGGCTGAGATACTCGTTGTTGACGATGATTTGAGGATGCGGCAGTTGATCGAAGAACTGATGAGGGCCGAGGGGCACACTGTATTTTCAACAGGCGACAGCAGAGACGCGCTGCTTTTGTTGAAAGAGAGGTCGTACGATGTCGTCATTACAGACCTCAAGATGCCGCATGTCGGCGGGCTTGAGGTTTTGTCCTATGCCAAAGAAGCGGACCCGGGCGCGCTGGTGATCATGGTCACTGCCCACGGCACGGTTGAATCCGCAATAGAGGCGATCAGGAAAGGGGCTTACGACTATATCCAGAAGCCTTTTGAGCCGGACCATCTACTACTGCTTGTTGAGCGCAGCCTTGAACACAGCAAGCTGCTGAAAGAAAACAAGAGGCTGTCGGCAGAGGTTATGAGTTTCAGGGAGGACGATCTTATCGGCTCAAGCCGCGGGATGACGGCGGTCAGGGACATGATCGAAAAGGTTGCGCCCCTCGATACGACCGTGCTGATTCAGGGGGAAACAGGCACAGGCAAAGAACTGATCGCGCGGCTGCTCCACAGGCGGAGCGCCCGGTCAGGCAATGTCTTTCTGCCGCTCAATTGCGGGGCGCTTTCAGAGACGCTGCTTGAGTCCGAGCTTTTCGGCCATGAAAAGGGGGCCTTTACCGGCGCCTTGCACGAAAAAAAAGGCGTTTTCGAGACTGCAAACGGCGGCACAATATTTCTCGATGAGATCAATGCCACATCTCCCGCAATGCAGGTGAAGCTCCTGCGCGTGCTTCAGGAGCAGACGATCATGAGGGTCGGCTCAGCCAAGCCTGTATCCGTAAATGTCAGGGTACTGGCGGCCTCCAATGCCAACCTTTCGGATGAAGTCTCGGCCGGCAGATTCAGGAAAGACCTCTTCTACCGTCTGAACGTCGTTGTTGTGAACATCCCCTCGCTCAGGGAGAGAAAAGACGACATCCCCTTGCTCGCATATCACTTCCTGAACAAATACAGCAGAAAATTCGACAAGGATATTGCCTCCTTCTCGCCTGAAGTTCTCGAGATATCCCTCTCCCATCAGTGGCCGGGGAATGTCCGGGAGCTCGAAAACGTCATAGAGCGGGCTGTCATCATGGAGCCGTCATCCGAAATCAATGCCGCATCTCTCCCCCCTGAAATACGAAAGTCGCCCTTCGATCCTCTTTCACATACCGGACTGATGACCCTTGAGGAGATGGAGAAGTTCCTCATACAGAGGACGCTGAGAATTCTCGACGGCCAGAAGAACAAAGCGGCAGAGGCCCTCGGCATCGATGTCACCACCCTCTGGAGAAAGCTGAAAAAGTATGGTCTCGAATAGAGTGCATTTCTTTCCGGACAATTTTTCGCGGTAAAATTGACGAAGTCGTAAAAAGTCCTAAATTGTCACCCTGAGCTTGTCGAAGGGTCACGTAACTAATTGATTTACATTCATGGTTCGACAGGCTCACCATGACATTTTTACTGTTTTTTGACTTTTTACGAGTTCATCAAAATTGACTTATCAGAATACACGAGGTTTATAATCAAGTATGAACAACGCCTTCTCAAAGGTCTCAACACTGATCGTTCTTATCGCAGTTGCTCTGGCATTTGCCGGGCTGCCGGGCTTTGTTTCTGCCGGGACTGGAGAGAAGGTCGAAAAATCCTGCTGCGACGAGTGCAACAACAATGAGGGCCGGAGCGCGGATCATTGTTCAACGCCGGATTGTCCGATGTTTCTCTGTCTTTCGGTTAATGTTGTTTCGGTATTTACGCTTTCTGAATTGTCGGGGAGTATCCATATTCCATATCTTTTCGAAGAAGTTGTCCACGAGTTTCTTTTAAAACCGATCTTTCATCCTCCTGTCATAATCTAACTTCAGAGGCTCTTGCAAAAGTCCCGTTTTTGTCATTCTCCGACTTGATCGGGGAATCCAGTATTCTTTAAAAACAATACCTTCTGGATATCCGCCTTCGCGAGTATGACGGCAAAAACGACCAATTCAATACTTTTGCAAGAGCCTCTTCAGTGTAAAGTTGTCATTGCGAGGCGCATAGCGCCGAGGCAATCTTGTATTTTGCCCGGAGATTGCCGTGTTCCCTTTGGTCTCCCGCAATGACATTTGAAAGCAGCAGTCTATTCAATTTCAGAGGAGGATACAATGAAAAAATATATTCTTATGCTTATCGCAATTATCTTTATTGCTGCGATCGTCTTTACCGGCCCCGGCAATGGAAAAACCAAGGCGGTGAAGGAAGACGGGGTATTGAGCGTCAATGACATCCAGTCCGACCCCGCTGCCTATAAAGGGACTGTCACGATCACAGGCGTGGTCTCAAGGATATCCGGTCCGAACCAAAGGACTTTCATGCTGGTGGATACTCATGAAGCAAAGCTTTGCAAAAGCACGCACTGCGCCAAGTTCTATCTCCCCGTTCAAGCTCAAGTCGCCTTGCCGAAAGAATGGGATGAAGTGAACGTTACAGGGAGCTTTGTGCAGGGCGGGAAAATCTTTCAGGCCGCAAAGGTCGAAGTCATCAGGCATCTGACCTTTTAAGAGGGGGCGGGATGACCATACCAAAGCTTGTGCTAAAAAACATAACCCGCAGAAAAGGGAGGTTTGCCTTCACGCTCCTCGGCATAACCATCGGCATAGCCTCCTTCGTTACTCTCCTGTCTCTCGGCGGCGGACTGAAAAGCGAGATCAAAAAGCAGGCGTCCGGGCTCGGCGCAAATCTGATTGTGACCCCCAAAGGCTGGTGCGCCTATGAACAGGTATCGGTACTGACAGGCGAGCAGCTTCCCGAGGCGATCCCCTTTGATGATGTTAGAAAGATCTCGGCAATAAAAGGGCTTGCCGCTGTTCCCTATCTCACCGAAAGGACAGCGATAAAAAACAGTCCTGTGCCGGTCATCGGCATCCTCCCGCCGGAAATGAAGGACTTCAAGGGATGGGAGGTGATCAAGGGCGATTACTTCGCTTCAGATGAAAAGGCGCTGATCATCGGTTCCGGTATTGCACGGCAATTTAAGCTGAACGTGAGGGACGGGCTGACTATAAGGGGCGAAAGGTTTCCCGTAAAGGGGATACTCAAAGAGACCGGGGGCAAGGACGATATCGCAATATTCCTGCCTCTTTCTGTCGCTCAGAGGCTTTACGGCGTTGGAGATAAGGTCTCCTTTATTGCGGTAAAAGTTGATGATATCTCAAAGACGGACGAGTATATCCTCAGGATTCAGGAGACCTCCAATGTGGCGGTTGTTTCCGACAAACAGCTCCTTAAATCCGTACTCTCCATTGTAGGCACTGTGAGCATTACGCTTCAGCTCATCGCTGCTGTGGCGATCCTTGCCGCTGCCTTCGGGATCATCAATACCATGATGACGGCAATCTATGAGCGGCGGCGTGAAATAGGCATACTTCAGGCTATCGGAGCAAGGCGGAGCGTCATCTTCAAGGTCTTCCTTATTGAGTCCGGTTTTTACGGCGTTCTTGGAGGCATCCTTGGAGTGGGCATAGGACTTGTTTTTTCATCCCTCGCCGCTCCTTATATCTCCCAGAATGAATTTACCGCTTTTCTGAAAGGCACGGAAGGAGCTACAGCGCCGGACATGCGGCTTATCTTCGGAGCCTTGCTGTTTTCCCTCTGCGTATCGCTCATCTCAGGGCTTTATCCGGCATGGAAGGCATCGAGGCTTGCGCCGGTGGAGGCTATCAGCCATGAATGACATAATTATCAAGACCGAAAACCTGACCAAGACGTATAGCAGCGGCAAAGCGCTGACCCATGCCTTGCGCGGCATAGACCTTGAAATGCCGGCAGGGAGGTTTTTCTGCATCACCGGGCCTTCGGGACATGGGAAGAGTACGCTGGTGCACATGATCGGCGGTCTCGACAGGCCGACAGAAGGCCGCGTATTTATTGGCGGTGATGACATCACCGCTTTAAGCAACAGCGCCCTTGCGGGGTTGAGGGCGAAGAGAATCGGCTTTGTCTTCCAGTTTTTCAACCTCCTTCAGAACCTGACGGCAGCGGAGAATCTGGAAGCAGCCATGATGTTTGCGGGTGTTAAAGAAAAACGACAGAAAGAAAAGGCAAAAGAACTGTTGGCTATGCTCGGCCTTTCGGATAAAATTAATGCTAAGCCCTCAGAGCTTTCGGGCGGCCAGCAGCAGAGAGTGGCGATTGCACGGGCACTCGCAAACGACCCTGAAATTCTCCTTATGGATGAGCCTACCGGAAACCTCGATTCAGAATCCGAGGCGGAAGTGCTGGATGCGCTTTTCAAGTTCCACGGAAAGGGGAAGACCGTTATAATTGTGACTCACAACAATGAAATCGCAAAAAAAGCGGAGAAGATATACAGAATTAAAGATGGAAGAATAGTGGAGTAAAATATGCAAAAGGAGGGCATGTTGATGATATGCCCCTGTTTTCTGGAACGATACGGATACGCATTTTAGGTTTTTAAGAGAACCGGCAAAGAATGGAGCCTCACTGACTGAGTGAGCCTCGTTGTCATGGAAAAACACAGCCTACGGGATGCCTTCACCAAATGAGGCGCGATCGGTAGCCTGCCTGTCAATGACACTGCAAAATGCAATGGCATTGCATTTTGCAGGCCTTCAAACTTCCGATTAGAGTCTGTCCACAAACTCTGTTCTTTTGTCTGTCATTCCCGAAGCCTGCCCTCGAAGTTAGTAATCGGGGGTTCTTAATCCCCGATAGAGACACTCGGGGACGAATCCAGTGTTTTCAAGGTGTTCTGGATCCACGGGTCAAGCCCGAGGATGACGACTGCTTACCTTATGAACAGACACTAATTAAACCCTGCATTTAAGTTTCTCCTGTATCTATTGCTCTGAATTCAAGTCAAATTACTTGCGCCATCCCGCTGGCACGAGTATTGATATATCCTTCTACAAAAAAAGGAGGAAGCGGGATTATGAGAAGATATTTTCTGAAGACATTGTTCATGACTCTGGTTGCGGTTTTTGTGATGGGCGGCCCTGCAGGAGCAGCAGGCAAAGAGCGCATCAGTCCTATCTGTGCCGGGTGCCACAAAAATGAGGTGGATACCATACGGGGGCTGGTGAAATCCGGGTCACAGGGCGAAGACTCGTTTGTTGTTCAGGCCGGCAAGGATGTCTGGAATGTGCGCTATGACAAGGGCACTAAACTCAATAAGTTTGAATCCGTGAGACAGCTCGGCAATGAAGAGGCGGTGCTGGTCAAGGTCCGCGAGAAAGACGGTACGGTCTATGCCGAAGCGATTAGCTACAAGCCCAACTATGACTTCATATCCGCTGATATGGTCATTGAACTCGATGAACTGGCAGCGCTTCTGAAGAAAGACCCGCAGCAGGCCAACTATGCTGTTTTCGACGTGCGCGGTGTTGCCGACTATCAGGAGGGGCATCTGCCCGGAGCGATCACCTTCCCCTTTTACAGGTTCAACCATTTCAAGGACAGGCTGCCGAAAGATAAAAATACTACGATTATAACTTACTGCAACAGCTATGGCTGAGGCATGAGCCCCCACTTTGCCCGTGTGGCAAAAGAGGTATATGGCTACAAGAACGTGAAGTTTTTTTACGCAGGCTTTCCCACATGGCAGCAGACAGGCCATCCTGTATTGACCGAACCGGAATTTTTGAAATTCCTTGCGGACAAGGGAGGCTCATACATTCTTGTTGATCTCAGGGAACATGAGAAGGCAAAAAAGGAGCATATCAAAAATGCTGTCAACTTTCCGGTAACGAAACTCGAAGAGCTTTCAGCCGCCCTTCCTTCAGACAAAAAGAAGACCCGCATCATCTTCTATTCCGACAACGCTGCCGAGGCTGAACTGGCACACAGGACGCTGCGGATCAACGGCTACGACAACGGCTATATCCTTAACGGCGGCCTTGCCGAATGGAAGGCCAAGGGCTATCCGACGGAAAAGAACGCCCTTCTCGGCAAGATCGAGTATAAGCATAAGCCGCTGCCCGGCACGCTCAGGGTGGAGGAGTTCGACTCGATCGTAAAGAACAAGCCTGCAGACAAGTTGGTCCTCGATGTCCGCAGCGCGGGTGAAGTCATCAGGAGCAGAATACGGGGTACGGTCATTATCCCGATAGACACCCTTGACATGCGCTGGTCCGAGCTGCCGAAGGACAAGGAGATCATTGTTCACTGCCAAGCAGGCAACAGGGCGCGCATGGCTTATGAAATACTTGCGGACAAGGGATACAGCATCAGGTATCTCAATGCGAACTTCAAATGGAATGCTGACGGGAGTTATAAGGCCATTGAGCGGTAATAATAATGAGAGAAAGACGGAGGAACTTATGAAAAAAATATTGCGGTATCTGGTAATTGCCTTGATTGTAGCTGGACTGAGTTCTGTTGTTTATGCAGCAGTGTCTAAATGGATATTTGTCCCGAATGCGGCATCAAAGACACTGTCTTTCATCGATCCGCAGAAGGACATGGTCATCGGTCATTGCGATACCGGCGCTACCGGATGGCTTGCTTGTCTTACGCCGGACCTGAAAAAGATATATGTAGGTGAAAACGGCGGTGATTCGGTCACTGTTATTGACGCAGTCACGCACAAAACCCTGAAGCATATCAAGACAGGAAAGAACCCCAAACACCCCCTTGTTACGCCTGACGGAAAGTATGTGCTTGTCAATCACACAGGAGAGGTGAAGGCGGTCCTCCTTGACGCTAGGACAGACAAGGAACTGAAGACCTTTGCCGTTGATCATGGCAATAAGGCACAGAAAGGCCCGCTGATGATGCACTCGGCCTTTACATGGGACAGTAAGTACGCTTTTGTCCAGAACTATGCCGACAAAAAGGTATATGTTCTTAAAATTCCTTCACTCGAAGTAGTTGCGACGATTGACGGGGACAGCCCGGCGCATTACATTGTGCCTACCCCTGACAACAAGCAGGCATGGATAGTTCTTGAAGGCAACGACGCTGCAAAGATAAAACCTTCCGTATCGATTATTGATATGGCGACATTTAATGAGGTGAAGAAGATCGAAATTCCGACAGCCGAAGGCGAGCCTATCGAAGGTCATCACGGGATTTTTACACTTGATGGAAAGAACTTCTTCTTCTGCAACCGGGGGCCCGGGCCCAAGTTCGGCGGAACGACTGTGGCAATGATAGACGTTGCTAAACAGAAGATTGTGAGAACACTTAAGGGCGCCAATAGCGTCGGTCACCCATATCTTACTCCTGACGGCAAGTATGTTGTACTTACTCCCTACGGCGGGTCTAATATCATAACCTTTGTTGATGCACGGACCGGGCTCAGACTGAAAGATGTCGCAATTGGCAATGGAACTCATATCGGTCATATGGTCTTTAGTGCAGACAGCAAGAAGGCATATGCCACCAATGCAGGCGACGGCGCGGTTTATGTGATAGACATGCAGACCCGCGAGGTCGTGAAGGGCATACCCACAGGGGACAAAGCAGCCCAGATAATAAACACTTATACCAACCTCTTCGAAGTGCCGGGAGTGTATAAGTTGCACAGTCATTAACTACATACTTCATTAAGCCGCAGAAGGGATGTTCCACCTCCCTTCTGCGGAGTTTAATTACTAAGGAATACATTTACAATGCCACATGATTTGTCATTCCCGCGAAGGCGGGAATCCAGAAATATCTTGAAAATACCGGATCCCCGGGTCAAGCCCGAGGATGACAGATATGAGGCTTTGTCATGTTAGTTCTTAGTATCTCTGTATCAGGGATTTGCTTGCTCGTCGTGGGGATCGGCATTCTCGCTATTATGCTTATATCCAGTAATGAGCGGACGAGGGGGATCTGCTTGAGACGGGCGGTCGGCGCGCTGAAGAGAGACCTTTTGCTTCAGTTCATTGTGGAACCCCTGACCTTGAGCGTAGCGGTAGCTTGGTCGGAAGAATTCTCTGTATTGTTTTTTTCTCTCGGAGCAGCTCGGCGTTTACCCTGCGGCCAAGGCAGCAGGGCTTGACCCGATAGAGGCCTTGAAGGCAGAATAATTTCATTCAAAAAGGGGAGGTAGTAAAATGAAAAAGTCAGCGGCTTTATTCGTTGTGTTTTTGTGGTCCTTGTTTTTCAGCAATATGGTTTGGGCTTCAGAACGAACAGCCTTTGTTTCGAGCGAAGGTGACAACAGCGTAGCTGTCATAGACCTGATCTCTGAAAAAGTGATAAAGACTCTGCCTACAGGAGCGGTCCCTCATGCAATGGCGACAACGCCGGGCGGCCGTATTTATGTGAACAACCGTGGAAGCAAAGACCTTACAGTTATACAAGCCGACAGCTGGACAGTAGCAAAGACCATCGCCCTGCCTGCGACTTCATTTCAACTCGCTATATCACCGGACGGAAAGACGCTGGCCGTTGCTTATAAGGACGCCCTGAAGTTGTCGCTTATCGACACGGCAAGCGATAAGATTATCAGCACGATCGACCTCGGCAAGGTGGCGGGTGAGTTTAAAGCTCCAATGGTGAAACACCCGTATTGGAGTCCGGACGGAAAGTTCGTCTATGCTCCCGACTCGGTTAACGGCGCTATCGTCAAGGTCAATATCTCACAAAGCAGCATTGAGAAAGTTATCACGCTTCAGGGAGGCAGTCATTATCTGCATCCTTCACCCGACGGCAAAATCCTCTATTCCATCAACGAAAAGACCAAAGGCGGCACCAGCCTGACCCTTATTGATGCCGGTACAGATACTATTATCAAGGATATGCCTTTCCCTCTTGCTGAAGGTGAAAAAGGGTTAGGCCATCACGGCGCATTCAGTCCTGACAACCGCTATTTCTTCTTCTGCAATGAGGGCGGCTCACATATTGCGGTTCTGGATACGGGAAAGAGGGAGTGGATCAAGACGATAAAGACCGGCAAGGGCCCCGGGCATCCGTCCCTCTCCCGCGACGGAAAGTATTTCTTCGTCGTGCATCATAATGACGGGGTAATTTCTGTGATAGACATAGCAAAACAGGAAAACATAAAAAATATCCGCATCGGCAATGGGACCAAGCAGGCGCATGCCTCCTATTTTACGCCGGACGGCAAGTTCTTCTATGCAGTGGCTTCCGATGACAAGAAGCTGGCAAAGGTCGATGCAGGCAAGATGGAGTTTGTCTCAAAGATTGATGTGCCGGCAAAGGTGATGTTCTTCGGAATCAAAGAGGGCAGGGAATTTCCGGGCACTGAATAGTCTCCAAAACATAACAGGTCTCATCAACGTGGTGCGGGAGGTGGCGTGAAATTCGCGGTATTGGGTGACATTCACGGAAACATCGAGGCCTTAAAAGCAGCGTACCAAGCCGCTGTCGATGCGAAGGCCGAAAAGATATTCCATCTTGGAGACCTCGGCGGCTATGCGCCGTTTGTAAACGAGGTGGTCGATTTTCTGATCGAACATGACATCTCCGGCGTACAGGGCAACTACGACGAGGCCGTGGCCAATGACAGGGAACACTGCGGCTGCAAGTATGAAGAACCGCTTCAAGCGGAAATGGCCGGACTCTCTTTTTCATGGACAAAGACAAACACAACCCCGGAAAGCAAAGAGTATATGCGGTCGCTGCCTCCTGAAATATCATTTTCCGCGGAAGGCAAAAGGGTTAAGATATTCCATGCGTCGCCGCGCAAGAACAACCTCTACTGGTACGAAGACAGGCCTGAGAAGTTTTTTATTGAAATGGCGGAAAAGGCGGACGCGGACATCATGATTTACGGCCATACTCACAAACCTTATCGAAAAGAGATCAACGGCAGGGTGTTTATCAATGCAGGGAGCGTAGGAAAGCCTAAAGACGGCGACCCGCGCACCTGTACGACTGTTGTAGAAATTACTTCGGACAGAGTGGCCGTTGATTTTATCCGGACGGTCTACGATGTGGAACAGGTCGCCGCAGCTATAGTCGCAAACGGTCTGTCTGCGTACTTTTCCGAGAAATTAAGGGCGGGAAGTTAACCGGAGTGTTATGCCCTCAGCTTGCGGCCCGACCGCTGAACTCTTATTTGCAATGTCGGACAGGACTGATTTAAACTTTGTTCGTGACGGGCATGATTAAAAAGGTCAATGTAATTTTCCCTTTTGTTGCTCTAATGGCAGGTCTTCTTTTTCCTGTTTCATCTTACTCACAACAAAACACGCCTGTTAAAATCGGCGTCGCCTCTATGATAACCCCTGTCGATGCGGTCAAATATTATCAGGAGATTATCGATTATGTGGGCGAGCAGATAAAGCAACCCGTGCAGATGGTGCATAGGCGGACTTATGAAGAGATGGACTCGCTGCTCGAAACAGGCAGCGTCAAAGTTGCGTTTATCTGCTCTGCGCCGTATGTTAAGAACCGCGAGCAGTTCGGGATAGAGCTTATCGCGGCCCCCAGTGTCAACGGCAAGGCCGAATACCATTCCTACATCATCGTCCATAAAGACAGCCCTATGGGATCTTTTCAGGAATTAAAGGGGAAGACCTTTGCCTTTACCGACCCGAAATCAAATACCGGAAAACTTTATCCGGAATACCTGCTGAAAAAAACAGGACAATCTTCCGACAAGTTTTTTAAAAAGCACATATACAGTTACAGCCACAATAAATCCGTAGAACTGGTCGCTAAAAAGGTTGTGGACGGCGCGGCGGTCGAAAGTATAGTCTACGAATACATGCATAAGAAAGGCTCCCCCTATGCGCGGCAAACAAAGATCATTAAACGGTCCGAGTCTTTCGGCATTCCGCCGGTCGTTGTTACGAAAGACATAGACCCTGTTTTGAAGAAAAAGATAAAAGAGGCTTTTCTGAATATGCATAGGTCGGCCAAAGGCAAACAGATACTGGGTGCGATGATGGTAGACGGTTTTGTGCAGATATCGGACAAGGCGTACGATTCGATAAGGAAAATGGAGCGGGCAGTGACAGCCGGACCGAAGGCCCTGAAGAATGAAAAGGAAAAACAGACCATATATTTCGGCGTGATCCCGAGGGACAATCCGCGCATTCTTTATGAGAAGTACCAGCCGCTGATCGATTATCTGTCCGAAAAGACGCCGTACGCCTACGAGTTGGTCATAAAGAAAAATTATGAAGATACCGTAAATGCCATAGGCAGCAGGGAGATAGATATAGCGCTCCTCGGCCCTCTGACGTATCTTGAGGCACATTCTAAATTCGGGGCCATCAGCGTTTTAAAGCCCAAAGGGGTGGACGGCGCTGCTGTCTACAAGAGCGTTATTATCAGGAAAAAAGGCCTGCCCCTGAAAGAGATTAAAGAGTTGAAAGGCAAGAGCGTGGCTTTTGCCGCATCGAAATCCACGTCCGGGAATCTTATGGCAAGGTATCTCTTTGCCAACTCAGGCATACATTTAAGCGATCTCGGCAACTATGCGAATTTCGATTACCACGATACGGTTGTCAAGGCTGTGCTGAAAGGTCAGTACGATGCCGGCGCCGTAAGGGATTCCGTGGCCAAAAAATATATGAAGCTGGGAATAGAGGTGGTGGCCGAATCAGAACCCATTCCGGTCGGACCTATCACCATAAGTCCGGGCGCCTCTTTCTCGGCAGCGGAAAATATAAAAAAAGCGCTCCTTGAACTCGACCCTAAAAATCCGGTCCATGAGAAAATACTGAAAAGGCTCGACGACGATCTTAAAAACGGCTTTACCGAGACTTCCGACAAGGACTATGAAGGCATACGGACAAAGATAAATGCCGTGCCGCAGACCTGCGGCAGGGGCTGCCATCCCAAGATAAGACTATGAAGGGTTTGAGTCTTCAGACGAAATTCGTTTTAATCACCACGATTGCGATAATAGTTTTTATGTCGATCCTCGGCTATGCGTCGGTACAGAGGGAAAAAGCCATTCTGCGGGCCGAAGTCGAAAGGGAGGGCCAGCTGCTTGGAGAGACGCTCGCCATCCCGATTATTAACGACCTCATATACGAAAGGCTGGGCCTCGTCGAAGAGGGGGGGCTTCTCGACAACTATATACTCGAAATCTTCAACAGGAGAGATGTCGATCTCTTGTATATAGCTATTCTGGACGAAGAGGGGCGGGTAATTTCGCACAACGACATTACGGAGTATGGAAAGGTCTATGCCGATCATTTAACAAAAAAATATATCGGGTCTGACAAGACCCTTATACAACAGTTTTTGCACAAGGACCATGAAGCCCTCGATTTTGGCGTGCCTCTCTCCATAGGCAAGAAACGCTGGGGCACATTGAAGTTCGGTATTTCTCTCGAAAAGGTGGAGCGCGAAATTATCGCTACCGTAAAAAAGATCATCCTACTCACGCTGTTTTTGATAAGTTCGGGGTTTGTGATGATCCTCTTTTTGAGCAGACGCTTTATAAGTCCCATAACGCAGCTTGCAAGCACCATGGAAAAGACGGGCGCGGATTATCTGGATGCCAAGGTCGACATAAAGGGGGATGACGAACTCGCGATGCTCGGCGAGAGGTTCAATAATATGATCGAAAGGATCAAACAGGCGAATGAGGAGATCAGAAAGACCCATGAAAAGCTTGTCCAGTCCGAAAAGCTGGCATCCATAGGAATACTTGCGTCAGGCGTGGCCCATGAAATCAACAATCCTCTCGGAGGCCTGTTCAACTGCATTCAGATGCTCAGGCAGAACGGCGACAATCCTGAGTTCAGAGAAAAATATCTCTCACTGGTAAACGAAGGCCTCGACAGGATAGAGAATACCGTTAACAAGCTTTTGTGGATGTCGAAGAAGACGGACCACGCTCCGGTCCGGGTCAATGTGAGGGGCGCTGTCGAGAGTGTTTATTCGTTTCTGGAGTACAAATTCAAAAAAGCGGCCATAGAATTCGTCCACGAAATCCCTGCCGACCTTGTTGTAGTCGTCGATATGCACGATTTTCAGCAGATGCTGCTGAACCTGTTTATCAACGCGCTCCATTCGATGGAGGACGGCGGGGCGCTCACGGTGCGGGGCCGCAAAGAGGGCATGACGGTCAAAATAGAGGTCATAGACAGCGGCTGCGGTATAGAGGCCGAAAATATCAACAGGATATTCGATCCGTTCTATACTACCAAACCGACTGGAGAAGGCACAGGGCTCGGTCTTTGGTTGACCTATGAGATAATCAGAAATTACAATGGAGACATTTCGGTAAGGAGCGAGCCCGGAAAGGGGTCCGTCTTTATTGTCAGCCTCCCTGTGGACGGGATGAAAGCCGGCTTATGAAAGAAACAATACTGCTTATAGAAGACGAAAAAATAATGAGGGTCACCATCGAGGACGCGCTGACCGCCGCTGGTTATGAGGTCTCTTCTTTTGAGACCGGCGCAGAGGCGCTGAAGGCTTTCGAAGGGGCCGACTTCAGTCTGGTAGTGACCGATGTCAGGCTTCCTGACATGAGCGGGCTCGATATACTCAGGGGCATAATGCGGATGAATACCGCTCAGGTCATAGTGATGACCGCCTTCGGCACGATCAAGGACGCTGTTGAAGCTATGCGGCTCGGAGCGTTCGATTATATAACGAAACCTTTTTCGCTCGATGAATTTCTTCTGCTCGTCGAAAGGTCGCTTGAAGTAAAAAAACTTAAGGAAGAGAACGTCAGACTTAAAAGAGACCTTGACCGCTGCTATAACTTCCCTAACATAATCGGCAAAAGCGAAGCTATGAAAGGCGTTTTTGCCATGATAGAAAGGGTCGCTGCTTCGGACGCCACGGTCTTGATCTTGGGCGAAAGCGGTACAGGCAAGGAGCTTGTGGCTACAACTATCCATTACCAGAGCAAGAGAAAGGACAAGCCCTTGATTAAGGTCAACTGCGCGGCCCTTCCCGAAAGTCTTATAGAGAGCGAGTTGTTCGGCTATGAAAAAGGCGCTTTTACCGGCGCAATGAAAAGAAAGCCGGGGAGGTTCGAGCTTGCAAACGGCGGCACAATATTCCTCGATGAGATAGGGGACATCCCGGTTTCCACTCAGGCGAAATTGTTGCGCTCCATACAGGAAAGAACATTCGAGAGGGTCGGAGGCGTGGAGACGATCAATGCCGATGTCAGGGTATTGGCAGCTACCAACAAGGACCTCGAGGAAGAAGTGCGGCAAGGCGCTTTCAGGGAAGACCTTTATTACCGCCTGAATGTAATACCCGTAACAATGCCTCCTTTACGCGAGCGCAAGGAGGACATTCCTCTTTTTATCAATTTTTTCCTTGAACGCTACTGTTCGGGAACATCTAGGAATATACGCATTTCCAAGGAGGCCTTGGACGCCTTATTGAATTATGATTATCCGGGCAATATACGGGAACTCGAAAACATCATAGAGAGATGCGTGACGCTCTGCGCTTCCGATGTAATAGGTAAAGACGACCTGCCGCCGGGTATTTCCGCCCAAACGGGCGGCGTTAAGAAACACGCTCTTTCGGCTGTTGCGGCAGAGGCCGAACGGGAATATATTGTCAGAATACTAAAGTCGACAGGCAATAATAAAACACGCGCTGCCGAGATGCTCGGCATCAGCAGAAAGACCCTCTGGGAAAAGATGAAAGCCTACGGGATTGAATGAACCGTCCATTTAGCCTCCGCAATTCCCGCTGCAAAAGCATTTAAAGCCGTCCTGTAAAATTATCCGAACGTTCTGTTTCGTAAATGTAACAAGCGGTGTTTCTCCCATAAATACGGACCTTGCTTATACCAGCGCTATTGACGGATATTTTTTCTTTGTCCAAGATGTTTCATTTCAGTAACATTGCGATAATCGCAAATCCAATAAAATCATAGTGTTGCAGGTGGCACCGAAATTGCTCTAAATTTCAGGATGAAAATTGTCCGGATTAAGGTCTAATCAGGATGCTTTCAAAAAACGACGAAAGAGGTGCGGCATTGAGTTATAAGACAAAGATTTTGATCGTTGACGACGAGCCTGTTATCATCGCTTCGCTTCTGCATTATTTTACCGGCAAGGGGTTTGATGTTGCAGCCACAATTTCTTCGTCTCTCGCTGTTACTTCTATAGCGCCGCACTATTTCGATGTGGTCATTACCGATTACAGAATGAGTCCTGTGGACGGGCTTCAGTTGGCAAGGCATTTCAGGGGCGCGGACTATAAAGGGAAGATAGTGCTTATTTCGGCTGACTGTCCCTTAATAGAGTCGGAGATGAAAGACGCAGGAATAGATTTATTTATTGAAAAACCCTTTGACGTCAGCGTTATTTGCGGGCAAATAAAGGATTGGAGCGGGAAACGGGATTTAGGCGTAGAACTGCCGGACATAAAAAATTCTGGACCGAAGAAAAATTTTGGGCCATACGCGCAAAAATGAGATTGAAATTCACCAAAAGCATAGGCTTTAAAATGGCGGTCGCCTCTGCGTTGGGGCTTTTCACGGTGTTGAGCCTGTTTTTGCACCTGTCACTCTCATATACCGAAAGAGGCCTTTTGGGAATGGCTGAAAATGAGTCGAAGAAGATGGTCGACGTGCTTGAGGAGAGCCTTCGCGAGGCCATGCTTTCCGGAGAAAAAGGGCGTATGAATGCCGTAGTAAGCGCTGTAGGCCAAGAGCCTATGATAGAAGATATAAAGATCATGTCGCTGGATGGGAAAATCAAATGGGCAAAAAACCAAGCTGAAATAGGGGATGTCGCAGACAGGAGCAACACAGAGAACTGCCGCAAATGTCATAACGGAAAGCTGCCCGGAAAGGAAGACCTGTCAGCCTTGTTCACAAAAAACAACGGGGAGAGGACGCTGTTGAATATCAGGCTTATCAGGAACAGCGTGGAATGCCGGAAATGCCACACTTCCGGGAACAGGTTCTTGGGGAAACTTTATGTGGCCGTTACCATGAAAGATGCGGACGCCTTTGTCTCGGGCAACAGAAGAATCCTGTTTGCAGTTGCGGTGCTGACACTTCTTTTTTCGACTGCGATTATTATGCTCCTCTTTTCCCGCCTTGCCGGCCGGCCGCTTGGGGAGCTTCTCCATAAAATGGCAGAAGTCGAAAAAGGCAGGCTTGATGTATCGATGGAGGTGAGGGGTGAGGACGAAATAGCTTCGCTTACAGGGAAATTCAATTCCATGCTGAACGCTGTCAGGAAGTATCACGAAATAAAGGTGGAAAAAGAGACTATGGAGGCGGTTTCTGCGGAGAAGAGCCGTTTTTTGGCCAATATGAGCCATGAGATACGCACCCCGATGACTGCGATCATCGGCATGACCGAACTAACGCTCGAAACCGGGCTGACATCGAAACAGCGTAAAAACCTCGAAACTGTAAAGCGCGCTGCAGAGGCCCTACTATCACTGCTCAACGGCGTTCTGGATATGTCTAAAATAGAGTCGGGCAAAATGGAACTCGAAAACATCGAGTTTAACATCCATGATGTCGTACAGGCCACGGTACACCTCTTTTCCGCACAAGCGCTGGATAAAGGGATTGCTTTGGAGTATGAGATTGCTCCGGATGTACCGGTGAAACTGACGGGCGATCCCACAAGGAAGAGACAGGTCTTGAGCAATCTTATAGCCAATGCGCTGAAATTTACAGAGCAGGGGAAAATTGATGTATGTGTGTCGGCGCTGAGCGTGGAGGGCTGCAACGGGGGTGAAGATATCAGGGTGATAGACCTGCTCTTTACTATACGTGACACAGGGATCGGCATCCCCCGGGACAAGCACTGCCTTATATTCGAAAATTTCAGTCAGGCGGACGCTTCGACAACTAGGAAGTATGGCGGGACAGGGCTTGGGCTCAGCATCTGCAGAGAACTCGTCAAGATGATGAAGGGAAGCATATGGGTCGAAAGCGAGGAGTGGACCGGAAGTATTTTTTATTTTACCGCAGAGGTCGGGGTTTGCGGACAAAACCAAATTGTGAAAAAGAAACCGGCAAAACTGGAACCCAGAAGCGTTACTTATTCGTAACATTGCCCGATATCGGCGCAGTTTTGTATTTCTTTTTAGATTAAGCTGTTTAAGCGGGTAACATGCATTTCCCGTTTCGTTAAGGTAACAGTGGCTTGAAAGTCAATTCTTTAAATTTCAAGGAGTTGCAAGTGGCATGAAAGTTGATACCATTAATGTCAATATGATATCGCAACCTTCTGTAAAAAGCGACAAATTTAAAACCGCTTTGATATGTAAAGGCAACCGGATAGAGTTGAACAGCTTCACGCAGAAGTATATCGGAAATGTAGTAATGGCCATTGCCGGATCTTTTGGAAATATATCCAACCTTGTAACTGTTCATATCGATGAGAATTTTACGGGCATTTACTCGGACGGCAAAAAAATTGTGATAGAGAAGGAATTTGCGAGACAGCTTCTTCAGAGTACGGTCAAAGGGCTGCTTTCTCCTCTTAACGGGGTTTTCTGGGAACAGGAGATCACAATCACGGTGAGCATGAATGATGACAGCATGGGGGCGGCATGAGGATTAAAAAGCTGATACGAAATACTCGCCGTGCGTAGGCTTTTAAGATTTGACAATGGGGCCGTATTGCGCTATTTTTTTAATACATGTAAGGGCTGTCGGATTTATGTCGCTTATTCTTAGTCTTTTAAATTTTTAATAACAAGGAGGTTGGATTATGGAATTGAAGAGAAGAGATTTCCTGAAAGCGGGGGTGGCTGCAGGGACAGCTTTGGCAGTCAGCGGTCCGTCGCTTAACGCCTTTGCAAAGGGGCATGAGCACGCAGCCAAGGGCGCTATGGCCACAGAGGCTGGCAACTGGGTGCCAAGCACCTGTCAGGGCTGTACTGCTTGGTGTCCTGTAGAGTTCTTTGTTCAAAAAGGCCGCGTCGTCAAGGTGCGGGGCAACCAGCTCAGCAAGGCCAATAACGGCTATTGCTGTCCTAGGGGGCACATTATGCTCCAGCAGGTCTATGATCCCGACCGGATCAAAGTGCCGATGAAGCGCACCAATCCTGAAAAAGGGCGCGGCATCGATCCTAAGTTCGTTCCTATTACATGGGATGAAGCTCTGGATACGATTGCCGATAAAATGGTAGCTTTGCGTAAAGCGGGGGAGCCCGAGAAACTGATGTATATGCGGGGCCGTTACTCTCCCATATCCACCGAACTGCTCTATGGCACTTTGCCGAAGATATACGGCACGCCCAATTACTTCTCCCACAGCGCCATATGCGCCGAGGCCGAGAAGATGGGGCCCGGTTATACGCAGGGTTTCTTCGGCTACCGCGATTACGATATGGCCAAGACCAACTGTCTGGTGATCTGGGGCACGGACCCGCTCAGTTCAAACCGCCAAGTCCCCAACGCCATAAACAAATTCGGCGATATTTTCGACAGAGGCACTGTAATTGCCGTTGATCCCCGACTCTCCGCATCTGCGGCCAAGGCCAATGAATGGCTCCCCATAAAACCGGGAGAGGACGGCGCCCTTGCGGCTGCAATAGCCCATGTTATCATGACCGAAGGTATGTGGAGCAAGGAGTTCGTCGGAGACTTCAAAGACGGCAAGAACCTCTTTAAAAGCGGGGCTGCAGTTGATGAGTCTTCTTTTGCCGAGAAGCAGACACATGGTGTGGTCAAGTGGTGGAACATAGAACTTAAGGACAAGACCCCGAAATGGGCCTCCAAGATCACCTTGATCCCGGAAAAGCAGATAGTCCGCGTGGCCCGCATCATGGGTAAGGCCGGTTCAGCCTGCGCTGTTTACATGGGGCCCGGTGTGGCCATGACACCGCGCGGCACCTATGCCTCTATGGCGGTCTACGCCTTGAACGGCATCCTCGGATCTGTCGAGACCGAAGGCGGCGTTTTTCAGAGCTCCGGCGTGCCTGTCGAGAAATTCTCCAAACCAGACAAGTTTATAGATGAAGTCGCCAAAAAGCACGGACACGGCAAGAAGATCGACGGCCGGGGCGCAAAGGACATGCCGGCCATGATGGGCGCAAAGCCCGGCAGCGGCGTGGTCACTAACAATGTGGCCAACGGTATGCTGAAAGACCCGAATGCTATCAAGATATTCCTGAGCACTTGGAGTAATTTCGTATTTTCCTGCACAGGCGCACAGCGTTGGGAAAAGGCGATGGCCAAGGTGCCGTTCTTCGTGCATATGGTCACCAATGCCTCGGAGATGACCCAGTATGCGGACATTGTTCTTCCTGCCACCTTCGCCCCTGCGGAGAAGCTCTCTATAATAACCAATATGGCAAATCTGCACGGACATATGTCCATCCAGCAGCCTGTAATAAAGCCGCTCTGGCAGACCAAGGCAGAGGAGACCGAGGTTATGTGGCTGCTGGCAGAGAAGCTGAAGGCCAAAGGGTTTGCCAACCTATACGACTACTATGCCTCTTTTGAAGACCCTGAAACCAAGAAAAAGCCTACAAACGCCGCCGAATTCTGCGAGATAACGGCAAAGATCGCGAGCCAGAAGGTATGGAACGGCAAGGAGAAGATGAAGGGCGACCAAGTTGCAGGGTGGGAGGACTTTAAGAAGAAAGGCATCTACAATTCCGAGACCTATGCCTACAAGAAGAACTGGGGCAAGTTCAAGACCGAGACCAAGAAGTTCGAGTTCTACAGCGAGACCATGAAGAAGGCCCTTGCCGAGCATGCCAAGAAGCACAATACCTCTATAGACGATATTCTTAGTGCGAGCGGTTACGAGGCGAAGGGTGAACTGGCCTTTGTTCCGCACTATGAGTCGCCCAAACGCCACGGCGACGCAAAGGAATACCCGTTTACCTTTATCGACCATAAGTCGAGGCTCAACAGGGAAGGCAGGAGCCAGAACGCGCCGTGGTATCAGGAATTCAAGAAAGTGGATATTGGCGATGTCAGTTGGGACGACGTGGTCAAGATCAACCCGGGCGATGCCAAAAAACTCGGGATCAAGAACGGCGATACCGTCCGCCTTACATCTACGACAGGCAGCATTACCACCAAGGTCCGCCTATGGGAGGGCGTGCGTCCGGGCACGGTGGCAAAGTGTTACGGACAGGGCCACTGGGCATATGGCCGTGTGGCCGCTAAAGATTATGCCAAGGCAGAACCTCGCGGCGGCAACAATAACGAACTGCTCGTTGACGACTATGACCGGTTGAGCGGCTCCACTGCGCGTAACGGCGGTTTCACCGGCGTGAAGATCGAGAAGGCGTAAGGAAAGGAGGAACTATAAGATGCCAAAATACGGAATGGTAATAGATTTGCAGAAGTGTGTGGGCTGCGGCGCGTGCGCCATCGCCTGCAAGACCGAAAACAATACTCAGGACAGGGCCGACGGACAGCGCTTCAACTGGGCCGATTTTGTTTATAAGGAGGAGGGAAAGTTCCCGAACGTAAAATTCGCGGCAATGCCCGTTCTTTGCAACCACTGCACGGACGCGCCCTGCGTCAAGGCCTGCCCTGTTAAGCCCAAGGCCATGTTCAAGACGCCGGACGGTATTACAATGCACAACGATGAACGGTGCATAGGCTGCCAGCGATGCCAAAAGGCATGTCCTTACAGTTCCACCGATGTAGATAAGGACAAAGCTGCTTACAGTGTGCTCAGCTTCAACGCCCACGGCGGGACGACACACCCGTTCTACAAAGACGAAAAAGAACTCATCAAAGACTGCACAGCTTCAGGGGCGCAGGTTGCCAAGGTTGCCGGCGATATGCCCCCGCACCGCACCCTCTACAAACACCCTGAATATGAGAGCGTGAGAAGGAGCGGCATAACCGAGAAGTGTATATTCTGCGAGCACCGGGTAAAGAACGGCGAACAGCCTTACTGTGTGGTTTCCTGCCCTGCTAAGGCCCGTATATTCGGCGATCTTTCCGACCCCGGCAGCGATGTCAGCAAGGCTCTCAAGGCCCATAACTCCGTGCAGCTGAAGAACAACAAGGGCGAGCTGTTGAAGGCCGGAGAAAAGGGCACAAAGCCCAATGTTTATTACATCAGAAGTTACAAGGCAGAGGCCAAAAAAGTATAAGTTAAAAAGCAGGGAGCGTCCGACGGCGCTCCCTGTAATCTGTTCCCCGGAGGTTGTTATCTGATGCAAGCGCTTTGCGAAGCGGATACGGGCAGCGCCCGGCTTGTTGAATTGGAGCGGAAAAGAGGCGATTGTTATCGCCTCTTTTCCGCATGTTTCTACTTGCCGGAAAAAAACGTTTTAAGAGAAGAAAATGTTTTGGGCAACTTACATGCAATTTTGTGGGACATCTGTCCGGATGCATCGGTCCATGCCGGGGCCATGGATAAAGCGTTGGTAAAGCTCAGTGACGAGGATCTTGCGGTGGAGTATGCGCGACTTTTCGTCGGCCCATTTGAATTGCAGGCCCCCCCGTACGGATCATTTTACATGGAAAACGAAAAACGCCTGATGGGAGACTCGACCATCGAGGCGGTCAGGATATATGAGGAAGAGGGCCTTGTCATAGACGGGGACTTCAAGGAACTGCCGGACCATATTACCGTTGAGCTTGAGTTTATGTACTATCTCTGCTGTAAGAAGGCCGATGCCATTACTGCAAAGGACACGGAGGCCGCCCGGAAATTCTCCACAAAGCAGCGATTTTTCCATGAAAAATTCATAAGCAAATGGGTGCCCGGCTTCTGCGAAAGAATCAAGACCTGCGCCGACAATTCCTTTTACGTCTCGCTTGCCGAATGTTTGTCGGCCTTTGTATCGGGTTGTGCAACAAGAGATGTTCCTGAAACTTATGGAGAGTAAGAACTAACCTATGATCCGTGAGCGATTACTGCATAAGGCATTGGACCGGGATGCGGCTGTCACTGTAGACAGGTCGAGATGTCTGGGTATGCGCCTCGACGGTTTTGCATGTGCAACCTGTGTCGATGTGTGCCCCGCAGGAGCGATTACTACAGGCGACGATATTGTGTTGGATGCCGATACATGCACTCAATGCATGCTTTGCGTTTCCGAATGTCCTTCCGGATGTTTTAACGGCAGCAAGCCTGATTTCTACGCGCTTGCATCGAAACTTATGCGATTGGGCCGTTCCCTTTCTTCTCCGGTGCTTGGTTGTTCGGGTATGCCCGACCGTAAGGCCCACATAAAAGGTCCGTGTTTCGGATATCTCTCATATGAGCACCTGATCTTTCTTGCGTTTTTTGTAAAGGATGGCTTTCAGGTGGACCTTGCAGGCTGCGTGGATTGCGGGAACGGTTTTGTAAAAGAAAGGATCAAGGAGCGGCTTGACCGTATTGCATCTTACGCCTTTCCCGGCGTGGCCAAGCGGATAATACTTGTCCTGCATGAGGATGAATTGGACTACCAAGATATCACTTACGACAGGCGTGGATTTTTTACAGTCTTGAAGAATGCTACGCTCAGCAGGACTGCCGACCTGTTAGACCGGCAGGATAAAGATGTCTTTTCCTCAGCGTATTCCGAAAAAAAACTTCCTTTCAGGCGTGAACTGTTGAACAAGGTGCTATCTTCATTGTCGGACAAAGAACGCAAGGCCCTGACAACGAATTTCTACTATACGGTCGGCGCAGACAATAATTGCGACGACTGCTTTTCCTGTGTCGGCATCTGCCCCACAGGAGCGCTTAAGGTGGGACCGGGCGAGGCATCTCCACGATTGGCCTTCAGCAGCGCTTTATGCAGCGGTTGCGGTTTGTGTTCCGGTTTTTGTATCAACGGATCTTTACGGGTGGAAAAGGGGTTTTGGGAAGATGACCCGTTTTCTTTTAGCGCAGTACGCCGTTAGCCCATTTTTAACACCAAATTTACATTTTATGGAGATATAATACTTCTAATGACCGGACCTGATTTTCAAAGCCTTCTCGACGAATCCGTAAGAATTCACGGACATCTCTGTCCGGGGCAGGTGCTCGGCGTCAGGATGTCCATGCTCGGCCTTAAAATGTCCGGAATCGAAGAGCCGAAAGGCAAAGACAGAAAAAGCATAATCGTTTTTGTCGAGATGGACAGGTGCGCTACGGATGCGGTCCAATCCGTTACAGGGTGCAGTCTCGGCCACAGGACGATGAAGTTCATGGATTACGGCAAGATGGCCGCAACGTTTGTGAACCTTAAGACAGGCAGGGCGGTGCGTGTCCTCGCAAAAGAAGAATCGAAAGAAGAGGCGAAAAAATATTTTCCGGACATCGAAAATAAATATGCGGCCCAGACCGAGGCTTATAAAATCATGTCCGACAAAGAGCTTTTCGACTGCATGGAAGTGACGGTGAATATCAAACCCGAAGACATGCCCGGACGGCCTTTAAGCCGTGTCCGATGCGAAATATGCGGAGAGCATGTGCAGGACAAAAGAGAAACAACACTAAACGGCAAGACAGTTTGTAAACATTGCGCCGGTGAAGGTTACTACGAAGCAATAACGAGGGGAGAAAAGATTTTTTATTGAAAAGCGTTATGCAGAAAAGTCATAACGAAATAGAGATCAAATCCAAGCTCTGGCTTGAAGTAAACGGAGAGCCTGTATTCGGGAGGGGGCGCAGGTTTTTGCTCGAAGCCATAGACCGTTACGGCTCGGTGAATCAGGCCGCAAAGGATGTGAATATCTCTTACAGAAAGGCTTGGAGCCATATAAAGGTCATGGAGGAGCGGCTTGGAATAAAGCTGGTCGAGCGCAGGGCAGGCGGGAAAAACGGCGGCGGCGCAATTCTTACAGACGATGCAAGGCGGTTTATAAAAAAATACGAGGCCCTCGAAAACAAGATATGCGAGCTTGTGGATGAGAGGTTCGAAAAAATATTTCACAAAGACTGATCAATACATACGGAGGTATTTATGTGTGATTCTGCGAATGAAAAACATTATCCGGGAATGAAAACCTTGCCTGTAAGCGATGCCGTAGGAACGGTCTTGGCCCATGACATCACAGAAATCAGGACAGGCGAGTTCAAGGGCTGTGCCTTCAGAAAAGGACACATCATACAAGCCGAAGATGTCTGTCGTCTCCGGAGGCTCGGCAAAGAGCATCTTTATGTTCTGAGCGTCTCTGAGGACGAGCTCCATGAGGATGACGCCGCATACAGGCTTGCTAACGCGCTTATGGGCGAAGGCGTGCGTATGCAGGGCGCTCCGCGCGAGGGGAAGATAAACATAATAGCGGACAGAGACGGACTGCTCAAGGTCAATAAAGCCGCCCTGCTGGATTTCAATATGCTGGGAGACATAATGTGCGCTACCACGCATGACAATACGGTGGTAAAAAGCGGACAGTTGGTGGCGGGCACTAGGGCGATACCGTTGATAGCAAAAAAAGAGGTTGTCGAACAGGCGGAACGGTTATGCAAAGTTCCGGGCGGGGTCATAACGGTAAAGGCCGTCAGAAAACCCAAGGCAGGTGTTGTAATAACTGGCAACGAAGTTTACTACGGCAAAATTCAGGACGCCTTTGCGCCGATTATAAGGAAAAAAATCGAAGAGCTGGGCGGAGAAATAACCGGAATATATTATGCGCCTGACGATCAGGAACACATAGAAACAAGACTCAGAGAGCTTCTGGATGCCGGGGCCGACCTGCTCATCACAACCGGCGGTATGTCCGTTGATCCGGACGACATTACAAGGTTTGCGATAAGAAAACTCGGTGCAACGGATATCACATACGGTTCCGCAGTCCTGCCGGGCGCCATGTTCATGACCGCGTATGTTCAAAAGACAGTCGGCAGTCGGCAGTCAGCGGTCAGCGCTCAACCGGTCCCGATCGTAGGCATTCCGGCATGCGGTATGTACCACAAAACAACGGTCTTCGATCTTGTGCTTCCGAGGATACTGGCAGGAGAACATATAGGAAGAAAAGAGCTCGCGGAACTCGGTCATGGGGGGTTATGTCTTAACTGCGAGGTCTGCAGGTATCCTGTATGCCCGTTCGGCAAATAGCACATTTTTCTGTTTTTAGATTGCGGTTTAAAGCCTGACCGTAGCAGGCTTTTTTTTTCGACGCGTTGCTGTTATAATTCCAGAGATTCATAATTTAACGGAGAATAAATGCTTATAAGATGTTGGGGGGCGAGGGGTTCGATTCCGGTTTCCGGAAGTGAATACGTCAAATACGGCGGAGACACTCCCTGCATCGAGATAAGGACCAAAAACGACGAAATTATAATCATAGATGCGGGCTCGGGGATCAGAAAACTCGGCAACAGGCTTTTGAAGGAAGGCCGTTTTGACTTTACTATGATCTTTACGCATTCCCACTGGGACCACATAATAGGCTTCCCGTTCTTTAAGCCGATCTACCTGAAAAAAACAAACGTACAGATATTCGGATGTCCTGCGTCCCAAGGCTCGCTGGAAAAGCTGCTCGGCGATATTATGAGCCCGCCTCATTTCCCCGTAAGCTTTAATGAAATCAAGGCGAATCTTACATTCGAAAACAACGACTCGTGCAGGACCAGCTATCAGATAGACTCGGTGAGGATTACGCCTATAGCTCTCAGCCACCCGAACAGGGGGCTTGGCTTTAAATTCGAAGAGGACGGCAAGACCTTTGTGTTTCTTACCGACAACGAACTGGCCTTCAAGCATCCGGGGGGACTCGATTACGACGATTACATGAACTTCTCAAAAGGCGCGGATCTTTTGATCCACGACTCGGAATACACTGAGAGCGAGTACAAGATCATGAAGACATGGGGGCATTCGCTTTATACGGACGCCCTTAGGCTCGCGATTGAAGCTGAAGTAAAAACATTCGGATTATACCACCACAATCAGGACCATACCGATGAGATCATGGATAGCATGGTGGCCGATTGTAATTCGACAGCTGCCTCGCAAGGTTCGGCCCTCTCATGTCTTGCGGTATCGCAAGACATGGAATTCAAGCTTTAACGGCTTCCGGAAAAATCCTTTTTAATCTCCGAAACTTATTCCTATGTCCCGCGCGGTCCTCACCGTATCGCTGTCGAGTGACACCAGCTTTATCTGGCCGATCGCCTCTTCCAGCGGCACGCCTTTTACATCCGGGGGGACTAGGGCGACCATCTGACCGAACTGTTTTTCTTCGATCAATCTTACGGCGGCTGCGCCGAAGCGCAGGGAAAGCAACCTGTCGAAGGTCGTAGGAGAGCCCCCGCGCTGCAGATGCCCGAGCACCAGAGACCTAGTGTCCTTACCGGTCTTTTTTGCTATCTCCTTGGCTACGTATTCGCCTACGCCGCCGAGGACAACGTCCTGCCTGCCGACCTCTCCGGAACCCTTGTCTATAGCTCGGCCACCCTTTGGGGCCGCGCCTTCGGCCGCAACCACAATAGCGTAACGCTCGCCTTTGATGTCGCGTTCCATTATGTGCTCGCAGATATTGTCCATATCAAAAGGTATTTCTGGTATCAATATGACCGAGGCAGAGCCTGAAATGCCGCTGTTCAGGGCTATCCATCCGGCGTGTCTGCCCATGACCTCCACGACCATGATCCGCTCATGCGACTTGGCTGTAGAGTGGAGCCTGTCTATGGCCTCTGTTGCGATGCTGACCGCAGTATCGAACCCGAAGGTCACTACGGTCGCTTTCAGGTCATTGTCTATGGTCTTCGGAACGCCTATGACAGGCATGCCTTTTTTACAGAAGTCATGCGCAATCTTCAGACTGCCGTCCCCTCCTACGGCAACGAGGCAATCGAATCTCAGCCTTTTGAAATTCTCGACGACCTTGTCGGAAACATCGCGTATCTCGGTCTCTCCGGCCATGTTCGTTATAGGCATCTGGAAAGGATTGCCCTTGTTGGTTGTGCCGATCATGGTCCCGCCAATGCTGGATATCCCTCTCACTCTTTCCGGCGTGAGCGGAATAATTTCATCGGTGTTCAGAAGTCCTGTGTATCCGTTCTTGATGCCGTAAACCTCCCACCCCCTGTGGTATGCGGACATTACCACCGCTTCTATTACGGCATTAAGTCCGGGCGCATCGCCTCCGCCGGTATTTATGGCTATCTTCATTCCCCTTGGCATAAGAACCTCCGATCGTTAATCATATTTCAGACAGCCGTCCGGCTGCGGTGCATACCATAAAGTTTATCACAACTCGGGCCCTATTGAATCGGGGAGGGTCTCGAGCGTCGTGAGCAGCGCCTCCGCCTTTTTGAGGGTTTCGTAATATTCCCTTTCAGGGTCGGAATCGGCCACGATGCCCGCGCCTGCCTGCACATAAGCTGTCCCGTCCTTTATCAAGAAGGTCCTGATAATGATATTCATGTCCATATTTTTGGAAAAACCTATGTATCCTATCGAGCCGGTATAAGGCCCGCGAGCTACAGGTTCGAGTTCGTCGATTATCTCCATGCACCGCACCTTGGGGACGCCCGTTATCGTGCCTCCCGGAAATACGGCCTTTATAACGTCAAAGCAGGTCTTGTCTTTCCGGATGGTCCCTTTGACATTGGAGACTATATGGATGACATGAGAGTAGTCTTCTGTTATCATCAACTCGTCGACGTTCACGCTGCCGTATTCGCAGACCCTGCCGATGTCGTTTCTTTCGAGGTCTATCAGCATTATATGTTCCGCCCGCTCCTTTTCATTGAGCAAAAGGTCGGCCCTCATGGTCTCGTCTTCGCCCGTGTCCCTGCCGCGCGGCCTCGTTCCCGCTATCGGCCTCGTCTCTACTATGCCCTCATTGACATTCACAAGCCTTTCCGGGGACGAGCTCACTATCTGGTATTCCCCGAAATCGGCATAAACGGCGAAGGGAGAGGGGTTTATGCTGCGGAGCGTTTTGTAGATCAGCCACGGCTTAACCCCCTGCACATCTGCGGAGATGCGCTGTGAAAGGTTCGCCTGAAAAATATCTCCTGCGGCAATGTATTCTTTTGCGCGGACCACCATGCCCATGTATTGCTCTTTGGACATCTCATGCCTGACTGCCGGGTTTTTGCGCAAGAGACCTGCAACCGGAGGGGCGACGGACAGTTCCGCCGATCCCGCAATCTCGCAGCATTTATTGAGAACTTCGAGGGCTTCGTCGTAAGCCAGCGCCCAATCGATCTGTCCAGCATCTTTGTACCCGAGTTCGGTCTTTTCTGCGCCCGGCGAGATTATCATCCACGCCTTTTTCATCCTGTGGTCGAATGCCGCCACCTTGTCGAAGAGCATGAAATGGGCATCAGGTATCTTCAGGTCGTCAACCGCACTAGCGGGTATATTTTCTATGTATCTCACAAAGTCGTAGCACAACAAGCCTGCCGCGCCTCCCTGAAACGGGGGCAGGTCCTTGTCGGCAAGCTGGGGATACGCAAGTACGAGTTCCTTCAGCCTTTCGAGCGGGGGCCTGAAGGAGACCGAACTGCCTGTATCGGAGGTCACGCGGACTTCGCTGTTTTTGACCGAAACCGTTATGTAAGGACCAAACGCAAAGAATGAATGGCCGGCTATTTTACCCCCGCCCTTCAGGCTTTCGAAAAGAATGCTGTTGGGGCCGGGCGCAAAGGCCTCATAAAGGGCTGCAGGCTCGCAATAAGGTATTTCGCGGTACAGCGGAGGAACGCCGTTTTCAGAAACAAGTTTCAGGAAATTTTCTTTGGAAAGGTTGGGCGATGCGCTGAACATTAGCTCGGCGGAAGCGCCCGGTTCAGGCGGTGAGTATCTCTACGGATATGAGTTCGATGGCTTTCACGGGGTCTTCCTGTTTCAGTATGCCCCTGCCCATGACGATATAATCAGCTCCGTCGTGCAGGGCTTCGCGCGGGGTGGCGGTGCGCATCTGATCATCCGGCAAGGACCATGAAGGCCTTATTCCGGGAGCTACTACGAGAAAGCTGTTGCCGCAGTTTTTCTTTATAAGCTCTATCTCCTGAGGCGAGGCCACAACGCCGTCGAGTCCCGCTTTTTGTGCCAGCATCGCAAGGTGTTTGACCTGATTTTTGACCGTGTGTTGAATGCAGAGTTCGTTCTTGAGCATTTCGTTGCTCAGGCTCGTAAGCATGGTGACGCCTATCATCTTAGGCCTCTTTGCATTGTTCTTTTCGCAGTAATCCGCAACCGAATCGCGGCAGCGTTTCATCATGTCGAGTCCGCCCGAAGCGTGCATATTGAACATATAAACGCCGAGCTTCGCCGCAACCAGCGAGGCCTTGGAAACCGTGTTGGGGATATCGTGGAACTTCAGGTCGAGGAATACCCGTTTGCCTTTTGCATGTATCTTGTCGACTATCGACGGCCCTGCGGTCACGAAAAGCTCGAAGCCCACCTTGAAGATATCGCAGCTGTCCGAAAGCATATCAACGATCCCTAACGCCTTGTCGGCGTCGGACACGTCAAGCGCGATTATAAGCTTGTCTTTCCAAGACATGTCACATCCTCGGCAGGGTTATGCCCTGCTGAGCCTGATATTTTCCGGCCTTGTCCTTGTACGAAGTCTCGCATAATTCTGCGGCCTGAATGAAAAGAAGCTGCGCAATGCCTTCGTCCGCATAAATCTTTGCCGGCAGAGGACCGGTATTCGAAATCTCTATGGTCACATGGCCTTCCCACTCGGGTTCAAGCGGGGTGACATTCACCACGAGACCGCAGCGTGCGTACGTTGACTTGCCCAAGCAGATCACGACCACGTCCCTCGGGATCCTGAAATATTCGAGGGACCGGGCAAGCACGAAAGAGTTGGGCGGGATTATGCAGACGGCCCCTTTAAAATCCACAAAATTCTTGAGATCGAAGTTTTTCGGGTCTACAACGGTGGAATTGATATTAGTAAATATCTTGAACTCGTCGCCGATGCGCATATCGTATCCGTAAGAACTAGTGCCGAACGAGATGACGCCTTCGCGCTTCTGCGTATTGCCGAAAGGCTCTATCATGCCTTGGGCCGCCATTTCTCTGATCCATTTGTCGTTTTTTACCATAAATAAAGCGCCTTCCCTTGTTTTGCGTGCCTGTAAAATAGCACAGATAATGTTTTGCAGGCAAGGATTATGGCCTTCAAAACATCCGTATGCTGCGTTGCGCTTCGCCCAACGCCGAACGCAGCGGTGCTATAATACCCGATGCTTAAGCGCGTTCTCATCGCATACCATCGATTCCCGCCCATTATGCACTATCTGAAGAGGGCGTTCGAAAAGAGAGACATAGAGGTGAAAACTTTTGCTATGGAGACGAACCACTGGTTTGACAGGTTCGTCATTCATAACGTGGATAAGCAACTGTGGAACCTTAAGCTTTTGGCCAAGGGCAAAAGTGCGTTCGAAAACCATCCGCTTTCCCATCTCCGTTACAGAAGCAGCATGCTGGAAGAACTTGCAGGTTCTTTCAGGCCCGATCTTTTACTTATCATCCGGGGGTGGAGGATAACGGAGCAGTCGCTTAAGAGCATAAGGCGCAAGACAAAGGTCATGGGCTGGTGGATAGAAAAAGAGGACAAGTTCGATACGGTGCTCGATGAAATCAAGTTATACGACTATTTCTTTACTATAAGTTCCAATACCCTCGACAAAGCGCTTGCACAGGGGCATAAAAATGTCGGCCTTATGTATCAGGCGGTAGACGCTTCGCTGTTCCGTCCGCTTGAGAATATCGGACCTGTTTATGACTGCTGCTTTGTGGGGGGCTGGAGCGAAAAGCGGCAGAAACTTCTTGAGCAGGCGGCCTTTGTAACCGGGAACATTGCTATATACGGCCCTCGCTGGCGCAAAAGAAATGCGTCCAATCCTAAGATGCTTGACGCAATAAAAGCCGATTTCATCGAAGGTGAAGAGCTGGTAAAACTATATAACCGGAGCAGGATAGTGCTGAACAGCACCAACTGGGGTGATGACTCGACGCGCGGGGGTATGACGCTGCGGGTATTCGAGGCGCCTGCCTGCGGGACCTTCCTTCTTTCCGACGCATCCGGCGACATGGAGAAAATCCTGCCCCGGGACACTCATATCGGCGTTTATCAGGACTTGGAAGATTTCAGAGACAAGCTCTCATATTACCTTTCTAACGAGGCCGAAAGGAAAGCCATCGCACTCACCGGGTATAAGCAGGTCGCATCACTCCACACTTACGACAATGTTGTCGAAAATATTATCGGGGCCTACTCGAAACTAGGGCCTTTGTAAAAGGCCTGTTCAAGGGCCCCTGTCACTTAAGGCCGAAAGAGTAGTTAAGGCCTTTGTTGTTGAACATATCGCGGTTGCCGGCTGACACGCAGCAATTGAAGTAACGGTGCAGGCGCAGATTTTTTCGGGTCGTTTTAATGATGAATACCATGTCAAAGGCCTTTATGCCCTGTGTCGGAGATGGTGTTTCATTCAGCAGCGCATATTTGTTCATGTCATAAGCCTTGTCCCATTCTCCCATCCTGAATTCCGAGAAGCCGTAATGCAGGGCGAGCTTTCTCATGACCGCCTCATCTTCAAAAACGATCCTGCATTCATCGAGATACTGTTTATGCAGGGGATGTTTTTTTTCGATCAGGAAAACCGGGAAATTGATTTCTATCAGTGCAGGCTTGCCTTCAAAGACCCTGAAATTGAATCCCGAGTCGAAAGATACGTTCGATATGCGGTTTGGGAGCAGCCCCATCTGCTTAAGCTTGGAGCGTTCATAGGAATATAGGTCCGCAGCTTTACGGATGCTTTGCTTGAAACAATAATGCATATCTCCGATCGTTCCGCCGTATCTCGGAAGCGCCAAAATCTCGGACTGGTCCCCCAAAATCGCCGGAGGCAGGCCCTTTTTCAGGAGCAGATAGTTGGCGAAACACCTGCCCACCCTTCCGTTTGAATCACGGAAAGGGTGAATGCCCAGAAACATGTAATAAGCCGTAGAGAGTTTTGCGATAAAGTCTTCCAAGCCGCCGCTGTCTGAGGTTGTTTCCCTGAGGACCTCATCGAGATATCTTATCTCCCTATCGAAATTGCCGAACTCTACTGTCACCCCGTTTTTGTCTTCGAAATCGTGCTGCCTGAAATCGCCTGCGTTCGGGTCTATATCCGCAGAAAGCATATAATGTATTTTTTTTAAAAGTCCGGTCCCGGTCTCGTTAAAGCTTTCATGCCCGGAGAAGGTGTTCCTGCAAAGATCCATAAGGTTTTTGTTTCCGATGAGCTTCAATGTCTTCTCTGAAAAGATATTCCGGCGGCCGATGCTGCCTTTCATTATGGTCACGGATTCGCCGCCTGAACCTAAAAAGAGTTTTTGGAGTATCGCCCTGTCTGCTTCGTCGCCGGTCTCTTTTTTCAGTCTGAAGTAATCTCTTAAATAGCTTTTGACTTCACGGCCTGTTTTTTGTGTTTTTATACCTAAGCCGAAAACCAATTCTGCGGCGTTTGCTTTCCTTTTGGTCCCACCTGAAAGCGCGTTGGCTTCCGCGAGGTACTTTTCAAAGCGTCTCTTCAATATGCGCCTGATATTCGGTCCGTACTCGTTTTTTATGTCTTCGAGCGCCTTCAGCAGGTCCATGTTGACGCCGTAGCCGCGATAGCCGAGGTTGTGTATCGTTTCCTGTCTCTTATTTATCGCTTCTATTACGGTCGAGAAGTCCTCATTGCACGAATTCCACGCTGTGTAGTATGCGCGGATTTCTTTTGCGCATGCAGGTTTTATCCGTTCAAGGGCCACAAGTCGTGTGATGGTATTATGCAGCCTGTTTCTAATCGAGCCCAAGAGTTCGTCGCAGTGGTGGTCCCATTGATAGGCCAAAACGAAATAACCGGCGCGGTGGGGCATATGCGTTTACTTGAGGACTGCGAATACGCCGGAGTGGTCGCTCAGTTTCGGGTCTTTCAAAATTAGCGATGAGGACTTTATTTCGGCGTTCCCCTGCACCATTATGTAGTCTATCCTGCTGACAGGCGACCCCGAAGGGTATGTTTCGCCTCCTGCAGAGTTGCAATGCCTGTATGCGTCCTTAAACCCGTTTTCTGTCAGAAAACGGACAGCAGGGGAACCCTCGTCGTCATTAAAATCACCGGCTATGATCCGGCAATGGAATTTGTCCTTGTAGAGCCTGTCCATCTCTTTAAGCAGTTTCTTTGTCTGCGCGAGTCGTATGCTCCCGTTCTTGTTGTAATCCAGATGGACCGATGCAAACAGTATGTCCTTATCGTAAACCTTTATCGAGCATGCCGAGGCAAAGCGCGCCATGCTTGGTTTCAGACCTTTTTCGAGACCTTTGTTCAGGTCTATGGTCTGAGGATTGGATATGCCTGATTTCGTAACTACAGACACGCCTTCGGGATATTTGTCCATGAAAAGATGGCAGAGCGAGAAATGTGTCCTGTAATAGTGGCCGGTCATATGAGAAAGGTACTTTGCTATCAGGCTTGACGTGTCTTCGCCGGCGGACTTGATCGATTCCTGAAAGGCGCAGATATCGGGGTCGATACCGCTCAACTCTTTGGCTATCGCCGTATGCCTTGAAGTCTCGTTTTTGTGCGTTCCGTGCAGATTGAAGGTGCAGACCTTTATAAGTTCGGGATTTGCGGAGCGGTATGCGGTAAAATCCTCTTCCGACAGCAGGCCGAGGGTCATGTTTTTTTCATAGCCGCGAACGAGTTTCATTACGTATTCGGGAGAGGCGTCGAATTTTTTACAAACTTCCTCCAACCGTACGCCGGACCTGACCAAGCGCACCATCTCGATCCTCCTGAGTATAGGGTCTTTTGCGTCTAGCCGGTCAAAAATATTTTGCATTGCAAATTATAACAGGTGGCGGGTTTTAAATCACATTACTAAGGAATACATTTACAATGCCACATGATTTGTCATTCCCGCGAAGGCGGGAATCCAGAAATATCTTGAAAATACTGGATCCCCGGGTCAAGCCCGAGGATGAGTGCGCCTGAG
>SCQE01000046.1 GCA_004321915.1 Nitrospirota bacterium
TGCCGTATATATGCTCAGCGGCAGCAGAAAAATGCAGCGCCGCATAGAAGACCCAACAGCGGGGCAGATTGAAGTCCTAAAGGCATTTGGATACGAAATAAAGGACGGTTGGGTCTTACAAAGTTCAAAACGCTGAAACAGCCACTATCAAGCATTTGAGGCCTACTGTCTCTTATTATCGCCGAAAGTCCAGTCTCAGGCGCCTGACACCCGCCTTCGCGGGTATGACAGAGGTATGCATTTTTGAGATGAGTTTCAGTAAAGCAAGACCTTTCGGTTGACAGTTTCAGAAAGGGGGAAATGGCTCCCGGGGAGGGATTCGAACCCCCGACAGGGTGGTTAACAGCCACCTGCTCTGCCAGCTGAGCTACCCGGGAATCCGGATATTTAATCAAAAATCCGCGAATGTTGTCAAATAAAATAAGGATTAATAAGGCTTGAGGAAGCAGCGCTCAAACAGCTTCAATCGTGTAATTTTCCTGATGCAGGCCAAATTCTTCTTTCACTATCAGCTTTATTTTGCAGGCGCTTTCGAGCTCTTCCAAGGTCTGCCTCTCCTCGTCCGAAAGCAATTCGGCGACCGTCGGGCTTGCCTTTATAGTGACCTTGGAACCTGCAGGCAGGTTCATCTTTTTTATCTTCCTGAATATTTCGAATGCTATTGTTTGCGGAGATTTTATAAAACCTTTTCCTTCGCAATAGGGGCACTGATCGCAAAGCACCCTGCCGAGGCTTTCGCGCACCCTCTTCCGGGTCATCTGTATTAAACCGAGTTCCGAAATATTATAAATTGTATTTTTGGCCCTGTCTTTCTTCATGACCTCTACAAAGGCATTGAAGACTTTTTCCCTGTTGTTCTGTTTTTCCATATCGATGAAGTCTACGATGATTATGCCGCCTAAATTCCGCAGCCTTATCTGGTAGGCAATTTCTTTTACCGCTTCGAGGTTGGTTTTTAGAATAGTGTCCTCGAGGTTTTCTTTGCCTACGAACTTACCGGTGTTGACGTCAATTACGGTCATCGCCTCGGTCTGGTCTATAACAATATAGCCGCCTGATTTAAGCCACACGCGGCGGCCGAGCGCGCGGGATATGTCGAGTTCGAGAGCAAAGGAATCGAAGATAGGCTCCCGGTCCTCATAAAGTTCGACCTTGTCCACCAAACGGGGGAAATATGTTTTGACGAAGTCCTTGACGCGCTCGTACTCTTCGGAGGAATCTATTACCAGACGCTCCACAGTATGCCCCATAAAGTCCCTGACGCTTCTAAAGACCAGATCGAGGTCATTGTACAGGATGGTCGGGGCCGAAACTTTTTCGTTCTTTTTATGAATGTTTTCCCAAAGCAGCAGCAAAAAATCGAGGTCGTTCTTTATCTCTTCCCGTGTCGCGTCTTCGCTTGCGGTCCTCATGATGAGACCGAACCCCTTAGGCTTTATCTCGTCCGCGATAACTTTAAGCTGCGTGCGGACCTCTTCGTCTTCTATGCGCCGCGATATTCCGACATGTTCGACATTAGGCATAAGTACGATATATATCCCCGGAAGGGTGACATAGGACGTTACGCGCGCGCCTTTCGAGCCGATAGGGTCCTTTGACACCTGCACTATAAGCTCTTGCCCCTCCTGAATTATTTCATCTATAGAGGACGGTCTGGGCCCCTGATTAAAAGGCATGTCTATGTCTATATCCATCCTATCGCTGCTGTCGCCTAAAAACGCCGAATAAAACTCATCCATTTCCGGCATTATGTCCGCCACGTATAGGAAGGCCGCTTTTTCAAGTCCTATGTCAACGAAAGCGGACTGCATGCCCGGGAGTATCTTAAGCACCCTGCCCTTATAGATATTACCGACGAGACTTGCATCGCGTTTCCGTTCTATGTAAAGCTCGACCACCTGTCCGTTTTCAAGCAAGGCGACCCTGCTTTCCTCCCGGGTTACGTTTATGACCAGTTCCGCGCTCATAAAGGCTCCTTCCATTCGTTGTCCCACCCGTAAAGCGCGGTCCTCGTGATGTCGAGGCTCCCCGTGCCTTTGCCGAAAAGGGCTTGGACGATTTCTCCGATACGCACCTTCAGTGTTTCGGAATCTTTCAGCAAAAGCAGGAACGCGCCGCTTTCTTTGGTAAGCCTTTCGATACAAGGCGCAATATCGGCATCTTTACCGTCTCTTTGAACAATAAGCTTTTCGATAGGACAGTTGAATTTCGGGTCTGAAAAATCCGCAACCTCTAAATCTGCTATGCGGTATTCGTATTTCGAAATGAACTTTGTCAGGGACGGAGCATTGAACGGGATGTTGGCCATGTCCTCTATAAAAATCCCTTCGGGCAGCGTATGGTTAAGTTTCTTCATGGAGAATTGTATATCAAAGGGGGTGAAAACCTCCATATCAAAATACTCGCGCTCTCCCGCAACCCCTACGCTAAGCGGCGGGCAGAACGAGACTTTGGGGGAAGGGTGAAACCCCTGACTGAAATCAGGCATTATGTCCACCCTCCTAAGGGCCCTGAGCATTACGGTAACAAGTTCCAGATGAGAAAGGTGCCGCATCCTGCCGGTTTTGGCAAAGCGGGCGCGGACCCTGATCTTGGGCGAAACGGTCTGTTTTTTTTCTACCTTTAAAAAAGCCGGTTCGAATGTTTTGCCGGAGGTCTTTCCCTCAGGCATGCATTTAAGGCCGCAGCCCGAACAGCTTTTTTTGCAGTCAGGCGTTTTTTCGGACAAGACCGCGCGTTCGTATTCCCCGTAAAGAAAATCCTTTTTGATGCCTGTGTCTATGACATCCCACGGAAGCGCGTCTTTTTCAGCAAAACTGCGGCAGGCATACAGTCCCCCGTCTATGCCTGTTTTTTCCATGGCCCCGGTCCATTTCCCGAAATCGAAAAATTCGGACCAGCCGTCGAGTTTGCAGCCGAGCCCCCACGCCTTTTCTATCAGGTCTCCGAGCTTTGCGTCGCCTCTTGCGAATACTGCCTCGAGCATGCTCGCTTTTTCGTCATGGCCTTTGTACTTGAGTTTTTTCTTGCCGAAAGAGTTTCTTAAAAAAGAAAGTTTTTGTCCTATATCTTCAAGCGCTGCCTGTCCGTACCACTGGAAAGGCGTATGCGGTTTCGGCACAAAAGGCGAAACAGTAACGCTGATGTTTACGAATTTGCCGGTCTGGGATTTTGCGGTTTTCAGGGCCTTCATCGCCATCTGCTGAATGGCCTCGATGTCCTCGTCCCGCTCCGTCGGCAGCCCGATCATAAAATACATTTTGAGCGTAAGCCAGCCTTCTTCGAACAGCGCCTTGAGCGCGTTTTCGTAATCCGCTTCCGTAAAGTCTTTATTGATGACGTTTCTGAGTCTGTCGGTCGCGGCCTCGGGGGCCATAGTAAAACCGGTCTTTCTTATGGAGCGTATCTCTCTGAGAACATCGCGGTTTACCGCTGCGACCCGCAGCGAAGGGAGCGACAAGGCAATGCGCGAATCCGCGAACCGCCTGTTGCATTCCTTTATCACAGGCAACAGATGGGGATAGTCGCCTGCGCTCAGGGACGTAAAAGATATTTCGTCGTGGCCGGTATTCTTAAGCGACTGCTCCGCTATCTCGATGACCCTTTCGGGGCTTCTTTCCCTTAACGGCCTGTAGATCATCCCGGCCTGACAGAACCTGCACCCCATAGAACAGCCGCGCGAAACCTCTATGGTGACCCTGTCATGCACGATGGATGTAAAAGGCACAACGGGCGTCAAAGGATACGGGGCGGCATCGAGGTCCGAAACGAATCTTCTTTTGATGCGGGCATTCTCTTTGTGCAGGGAAGGCACATAAAAGCCTTCTATCTTTGCGACCATTTCCAGCAATGATCCCCGGTCCCTGTCGCCGCCGCGCTTCCAGTCAAGGACCGTTTCACAAAGTTCGACGACAGCGTCCTCGCCGTCGCCTATAAGAAAAGCGTCTATAAAAGGAGACATCGGCGCCGGGTTCACCGTGCATGGACCGCCGGCCACGATAAGAGGATAATGTTTTTTCGAATTCAGCCTTTCCTCGGAGCGCACCGGAACGCCTCCCAAATGGAGCATGTTTAAAACAGTGGTGTACGACAGTTCGTACTGAAGGCTGAAACCGGCTATATCGAAGCGTTCGAGAGGGTCGCCCGATTCGAGCGACGACAAAGGCGTGTTGCTGTTTTTCAAGTGCTCTTCGAGGTCGGGCCAAGGAGCAAAAAATCTCTCTGCGGCCGCATAGGGAAGCCCGTTGATTATCATATAAAGTATGCGGAGTCCCAAGTGGGACATTCCAACCTCATACATATCGGGAAAGCAGAGTCCGAATTTCAGGCCCGCTTCCCCTGATTTTCTAATCGAATTGATTTCGCTGTTTATGTATCTGCTCGGTTTTTGGAAATTCGAGAAGTTCATGTTTCGATAAGCACCCGTTTTAAGTAAGATAGTCTCAATAAATTTAAAGAGGAGGCTGACTTGCAGTCGGCCTCCTCTTTAAAACCGTAAGACCTAAAACCAGAATCGGTTGAAATGTTATTTCTTTGCTGCCGGTTTCTTTGCTGCCGCTTTCTTCGGCGCTGCCTTCTTCGCTGCCGGTTTCTTTGCTGCCGCTTTCTTCGGCGCTGCCTTCTTCGCTGCCGGTTTCTTTGCTGCCGCTTTCTTCGGCGCTGCCTTCTTCGCTGCCGGCTTCTTTGCTGCCGCTTTCTTCGGTGCTGCCTTCTTTGCTGTTGCCATTATTCAGTTCTCCTTTTGTTGGAATAAAATTAAATTTAATTACGTTAACTCATGAGCAAAAAAAACTGCAAGTAAATTTTAAAAATAAAGTTAAAAAAATCCCGCGCCTTTCGACTTTTTGCGGTACTGTCATTTATAATAAACAAGTTTTTTCTGAAAGAGGGGGAAAAATGGGTTCACTAAAACAGTCGCGCGATATAAGCTTTCTTGAAGAGCAGGCGCGCCAAGTAAGAATTGAGATACTGAAAATGCTCGCCGTTTCGGGATCGGGCCATACGGGCGGGTCCCTTTCCGCCGCAGATATCGCAACCGCACTTTTTTTCTACAAGATGAGACACAGGCCGGACGACCCTAAATGGAACGACAGGGACAGGTTTGTTCTTTCAAAAGGACATGCGGCGCCGCTTCTCTATACGGTGCTTGCCCTGACAGGATATTTTGAAATATCGATGCTGTCGACGCTTAGAAAGATCGGCAGCAAACTTCAAGGGCATCCGTCCTCCAAACTGCTTCAGGGCGTGGAGGTCTCGACCGGCTCCCTCGGACAGGGGCTTTCGATAGCCAACGGAATGGCGCTCGGGCTGAGGCTCGACAACAGGCCTTCAAGGGTTTACTGCCTTATGGGCGACGGAGAGACGCAGGAAGGCCAGATATGGGAGGCCGCGATGAGCGCGAGCCATTATTTCCTCGATAACCTTTGCGCTGTCGTGGACGTGAACGGACTTCAGATAGACGGCAAATGCTGCGATGTGATGAAGGTCGAGCCGGTCACCGATAAATGGAAGGCGTTCGGATGGCATGTTTACGACATTGACGGCCACGATATGAAGGCGATCGTCGATACGCTCGACGATGCCGAAAAAATGAAGGGCAAGCCTTCCGTAATTATTGCGCGGACTATTAAAGGCAAAGGCGTTTCAATATTCGAAGGCAAGGCCGAGTATCACGGTCTTGCTCCTACGGCGGAAGAACTCGAAAAAGCGTTAAAGGAGTTGAGTTAATATGGGCAGCAGGGATGATAAGACCGCTCAGGCAGAGCAGCGTGATGATTTTTTCGGACAGGACGCAGCAACGAGGGACGTCTATGGGGCGGCGCTTCTGGCCCTAGGCAAGCGCAATGATAAGGTGGTAGTGCTCGATGCAGACCTCTCGGGCTCTACAAAGACCATAAAATTCGGGAAGGCTTTCCCGGAAAGATTTTTCAATATGGGCATATCGGAGCAGGACCTTGTGGGCACGGCAGGGGGCCTGTCTCTTGCAGACAAGATACCGTTTGCCTCGACTTTCGCGATTTTCGAGACCGGCAGGGCATGGGACCAGATAAGGCAGACGATAAGTTATTCGAACCTGAACGTGAAACTGGTGGCCACTCACGGCGGCATAACGGTCGGCGAGGACGGCGCATCTCATCAGGCATTGGAAGATGTCGCATTGATGCGTGTAGTGCCGAACATGACGGTCATCGTTCCGTGCGACGGTTACGAAACCAAGCAGGTCATAGACAGGATAGCCGATTTTGTCGGCCCTGTTTACGTGAAGCTGGGAAGGGCCAAGGTCCCGGCGGTCATGCCGGAGGATTATCGTTTTGAAATAGGCAAAGCGCATGTTTTCTCAAAAGGAAAAGACGCGAATATAATAGCCAACGGCATTATGGTTTCTGCTGCGCTCGATGCACGAAAGGCGCTTTCAGAATCAGGAATAGACGCCGGAGTTATAAGCATGCCGACGGTAAAACCTCTGGATACCGGAGCGTTGCTGGATGCGGCCAAATCCTGCAGGGCAATCGTGACCGCCGAGGAGCATTCGGTGATAGGCGGACTCGGAGGAGCGGTCGCCGAGTATCTCGCGGAAAATTGGCCCATCAAGGTCATAAGGATCGGCACTAAAGACACTTTCGGCTGCTCCGGTTCTCCGAAAGAGCTTTTAAAGCTGTTCGGGCTTACTGCCGACAATATAGTCGCGGCCGTAAGGGAGGCGCTCGGCAAATGAGCGGCTCAACAACAGGGGCGATGATCAGTTTTGACAATGTATCTAAGTTTTACGACAACCATACGGTTTTAAAAAACGTCTCGCTCGAGATACAAAAGGGCGAGATGATCTTTATTACCGGCCCGAGCGGCGCCGGAAAATCAACGCTGCTTAAGCTCATGTATCTGGCAGAAAAGCCTGACGAAGGCGACATAACCGTGGGGGACTTCCAGCTGACCTCTCTCGGAAATTCACGGATACCCAATCTGAGACGCAGCGTAGGCGTAGTGTTTCAGGACTTCAAACTTATAAACAATCAGACTGTTTACGACAATGTCGCCTTAGCGTTACGCATACGGGGAGTGGCCGAAAAAGACATAAGGCACGTTGTTTCCGAAGCGCTTAAGCTTGTTTATTTGAGACACAAGGCCGACAGCTTTCCCCGCAGCCTTTCGGGAGGAGAACAGCAAAGGGTCGTTATCGCGAGAGCGATAGCTGCCGAGCCAATGGTAATACTTGCCGATGAGCCTACAGGCAATCTCGACCCCAATACTGCGGTGGACATCGTAAGGCTTTTCAGGGACATAAATATTCAGGGCACTACGATACTTATCGCAACCCATAACAGGGAGCTCTTCAGAAATACCGGCAAGCGCGTGCTTAAGCTCGACTCCGGCACCATTATAGGCGAGGAGGCAGGATAATCATGTCGCTTCCATATTCGTTCAAATCAGCATGCCGAAGCATAGCGAGGGAAAAATGGATAAACCTGCTTTCGACGCTTACGGTCGGGTCAAGCCTGTTTATAATAACCCTGACTTCGTTTTTCCTCTATAATGTGGAGTTGGTAGCTAGCCGTATCCCCGAAAGATTTTCTATGGTCGTATATCTGAAAAAGGAACTTTCGAAAGAGGAAACGGACGCCGTCATAAACACCATAAAACAAAGACAGGACGTAATGGGAATTACCTACCTGTCTCGCGAAGACGCGATGAATGAGCTCAAACAGGCGCTGAAGGATTCGGGGAATATACTCGAAGGTCTCGACGAAAACCCCCTTGCCGCCTCGATAGAGTTGAAGCTGAAGCGGGATTTCATCTCGACAACCGGCACAAAGCAGATCGCAGAAAGCATAAAGGCCGTAAACGGCGTTGACGACGTATTTTACGGGGAAAAAATCGCAGAGGCCATATACAGACTTAGACGTTCTCTTGAAAACATAAGCATTATAATATTCCTGACCATATCTGCGGGCGTAGTATTCGTTATGTACAGCACGGTAAAAATACTCTTTTACCGCAAGAAAAATGAAATAGATATCCTTAAACTGCTGGGCGCCACCGGCGGGTTCATAAGAGGGCCGTTTCTGATAGAAGGCGGGCTAATAGGGCTTTCGGGCGGACTGCTCGGCCTATGCATGGCGCTGATGTTCTACTTCGCCTTGACCTACCGCCTCAGCCGCGTTATCCCCATGCTCAAAACCCTCGTATTCCCTGTCGAGATACTTGTAGCGCTGCCGGTGATAGGCATAATCCTCGGCATTATCGGCGCGGCCATAGCGATAGGGAGAATAAGGCTTTAGTTATGCTGCCTTCAATATGCGCAAAACCGAAACCGGCAGTGCGGTGAAAATGCCGGCGCCGCTATTTCTATCCGTCATTGCCCCGATAATTTTCATCCTTTTTTTTCTTCCGGCCGGGGCCCACTCGAAAAATCCGCAGGACGAATACAAGCAGCTACAAAAGGACCTTCAGACGCAGAGAAAAAAGCTCGAATCCGTAAATCGCATGGAGCGTTCCGTCCTCGAAGAGCTGCGCAAAACCACTTCTGACTTGAATCATATCGAGGAGCAGCTTTCCGGGCAGCGCAAAAAGATAAAGAGAATTCAGGCTTCGATGGCAGGCGTTCAGGAGGAGATAGAGTCCAACAAACAGGGGATCCAGACCCAAGCCGACTATCTTAAAAAACGTTTGCGGGCGCTGCAAAGACTGCACAAGAGCAATGACGCACTGCTCGTGATCATAAGCGGCTTGGATGAGGCCAAGACCATAAGGATAACGAAATATTTCAGCGATATTTCCCGCCATGATAAGAACGTAATAGACAAATACAAAGAGACCGTCCGTGTTCTGGATGAGAAACAGGAAAAGCTTAAACGGCTTTCATCAGAACTCAAATCGGAAGAGAAAAAGCTTTCGTCACTGGAGGAGTCCTTAAAACATAAAAAAGCTGAGCGGGAAACCCTTCTTGTAAGCGTCAGGAAAGAGAAGAAATCCTACCAGCAGATGATACGCGAGCTGCAGGAATCGTCGCAAAAACTTTTGAAGATAATTCAGGACTCCGTGCAACACGAAAAAGAGGTAAAAAAGAAGAAGCCCAAAAAAGTCAGGCCGGGCGCTAAAGAGGAAGAACCCGATGAAGACAGCCCCTTTACCCGGCTTAAAGGCCGGCTTCCTTGGCCCGCAAGCGGCACCGTAGCAATCCAATACGGAACGCAGGTGGACCCGCTGTTCAATCTGCCGGTGTTCAGGAGCGGCATACATATTAAGGCCTCTCACGGTTCGACGGTCAAGGCTGTTGCGGAAGGCAAGGTGGTATTTGCCGAGGAATTCAAGGGATACGGCCAGCTTGTGATAGTAAGCCACGGCGGCAACTACCACACTCTCTACGGAAACCTTGCGAGAATTTTTTCTTCTAAAGGGGCTATAATAAGAGAAAACGAACCCATCGGAGCGGTAGGAGAGTCAACGACCCTCGGCACGGCCGGTCTTTATTTCGAGCTTAGATATAAAGGCAAGCCGCTCGACCCGCGCCAGTGGCTGAGAAGATAAACGACGGAGGAATATGATGTTTCCTATTAAAAAATGGTTGTTTACGGCCGCAATTATCGGGGCTGTTTTTGCGGGCATAGCGGCCGGCATGATCGGCATAGGCATAGTAAGCGCTGACAGCAGCTACGAAGATCTGAAGGCATTTACCGAGGCGTTGACCATTATAAGGAAAAACTATGTGGAAGAGGTCAAGACCAAAACGCTCATAGACGGAGCGCTTAAGGGCATGATCCACTCGCTCGACCCTCATTCCGGTTACATGACGCCTGATTCTTTCAAGGATTTTCAGGTTGAAACAAAGGGCGAATTCGGCGGGATCGGCATACAGATAGGGATAAAGGACGGCTTTCTTACGATTATCGCGCCTATCGAAGATACCCCGGGATACAAGGCCGGCCTGAAAGCGGGCGATAGGATCGTGAAAATATCGGGCGAGCCTACCAAGGATATGGGTATTCATGACGCGGTCTCGAAGATGAGAGGGACCAAGGGAACGGCCATAACGATAACAATCTTCCGCGAAGGCTGGAAAGAGACCAAAGATATAACGATCACAAGGGACATAATTAAAATCAAAAGCGTAAAAACAAAGGTGCTCGATGACAAAATAGGTTATCTTAAGCTCACCCAGTTTCAGGAAACCACCGCAGCCGATCTCTCCGCTGCGCTTGAAAAGCTGAAAAAAGAGGGGTTCACCTCGCTCGTTCTCGACTTGAGAAATAATCCGGGCGGACTGCTGAACAGCGCGGTTGAAGTTTCGGACCAGTTCCTGCCTACGAAAAAACTTGTCGTATATATCAAGGGCAGAAGAGGCAACAAGACCGAATACTATACGGAAGGCACATACCAAAGCTATACGGACATGCCTATGGTGGTGCTTGTGAATCAGGGCAGCGCGAGCGCTTCGGAAATAGTCGCGGGGGCGTTGAAGGACTGGAACCGTGCCATAGTAATCGGCACGCAAACCTTCGGCAAGGGTTCGGTACAGAGCCTTATACCTTTGAGCGACGGTTCGGGGCTGCGCCTTACTACCGCAAAATACTACACGCCTAAAGGCACGAGCATTCAGGGTGTAGGCATAACGCCGGACATAACCGTAAAACTCGATGCGAAGAACGGCAAGGCCCATACTGTTTACAGAGAAAAAGACCTCGAAAGACATCTGAAAAACGAACAGGTAAACGAAGAGACCAAGGATGCGGATGAGAAGGTGCCGGTAGAGGTTGACGAAAAAGACGACATCCAGCTTCAGCGCGCAATAGATACCATTAAAGCATGGAAGGTATTTGAAAAGATGCCTAAGAAAGCGGCCTGAAAAGGCCGCTCGTTTTTCATGCCGGCAATGAAGCGTGTTATATTCGACATAGAAACCGCCGGAAAAGACTTCGACACCCTCGATACCTCCACACAAGAATATCTCCTTAAAGGGTCCCAAACCGAAGAAGATCAGGAGAAGGTCAAAGATAGCCTCGGCCTTTACCCGTTGACCGGAGAGGTCATATCAATAGGCATGTTGAATCCCGACACCAACAAGGGCGCGGTCTATTTTCAAATACCCGGCGACCCGCTGCTTCCGTTTGAAGAAGACGGCATCAGATTTGAATGCGGGACAGAGAAAGAGATACTCGAAAAATTTTGGGCCGCCGTCAAAACATACGACCAGTTCATCACTTTTAACGGCCGCGCTTTCGATTGCCCTTTTATCATGGTCCGCTCGGCAGTGCATAGGATCAAGCCTTCGCGGGACTTGATGGGTAACCGTTACAGCGGTCCGCACATAGACCTGATGGACCAACTTAATTTTTATGGGGCTTCGAAACGGAGATTCAGCCTCGATATGTGGTGCAAGACCTTCGGCATCCAGAGCCCTAAGGCCGAGGGCATAAGCGGCGCTGACGTGGGTGGTTTGTTTAGGGCAGGCCGCTATATCGATATCGCGAAATACTGCATTAGAGATATAAAAGCCACCAAAGAGCTGTTTCTTGTTTGGTCGAGTTATATTAAGGCTTAGCAGCTGTCCTGTTCTTTGATCTTCTCTAGGATTTCGTCGTAATCTTCCCTGTAAATCCCCAGCACAGCCAACAGGTAAGCGGTTTTCTTCTCCGATGCCTTCCATCCGTAAACGCATATGTCATGGGCCATTTTGTCGGCAACCCTCACGATGTAACAGAGCTTGTCCTCATAGCTTAGATCTTCAAGGGACGCCCTCCTGACACGGTCATCATGGTGGTGTTTTATAACATATTCGTATATCTTAGGGAACTTCCATTTCCGTGCGAGAGCGCTCCCTACATAACAATGATTAAACCCCGTTACCTCCTCTTCCGCTTCAAGCCCCGATATTTTCTCGTCCGCCATAAGCTTCTTCGCTTTCTTATAATGCTCGGGCGCATTGGCCGCCAGAATCGTCTTGCCTATATCATGCAGGAGTCCGGCAACGAGGGCCTCTTCTTTTTTCACTCCTTTGACGAAGACCGAAAGTTGTGAGGAGGCGTAACAAACCGCCATGGCGTGCTTGATCAGTAAAGCGTCTCCGTGCTTGTTCGAAAGCTGTTGCGTCAGCGAAACTATCGAGACGATCGCAAGAAGATTATGCAATCCGAGGGAAAGAATGGCGTCAGCCAAAGTGTTAATGGTCTTTCCTGTCTGGTAAAGCGGAGCGTTCGCGATCTTCAGGATGGATGTGGTAAGCAGCTGATCTTTAAAAATAACATCTTCAAGCTTTTTTAAAGAACATTTTTCGTCCTCAAGCAGAGTGAGCACCTTGAGCGATATGTCGGGCACGCTTGGGATATCGATTTCATCATGCATTATTTTTTTCAAAAGATCACTCACCGCATGCCTCCAAATATGTGTTTACACTCTGTGCATCGAAACGGTCGGTTTTAAGGACCTTCGTGACGAAATTGAAGATTTTGTCCCTCACCGCGCCGGGCACATCGTTGTAAAAAACCGGGTTGGCCACGACCGCGCCCCTAAAGGCATAGAACGGGGCAAGCACCTCAAAAATCCCGCTGTCCCCCGAAAGCCGCACATATTCGTCAAAGAACATTTCAAAACCTTCTTTGCAAGCGCCCCTTAAATCTCCGTACTCTCGAAGCGAAAAGAAGATATAATTCATCGAAAGCGCCGTGATGTCGTCCGCAGGGTCTCCCCACGCGCCCCTGCTCCTGTCGAGCAGGATGAATTTCGTGTCGCTTTGAAACCATATATTTCCCGGATGAAAATCCCCATGAATCTGGGAAAGGCGACCGGTATTGGGCTTCAAGTGTGCCCTCCAATCTATGCAGAGCTTTTCTATCACGGCCATTCGGTCATAGCTTATCGTACCGTCCGGATAGGTATCGAAAACACCCATCAAGCATTCGCCGTGTCCGATTATGTCTCTTATCTTGCGCCAGTAAAGCGTGCGCGAATCTTTTTTTACGCTGTGTATTTCTGCGAGGTATTTTGCCATTGAACGGATTTTGGCTTTATCGTTTTCATCAAGTCTGCTTTTCGAGACCATTGCTTTGAGGTCATTGAAATAGTCCGTTCCCTCGCACCGCTCCATCAACAGATAATATTCTTTGCCTCCGCCTATTGATTTGACCGTGCCGTCCGGCATCTCTGCGAGCACATCAACCGCTTTCACATGACATGGAAGCTTAGCGTAATCTTCCATGTCCAGAAGAAATACAGATGCCCTGTCGGAGGGATAATCATGCCCCAAGCCTTCCGGGAACAACCCTTTTACAACATAAGATTTTTCTCCCTGCGAAGTTTCCATCGCCACAAGAAACCCTGAGCCCTGAACGCCCGAGCCGATTTTTGCGATCTCAACGCGGATGGCGTCTTTAAACTTTGTTTTAATATATGATTTTATTGCGTCCTCATTAATCATAAATGTCTTCACCTAACGTCTGTCACGGCAACTGCCGGTGCGTAGAAGTATATTCCATACTCATTACAGCCTGCATTACGAGTCATAAACAGTCGTAATATCATTGGTCGTGACGACGCGAAGCCTGCAAACCACATGATCAATCCTCTGCGCTCTTAAGTTCCTGCATGATTTGTTTTTCAAGTTCTTCCGGTTTTGGTAGTTTATCAGCCAGATCAGATGGAAGCTTGCGAGTCAACGTATATTCTGCAACTCCGACGGGTTTATCAATTCCTTTAAGGGCATATTCCACTTCCATGCGGTTCTTGTCCCCGCAGAGAATAATTCCTATCGACGGATTTTCATTTTCTTCCCGAACAAAATCGTTGAGTATATTTAGATAGAAATTCATTTTGCCGGCATACTCCGGCTTAAATTTTCCGGTCTTCAACTCAACGGCCACGAGACACCTGAGTCTTCTGTGATAAAACAGCAGATCAATAAAGTACTGTTCATCCCCCGCCTTCAGCGAATACTGATTGCCGATAAAGGCAAAACCGTGGCCGAACTCCAGCAGGACATCCCTTATTTGATTGACCATCCTCCGCTCCAGTTCGCGTTCTATAACGGGTTTTGTAATGCCGAGAAAATCCAGAGCGTAGACGTCTTTCATCGCCTCATCTGCCTGTTCGGCCAGAGCTGCGGGCAATGTTGTCGCAAAGTTATGCTGCTTGATTGCTTTTTTATGCCTGCTGTAAGCCTCTGCTTTTATCTGTTGGAGAAGGATATTCCTGCTCCAACCCATCTTTGCCGTCATCCGCAAGTAATATTCTCTCTCTTGGACATCTTTGATCTTTGTTATAATGGTAATGTTCTGTCCCCACGGGATTTCTCTAACAAGTTGTAAGAGATTTGGAAGTTCTTTGTATTCAAGATATATCTGACGCATAAACCACAAGTTAGGCGTGGAAAACCCGCTTGTTCCCGCGAATTCTTCTCGTAGATCGTGAGACAATCTTTCAACAACGGCTTTTCCCCATCCTTCCTGTTCCTGCCGCTCCGCAATCTCTTTGCCTATATTCCAGTAAAGGTCTATCAACTCTTTATTCACTGCATGATAAGATCTGATGCGGCTTTCATGGATTCGCTTCTTAATTGTATGCAAGAAGAACCTGTAGTTTTGGGGAAGAAGAGTGTTTCTTGTTTTATCGGTCATCTTTGCCTCTTTACAATCGCAATACTTTCTATTGAGAAACGTTTCATCTGGTATTTCCCTTATTGTTTGCTTTAACAACTAAAGCCTTTTTTATGTGCAGCTTTCCAGCATCTGTCCATATAGTTCTTTTCCTTGGTTGTAATTTCTTTTCTTTCTCTAAGCTTGTCGCTGATCTCTTTTGCAAATCCCCACCAATAGTCATTGATAGACATGGTTTTTTTGCCCCATTCGGAAATTTCGAGCCATACTCGCCAGTTAGTAGATAATGGCGGGACTCTGTTCCCGCCAAATAGCTCTGTCTGGATTTCCTGAGGAATCGCAGATGTGTCGTTTTTCGACTGTTGTGTAAATAGAAGCGGCTCAATTCCTTCTGCGTCAAGAACTTGCCACAGTCCTTCCAGTGCCTTGTCTTTGTTGCGGTAAAAAGTACTTCCGCTGATGCGCCAGAATTTCCATCCGGCGCGGCGCAACTGTGTTTCACGTTTCTGGTCATGCTCCCACTTTTCCGGCCCGTGATAACGATCTCCATCGCATTCAACGGCAAGACGATTATTGCTCCCCTGAACAACAAGGTCAATTCTGTATTGGAAGTCATTAGGCAGAGGTTTAAATTGTGGAATAACCCTGAAGCCTTTCTTAATGATCTGCTCCCCGACTTCTATTTCAAATGGACTCTCTGCCTTTTGTCTCAAAACCTCAAGCCCTGCTTCCATCTCCGCTAAAGGCGGATTCAAATACCAGTCAAGTAATTTATAGCGTGCGCAATCAGGATTTTTGATATCAGCCAGCTTGACAGAATGGAAAAGAAATACCTGATCCCGTGCCCTACTTGTAGCAACATTAAATCGTTGGCGATCAGAATCTTTAACTAAAGCGGTGAAAGAGGCATTCGAAGCGATTACCATTGAGAGGAACATAACATCTCTTTCATCACCTTGAAAGGCATAAGCATCTCCGCATATGATCTTGCGCTCCTCTCTCTCGGTTTCATCAATATACTGGGCAATCAAATCGGATATATACTTTGCTTGTTTTTCTCCGAGCAGTGACACAACTCCCATAGTGCGTTTCCTGTTGTTTTTCCCTCCGCGCGCATATCGTTCATCCTTGCAGCATTTTACAAGCATCTCAACTAATGCCTCTGCTTCAGGCTCATTAATATCGCTGTTATTCTTAAATCCATTTTCAACGAAGACTGTTACAATGGGTGGATTGAGCATTTCATGCGGATTGGGCTGACGCAGCGGTTCAAGCCTGCCTGCATAACTTGGACACAAATGATTGTTGAATTCAATTATCTGAGGAACACAGCGAAAATGCTCTGTAAGCAACGTCCTGTCCATACGCGGGATAGCTTTGGCGATCTCATATAGGCTGTTATCTATATAAAATGTCTCTTTATATGGAACATCAGAAAGAAATTGCTGTATTAGTGCAAATACCTTATCCCTTTCAACCCCGACATTTGATGGACTGATCTGTTCAGGGTCGCCTACAACCAGAATTTTTTTGCCTCTGAAAAGAACCGACAATGCTCTCAAGTCACACTGACTTGCTTCATCAACTATGATGACATCAAATAGTCCCGGCTCCGCAGGAAAAGATTGAATAACCCTATGAAGCGGCATAATCCAAGCAGGAACTGCTCCCACAGCATCAACCATTGCTTTAGCCGCAGCAGCAAGCCAACGTTGGGCTTGTTTCCCGGTTCCCTTGCCGTATTTGTCCATTGCATTTTTCCACGCAACCAATGCCCTATACCTATAATGATGGTCTTTTACATTTGCTATCTGCCTCTGCCAAGTTCTTTCCCTTACGAGTTCAACAATCAGCTCCTTCTCTTTTCTTCTGGCGCGTTCGAGTTTAGTTTGAAGTCTTTCAACGCTTTCTCTGCTATGAAGTTTATTGAGCCATTCATTCAGCCGCTTCCATCTCCATGCTGTCTTCCAATCTTTTTCCAAAGTCTCTTGCCCGATATCTTGTGCCTTACGCTCAAGAGACGCATTCCACAAAGGCGCAATTGTTTTTAATCTTCCTGATAACTGTTCAATCCGTTCTGCTCTTTCGCTCAGGCTTATTAAACGCTTAAGTTCATTGAATGCTTCCAGATATTTCTCCACATCTTTGCCTTTTACGGAAGCTGCAAAGTCAATCCATAATATGTGGGCGCCTTTCCTTGAAGTCTCTCTTGTAAGAAACTGATAATATTCATCCAAATCTTTCTCAATTTCCTGCCTCTCAATTTCTGCAAGCTGACAATTTAAAACCTTTAGGGCACATCCCAGAACATCCTCTTTATAGAAGTCTTGTTGACAGCATCCATGAGACATTAATGTGTCTCTTATGTCCGCAAAATACTTATCCTTCCAGTCGATAGGACAACTGAGGCGACTAATCCTGTCATTGATTTCAGCAAGAGGCATTGCGCTCGTAAGAGCCAATGCTGTTCCGTTAACGGTCTGAATGGTTTGTTCCCAAACAGTTTTGATTTTTCTTAACAAAGCCTTGTATGAAAAGTAGGCCTTAGCGACATTTATCCGCTCTTCTGTTATCAGCTTGCGCCCATCAACTTTAACGGACATGTAAACCAGTTTCGCTGATTTAGACAATAACAATATATTGATAAAGTTGGTGGGCTTTCTGCGAGTCAGCTCATCCAGAGCAGCCTCTATATCTATGTCATCCGGCAGATTCTGTGAAATTTCTATCTCATAGCCACGGGATATTTGAAACGACTGGAAGGCTAAATCGTAAAGGGATCGACACTCTTCAAGAAAGCTCTGCCAGTAATCATTTTGATGTTCCTCAAGAATGATAAATTCCACTATCTGCTGTTGCCATGCAGAAGATACATTCCGCAGAGATACTAATGCCCCCTCTAATTTTTTGATGGCGCTCGTAATATCAGCGTATTGAGACTGATAAAGCTTTCCATCCCATGCGTTGCGAAGCTCTTCAGCTTCAGCAGATATGGCAGCAAGGGACTTCCATCTCAAAACCTTCTCAGAAAACTGCTCAGCAGACAATATGGATTCTGGCGAGGGGAGATATTGAGCACATGACCTTCTGTCTTCAGTGGAAATTTCCTTAAGAAGACTGCACATCTCAATCAAATCATTTTCATTAAGCGGGGGCTCCGCATTCTCCGATATTCTGTCAGGGAACCATGAATGAGCCTTTTCATTTTCAGAACACTCCTTGGCTGCTTGAACCGCGCTAACAGATTCGCCATTTATTTGTATGGTACAGGCATCTAACTCAACCCAGTCTTTAATCTGATTTCTTATGATCGCCTGTTCTTCTCTGGTATGCCGCAAATCATCTCTTATCCGTTTGATTCCTTGGTCAACCACCGTTTCGGTAAGCCTCTTGCCTATTGCATCAACTGCCTCATTGAGTTGTCTTTTGGCTTCTGTGTCATTTCCCAACTGACTTACACAAAGGCTTTGTATTTCGGAGGGGATTTGACTGCGTAACACCTTCAAGGCATTCTCTGTCTGGCTTGTGACGAGGACCCTTTTGCCCTGAGCCAGCAAAGAACTGACCATGTTTGCAATGGTATGACTTTTACCTGTACCGGGAGGTCCCTGCACCAATGCGCCGAAGTGATTCCTCAATTTCCGGACAACTTCCTCCTGCTGCTCGTTATATTCTTTTGGCAGGAGAAGCTCGCCCCCATCCTCGTCAATAGTCACACTGCTGTCTGCGTAGTTTTCCGGATGGGGCAACTCATGAGAACTAGGATCAGCAATGAGTGAACCGATAAACGGCGGGATGCCAGCATCATTATAAATTGCTTCCGCAATCTTTTTTGCGTCATCAACCCATAAACGGCGTACCCTTTCACGGACAAAAAGAACTGGCGCATTATAAATGACTGGATAATCAGATATGGGAGGTTTTGACAGCAATTCATCTGAATACAGATTAGTTTTCTCCGCACTCTCGCTGCTGACAAGGCCGGTGAATGTGGAAGCAAGTCCCTTCATCAGATTATTGCTCCAAACATCAGGCGGCAAGTCATTATCATTAGATTTCAGGACAAATTTTATTAGTTCATCTTTTGAGGGATATTCAAGATTCTGCAGGCAATCAATATCCATCTTAGCTGGGATCGTCTGACTCGGCGTCAAAAAGATATGGCGACGCTCCGGATCAAAGTTGAGGTTCATTGGTGTAAGTATCAGAGGATGATAAACCGTATTGCCATCGCTATGCGCCCACGTTAGGAAAACGTGTCCCCATATAATTTCAACACGGTCTCCCTCGACACTAAGCCTCTGATGTAAAGCAAACAACTGGTCATATAGTTCATTTGCCTTGAACAAAGGCAATACCCGCTCCGACCAGAACTTCCATTGACCGGATATATATGAGTCAAGCGCTGCTGCTCTTGACGGGTCGTCTTCAAATTTCTCTTCAAATCTTTGCTCCGGAATTATTGAGATGTCGTCGTCATCCGGCTTTAGATTTTTGAGCCAACCTCTTAGTGCTTCAGGAACGGCCGGCATTTGTCCTTCTTCAGATTGCTTCCATCTCAGCCATTCTTCTTTGTATTTTTCAAAAACATCAACCCGCTCTTTATCAGACTCAAATAGAATGATTTTCTGAAGAGACGGTTTTGCTGAAGGTTTCTTATTCGGATTTAGCGATAAATTAATCCAGTCTTTCAATGCCTCCGGCAAATCCGGAGGGTGATCGTACTGTCTCTTAATAACAGAAAGCCACGCGTCACTATCTAAGGTCTCAGACGCGCCTTCTTCTGAGGCATCACTTTCCGCGTCAAATTGTTTGATTTTGCATTGCTCAGAATGAACAAGATCAGCCTGCCACCACAATTCAGATTTATATCCTGAGATATTGCGAATGACAGGCAGGTCAATACTGTAAACCTGACTGATGTAGCTAAACAAACGGTATGACTTATCTTTTAGAGACATTCTCTATCTCCCCACAGCATGTAAAGCCACAGCAGTTTTTTATTGAGATACTGCTTTCCCCGACTGTAGCCAAGTTTGCACTCTCCAATATATCTTGTTTCTACAGAACTATAATACATTGCGCTCTTTTTGCCTTAGGCTGTTTATTGGAATTTGTTATCTTGTCACTTTTTTTATCTTTCAATAGTTCGTCATTATGTGCGCCTATTCTATAACAGATCCAAGCTTAATATCTTTCCGACTGCCTATATGGATGCCCCGAAATTGCTTTTGTATCTTTCCGAGAATTCGTCATGCGTGAAGCTGTGTTCCTGCGTGCCGTATTTTTCTATCGCATAAGCCGAAGCGACCGCCCCCATTTTTGCCGATATTGCGAGGTTTTTACCGGAAGCTATGCCTTTGAGAAGTCCGGACCTGAAGGCGTCTCCTGCGCCGGTCGGGTCGACCACGTCTTTAACTTTTGCGACAGAAATCTCTTCATCGCCGGATGCGGAGCTGATCAACGAACCCTTTTCGCCGAGCGTTGTTATTACTGTTTCGGTCATACCGAGAAGCTCTTTCTTGGAGGCCCCGGTCATTTTTAGCACAAGCTCGAGTTCATAGTCGTTTGTTATCAATATTTTCGAACCGGTTATCCATTCTCTCAATTGGTTTCCGTCCCAAGCAGTAAGCGACTGACCGGGATCGCAGATGTAAGGAATTTTTTTTGTCCGGCAGTCTTTTGCGTATTTGATCATGTCAGGCAGGTTTCCGGGGGCGATGAGGACTATCGAATCGTTTACGGGCGCGGTCATCTCATGGCCGCATTGATGCTTCATCGAGCCGGGATTGAATCCGGTGATCTGGTTGTCCGCCTTGTCTGTGGTTATGTAGGCCCCGGCAGTAAACTCGCTCTCGATTATTTTTATTCCATCGGTGGATATGCCGTTTTTTTTGAGCCAGTCGAAATAAGGAGTGAAGTCCTTGCCGATTGTGGCCATTACGAGGGGCTTTTCGCCGAGCAGCGCAAGCGAATATGCGATGTTGCCGGCTGTGCCCCCGAATTTTTCCTGCATTCCGTTCACGGTAAAACAGACATTCAGGATATGCAATTTGTCCGGCAGTATGTGGTCCGAAAATCTGCCGGGGAAATCCATTATCCTGTCATAGGCTATAGAGCCTGAGATGTAAATGTTCATTGGGTCTCCTTGAGATGGTTTTATATTCGACTTTAATATTTTAAAACAAAACCGGCGGTATTTCTATTTGAGTTTTTTTGCTTCGTCCCAGAAGGCGTCCATTTCTTCGATAGTCATATCGGTCAGGTTTCTCCCTACCTCTGCCGCCTTTTTTTCTATATGCTTAAATCGCTTTATGAATTTTGCTATGGTTTTTCTGAGCGCGTCTTCAGGATTAACGCCGGTGAAACGCGACAGGTTTACGAGACAAAAGAAGACATCGCCCAGCTCTTCCTCTATCTCGTGTTTGTTCTTTGTTTTGAGCGCCGTCCTGAATTCGTGCAGCTCCTCTTCGAGCTTTCCGAGGGCCCCGTCAATATGGTTCCAGTCAAATCCGACTTTCGACGCCCGCGACTGTATTCTGTGCGCCTTAAGCAGGGAGGGCATTTCTCTCGGTATGCCTTCTAAGATCGATTCCCTGTTTTTCCCTTCCTCTTTTTTCCGGTCTTCCCACTGCTTCAGGACTTCGGCAGATGTTTTGTACTCTGCGCCGCCAAAAACATGCGGATGCCTTCCTATCATCTTTTCGCTTATCTTGGCTATGACGTCCGAAATGCCGAATTCATTGCGCTCGGAGGCTATGCGGCAGTGAAAGATTATTTGAAATAACAGGTCACCCAGCTCCTCTTTTATGGCCTCGGGGTTCCCTTCCTCGATAGCCTCGATAACTTCATAGGTTTCTTCGATCAGATAAGGTTTGAGCGTCTCCCTCGTCTGCTCCCTGTCCCACGGGCAGCCGTCTTCAGCGCGAAGCCTGTTCATTATTTCGATCAGTTTTGAGAATTCTTCCATCGTCTTGTTTGGTGTTTGAGATTTTTGTGATAGAATTAAAAGAATATTAAGGCACATTACGGTGCCTTTTTACAAACCCTTTTCAGGAGGCGCCAATGAGAAAAATTTTTTGTCTGTTCATTTGCATCACAGCATGTTTTATTTGGGTATCTTTAAGTACGGCAGCCGAAAAAAACAAGGCCGCCAAGACCGAGAAACCCTCGAAAGCGGGGGAAACATTGTTTAAGGAGCATTGCTCCATGTGCCACCCTGCCGGAGGGAACCCTGCAAACCCGAAGAAGACCCTGAAAGCAAAGGACCTGTCGGCAAACAAGATAACCAAAGCCGAAGATATAGTTAAGCTCATGCGCAAACCGGGACCGGGCATGATGAAGTTTGACGAAAAGAAGATATCCGACAAGGATGCAAAAGAAATCGCCGAATATATTTTAAAGACGTTTAAATAATCCGCTCGAATACGGGGCATTCCCAATGCCCCGTTAGTTTTTCCTGCCGGGAACCCTAAATCTCTCTTCCTGCCGCATTCGCAAACGGTTTCAGATCGCGCATCATGGATGCAAAAAAATCAGGCCTCAAAGATTGTTCGCCGTCGGAGAAAGCCTCTTCCGGATTGGTATGCACTTCGATTATCAAGGCATCGGCCCCGGCCGCAATCGCGGCCTTTGTCATGGGAGCGACTAGGTCCCATTTGCCTACGCCGTGGCTGGGATCGACCACGACAGGAAGATGCGTCAACTGTTTGAGCAGCGGCACCGCGCTGAGGTCCAAGGTGTTTCTCGTTGCGGTCTCGAAGGTCCTGATGCCCCTTTCGCAAAGCATTACTTCCAGATTGCCTTTGGACATTATATATTCCGCAGACATGAGCCATTCCTTTATGGTCGAAGAAAGGCCGCGCTTTAACAGCACCGGTTTTTTTACCGAGCCCACTTCGAGAAGAAGCCTGAAGTTCTGCATATTCCTCGCGCCTATCTGGATTATATCGGCGTATTTTAGTATTACGTCCAGATCCCGCGGGTCCATTATCTCGGTAACAATCGGAAGACCGGTCTTCTCCCTTGCGGCAGCAAGATACTGAAGGCCTTCTTCTCCAAGCCCCTGAAAGGTGTAGGGCGAGGTGCGCGGCTTGAAAGCCCCTCCGCGCAAAAATGCGGCCCCGGCCTCTTTGACCTTAGCAGCAATATCCATCAGGATTGTTTGGTTTTCTACGGCGCAGGGCCCGGCCATGACCTGAATCTTTTTGCCTCCTATGACCTGCCCTCTTACGTTGATCTCTGTATTTTCTTTTTTGAACTCCCGGCTTGCAAGCTTGTAAGGTTTTAATATCCTGACTACGTTTTCAACCCCCAAAATTGCGCGGATCGCGTCCTCTTCATCTTCCGTGACCTTCGTGGTATCACCGATAACTCCGATGATCGTCCTCTCGGTGCCCTGAGAAACATTGGCCTGAAGCCCCTTGCTCTCAAGTTTTTTAAGCACATGTTTCAGAGTATCTTCAGGTGCGCCCGGCTGCAAAACAATAATGTCCATAACTTGTTCCTTTTTTGATTTTATTCTGGATTAGAAACCAGCTGACACTGATTTAAAAGCTTCTATGAAGCGTCTGTTTTCTTCAGGCAGTCCAATCGTGACCCTTATTTCTTTGGGGCCTGCAGGCCTTATGATGACCCCTTTCTTAAGAAGCGCATCACAAATTTTTGCCGAATCCATGTTCAAAGGCATATAGATAAAATTTGTTTGCGTAGGAACATACTTCAACCCCATAGAATCGAATTCCCTATAGAGATATGTCTTGCCTTCTTCGTTGGCCTCTATCGAATTTTTCACATGTTTTTTGTCCGCAAGCGCATTTAACGCCGCAACCTGCGCTATAGTGTTCGTATTGAAAGGCTCCCTTATCTTGTTCATTTCGGACACTATCTCTTTTTTCGTTATGCCGTACCCTATCCGCAAACCGGCGAGCCCGTAAATCTTGGAGAATGTTCTAAGGATCAGGATGTCCCTGCCGCCGCAAAAATATTTAAGCGTATCCGGATAATCCTTGTCGCAGACATATTCGTAGTATGCCTCATCTAAAACCACGAGAACGTTGTCCGGAATAAGTTTCATGAATTTTTTGAACTCGTCCTTGCCGTTCATAGTTCCGGTAGGATTGTTTGGATTGGCGATAAAAACAACTTTTGTTCGGGGGGTAACTGCTTCGGCCATCTTCAACAGATCGTGTCTATATTCGATCAGCGGGATCTCTACCGCAATGCCGCCCACCGAACGCACCGCCATGGAATAAACCACAAACGAAGGCGCTGCCATTACAGCCTCATCGCCGGGGCCTATGAATGTCCTTGCAACTATGTCCAGCAGCTCATTCGAGCCGTTGCCCAAAACCAGATTATCGATGGCTACCGGGGCTTTTTTCGAAGACAATTTTTCTGCGAGTGCGCTGCGCAAATAATAGCCGCCGCCGTCAGGATATCGACCGAGTTCCTGCGCCCCCTTCATAAAACCTTTTATCGCCTTGACAGCCTTGGGCGAAGGCCCAAGCGGATTTTCGTTAGACGCAAGCTTTATCGAGCCGGTTATGCCCAGTTCGCGCTCAAGCTCGGACAGCGGCTTGCCCGGCACATAAGGTTTTATGGAAGAAACATACTCCAGCGACTTTATCAAGGGCCTACCTTTCTATTCTATCGCCGACAGGATACGAACCCAGATGTTTGAGATAAAGACAGCTGTCCTTAACTTCCTCAACGGCCTTTTTCACTTTTTTATCGTCTATGTGGCCGAGCATATCTACAAAGAATATATACTCCCATGCCCTGCGTTTAGACGGTCTGGATTCTATCTTTGTCAAATTTATCTTTGCGGTCTTAAACGGCACAAGCGCGCTGTAAAGAGCTCCCGGCTTGTCCTTTAAAGAAAACATCAAAGAGGTCTTGTCGTTGCCGGTCCTCCCCGGATATTCTTTAGCTATCACAAGAAACCGCGTAAAATTGTACTTGTTGTCTTCGATATGTTTTTCGATGAACTTCAGATCGTAAAGCTTTGCGGCAAGCTCGCTAGCTATGGCGGCTGAGGCGCCGTCCTTAGCTGCAATCTCAGCAGCCTTTGCAGTGCTGACAGACTCGATCACCGGTATGGCCGGCATATTGCGCTCAAGCCATTCCCTGCATTGCGCGATAGGCTGGGGATGAGAATATATTTTTTTTATCCGCTTGCGGTCGCCGCTTTTTGAGAGCAGATTCTGGGATATCTCCAGCATTACTTCGGCGGCAATCTTAAGTTCACAGTCCGCAAACATGTCCAGCGTATAATTGACGGCGCCCTCCGTTGAATTCTCGATAGGCACAAGGCCGTAATCGGCCTTACCGCTGTCCACAGCGTCGAACACGGTCCTAATGCTCTCCTGCGGGATATAAGAAGCGGAGGAACCGAAGTGCCTCACTGAAGCAAGATGAGTAAACGTGCCTTCGGGACCGAAATATGCGACCTTAAGCGGCTCTTCGAGCGAAAGCGAGGCGGATATTATTTCCCTGAATATCACCTTGAGCGCATCGTTGGGAAACTCCCCTTTATTCAAGGCCGTTATGCGTTCAAGGATTGCGCGTTCGCGTTCGGGTGAATGGAATTTGAGATTTTGCTCCCTCTTTATCCCTGCCACTTCGATGGCCACATTCGCTCTTTTGTTCAAAAGCTCCAGAATACGCTCGTCTATTCCGTCTATCTGTTCGCGTAATTTTCCGAGCCCGTTGTTATTTTTATTATGTTTTTTCATGAACTTTAATATTACAGAAACTTTTCCTTTTTTTTCAACGTTTTTCAGCGCAAAAAAAAGCCCCGACAATAAATAATGTCAGGGCTTTTTTTATTTTACCTTTAAGTTCAGCTCGTAAATATCTTGAGCGCCTTGAGCCTGCTCGGATGTTTGAGTTTCCTGAGGGCCTTTGCCTCTATCTGTCTTACGCGTTCTCTTGTAATCGAAAGATACCTGCCCACTTCTTCGAGCGTATGGTCCCTGTCAACGCCGATGCCAAAGCGCATTCTGATAACCGTCTCTTCTTTTGAAGTCAGCGTGTGTAATACCCTTTGGATCTGTTCGGAAGTTTCGATCCTTTCCGCCTCCGAATACGGCGACGGGCTGGCCTTGTCCCCGATAAAGTCTTCGAGTTCCGTATCCTCATCCCCGATCGGTGTCTGGAGGGCTATAGGGTCCTGTATGGCCCTGAAAACCTCTTCCACCTTTCTTACCGGGACCACTAGCTTTTTAGCTATCTCGTCGTTGTTGGGTTCCCTGCCCAACTGCTGTGTAAGTTCCCTCGATGCCTTTGTCACGCGATTGTAAAACTCCATCATATGGACCGGCACGCGAATGGTTTTCGTCTGGTCGATAAGCGCCCTTGTGATCGCCTGCCTTATCCACCAAGTGGCGTAGGTGCTGAATTTAAATCCTTTTTCGTATTTGAATTTATCGACAGCCTTCATCAGGCCGATATTGCCCTCTTGGATAAGATCAAGCAACGGCAGCCCCCTGCCCACATAATTCTTTGCTATATTTACAACCAACCTGAGGTTGCGCGTTATAAGCTCATTCTTGGCCGCAGTAACAAGATGTCTCGCCTTTGATATCCTGTTCCATGTATCTTTAATCAGTTCGACTTTCGTTCCGACTTCGGTTTCGACCCTTTTATAATCCGCTTGCACTTCTTTTAGAACAAGTTCCGATTTTTTTGTGTTCTGCCCTTTCTTCTTTTTATCGTTTATCGATAATCTGAACTCTTTCTGGCTGCGATATTTTTTAGGGACCTTCCTGTCGGCGTTTTCAATGAGTTCCATTAACTCCTCAAGCCTTGCAAGGGTCTTCATGACCGCTTCATCGGCCCTTTCGTCTTCGGTAATGCCTTCTTCCGACTCCTCGACCTCTTCGATTTCAATGCCCTCTTTGATCTTTTCAAAGATAGGCAGGACCGAAATGTTTTCTTTGATTATATTTTTGCCCTGCTCAAGCTTCTTGGCAAGCTCCGTCTCCTCATCCTTGGTGAGAATCGAAATATCTCCCATAGAATTAAAATACGCCTGAACAAGGTCTTCCGCGCGTTCGTACTCTTCGCCCTCTTCCTCCGCCTCTTCCTCACCCGCCATGCCTTCTTCATAGTCAACGACCTTGACGCCCATGTCACTGAGCACATCCATAAGGTCTTCGATCTCGTCAGGAGAAAAAAATTCGGACGGAAGGGCCTCGTTAATCTCATCGAAGGTGACCTTTCCGCGTTTTTTGCCAAGGTTGATTATTTCTTCAAATATATCTTTCTCTTTCATCTTTTGAACCCGCCTCAGAAAAGAAAAATTAAAGAAAGGATGTGAATCCTATCCTTTCTTTAAATTGTACAATGATTTTTTTTAATTGCAAGAAAAAATCTTGACAAACATTGGGAAGAAGTTAAGTAGAGGTCAAGGCACACGGTCTATTAGTACTGGTAAGCTGAATGCATTACTGCACTTACACCTCCAGCCTATCAACGTGGTGGTCTACCA
>SCQE01000047.1 GCA_004321915.1 Nitrospirota bacterium
GATGCTTCTTGTCGTTTGTTAATTGGTTGCCCCTGTTGTATGAATAGAATTCAATCGGCTTGGGACCGAATAGTCTGTTGCCTGTGGGGTCGTAGCTGTAGTTCTCTTCTTTTTGTTCGTTTTCTTTATCTTTGCCTTTGTTTTTTATCTTTGTGGGCAGAGATTGAAGCAGTCGGTATATCCGGTCATAGTAGTAGTCCTGCCTCTTGTCGGGCTCTTCTTTGGAGAGTCTGTTGCCTACCTTGTCGTGGGTGTAGGCAAATGAGCTTATTGTTTGAAGTCTGTTGTTTTGGGTCTGGATGTTTGTAAGACGGTTCGAGGTGAGGTTGCCTTTGGCCTGAACCTTCTGCAGATACTGAATATATCTCAGCACAAGCATACAGGCAGCAAGCTTTTGCATTAGCAAATAGCCGTAAATTTTATTGCTTTGTAGTGTCATCAGCATATTTTATTAAAACCATTTTGATCCCCTGTTGTTAAAATATTTTTTTACACCATGTTACAAAAAAAGTAACTATCATAACAATAAGTATAATTGCAAAAGGGATATATACCAGTGCTGAGGTCTTAAAAATGATAACCTTTCGTTTGTTTTCTATCTTCTCTTGTATCCGTGACATCTTAGGATTCTCCTCCTCCACCAAAAGGAAACGGAGCCGGAGAAAGATTAAAGTCTTTACAACCAAAGTTCTTAAATAGAGTGTTGATAACTCCAGTTGCACTATTCTCAGCAATCCAAAAGAACCCTAAGTATTCAGACTGTCCGTTACACCACTTCTGACACATATAAATAGGGCTCCCAATAACAATTCTAAAACATGCAATAGAACAATAATTATCACAACATGTTTTTAATCCCATTGGATCAATTTTATTTATCGGGTTATTCGCGGTGTACAAATACGGATTCAATTCTTGAGGGGATTTAAGCATAGCATCACGCAAGTAAGGAATTTCAGGACTGCCTCTTAGATATAGCGACGGATCATATGCGGTAAACCTTCCGATTTTTGGATCGTACATGCGGTTTCTGTAGTCATACAGCTTTATGTCATTATCCCAAATGCGCCCGGTAAAAGTGTACATATCTTTTACTTTGTCGCCGGATTTTTTAAAGCCGCCGAATGAATCGTAGCTGTAAGTCTGTGCTACTTTGCCGTACTTGTCAGTTAAAGCCGTAATTGACCCCAACCCGTCGGCGTGATAGTAGTAGATATTATCTTTCTTTCTAACGGCCAGTGGCTCGTCTATTCCGAGGCCATGTGTGTATCGGGCTGTGATTCTGCCTTTGCTGTTGTACTCTGAGATGATGTCTTCATTGTCGTAGACATAATAAATGGTTTTCGGATTCTCATAATCATGGTCGTCTTTTTCTCTGTCGTCATCATCATCTGAGATTGCTTCGGCTTCGCCTCGCAATGACGAATATTGCACAGACTTTGAGATTCTTCTGCCAAACGGGTCGTAGGTGAATGAAACAATCTTTTGTTTGTCTTCACCTTGAATATTGACTTGAATGAGCCTGTTTTCATAGTCGTAACTGTAAAGTGTGATTTTGGTCTTTCCGTCATCATCAAGT
>SCQE01000048.1 GCA_004321915.1 Nitrospirota bacterium
GCCACATGATTTGTCATTCCCGCGAAGGCGGGAATCCAGAAATATCTTGAAAATACTGGATCCCCGGGTCAAGCCTGAGGATGACAGATATGAGGCTTTGTCATGTTAGTTCTTAGTAATATGATCGCTTGCCCATGTCTTTCGAAATGAGGAGAACTGATGCTTAAATTCAGATCGCTCACCGCGAAGTTCATATTCATCAGTCTGATTATGATCGCGTTTTTCGCGGCCTTTGTAATTGCGACCTATGTCTTTTCGCATCACATAGATGACGAAGCGAAGAGGCTCAATCTCGCTGGCCGGCAGCGCATGCTTCTTGCAACCCTCGCCTATAAGACGATGCTTATCGTCAACATTCCGCCTTCGGAGGAAAAGACAAGTCACACAATAGGGATCGGGACGTTAATGTCCCGGTACGGAGATTCCCTCTATGCTTTGAGAGACGGTTCCGAAAAGTTAAAACTGGGGGGCATCCCGGCCCACAACAAGGAATCTTTGTCAAAACTGAATGAGCTGATCGTTCTTTGGGAAAAGACCCAGAAACCCGCGCTGCACAAAGTCCTGAAAACCCCGCCGGAAGAAAAAAACAAGACATGCGTCATTTGCCACACCGCAATCAGGGACAGACTTCCAATGGTCGAGGATTTTGTGAAATCCATCGAGACGTACAATGCTAAGGAATTTGATATCTTTGACGGTTTCCGCTCATACACTATCGTGATTTTCTGCGCAGCAGCGGTGTTTATAGTTTTGTATGTAAGAAGCAGCATAATCCTCCCGGTCAGGAAGTTGAGAAAAGCGGCGTCTAATATCGGCGAGGGGAAGTTCGACATAGCTGTAGACGCAAAGAGTGAAGATGAGATAGGAGAGCTTTCAACGAGTTTCAACCTGATGGCTCGGTCCCTCGGAATGCTTGTGGACGAGAAAACGACGCACCTGAGAGAGCTTGACGTGCTGAACAAGATTTCGACTGCGGCAAGCCGCACACTGACGCTCAACGTCCTTCTCGATAACGTAATGGATGAAATTTTGAGGCTGGAACCCCTGAAACTCGAAAAGAAGGGGGCGATATTTCTATATGATGAGAAGGAAAAGGCCCTGAGCCTTGCCGTATCTCGTAATTTCAGCGATGAACAGAAGGCCGGGTGCGGGCTTGTTACGGAGGGGGAATGCCTGTGCGGGATCGTCGCCGGGCAAAAAGAGATGCTGCTCTCTACAAGCAATACGGAGGACAAAAGACATACAAAGATATATCCCGACGCAAAAGAACACGGGCACATAATACTTCCCTTGAAATCGAGGGACAAAATGCTCGGCGTTCTCTGTCTGTATCTGTCTTCCGGGACAAGGCTTTCCGCAGAGGAGAGAGAGCTCTACAAATCCATCGCCGATATCATTGCGGTCGCCATGCAGAACGCCATCAACCATCGGCAGGTCGCAATGCTTGCCCAGTCGCTCGACAGCAGCAATGACGTGATCGTGATAACCGACACGGAAGGCAGGATAATCCATATAAACCCTGAAACCGTCAGGCAGCTCGGCTATTCGCCGGAAGGGTTGTTCGGGCAGTATGTGTCCGTCATCCAGTCGCCCCACAATCCTCACGGTCTCGGGGAAGAGATATTCAGGAAAACCATGGAGGGCGGGTGGGGTGGTGAACTCTTAAACAGAAGAAAAGACGGTTCCGAGTATCCAGTGCTTCTGACAACCTCGCCTGTAAAGGATGCCGACGGCAACATCATCGCTCTTGTAGGCATTGCAAGGGACATTACCGAACGGAAAAAACTGGAAGAGTTGATGAAAAAATACAACGAAGAGCTTGAGGGTCAGGTGAAGGAAAGGACCATGGATCTTGAGCAGGCGCGTCTTCAGGCCGATGCCGCAAGCCGGGCGAAATCCGATTTTCTGGCCAATATGAGCCATGAGCTGAGAACGCCTCTTAATTCGATACTTGGATTTTCGGACATCCTCAACCGCGGGTTTTACGGACAGCTCAATGACAATCAAAAAGAGTACGTTCAGATTATCGCGGAGAGCGGCAGGCATCTGCTGAGTCTTATAAACGACATTCTCGACCTTTCAAAGGTCGAGGCAGGCAGGCTTGAGCTTGAGTTGAGCAGGTTCAGGATCAAAGAAATACTTGAGGGTTCGGCAATGATGCTCAAGGAAAAGGCCTTGAAGCACGATATACGCATGACCCTGAATATCGGGCCCGATGCCGATATCAAGATAGAGGCCGATGTCAGGAAGGTAAAGCAAATAATGTTCAACCTCCTGAGCAACGCGGTGAAGTTTACGCCTGACGGGGGCTCGGTTTTCGTGGAGGCACGGAAAATCGGCATTGAAAATAACGCCCCCCAACCCCCTCTTGATTTAAGAGGGTGCGCGGGGGAGTTAATCGAAATCATTGTCGAAGACACAGGCATCGGCATCAAGCCTGAAGACATAGAACGGTTGTTCAAGCCGTTCCAGCAACTTCAGTCTGCATATGTGAAGGAATTTGAAGGCACAGGCCTCGGACTTGCCCTTACAAAACGGCTAGTAGAGCTTCACGGCGGCAGTATCCGGGTCGAGAGCGAATACGGAAAAGGCAGTAAATTCGCGTTTGTATTGCCGGTGAAGCAGTGGGAATGATATGCCGAAGAAAATCCTCATAGCTGACGATAACGACAGTAACCGGCGTTTGCTGCACGACATACTCGCCTATTATGGATACGAAGTGCTCGATGCCGAGAACGGCGAGGCATGCATCTCGGCGGCGGTGGAAAAAAGCCCCGATCTCATCCTACTCGACATCCAGATGCCTGTAATGGACGGTTTTACTACTGCGAGAAGATTGAGGGAAGACAACCGGACGTGCGCGATCAAGCTTATCGCACAAACCTCTTTTGCCATGAAAGGGGACAGCGAAAAGGCCAGAGAGGCGGGATTTGACGCCTATATATCAAAGCCCATAAACATCGATGAACTGCTTGCGCTGGTCGAGGTAGTCTTAAAGGAGGGGCCGTATGCCTGAGACTGAAAGTTCCGTGATACTCTGTGTTGACGACGAGCCGAACAATCTTGCGCTCCTTGGGGCGCTCCTCGCAACCGAGGGATACGGTGTGCTTAAGGCCGGGAACGGCATGGAGGCATTGGAGCAGCTGGGGACGCAAAGGGTGGACCTCGTGCTGCTCGATGTAATGATGCCTGTAATGGACGGCTTTGAGGTGTGCCGGAAGATAAAGGACGACGAAAGGCTGAGGCATATACCGGTTGTCTTCATTACGGCGCTTAACGAGAAAGAGGACAGGATCGAAGGCATCAAGGCGGGCGCCGAGGAGTTCCTTTTAAAGCCGTTCGACCATGCCGAAGTGCTGGCGCGGGTCAAAATGCTGCTAAAGGTAAAGGCGCTGAATGAAAGGCTGAAAAGCGCCTACGACAGCATCATAGACATAAACAGTTACGGCGAACAGACGATAAAGACCTTCGACAAGATGAATTTCAACCTTCAGCGCAAAGTTGCAGACATAGTCAGCCGCATAATGCACCGGAAGGAGGGCGCGTCCGACAGGCCCCGGAACGTGATCGTCAGGATGCTCAACGAAAAGGGGAAGCATGAATGGTATCGCTATGCCTATACCTTCGGACAGATCGAAAAGGCGGGCATCGATCTCGACATAAGCATGAACATTTCCGAACAGGATGAGTCCAGCACCTTTTTCTGCAACGGGTTGGATGTTGTTCGGCGTTTCGGTCCGCTGTCGAAGATATTAGAGGAGTCTCTGAATATGCGGGCAGAGAATATGGTCTATTATCTGAGCGAGCCCTTATGCGTCTTTGGCGTCAATTATGGAAGGGATGTCACTCCGTATGATGCGGCGGTGCTGAACAGTCTGGTCATGCATACCCTGTTTTTGAGGTCCCTCGCCTCGGACATCAAAGAGATCGAAGACGCCTTCGAATATACCGTGCATGCCCTCGCGAGGGCGGCCGAAGCGAACGACGAAGACACCGGCAATCATATAGTGCGCGTAGGCCATTATTGCGCAATTATAGCAAAGATACTGGAATTGGATGAGGAATTTATCGATAAGATAAGGCTTCAGGCCCAGATGCATGATGTCGGTAAAATACATGTGCACCCTGATATCCTCAAAAAGCCGGGCAAACTCACGGATGATGAGTGGAAAGAGATGAGGAAACATCCTGCGTACGGCACGAAGATCCTCGGAGAACACAGGAGGCTTTCAATGGCTAAAATAATAGCCTTCACCCACCATGAACGCTGGGACGGCAGCGGCTATCCGCAGGGTCTTAAAGGCGAAAGCATCCCGATCGAGGGAAGGATCATAAGCATAGCCGACCAGTACGATGCGCTCAGGAACGCGCGGGTTTACAAACCGGCCTTCGATCATGATACAAGTTATCGCATCATTACAGAGGGCGACGGCAGGTCCGTACCGTCTCACTTTGATCCGCAGATACTGAAGGCCTTTACAAACAATGCGGCAATGTTTGAAGAAGTGTATGAAAGGCTTAAAGGATAGCAGTCCGGGGCGGTGGGGTTTTGCTCTATGGATTTAACGGAATATTCATTGATTAGATAATGCGGACAGGGCAGGCTGAAACCGGGTTATGGCACGCCACCCCGAAATGGCTGAAAGGCAATCGTAATAGAAGGGAATAACAGTCTCATTATAGACTACACAACACTGCGGGAATGACGGAAGTCGTTTGCGTTATTCTTCCTCCCCAAAGATTCTGTCGTAGTATTCGGGATAGATTTTCTTTGCGCATTCGGGACATATGGAGTGAGTAAACTCGGCTTCAGAATGCTTCCTGATATATACCTCTATCTGATTCCAATAGCCTTTGTCATCGCGGATTTTCTTACAAGAGGAGCAGATAGGAAGAAGGCCGCTTAATGTCTTGACCTCATCAACTGCACTCTTTAATTCATGTATGAGCTTTTCACGCTCCTGTTCGAGTCTTTTGCGTTCGGTAATGTCCTTTGCGATATGAACAAACTGAACGATTTTTCCCGACCCATCTTTTACTGGATAGGCGCTCACCTCTACAAAAAGCCTCTCCCCGTTTTTGTCATAGTGAATATGTTCCTCAATAGTCGGGTTGCCCGTCTCCATGAGTTTGCATACAGGGCATGGGTCTTCCGGAGGCTCGCAGGGACATTCCCTTGCATGAGTTGCTTTGTAGCAATAGTTTCCGACAAGTTCCTTTATTGAAAGGCCGGTTTGCTTTAATGAGGCCTTGTTGGCCCACACAACCTTAAAGTCTTTCGATAGCAGGAGAATGCTTTCTGTAATGCCATCCGTTATGTCCTCAAGCATCTGTTTGGCTGAAACCATATCCTTCTCTGCCTGCTTGCGTTCGGTAATGTCCTCTATTATCCCCATAATCGCTGCTACATTGCCTTTTTCATCATGCATCGGCGCAGTCGAGAGCGCTACCGGCACCATAGAGCCGTCCTTTCTTTTTCGCACAGTCTCCCATGATTTGATACTCTCGCCCCTTAAGGCTTTTTGCCGGAAATCCGTATGTTCTTCTTTTTTATTGTCAGGCACAATCGGCAGCGGACGGCCGAGGACTTCCTCTTTTGTCCAGCCAAACGTCTTTTCAGCGGCAGGGTTCCATAAGAGCAGGTTTCCATCAGTATCAATGATCACGATAGATAGGGGTGATCCATTTATAAGCGCTTGAAGCCTCTCATTCAGGGTCCTGAGCGAATTTTCGTTTAGTTTGCGAACATATGCAAAAGTCAGTAATGCAAGCAAAAGCAGTGTCGCCAGTATCAGGATAATATAATAATTTCTCTCATATTCGGTGATTGTTGTGTCTTTCTCAAACGAAATTATGTACGCCCCAGTTGTCCCGTCAAAGTTTTTTACAGGCAGAAAAGATACCACATAATGCCCGCTGCCCACTTTGCCGGCTTTAGCATATATTGCGAAGATCTTTTCATTTTTGATGTCTTCTGAAATCTTATCTTTTGTGCGACCCGCAATTGTCTGGAGTATCTCTTTCTGAAGATGCCTTCTCTTGTCCGCATCTGTTCCCATCTCCGATATTTCATACATATACTCATTGCTTATGTCGCTTTTCATGTAACGCGTTTGTTCATCTTTGAATATTTTTTTCAGCACACTGTCCTGTTTGACTATAAGCAAATAATCGGACGGGAACAGCTTTTCCATTTCTTTCCTCAAGCCGTTAAATGAGATGGCCGTTTCTACGCTTCCAATATGAAGGTCTTTATAAGCAAGCGGAAAAATAAACCTGAACCCGCTGTAAATCCGCCCTTGTTCAAAGCCTTCTATGTATCTCTTTTCAGTATTGACAAGCTTTACCGAGTATCTGAATCCGGACAGATTGTCTCCAAACTCATCGGGTTTATGCACCCTTAAAAAGCTTGTGCCGTCGGGGAGGTGAAACTGAAGCAGCTTAAAATCTTCTTGTTTTAATTTCTGGAAAATGGGATTAGTTTTCCGGAAAAGCCTGCCGCGTATGAGTTTTCTTTTCGTCTCATCTGCAGGATACGCATCCTTGAAAATTTCTATAATGTCGGGTCTGCTTATGGCCTCACTGAACAATGTTCGGGACAGAAGGCTGTAAGAGTTAAAGACCGCCCGGTATTCTGTCCGGAGCCGTTCAGCGCTTTCAGTTAGGTGCTCTCTCTTGAGACTGCTGAAATAGCGGTCCAGCAGGGAAAAAGACAAAAGTTCAAGCATTATGAATACCGCAATGAAATATTTAAGGTCAAACAGTTTTTTCAGCATATATCCACCGTTCTTATTTGCCGCTCAATGCGCGACATTACTGTCGTCGCAGAGGGATTAATTTAAAACCTTTTATTATATATTTCATTTTTGGGTATTGACAAGCGGTCGAATGAACTCAATAATCCGGTCAGCGTATGATTATTATCATGTTGCCTAACGCACGTTTCTGTTAAGGTCAGATAGGGACAAAAAAATTGTAGTTTCATTTCCAAGTCTGTTTTGTTGATTTGCCGGTTGTTTTGGGATACAATGCTGATAAGAGTCTGTCCATAAATTACGGCCTGCGTTCTGTCATTCCCGAAGGTCTTAATCGGGAATCTATTTTTCTTAAGTAATTATGGGTCCCCGGGGCAAGCCCGAGGATGACAGATATTGGGCTTTGTCATGTTAGTTCTTAGTAAATAGACATACGGAAAAAGTTCGAATAAACGGTAAGAGACCGGACAGCGGTCAGAGAACTTATTAACACCGGCTGGATTAAAGGAGGGGAATATGTACAAGAAGAAGTTCGTATTTGCGTTTGTGTCAGTCGTACTGACTGTTGTAGCCGCTACGGCAGGGAACCACGAGCATAAGGCTGTTGCTTCCGGCGCCAACCCGCTTGTCGAAGAGATGATTATACTCGACGGCGTGTTCCGCGAGGTGGTCTCTGCGGTTGCTCTAGGGGACAGCGAAAGGGTGCATAAGGCCCTGCACTCTATGCATGGGACAATGGAAAAGACCCATGAAGGAGTTCATCACGGAACGGTGAAGATACCGAAAAACAGCCACCGCGTTAAAGAGTTTGTGAAGATGGACAAACAGTTCCATCACGAACTGGAGGCGCTTGCGCATGCGGCACATAAGAACGACACAAAGAAGATGACCGCATTGACGCAGAAGCTCCTTGCAGGCTGCGTATCGTGCCACAAGACATTCAGGTAAGTCTTTGGGCTTTTATTTCGGCCCTTTAAAAGCCGTATAATAAGGCATGACAAAATATATCGTTAGTTTATTGCTGACTGCATGTTCGTTCTTTGTTCTTTGCTTCACTGCTTCAGCCTCAGAGCCGGACGAAACCATAAACAGGATACAGAAAGCTTACGCAGGCATAAGCGATGCAAAAGGCGGCTTTGTGCAGAAGAGCTTCCTGAAGGATTTCAAGAGGACCGACACTTACAAAGGCCTCTTCTATCTTAAGGCGAAGAAGATGAAGTGGGAATATCACGGCAAGAATCCGCAGACAGTTTTCATAAACAGCGACGAAATAATAATCTACCAGAAGAACGAGAAGCAGGCCTTAAGAGGCAGGTTTGACAAGGCCTCTTACGGGCAGGCGCCGATAGCCCTGCTGGCCGGGTTCGGGGATATAAGGAAGGAGTTCGAGGTTTCCCAATCAGGCGAACGCAGGCTTTTGCTCAAACCGAAAAAGCCTATGGGCGCCATCGCTTTTGTGGAGCTTCTGGTCGGCGACGGGGAGTTCCCCATCGAAGGGCTTGTTATAACCGACAAACACTCAAACAAAACAGATATAAGGCTTTACGACATTACCATGAACTCCGGCATAAAAGATAAGACTTTTGACTTTTCTCCGGCTGAAGGCGTAAACATAATAGACAGGTAGCGGACATAATAAAGCGACATCGGGAGGGGAAGATGAAGCGTTCTTGGATGATACTCGGCATACTGATTTTATGCTCCTGCATACCTCAAAAACATCCGGATACGCCTGTAGAGCCTGCGAAGCTGTTGTTCATAGACGGGGTCGTTCAGTCTGTCTCGGGCAGCGAAGCGACAATCTCGCTGAAGCTGCCTGATACCCAGAGATCCCCTGACAATCCCATCAGCGAACTTGCGCAGCAGGTTGTGAACAAATGCCTCTTCATAGAAGGCATCAATACCGAGGTCAATAATATAGCCGGCACGGTGAAAGAGGCGCGCGGCGGAAATGTGGTCATAACGTTTGCCGCGCCTGCGGTGTTTGCCGCGAATTCTTCGGTCAAGCTGAAGATACCCAAGAAGACGCTCGCCATAGTCGATTTTGAGGTGATAAGAGGACGTGAGAAAGCTGCCGGCAGGGTCACGCTCGAAAGCCTGACCTCCTCGCTGATAGATTCAGGTCAGTTCACGATAGTCGAAAGGTCCAAACTCAAATCGGTGATCAGCGAATTACAGCTCAGCCTGAGCGGTCTGACCAAAGAGACGCCCGAAAAGATCATGGGCAATCTGATAACGGCCGACCTGATCCTTACCGGAACTCTTGCCGAGATAAGCGGCGTGTGGGACATAAACCTAAGGCTTGTGAATGTGAGGACCGGCGAAGCTGTGGCTGCGGTGACCATGAAGACCCCTTTATTTAAGCCGGCCGAGCTGCGCGACGCAGGCGGCCTTAACGAAGATTTTGAGGTAAGCACGGCCAATTCGGCTTGGGGCATCGGGTACAAAGGAAAAGGCGTGTTCGTAGTCAAGATGGACAAGACCCAAGGCGCAGACGGATCGAAACAATCCATGCGCATGGATGTTGATTTTACAGGCTCTCCAAAGGATATGCTTGCACGGATAGATAACATGAAAAAACGGGACCTCTCCATGTATACAGGCATAGAGTTTTATGTAAAGGCCGATCCGCAGGTGACAGGCCATTTGAGGATTCTCACTTCCGACAGGGATGATCCCAATACTATGGATGCGTGGGTCGCGCTGTTTGAGACCGAAGCTGAATGGAAGCTCGTGAGGGTTTCGTTTGACGACCTCTTTGTGGGCCGGGGATGGGTCAAAGGGGGCGCGTCAAAGTTTGGCGCAAAGGCAGGGAAGCAGGTAATAGACCTAAGCAGGGTGGAGGCGTTCAGTATCGGAGCGTATTCGGAAAACAATCCTCCGGTCAAGGGCTCGATGTGGATAGACAAGGTGCGGTTTTATACTGATTGACGCTTTAGACGCTCTCGCAGGATATAAGCCTGTCCGAGCGATATGCCTGCATCGTTGCAGGGGACCTTCCGGTTGGTATGGATATGAAACCCCGATTTTGTGAGAAGCTCTAATACCCTTTTTAATAAATATCCGTTTTGAAAAACTCCGCCGCTCAGGGCAATAGTTTTAATCCCGGATTCGAGCGAAATCTTTTCTACAGTTTGCTTTACAGCCGCTGCGACCGCATTGTGAAATTTTGTGGAGATAATCTCTTGGGCGATATTGCCGGCAACATCGCTTATTACACCCATTATAGTTTTTGAAAAGTCTATCACCGCAGGAGCTTTGCCGATTATATCGAAATCATAGGCATCATACTTATTTTCCATCACAAGGTTTTCGAGCGCTATCGCAGCTTCTCCCTCAAAGGTATTGCGCTCGCATACACCGGCAAGCGCAGCAGCAGCGTCAAACAGCCTTCCAGCGCCGGAAGAAAGCGGCGAAAACTGTTTGTTCGCCGAGAGCTTTAAAACATTCTCGATGTTGTTCTCGCCGTATTTGCGGATAAAACCTATGTCTTCAAGCTTTTGCCGCGCACCGTCTTTATACGAATACGCAGCATAGCTGACTGCCGTCCTCCAGCACTCCCTGATAGCGCTCTCGCCCCCCGGAAGCGGAATGTATTTAAAATGCGCTTCCCTCGCAAAACCCTGCAGGTCGCACAACATAAACTCCCCGCCCCAAAGGTTGCTGTCTGTGCCGTATCCCGTTCCGTCGAGCGCAACTCCGATAACCTTCTCCTTTATTCCGTTCTCCGCCATCACCGAAGCGATGTGCGCATAGTGGTGCTGGATTCCGTAGCAAGACAGTCCATTTTTTTCTTGACTGCCGACCGCCGACTGTTGACTGTTTGTTGTTGACCGCTGACTGCTGACTGCTGACTGTTGACTGTTTCTTGTTGACCGCTGACTGCTGACTGCTGACTGTTGACTGTTTGTTGTTGACTGCCGACTGTTCTCCATCGCCCACCTTGTCGAAAGGTATCCGGGGTGGAGATCGTGGGCTATGGCAGAAGGGGTTGCCCTATAGACTGATTTCAGGTTTTCGAGTGTCTCTTCGAAGAACCTGACCGTCTCCATGTTTTCCATGTCGCCGATATGCTGGCTCACTATTGCGTAGCTGCCTTTAGTCAGAGTGAAGGTGTTTTTAAGGTCTGCGCCGCAGGCTAGCACCTCCGGACCGTCTTCAGTCAGGGCTATAGGTTCGGGCACAAAGCCGCGCGCGCGCCGGACAAATGACATAGATGACTGCTGACTGTTGACTGTCTGTTTCTGACTTCTGACTTCTGACTTCCCACTTATTTTTACCACCGAATCATCCACCCGCATAAATATGTCCCTGTTGTGGAACAGGAATGCATCCGCAATCCCCGAAAGCCTTTCAAGGGCCTCGTTGTTATCTGCCACAAGCGGTTCTTCGGACAGATTGCCGCTCGTCATTACAAGGGCCGAAAAGTGAGGAGTAGGAAGTGGGATGTGAGAAGTGAGCGGGCAATGAAATAAAAGATAATGCAGCGGCGTGTACGGCAGCATAAAACCGATGTGTTTATTGTTCGGAGCAATTTTGTCAGGCAGTTTTTTCCATTCTGACGGCTGACTGCCGACTGCCGACTGCTTTTTTAATAGAACTATAGGCCTGCGTCTGTCTTGCAGAAGTCCTTCTTCTTGCGCAGAGACTTCGCAGAATTTTTTTATTACCTGAATATCCGGAGACATAAGCGCAAAAGGCTTATTGCTTTTGCGCTTTTTTTCTCTTAGTCTGAGCACGGCATTTTCATTAAGCGCATCGCAGGCCAGATGAAAGCCGCCGAGCCCTTTTATTGCAAGAATTTTCCCCTCTTTTAATAAATCAATCGCCTTTATTATTGAATCCTGACTGTCGACTGCCGACTGTTGACTGTTGACTGTTTGTTGCCGACTGTTTGACAGGCTTATCTGCGGTCCGCACTCAGGGCAGGCATTGGGCTGGGCATGGAACCTTCTGTCATCGGGGTTATTGTACTCTGCCTCGCATTTTGGGCACATCCTAAATGAAGACATGGTCGTGTTCGGCCTGTCATATGGGACCCTTTTTGTTATCGAATAGCGCGGCCCGCAGTTGGTGCAGTTTATGAACGGATAGAGATGCCGTCTGTCTTCAGGGTCCATCATTTCTTTCAGGCAGTCTTCGCATACGGTAACATCCGGGGACACATGGGTAAAGCTCTCGCTGTCCGAGCTTTCTATTATGGTGAAATCTTTGTATCCGATATGCGGAAGTTCTGCGGTCTGAATAGAGTCTATGCGCGCGAGTGGAGGGGGGGCTTTCTTGAGCGCTTGTAAAAAGGCCCCGGCGTCGGCCCCTTCCAATTCGATGCTAACGCCTTGCGCGGTATTACTTACATATCCCTTGAGTCCGAGTTCTTTTGCGAGGGTATAAACGAAGGGCCTGAAACCGACACCCTGAACTGTGCCTGAAATTTTTATGCTAAGACGGTTCATTATTTATATGGTGCGGGCAGAGTCCGATCACATTAAATTATACTGCAAATTCAACTGCGGGTTCTATTTAGGTGGGGTGCTACGAATAGGAAAAGAGTTACTTGCAAGAAAGAAAATAAAATTATTCAAGCTGTTGTGTAAATATCGAAACTATAGTGTTGACATTGCTAGTTATTTTTGTTAGTATTTATATAAATATCGATTTTATTTGGGAGCTATATATATGGAAGAAGAAAACAGAAATGAGCGTTTTAAAAGGATAGCAGCCAAAAGGACCAATGATATTCTTGAAAAAATCAGAATATTGGGAAACTGCTCTAATAAGAGCTCTTATGATTATTCGGAAGATGAGGTTAATAAAATTTTTTCGGAGATTGATAAGCAATTGAAGTTGACTAAGGCTAAATTTCTGGCTGGGAAAAGGGAGAGATTTAAGCTGTGAAAAACAAAATGTTCGTGAAAGAAAAGTTGTTAGTAGTTATCTATCATATGTCAACAAAACAGAAAACCCCCTTAAAATATGAAGATGTATATGTAAACTCGTTTAAAAAATATCCTAATGATTTTCAATTGCGGGGATATCCAGCTTATCCAGATACAGAACTTATGTCAAAAAAAATATATGACCTTCGCAAGAATGGTGCATTACAAGTACATAGAAAATTCATAACGATTACAGAGAAAGGGAAAACAGCGGCTGAAAAAATAATACAGTCCAGAACTAAGTATCCCGATAAAGATACGACATCGAAAACAATAGGACGGGACATTATAAACCAGATTGACAGAATAAAAAAAACCGAAGTATTTCAATTGTTTGCTGATGATAAAAAAGACCAAATAGTTGATACTGATTTCTTTGCTTATTTAGGCACCACTGTACGGACAGAGCGCACAGATTTTAAAGCACGAATTAAAACAATTCAAGATGTTATAGAAATTATTAAAGCAAACGATGAGTATAAGTTAATTGTTAATTTGCATAGTTATTTGTTTGACAAATTTAAAGACCTAATAAAAACTAAATTATCAATTGGGTACCCTAGGAGGGGACATGAGTGAGTCATTAAAAATCATAGAAGAGAAAAATATTTTCGATGATAATTTCCTTGATGTTACTGGAAATGAATTTAGATTTAGCCACGAGAAAGGACTCTCTGAATGGCTGAAAAACTCTGCAGACGCTTATCTTAGGGCTGAGAGGGATGATGAGGATAGTTTTATTGTTTTTAGATTTAGAGACAAAGATACTGTTGTATTTGAATGTATAGATTTTATTGGCATGGCTTCAGAGGATATAGATAAAGCACTAAAGCGTTGGGGCGATCCTGAAGCAGCTAAGCGCGGAACCGGCAAAAGGGTATTTGGCGGACATGGAAATGGTGGCAAATTCTACATGAGGCAGATGTTTAAACAATCGCATTTTATAACATATAGATTAGGCAAGCTTAATGTATTTGGCTTTAATGAAAATCGCCGATATGGGTTTGCAGATGGCTTTAAGGACAAGAATGTTACTCCAGAAGAAGCAATGAAATTTGCAGAAATAGATGATATGGATTTTCCACCAACCATACGGAAAAATATTTTAAATGGAAATTTTGGATTTACTGTAGCAAGAGGGGGTCATCCAGATAAAATAGTTAGGAAAAAATTTAATCTACATAAACTTTGTGATAGATTTAAAAATTATCCCCAAGCAAGAATTATACTAAAATACAAACCTGTTTCAATTGTTTATAACGATAAAACAGTCATTTCACGTCTTTTTCCAGAAGAAATCTCGCCTTTGCTAGAATTTCAGACCCCATTAGAAATTCCAATACCTCTGACACTTGTATGGAATGACGATGGGGATAAGGAAACTATTTCATTTGCTAATGATAAATTTCCTGCGGGCAAGCTCGTTCTTTATACATCAAATGAGCCGCTCTCAAGAAATAGCCGTCTTGGTGATTTGAATCGCATTGATATTATTGGCGAAATAGGTGTAATAGCTTCATATCATATGCAGGAATTAGGCTACATTAATCGCTTGTCCTCAGCAGAATTTATTTATGGTGAGTGTAAATGTCCGTTGCTTGAGGATCAAGATGATGATTGTGTGAAAAACGATAGAAGCACTCTTGTCGAAAACCATAAAACAAAAACACTACGAAAGTGGATAGGGGAACAAATAGATAAACTCGCTGAGAAGATAGAGGAAAAAGAAAAGAAAGAGATACGAGCAAAAAATATTGAAATGCTATCAGAAATAAATAAAATTCTCAACGATTGGAAAAATAAATTCATGTCAAGAGTGATGAGAGAAATACTTGGAGGTGGGGGAGAAGGGATTGGTGCGGGTTTTGGAACGGGGGGCAGCAGCGGTGGTGCCGGGGGTGAAAGAAATAAAAGAAAGAATGGGGATATCGGAAGTGGTGAAGGAAAAAGACAAGGTGGAGGAAGTTCGGAATTTAAACCTAAACAAACATTTCCTAAGGTGCTTCTTTCTGGCATAGATGAAGATCCTCTTGACCCCGCTGGCAATAAATTGGAGCTTTTAGATAGACAAGAACCAGTTTATCAGCGACCTCAAGATGTTCCTGTTGGTATATACTGGATCAATACATCGAGAAAACTTGCACAGTACATCATTGATAAGCACGGCGTAAAATCAATGAAGTGGCGTGATTATCATCTGCAGAGAATAATAGATGTTATTTGCAAAGAGGCATTATATAAATTAGAGAAGCAAGATCCCGAAAATTTTAATGCTGCAAGGGTTGATGGAGAGATTATTAATAAACTTGTGGGCAAAGCGCATGACAGCGCAGTTGAATCGCTTGGTGGTTACATATTTGAGGAGGACTATAAAACCCCAAGGGAAGAATTGCTTGAAAAAATATCTGGGCTTAGAAACCTTGATTCTGAAGAGCAAAAGATACTTTTAAGAGAGATAGAAGATGCAATTGCTTTTGTTAAGGGCAAAGGAGAATAATCTTGCAACTTAATTTGCCGACAATGCAAAAGAAAGAAAACGAATTACATAACAGTATTCTTGAAGTTCCAATAGAGGAACTAAATCTTTCTGTGCGGGCATATAATGTTCTTAAAGGGAACGGGCTTGATACTATAAAAGATGTAATTAGCTTTGGATTAAATAGAATAATTAAGTTGCGAAGCGCTGGCATAAAAAGTGTTAAAGCAATATCGGATGCCATTGCATTTGCCATGACTGAGGATTTTAGTACGCATTCCCATAAAGAACAAGAAGTTGAAAAAGCTTTACTCTCTTTTGAAGAAGTTGCAAAAAAAACTTTAGAGAAGAAGCTACTTAATGCCTCACTAAAAGATTTAAATCTTTCTTTAAGAACATTTAATGCACTAAAAAAGATCGGGATAGAAACAGTTCATGACATTTTGAATTATGGCTTAGACAATATAGGCAAAAAAACTAGTAGCGAAATTAAGAGTGCTATTTCTATGCTTGAAAATCAGCAACAAAGTATTGTTGAAAATATTACATTTCGTGAGGCAGTGGATAATATTTTTGCCAACGTGAGTCAGAAAAATCTGCCTGTAATTGAGATGCGATATGGGTATGCTGATGGGAAGCGCAAGACTCTTGAGGAAATAGGAAACACAAAGGGATTGACCAGAGAAAGAATTCGACAAATTATACTGAAAGAAATTAGGCGGATAACTCATTATCGGGCGAGAAACTCATTAGAATTAATTATAGAAAATATTGAACGATTACTTTTTAAATATAAAGGAATTATAGGCATAAAAGATATATTTAATGATAAGTATTTCAGTGCTGCGTCTCGTAATCATGTGATATTTGTATTAAATCTTTTAGCAGACATTTATGAAGAACATTATAGATTTATTGATAAGTATTTTTTTACAAGCTTAAACGATAATGAAATCAAAAACCTTCATGGCATTATGCGAGAAGCTGCGTTAAAGTGCAAATTCCCAATAGAAGAAAAGACTTTCATAAACAATATAATCTCAACAGTTGGTTCTATATCAGAATATTATTTAAGTTACTATCTGCTGAATAAAGAACGAATTCAAATGTCAAAAGGGATGATACTATCTCCTGGAGGGCTTTCTATGCCGCAGCGCATTAAGCTACTTCTATCGGATGTTGATCGTCCAATGCATTTCTCAGAAATTGCTGAACTTTATAAAAAACATTTTGGAGAAGAAAATTGCAAAGCTTCCGACATTGAACATGCAATACATGCAAGAATTGGCGATTCGAAAGATTTTATTATCATAGACCCGGGGACTTTTTTATTAAAAAGCAAATTCAAACTACCTAATAACATTGACGAAATTATTGAGAAGTCAGGAGAAATATTGCGAGAACTTAATAGTATTTCTGATACAAAATTTCTTATCGAAAAATTGAAACAGCAAAAGATAAATTTAGGTTCCATCAATGCTTATTCGTTAAAGCCTATTTTGCTTGAACGAGGAGGTTTTGTATCATATCACAAATTTGAAATAGGATTAGAAGAATATATAAATAAATATGATAGGAAACCTCTGAACGAGTTGATTTTTGAATTGTTTGAATCGCTTAGAAGACCATTACATGTCAAAACAATATGGAAAGAAATATTAAAGCAAAGGGGATTCCCTGAATATGCTGTATCACAAAAATTAGCAGATGATCCAAGATTTATTAGAATCGCACCGGCAACTTACACTATTGCATCTAATATTGAACAATATGAAGAAAAGCGCATTATAATTACTAATTTTGCAAAAGAATGGGTTCAACTAAAAGGAAGTGGTATCTCCGCTTTTTTTGTAAATGAAGTGTTAAAAGCATCAGATAAAATTAAAGATTTATCATTAGGAATAGTAGAGCATGTTCTTGCTACAAGCGCTGAATTTGTTAAATTACCAGATGGATTTTATAATTTAAAGACACAGTAAAATTAAAGATGACTTCTATAAACAACAAAATTCTCCAAAAGATTGATTCCCTCAAATCGGCCCTTGACCGCTATCGTCCTTTTCCTGACCATGTTGTGAGCCAGCTGAAAGACTATTACCGCATCGGCCTGACATACTCATCGAATGCCATTGAAGGAAATACGCTCAGCGAATCAGAGACAAAGGTGGTTATTGAAGACGGCATAACCATAGGCGGTAAATCCTTGAGGGAGCATCATGAAGCTTTGGGGCATGCAAAAGCTTATGACCACATCTATTCGCTGCTCGACAAACCCGTATCCGAAGAAAATATTTTATCCCTGCATAAGATTTTTTTTCAGCATATAGACAGCGAGAATGCCGGCAGGTACAGGCAAAGGAATGTTGTCATCACTGGAACGGATTACCTGCCGCCCGATCATCAAAAAATTCCGATGCTAATGACAGAGCATGTCGAGAATCTGAATACAAAGCGTGGGGACATACATTTACTGGAACATACGATAAATCTACATGCCGAATTTGAGTCAATACACCCTTTTACGGACGGCAACGGAAGAATAGGGAGACTTTTATTGACTGTTATGAGTTTGAAGAACGGCTACTGTCCAGTGGTTATTCCGCCGATAAGGCGGGTTGAATATATAACCGCACTGCAGAAAACAAACAAAGGGAATACAGCTCCCCTCACTGCCTTAATCTTGAGCGTTATCTATGAAGAGATGAAATCCTTTAAGAAGGTCATTGAGACTCTATCTAATTAGATTACGTCTTTAGACCACATTCTTTACGAATATCTCTCTGCCGAGTTCCGGGTCTATGGCGATAGTCGTCTCATCTATCTGCAAAACTATCGAGGGCCTTTTCTGTATAAGTTTAATGATCGTTCCGGGAATGATACCTATCGAGCTCAGCCTGCTTATCCTCGATGCGTCGGAAGGCGTGATGAAAACTATCCTGCCTTTTCTGCTTACCTCGAAGTCGGTCAAACGCATGACAACGGGTTTGACGTCCATCTGGTATTTTTTGCAGCACTCGCCCCTCGGGATATGCTTTCCGTGGGGGCATGTGGTCGGGTGTCCGAGAAAGGTGCAGACGCTGTCGGTGAGTTCTTCGCTCAGGATATGTTCCATTTTACAGGCGTCTTCTTCGACAATGTCGTGGGACAGGTCGAAAACATCGGTAAAAAGCCGCTCTGCAAGCCTATGCCTGCGGATGAGTTTTTTTGCGAGCTCTCCGCCCTTGTCCGTAAGCTGTATCGAATCGGCGTCGACCGATGCGAGGCCTTCTTTTGTAAGCTCGTCTATCAATGATTTTACGTCCGCATCCTCGGAGCTTAAATGAAAGCGTTTAAGGTCTTTGTGCCCTTCTTCTTTAAAGAGCCAGAGGAGTTCGAGCGCTTCGTCCACCCTTTCGTACGGTTTGCAATAATCGGACATGGTTCCTCCGCAGTTTAAGGCTTATCCCGCAAAAAGCGGCAAAGACATTACTTTCTGAAAACTTTTCCTGTGGATGGGACAGGGGCCGTGCTGTTTAAGCATGGCGAGGTGTGTTTTTGTCCCATAGCCTTTGTGCTTGTCGAAACAGTACTCGGGATATTTGTCGTGATACGCCACCATCATCCGGTCGCGTGTCACCTTAGCAATTATCGAAGCGGCCGCAATGGATGCGCTCTGGGCGTCACCCTTTATGATCGGGACCTGCCTTATGTCGAGCGCAGGGATTGTGACCGCATCGATCAGGAGAATGTCCGGTTTGAGGGCCATTGCGGAAACGGCCTTGTACATCGCGAGCCTTGTGGCGCAGAGAATGTTGATCCTGTCTATGTCGTCGGCATCCACAATACCTATCCCTATGGCCGAAGCCGATTCGTTTATCTTTACAAATAAAGCTTCACGTTCGGCTTCAGGGACTTTTTTCGAATCGCGAACGCCCTCGATCCTCAAGCCTTCCGGCAGAATGACCGCCGCCGCCACAACAGGCCCGGCAAGAGGACCTCTACCTGCCTCGTCGAGGCCCGCAATCAATGAGCCGGGTTTAAGTCCCCTGCTGAACGCTGCGTCGTGCTCGTACAGAGGCATCCGGCTAAGCGCTATTCCGCTGAAGCTTTTTGCGCGGCAGCCTTTACGGCCTCTCTTGATTTTTCCTTTACCTTCGCATGCTTGCCTTTTTTGCCGCGGAGATAGTAGAGCTTGGCCCTTCTTACGTCGCCGTGCTTGATGACCTCGATGCTCGCTACCGAAGGCGAATGCACAGGGAATATCCTCTCTACGCCCACGCCGAAAGACACCTTTCTAAGCATAAAAGTCTCACGCACGCCGCTGCCTTTTCTGGCTATCACGGTGCCTTCAAAAGGCTGAAGCCTTTCCTTGTCGCCTTCGACAACCTTTACGTGGATCCTCACGGTATCGCCGATATTGAAAGACGGCACGTCCCTTCTGAACCCCTCTTCAACAGCTTTTATCAAACTCATTTCGCCCTCCTGAAAATCACAGCATCCAAATTAAATGCAGACAAAGCCCGCTTGTATATTCTAATCAGCCCTTCCTGAATTCGTCCCTTCAAGAAGGTCCGGCCTTCTCGTCAATGTCCTTTTAAGCGCCTCCCGCCTTCTCCACTCCATAATCATCTTATGGTTTCCTGAAAGCAGGACCTCCGGGACTTGCCGTCCCATAAACTCGGAAGGCCTTGTGTAGTGGGGGTAATCGAGCATGCCCCAAGAAAAAGACTCTTCCTTATTCGATTCTTCGTCCCCGAGCACTCCGGGGAGCAAACGTGAAATAGTGTCTATTATAACTAATGCGGGCAGTTCTCCTCCAGTCAAAACATAATCGCCGGCAGAAATCTCGGCGTCGACCAGAAGTTCCTTGGCCCTTTCGTCAATACCTTCATATCTTCCGCAGATCAGAAGGATGCGGCGCTTCTCGCTCGAAAGCTCTTCCGCCATGCCCTGATCGTATGTCCTGCCCTGCGGGCTGAGCATAATGGTGAGCCTTTCGACGCCGTCCGATTTTATCGCGGTAACGGCATTGTAAAGAGGTTCCACTTTCATGACCATCCCTGCGCCGCCGCCGTAAGGGTAGTCGTCTACGGTCTTATGCTTGTCGGTCGTATAGTCGCGGAGATTGTAAACCTTCACGTCTATCAGACCTTTTTCGATGGCCCTTTTCATTATGCTTTCCCCCAAGTACGCGTCGAACATTCCGGGGAAAATGGTTATCACATCAAAGCCGAACACGTTTTTATTCCTCGATAGTTTCCATAGGCTCTATAATAATTTTTCCGGCCTTCAGGTCTATTTTTTTTACCACCTCTTTTATAGCCGGCACCAGCAGCTCTCTGCCTCTGCTTTTTACGACATACACATCGTTGCTTCCCGTGGCGATGATCGCCTCCACTTTTCCTAAGATATCGCCTGCCGGGGTCGCCGCCTCAAGCCCTATTATCTGGTGCTGATAGTACACGCCGTCCGGAAGGGGCGGGGAATCTTTTGCGTCTACTTTTACGAGCGCGCCCCTTAGTTTTCGCGCATCCTCGGGGTTATCTATGCCTTTGAAAGAGATCAGCGGCATGTTCTTATGGGACCTTAAAGATCGGATCTCCATCCAGCGTACGCCGTCTCTCGCAGATTCCACAGCTACTCTCTCCAAAGATTTGAAGCGTTCGGCGTCCGGGGTCATCGGCGTGACGATCATCTCGCCTTTGATCCCCCACTCCTTGGCTATTCTTCCTATGGCAATCAGACTGTCTTTTTCCATAATACAAACAATTTCAGCAAGAAAATCACAAAACCACAGGGCTGCTCTCCCTGTGGTTCATTTCAATAATAAGGGGCGTTTAAACGCCCCTTTCGGATATTCAGGATCAGCTTTAAAGTTATTCGAGAATCTCGAGCACGCAGCGTTTTCCGATCTTGGTGCCTGCCGCGCCTAAAATAGTCCTCATGGCGCGGGCTGTCTTGCCCTGCTTGCCTATGACTTTACCGAGGTCGGTTTGAGCGACCCTCAGTTCAAACACCGTAGTTTTTTCCCCTTCAATCTCGGTCACCTTCACATCTTCAGACTTGTCAACCAGCGCTTTTGCCATCGATTCGACCAGTGTTTTCATCACTCCACCTCCATGAGATTTTCGGAATTCGGGGTACGGGGATTGTTATGCGTTTGCCTTCTGCAAAAGCTTTTTGACTCTCTCTGTCGGCTGCGCCCCGTTTGAGATCCAGTACTTTGCCCTTTCGGAATCTACCTTGATCTCGGACGGTTCTTTTTTGGGGTCATAGGTCCCTATAATCTCTATGAAAGGTCCGTCGCGCCGGGCGCGGGAATCCGCCACTATTATCCTGTAAAAGGGCTTCTTGTGTGCGCCCAACCTTGTAAGTCTTATCTTTACCAACTAAACACCTCCTGATTAAATTCTAAAGAGTAAAAATAATACTACATTTGCGGCGAATAATGCAACGCTAACCTTAATCTTTTCATTGGGATACGTTTGCCGGAGAGATTTTCGTTTTGCAGGGAATCTGATATAATTGGAATAATCAAAGGGCAAAGGGGAAGCGGATGCGGCTTAAAAGGACCATGTTCATTATCGTTGTTCTTTGCTCTCTTCTCTTTGCCGTGCCTGCATTGTCCCAAACAATAGTCTTTAACACCGCCAACGACCCTCCCAATTCAACCTATGACCATAACGGGATCTGCGACAGGATCATGACAGAGGCCTTCAGACGGCTGGGCATGAAACTGGAGATCGTAGACCTTCCCTCGGAGCGCGCTCTAATAAACGCCAACGAGGGTATAAACGACGGCAATTTTGCAAGAGTCGAGGGATTGGACAAACTGTATCCCAACCTGATACGCGTTTCGGAGGCGATCACCACCTTCGAGTTTACGGCCTTCTCTAAAAAAGCCTCTTTAAAGACCGCCGGCTGGGACGGGCTGAAGCCGTACAATGTCGGCATTATCACAGGATGGAAGATACTCGAAAATAACATCTTGGGTGTGAAGTCCCTCACAAAGGTCAGGGACGAGAAACTGCTCTTCAATCTATTGATCAACGACAAGGCCGATATTGTTGTTTATGACCGGATGCAGGGCAAGTTTGCACTTAAAGAATTAGGAGCAAGAGACATCAAAGTTTTACAGCCGTCCCTTGCCGTAAAAGGCATGTATCCTTACCTGCACAAGCGCCACGCTGATCTTGTCCCTAAGCTCGAACAGACACTCCGGGCCATGAAAAAAGACGGGACTTTTAAAAAAATAGTCGGAGAGACGCTGCGCAACCTTTCTATTAAGGAGTGACCGGTGCTCAACATATCGAAAAATTCTATCGCATATAAGATGACCCTTGCGGTGCTTGTCTTCAGCCTTGCCTTGACCATCATTTCAGCGGTAATCGTGTTTGCGTTGAATTATCACGAGGTTATGGACAATATTGAAGTCGAACTCGTACAAATGCGCGAGACCAACATACCCGGCATAAGCTCAAGCCTATGGGTAATGGATATGCATCAGCTTCAGGTGCAGCTGAATTCTCTACTGAACATTCCCCACATAGCCCATGTGAAAATCGAATCAAAAGATAGTGTGGTAGCATCTGCAGGGACGCTCAGTCCGGGCAGGGCCATATATCGGACATTCCCTCTCAATTTTACGTTCAACAACAAGACGACGCAATTGGGCGCTCTACATGTGCAAGTCTCCATGACCGACATTTATAAAGACCTTCTTGCGAGGACATACATAAGGCTGTTGTTTCAGGCCGCGCAGATATTGCTCGTATCGTTTTTCATGCTCTATATCTTCCGCACCATCGTAACGGACCGCATTGCCGCCATAGAGAATTACATGAAAGGACTCGATGCCGACAGGCTGGGCGACCCGATAGTCTTGCCGAAACTGCGCATTCTCGGGGGTGAAGACGAATTGGACCATGTGGCGGGCGTTATGACTTCGATGGGCGCCAATCTCAGGAATGCCTTTCTGGAACTTGAGACAGAGAAGGAGCGCCTTGCCGTTACGCTCCGCTCCATCGGCGACGGGGTCATTACAACGGACACTCACGGGACAGTGGTGCTCATGAACAAGGTTGCCGAAGACCTTACAGGCTGGTCAAATGAGGACGCGGAAGGAAAGCCTCTCGCCGAGGTCTTTGATATAATCAACGAAAACACGCGTGAACGGTGCGAAAACCCCGTGACCAGAGTGCTGCATACAGGTTTTATCGTAGGGCTTGCAAACCATACCGCGCTTATAAACAAAGACGGTTCCGAGATTATAATAGCGGACAGCGCAGCGCCTATAAGAGACCGTGAGAGCAGGATAATAGGCGTTGTGCTCGTATTCAGGGACATAACGAGCCGGTATAAAATGGAAACCGAAATGCAGAGGATCGAGAAACTCGAATCGCTCGGTCTGCTTGCCGGAGGCATAGCTCATGACTTCAACAACCTCCTGACAGCGATAATGGGGAACGTCAGCCTTGCCGGAATGCAGATAGGGCACGAACATAAAGCGGCGGGAAGGCTCGTAGAAGCGGAAAAGGCGACCCGGCGCGCCACTGATCTCACCCAGCAACTGCTTACCTTTGCTAAAGGCGGCGCGCCGATCAAAAGCCTGACATGTATCGATGAGGTGGTCAAGGAGGCTGTAGGCTTTGCCTTGTCCGGGGCCGATGTGAAATGCGAATACACAATTCCCGAAGGACTGTGGAGCGCCGAGATCGACAGGGGCCAGATAGTTCAGGTATTCAACAACCTTACGATCAATGCGATTCATGCCATGCCGGGCGGGGGCAGGATAGAAATCCATTTTGAGAATGTGGCCCTCGCGCCCGGGCAACTGCCCGATTTGCCTTCAGGCGGCTATGTCAAGATTTCGTTCAGAGACCACGGCACAGGCATCCCCGAAGGACATCTGACCAAGATATTCGACCCCTATTTCACTACAAAAAGCCAAGGCAGCGGACTCGGCCTTGCCACGACGTTTTCCATAATCAGCAAGCACGGCGGACACATTACGGTCGATCCCGGACCCGGCATCGGCGCTACGTTTTTCATCTATCTGCCTGCATCTAAAGACAGCGTATGCCGTGAAGAAAGCGCGAGGATATCCCCATCCGTACGCCGCGGGAGGGTCCTTGTCATGGACGACGAGGCATTAATAAGAGACGTGGCCGGACAGATGCTGAGCGCTTTCGGATACGAAGCGGATTTTGCGGAAGACGGGGCAAAGGCGCTTGAAAAATACGCCAAGGCCAAGGAAGAGCAGAGACCGTACAGCGTCGTGATAATGGACCTGACCATTCCGGGAGGAATGGGCGGCAAAGAGGCCGTAAAAAAACTTTTAGAGACGGACACGGATGCAACGGTGATCGTATCGAGCGGTTATTCCACAGACCCGATAATGGCCGACTACAGGAAATACGGGTTTAAAGGCGTAATCACCAAGCCTTACAATGTCGACCGGATGAGAGAGGCGCTTTCAGGTCTTACCTCTTAAAAACAAACACTGAAACCAAGACTGAAAAAAAAATCCGAATGTGATAGTATTGATATATATGATATCACCGGAGGGTCAAAATGACTTCACAGATACTGGTAAGGATTGACAAAGACATAAAGGACAAGTTCCAACGTTTGAGCAGGTTCGAGCACAAATCCGTCAACGAAAAGCTCGGTGAACTGATGAAAGACTACGTGGAAGAACACAATATTGAAAACGCAATGAAAGGGCTCTGGAGTGAAATAGGCGGCTCCATGAAAAAGAAGGGGTATAAGGCGTCCGACGTGGCAAAGACTATCAAGAAAGTCCGTTCGGGGAAATGAGGGCGGTAATAGACACGAATGTGTTTGTTTCATCGTTTTTCGGAGGAATTCCCTTCAAAGTCATTGAACTCTGGTTTTCCGGCAAAATGACCCTCTGTGTGTCAAAGCCGGTGCTGAAAGAATATTTCGATGTCCTCAAGAGATTTGAGTTTGGCGACGGTCCCCTCTTGTACAGGCTGATGTCTGCCTTCGAGAAGAGTTTCAACCTCCTGTTTGTAAACAACCCCGCTGAACAGTTGTGGATAAAGGAAGACCCGGCGGACAATAAATTCATCGCCTGCGCTGTTGCGCTTAAAGCCGAATACATTATCTCGGGAGACGCGCATCTTAGAAAAATGAAAAATATCGGGAAGATCAAGATTGTTTCTCCTGCAGAAATGATCGCCATTTTGGAGGCTCAACGGTGACGGGAATAAACAAAGAGAATACCTGCCATTATACCGCCTGCTTGAAAGCGGCGGAAAGGTGCCGAAGATGAGGAACGTTAGTGGTAGAAATAGGGGATGTGTCCTTGTATGAATAATGAGATAGTATTGATGCATATGATATGTATTCCGGTCTTTCTCGGCTTTTCAATAAATGCAGGTAAATTATGACGACATTGAAAGACCTCAAATATGTGGCTCTCAAAGGTGAGGGCTACTTTTGCAAAGTGAAGCAATATACCGATGAGGAGACTGGGAAAAGTTATGCCTTGAAACAATTGAAAAAAAAGCATTATTCGAGGGAAGACTATCGCTATCGATTCTTACGGGAAATTGGGCTTCTCAACAAACTGAGTGGCTGTAAAAACGTTATTCGTCTTATAGATCATGGCAATGATATTGACAATAAAAGCTTGTGGTATCTCATGCCTTTTGCAAAATATAATTTGTATGATTACATCAAAGCAGAGAATGCTACACTAACGCAACGCCAGAAATACGAGATTGTAGAACAAATTATACATGCGCTGAAATTTGCTCATGAGCAGAGTATTTTGCACCGCGATATTTCACCGAATAATGTGTTGGTATTTCGTAAAGATGGTAACCTCAATATTAAGGTCACAGATTTTGGTTTAGGCAAAAGCACTGAATCATTATCATATTACACGGGTTCAAGTGCATCAGGTTATGGACAGATATTATATGTTTCCCCCGAACAAAAAGTGCATCTAAAAGATGCAACAGTCAGGAGCGATATTTATTCACTTGGCAGACTGGTTTACTTTGTGTTTACAGGGAAGGATCCCGACAACATAAAGCCATTTGAATTATCTTCTCTTGTGGCAAAAGCTATTGAGGACAACCCCGAGGATAGATTCCAGAATATCGGGGAGTTTGAAAAACACTTCATAGCATTGAAGGAATTACATCTCGACGAGACAATCCCAATTGATTACGTCACCATGCAAGAAGTAGTAGACTCTCATGGGCATATCGACATAGTGAAACTTCATGAATTATTAGTACGGGGTAACTATGTTGATCACGTTTATCATGACTACATCGATCCTGTTAACACTTATCTACTTACTGATGATAACCTGTCGAACTATTATCAAGCTGTTGGAAGCGGAATTCGTGACTTCGTAAAGACATATTCTGAAAGGCTAGATGAATGCTATCAAACTGTGCGTTGGCCATTTTCGGCAATGAATACATTTGGGAGGGTCTTGAGGAAAATCATTGAGACTGTTACTGATGATGACACAAGATTGCTTTGCTTCAAACAGCTATGGTATTTGGCGTTTGTTGTCGACCAATGGGCCGTTCAAACGGATCTGAAAGCAGTGCTTAATGACAAATACGTTACCGAAGAGATTCAAACTCAACTTGCTGAGTTCATCATAGAATCCAAGATAGAAGTAGATATGAGTCAATTCAGAGGCATGAAGATTCCTAAGATCGTGAATATAGGAATAACTAAGGGTAACGAAAGAGCCCGTCAGAAAAAACAAAAGTATGAGGATGCAGATTGATAATGCTTTGATACGGATATGTGGGAGCTGACTATGCCATTTAACCCGACATTCACCATAACCTCAAGAATCAACAAGGCCTTTGTTGAAATCGAGCGCATTCGCGTTTTTTTAGATGCGGTTAAAGGGAAATTGAATAGCGGCTTGCTATTGGCGGGAAATGGGATTTTTCAAACTGAGCAGTAATTTATGAAAAGCGATAAGATAAACACAGTAAAGGCATGATTTCAGAAAGCTGAAAAAGATTTTAGACCCGCCTCTCGGCTCATCCGGATGCTTAACGTCCTTGGCGTAAAACCTATTTTTTCAAAGTAAACAGCCTTGTTTCTTCTATAGTTTTTCTTTATAGTTGCGTCCCGTCAGTATAGATAAAAATAATTGGACTGTCCTCTGCACGCGCAATTAAACTCAATAATATCTGTTGTTATAAGGAGACTTTAATGAAAAAAACAAATGTGACATTGAAAGATGTAAGCGCGGTATATTCGGGGCCTGAGGGCGTTCTTTGGGAGCTTATCATGGGAGAGCAGATCCATGTGGGCGGGTTTGGGAGCTCTATGGCTTTGGCGCAGAAGGCCGATATCAAAGAGGGGCAGAAGGTGCTCGATCTCTGCAGCGCGCTCGGCGCGGGCCTCCGCTTCCTCGTCAAGAACTTCAAAGTTCAGGGCTTCGGTCTTGACGGCACCGAACATATGGTGAATGAGGCGGTAAGAAGAACTGAACAGGACGGTCTCAAGGGCTCGATAGAGTATAAGCTCGGCGATGTGACGGCCATCCCGTGGGCCGAAAACAATTTCGACGTTGTATGGGGCGAGGACGCATGGTGTTATGTCGTGGACAAAGACAAATTAATATCCGAAGCGGCGCGGGTCTTGAAAAAAGGCGGGACAATCTCTTTTACCGATTGGGTCGAAGGGCCGAAAGGTCTGTCCGATGAGGATGCAGAGCGGATCAATACCTTCATGAAATTCCCTTACATGGAGAGTCAAAAGGGATATGAGGCGCTGCTCAAAAAGCACGGCCTGACCCTGAAAGTATCTGACGACCTCACCTCCGAGTTCGCGGACTACATACAACTTTACCTAGATATGGTATCGAAGCAGCTTAGCTTTGACGCGCTTCGCATCATCGGCTGGGACATGAATATGATGCAGGCCATCGGCGGTGAAATGGCGTTTATGCTCCAGAAGGCGCGCGAAGGCGGTTTCGGCAGAACGAGAATAGTTGGAGTAAAGGAGTAGTTTTTGAGAATAAGGGACGCCTGCGCCGAACGGCTTGCCTCGGAACGCGCCGCACTCACAAAATTCAGGGCTTCGGGCGGAAAGGTAGCGGGTTATACCTGCAACGCCTTTCCAGCAGCCGTATTGGCGGGGTCCGGACTTTGGCCTGTGCGCGTACTCTGCGGAACGTCGTCTGATTCGGAAAGCGCAGGCGAGAAAATAGTAAGGGCGGATGTCTGTCCGCTGGTCAAGAGCCTGCTTGGAAATGTTGCGGAGGGAAAAAGCCTGCACGCTGAAATAGACCTATGGATAGGCCTCTACACCTGTGACCAGATGCGGCGCGGAATGAACTGCCTTTCTGAGCAGTTAGGAAAAGAAGTCCATCCGGTGCAGCTTCCGGCAACCCGCACAGATGATGTGGCAGGGTATTATGCCGTGCAGGTTAAGCGTCTTGTATCAGACATCGAGACTCGCCATAATCTCCCTTTTGATGAGAAGCAGTCGCTCTATTGGACGAATGAGTATAACGATGCAGCAAAAGTGCTTTCTCAGGCCGCGCGTGCCGGATTCATATCGCCCTTGGATATTCACGCAATGTTCCATCTTCTTTTCAACTCAAGACCTTTCGGCCTTGCGCGTTTTTTCGAAAAGATCATTATATCGTCGGACGCATTCAGACCCGAAAAAACCGTGGTATTGACCGGCAGTCCGCTTACGCTTGAAGATACTGTCCTGCTTGAAGAGCTTGAAAACAGAGGGTTCGGTGTAATTCCCCTCAACTGTACAGGACTGAATGCGGTGGAGTATGAGAAACACGTGGAGATCGGCGATAATACCATCGAATCGCTTGCGCTCGCTGCTTTTCATAGGCCGCCCTGCTCGCGGGCAAGACCGAACACGGTTGTATATGAACGTATCAAGCAGACGATTACGGATACAGGGGCAAAGGGACTTATAGTCAAATGCATGAAGTTCTGCGACCAGTGGTACACTGAGCGTGAGAGGATGCGGCGGACATTCGATATTCCGGTGCTGGTATTTGATTCCGATTATGCGGCAGGCGGCAGAGAGCGCCTGCTGAGCAGAATAGACGCATTTCTGGAGATGCTTTGAAAGACGATGTACGCAGATTAACGGTAATGGAATGGGAAGAGAGGATGCCGCTCGTCCCCGAGGAATACCGTGCTCAATGCACATTCCTCCGTTCACTCGTGCCGGGCGGGGTGCGCTATCTCTTCAGCCCTTACGAATATTCGTGCCGCGGCGATGTATTGCTCAGGCGGCTCAAGTTCGATTCTTCGCTTGCTGCACTCCGGCTGTGGGCCTTTCTCTTCAGCGAAAAAGACAGACTGTTCCTCGCAAAAGAAAAAGGCTGGAAGGTTTTTGCGGCCATGAAAGACCTCGGCCCTGTGCCGGTACTGGCTTACGCAGTGCCTGAAGCGCTCACCTTTTATGCGGATGAATTATGGTGGGCGCCCTGTTTTGCAGAGGAGTCTCACCTCCTCGACGAAGCCGCTAAATTGGGCGCGGGCGAAGAGCTCTGTTTTGTGCGGGCCGCGCTCGGCGCAATGGTAACGCTCGATTATTTTCCGCCGCCCGATTTGTGCATAGCCGGTGTTGGAGCTTGCTGCGACGATTTTTCGGCGGTGATGCAGCTGATAGAATCCATCGGCTATAAGACCCACTGGTGGGAAATGGCCGCGCGTTTTGAACAGTCGTCGCCGCTTATCACCGAGAGGTTTCTCCGCACCACCTTCGGCAACTCTCCGTATCAGGAATCGGCCCGCGCCTTTGTATCCGGGCAGTTGAGGGGTGTTCTCAAAGCCCTCGAAGAGGCGAGCGGCAAAAAGATTACGGATGAAATGCTCGATAAGAGCCGCACGCTATTCAACAATATCAGGCAGCGCGTAGCTCTCTTGAGAGATTTGGTTTATGGCGTAAAGAGGCCGCCCCTGCCGGGGCTTGAGATGATGCTCGCCGAATTTATAGCCATTCATGCCTGCTCCGAACCTGACGAATGCATTCCTGTGCTGGACGACCTTATACGCACTGTTCAGCAGAGACTGTCCGAAGGGGCATCTCCGCTTTCACCAAATCCCATACGCGTATTCTGGGCCACTCCGCCTACAGACGCAGCGCTTATCACGCTGCTCGAAGACCTAGGCGGCTGCATAGCCGGTACAGAATATATGATAAGCCATGCCTTCTATCAACTTGCAACAGACAAGCCTGTCGTAGATGCGGTCGCTGAAAACTGTATGGACGACCCCATGATAGGCTCGACAGCCTTCAGGGCAAGGCGCATCATCGAAGGCGCGAAAAAATACGGGGCAGAGGGCGTGATAATATCCGGAATATCCGGCGCGAGCCACTGTCCGTTTGACGAGGGCGCGATAGCCGAAGCAGTTCAAAAGGAGCTGAACATACCGGTGCTCTCTTTCGATGTGCCTTATTCTCCCGGAAGATTAAATGAACAGGTGGTGAACAGAATGCAGGGTTTTATGGAACTTCTGAGCAGACGCAGGCCCTCGACCTGAGGTCCCAAATCTTCGCCGGTCGGCGATAAAGAAAGATGTGTTCAGGAAAGTCCGGCAGACTACTTCAAGGACTCGATGTTCCTAGAAGTGGATTTGGTCAGGGACGCCAAGAGGCACGGCAAAGGTGTCGTGGGGATATATTGCGAATTCACGCCGCGCGAACTCATACTCGCCGCAAACGCTCTGCCTGTCTGCCTTTGCGGCGCCAATAACCGCACCATCCCGCCTGCTGAGACGGTGTTGCCTTCAAACCTCTGCCCGCTCATCAAGTCGTCCTTCGGTTATATCCTGACAAACCGTTGCCCGTTCTATATGGTTCTCGATTTAGTGGTTGCCGAGACGACCTGCGACGGGAAAAAGAAGATGTACGAGTTGATAGCAGAGAAAAAGCCTGTGCATGTCCTCGAACTGACTCAGAAAGTGGATGAGCAGGAGGCGTTCGACCACTGGCTTGCGGAAGTCCGGAAACTCAGGAAGAGACTGGAACAGACATTCAACCGCACTATAACGGATGATGATCTGCGGGAAGCTATCCGCATGATGAATAAAGAACGCGGCCTGCTGAAAGAGGCGTTCGAATTAGGTAAAGAAGAACCGGCAGTACTGACCGGAAAAGAACTCTCAGATATCCGCTATCGCGTGGCAGGAGTGGCCGGTCATCTCAAGATGCTCGATGAATTTATATCTGAAGCAAAGCGTAGAAAAGAAACAGGACGCTTCGCTGCAAAGGCAGGCGCTCCTAGGATAATGCTTACAGGCTGTCCTACGGCGCAAGGCACGACAAAGCTTATAGAGGTCATAGAGGAGTGCGGGGCTGTAGTCGTGGCACAAGAAACCTGTTCCGGATTAAAACCTCTCGACCTGATGGTGGATGAAGATGGAGACCCGCTTGAAGCGATCGCGCGGAAATATTTCAAACTACCCTGTTCCTGCATGACACCGAATACAGGACGCACCGAACTTATCGAACGGCTTGCGCGGGAATTCAGGGTTAACGCGGTAATAGACCTCGTATGGCAGGCATGCCACACCTACAATGTCGAGTCATATCTCATAGACAAGTTTGTTCGCGAGAAGTTAGGCATTCCCTACATGAAGATAGAGACCGACTATTCGGACTCCGACCGCGAGCGGCTTAAGGTGAGGGTGCAGACCCTTGTGGAGATGCTGTGATGCTGACCTGCGGCGTTGACATAGGCTCCCGCTCCATAGAGATTGTTTTATTCGACGGGGCTGCGGTTGTCGAAACGACCGTGGCCAATTCCGGCTCATCTCCTGTGGAGAATGCGAAAAAAGCGTTCAGCGACACGCTGTCCTCTGCCGGGGTAAGAAGAGAAGAGGTCGCAAAGGTGGTTGCGACAGGTTACGGAAGAAATTATTTTAAAGAGGCGGATACGGTTTCGTCCGAGATCCTCTGCCATGCAAAGGGCGTATCGTATCTTTTTCCGACCGCATGCACGGTCATAGATATCGGAGGTCAGGACTCCAAGATGATAAGCCTCGATACAAACGGCAGGGTCTCGAACTTTGTCATGAATGACCGCTGCGCGGCAGGCACAGGCAAATTCATAGAGATGGTCTCTCTGATGCTCGATGTGCCCCTCGACAGTATGGGAGTTGTTACGGAAGTCTCGAACGAGGTATGCGAGATATCCTCCATGTGCGCGGTCTTTGCGGAATCCGAAATCATCGGCCTTACACAGAGCGGGACTGCCGTGGATGTGGTGCTGCGCGGCGTTTTCAGGTCGGTTGCAAAAAGAACTCTGGCCATGTCGGGAAAGGTTGGACTCACAGCTGATGTGGTCTTTACCGGAGGGGTGGCGAGAAATGCCGGAGTGGTGCGCGCCATAGAACACGAGACTGGGCTAAAGCTGCTCGTGCCGCCCGAACCTCAGATAACCGGAGCGCTTGGAGCCGCAATTATCGCTGCGTCAAAGGCATGAGCACATTTAAAACATCACCCTCCCTTTGATCCTTCCACTCAAGGGAGGGAAAATAAAAATATCCCTCTCCCCCGGAGGGAGAGGGGACGGGTGAGGGGGAACAGCCGTAGAATTTCTTGATGCAAAATAAATTATTATGATAGGGTAACTTTAGAATGGAACAAAAATTGAAACTTTCAGGAAAGCTGACAACACTCAAGGTACAAAAGGAGACCCCGGAGACGAACGGCCCCTTCTGTCCGATAAAACCGCCGCAGGAAGGCAAAGGAGGCGTTGCCTTGAAAGGGGGAGCAGTAAGCTCGGCCTTCATGAGCGCCTTTCTCTGAAACATCAATATCGTTCTGGCCGGTCTGGGGCTGGGAAGCGTGGCAGCAGGCGAGTGGCTCGCAAGGTACCGTTTTTTCTTTATGCCGCTCACCGCAACATTGCTGGCATTCTCCTTTTATAAAACATACCGCGGGAACTGCGTTGCGCCGAGGAGAAACAAGATAATATTGTGGGCGACGGCAACGGTAAGCATAGGGCTGACACTATATTCTCTCTTTAAATGACATCATGATCTTTTGTGGAGTAGGAGAAGAAGGCCGTTCGCTGTTTTATGTCATGCTGCTGCTAATCCCTGCGGTGCTTTACGCTATGGGGCTAAGCGAAGGCAGGAAGGGCGGATATTTTTTTTCAGCTGCCGTAATTTTTCATATAACAACCCTGATACTCAGGGGCCTTGAACTCGGCGCTCTGCCGTTCACAGAGAAGCATGATAACATCTCGCTCATGGCCTTGTTCCTCGCGCTTTTTTATTATTATTTCAACAAAGGAAAACGTATCAAGCACCTCGACATCATCTCGCTTCCAATAGTCTCCGTCTTGCTCTGCATTGCGGCCTCTTACGAGCCGCTCAACACCATCCCTCCGTTCCAGAAATCGCCGTGGTTCTATCTGCATTCGTTTTTTTACTCTCTCGGTTATGCTCTTTTCGGGACCGCGGCCTGCATAGGCGTGTCGTATCTGCTGACAGGCGATGCGGAACATGAAGGGGACCAATATAAAGGGGCTGTCATCGGATGGATTTTATTTTCGGTCTCTCTGGTGACCGGCGGAATCTGGTTTTTTACGGCATACGGCACTTACTGGCTCTGGACGCCGAAAGAGCTCTGGATATCCGCCACATGGTTTTATTACGGTCTATACCTGCATCTGCGCCTTGTAAAAGGTTTTAAGGGGAGACCTGCAGCCGCAATCGGGATTGCAGGTTTCTGCATCGCGCTATTCACATACTTCGGACTCGGCACGGTCATACCATGCCCGCCGACACAATTTTAAAACCCATGAAGATCCTGAAAACGATAAACAACTTCTTCCTTTCGCTCAAAATAATGTCTGGCTTCTTTTTTGTCTTTATTTTAGTGGCCTGCGCGGGCTCGCTGTTTCTGACACAAAATCTGGCCTTTTTTTCGGGCATAGACGAAACGCCGCTTTTCAGATGGCTTTCCGAAAATAAAAACCTGAAGCTGATATGGTGGATATATGCTTTAATCGTCCTGTTAGGCATTATTGCGACCGGAACAATATTCTGCACTATAGAGGGTCTCTTAAAAAGGGTCAATAGAAAACTGCTTGTTGCGAAGCTGTCTCCTCAGATCATGCATATAGGAGCGCTCCTGATGCTGTTCGGGAACCTGCTTACCGCATCTGCGGGCTTCAAGGCCGACATACTATTAAAAGCAGGCGAAGTCAGGACAGTTCTCGAAGATAAAGCGGTACGCCTCGAAAGCGTAAGCGTGGAAACGGACAAAAACGGCTACCCTACGAATTGGGAGGCGGGACTGCGTTGGATAGAAAACGGTTCTGAATCCGTTGAACATAAAATAAGCCCGACCCATCCTCTTTATTTCGGGCAATACGGGATTTACTCACAAGCGGTAAGCGCCGGAGAAAAAACAGCATTGATACGGGTCTGCAAAGACCCCGGCGCGATCTGGGCACTCGCAGGCGGCTTGCTGCTGATAGCAGGGGGTCTCGGCTTTTTCTACTCCCACTTTTATGTCAAGCCGTTATCCGGCCGGACATAGGAGAGTATCTTTATCATTTGATCTTGAACTCGGCGTTATTTTGTATTTGAGTAATGCGATGACCAAGTTCTCAAATCAGTACGGGGCGCTGCGACATACGCTTTATTGCGATAAGGCCGGCCTATGGGTCAACTCTTATGGATAGATATTATCTATTTGCCATATAACTTATTCCTATTGCTACAATAATTTGTTTTTATTTATGAGGATGTTCGGGGGGGGAACATGAACAAAACAGGATATTTCAAAAAACTCGCCTATCCGAATATTTACCGGACCACGCCGGCCGAATGGACAGAGGCCGGAAGGGCGCTCGAAAAATAGAAGGCCTTATGTCGGATACAAAAGCAAAGGATATGCTTTTAGTGTTTGCAACGGATTCGATAGGCAAGGAGGAAGATATAGGGAAAGTCCTTGTGAAAGGTTTTTTTGAAACAATAAAGACCACAAAGGAGATACCGCACACTATTTTCTTCATGAATGCCGGGGTGAACCTCACTACCCGCAATATAGAGATCGTCTCTCTCCTGAAAGAACTTCAGGCCATGGGTGTCGAAATATTTTCTTGCGGCACATGTCTCAAATATTACGGCCTTGAAGCTGAGCTTAAAGTCGGCTATCGCGGAACAACCAACCATATTGTCGAGGGCATGAAAGATTTTGCCAAAACCGTATGGATAGGGTAACCGGTTACAGTTCGAAGATAAACGATGAAAGCTCTTGCTTTGTTGTTTACCTCACGCCCCAGTTCGCTAAAGAACTCAAAGAACTAAGACGCCAAGGGGGCCGCACGGCGGCGGCGGCCCTAAAAGCGGGTTCTCTGATGACCTGCCTTACGACAACGAGGCAGGTTGATTTCATGAAGGCGGGCAAGCTCACCATAAACGGCGAATACCGGATCAAGGACTGCTATAAATTCGACCTCGGCGGCGGATTCAGGGCGGTTTTTCTAAGGAATGATTCGCGCCTGATATTCGTTTTCATCGGGACCCACGACGACTGTTTCCGTTGGATAGAACGGCATACCGGTTGCAGGTTGGAATTTAACGACCAAGACGTACTTGTCCCTGTTGTCCGCGATGAGTTGAGCGCGCATGACTCCCTGCCAGAGGATGTATTGCTTGAACGGGAATACGTAATGCGATACGAGGAAGGTCTGCTTAAACAGATCGACGACGATATTCTGAAAAAAATATTCGCAGGACTTACGGGGAGCGACGCTGTCGCTGCGAAATAAAAATAAAATAATCTGGGCCGCCATAGCGCTTAATGCGCTTATACTGGCTATCGCGGCCCCTTTTACGGTCGATATATCTCCGTCCGACGGACCGGCGGTCCTTGTAACGCTCGATGTATGCAGCCCGTCATCCCCGTCTTTATCGCCCGACGCGAACAGCCCAGCCTTTAACGAGCCCTTTTTTATGTTCGATTTTATCTTTTCCGGTTTTGAACATCTTGTTGCCGTATGTATGACGGAAGCGCCTTACGCAAGCTCTTCACCCGAGGTCCCTCCCCCTAAAAGTTTATAGTTCGCCGCGGACATCAGGAACAAAAAACTTAAAACTACAGGAGGGAACGAAATGATAAAAGATTCGATATCGAGAAGGGAAATTCTGACAACTGCAGGACTTATAGCCGGAGGCGCGGCGCTTTCACAGTTCGCCGGGCTTGTCGCCAAGGCCGAGGCAAAGGGCGGGCCGACGGAGAAATGGCCGTGGCCGTATGAGAAACTGGACCCCGAGAAAACGGCTGAACTGGCATACAACGAATGGTACAGGGTGTTCTGCGGCAACGCCGTTATCAGCAGCATCTTCAGCCAGCTCAGGGACAAAGTAGGCGAGCCCTACAAGTCTTTCCCCGTAGATGCCTTTGTTTTCCTTGAAGGCGGCATGGTCGGCTGGGGGACCGTCTGCGGCTCGAATGCAGGGGCGAACATCGTTGCGAATGTGATCATAGGGCCGAGGATTGCCGGACCGGAATGTGAAAACGGCGCGCAGATCGGAAACGATATGCTGCAGTGGTATTCCGAGACCGCCCTGCCCACTTTTACGCCGAAAGAACCGAAAGTCAAGGCCGCCATAGCGCAGACCGTAAGCAATTCCCCGCTCTGTCACGTATCGGTCGGCAAGTGGATGAAGAAGAGCGGCTACCCTATCGCAAGCGCCGAGAGGAAGGACCGCTGCGCGCGTGTTACGGCAAGCGTCGCCTACCATCTTGTTCAGGACTTGAATGCTTGGAAAGACGGAACATACAAACCTAAGGCAACTTGGAAAGCGGTTTCCAATGTCGGGATTACGGCCCAGCAAAACTGCAACGAATGCCACGGCTCGAACATTCCTACTCCGCCGAAGAAGAAATAGCATTATATTCTGCATGGTTGGGAGAAATTCCCAATCATGCAGACAAATCGACTTATTGACCATAAAACGACCGCACGGATGCTTGTAGCAGGGACTACGGGGCATATGACATAATATAAAAATAAAATAAGGAGGATTTTTATGAGAAAAAGATGGTTGTCTGTTTTTATTGTATTGCTGGCATTAATGTTTTCCTGCTACGCTTTTGCCGAAAAAGCCGGGGGCAAGGCAAAGGGTAAAAAGCGCGGAGCTTCAAGCAACATACTCTATGTTTGCAACTGCGGACCTGAATGCAAATGCAACACGGTCTCGACAAAACCGGGCAAATGCTCCTGCGGAGAGGCGCTTGTGCCTATGCATATTCTGAAGATCGAAAAAGACGAGGCGCTGCTCTGCACCTGCGGTAAGGGATGCTCCTGCAAATTGGACCCTAACGATCCGTCCAAATGCGGCTGCGGCAAGGATGTCAAACGTGTAAGCATTAAAGGGCTTTACGCATGCGCATGCGGAGAAGGCTGCACCTGCAACAGGGTCTCCGATAAGCCCGGAAAATGCAGATGCGGTAACGAGTTAAAGAAGGTTGAGTAAAGAGATTTTGTCAGCTTCCCGGAGGGCGGGCTTTGCTTCGCCCTCCGATGCATTTCAGGAGGTATCTGTAGTTAACCCCTTTCCGGAAATATTTTAATGCAGAAGGACTGCCTGTGGACATTCATCACCTGAGGATATTCGTCTCAGTCTTTAAGAATAGAAGCTTTTCGAGGGCCGCCGAAGCGCTCCTGCTGACACAACCCACGGTCAGCGACCATATAAGGGCGCTTGAGGAAGAGCTCGGGTGCAGATTATTTGACAGGCTGACCAGAAAGATCATCCCGACCGCGGAAGCGGAGCTTCTGTATAACCAAGCTGTCGGAATAATAGAAAAAACGGACGGGATAAAAGGCGTAATCGGACAGCTCAAAAAAGAGATCGCCGGAACGCTCATAATAGGGGCAAGCACGATCCCCGGAACATATATACTGCCCGGGATCATCTCGTCATTCCGGGAATCGAACCCCTCGGTTTCTTTCGATGTAAGGGTTTCCGATACTAAAGGGATAATAGATATGATAGCCAAGCACGAACTCCTTATCGGGATCGTCGGCTCGAAGCTGGCCAATACTCAGATACAATACTCCAATTTCCTTCAGGACGAGATGATCGTGATAGCCGCCCCCTCGTTCGCTGCGCGAGGAACTGTATCTCCGATCAAGCTTCTGGAGTTTCCATTCGTCATGCGGGAAGAAGGCTCAGGCACTAGGCAGGAGTTCGAGAAGATATTCGATGGCAGGAACATAGACATGCATAACTTAAGGACGGCGGCGGTCTTCGGCTCGACCGACGCTGTTAAACAGGCTGTCATGGCGGGCATGGGGGTTTCGATAGTCTCGCGCCGCGCTGTCGAAACCGAACTGAAATTCAAGGCGGTCAAAGAGATCAAACTCAAAGATGTCCGGATGAAAAGGAATTTCCATATAGCCGTCCACAAAAACCGCGCGCTTTCCCATCCCTACCGGATCTTTCTCGAATATCTGGTCGCCCAAAAACAGCAACAATCCTTTTCAAGCAGGTAATAAAAACGTAAATCCATCTGCGGCCAGACTGATACCGCAGCGTAATCAGCAAAAGCAACCTTAGTCATCACACCAAAGCCGCCGGGATTGACCGGCGGCGCTCATCCATCAAGTTGCCGGTCACCTGTCCTGATTGTCAGCAACGGTATGTCGAGAAAATTTGTTATTATAGAAAGTCCTTAATACATCCTGACGGGGTGCGAACATAACTCAAATGAATTCTTTGACGGACAACAGTATCTTCGACTCATGCAGAATTCTTTTCGGCCATGAGGCGGACATCAGCAACGCTTTTTTATGCTATCTGCAGCCTTCGGGAGTAAAAGCCGCCTTCAGGCAAAAGGCGCTGCTTACGCATCCGGACAGGCACATAATGTTCGATGAGCAGACCAGAAAAAAATATACCGATGAATTCATCGAAGCCGACAGGGCATACAAACTGCTGATCGGCTATTTAAAGAAAAGGGACAATGCAACACTCAAAAAATCCGCGACCGAATTCGGGACACGGCCTTCGAATTCCGCCCGCGATTACGGAAAATATTATTCGGGGCCGCTTCCTTCACGCAGACTTCTCTGGGGAGAGTTCCTTTATTTTTCGGGCCGGATAACATGGCTTTCGCTTATAGAGGCCATAGTCTGGCAGAGGAAGCAAAGGCCCCGCTTCGGGGAGATAGCGAAACGCTGGGGCTACCTTTGCGATAGAAAAGCCGCGCTTATTCTCGCCAAAAAGAGACCGTATGAAAAAATAGGGGAGACCGCTGTAAGGGTTGGCCTGTTGAACCTGTATCAGGTAAATGCCGTCCTTTTTTACCAAAAACTCAAGCAGGAAAAAATAGGCGGCTATTTCATAAAAAAAGGCTGTCTGACGGAAGCGGACGTCAACGCGCTGTTTGAGGAATTCAAAAGGCATAACGGCAATATGGGCTCACCTTTTAGCGGCCGCTGCTAAAACCGTCAGATCTTCTTGAACATCTTTTTCAGCTCTTGCAGGGTGATGATTATCCTTGTCGGTCTGCCGTGCGGGCAGCTGTCCGGATATTCGGTTTCGGAGAGATCTTTCAGCAGTTCGGCAACTCTGGTTTTATCGGGACTTTCTCTTTTTCCCCGTATCGAACTGTGGCAGGCAAGCCTTGCCGCCACGGCCTTTCCTGCAGAACTTACGGATTCGATGGATAGGCCGTCATCCTGCAACGAATCCTTGTTTAGAAGGGAATCCGCAGCATCGGAGATCAAGGAATCGATGTCCGCCTCGCTTAAAAAACCGGGAAGGCTTCTGACGATAACGCTTCCTTTTCCAAAGTCCTCGATCTCTATTCCGAGCCGGTTCAAAAGGGCGAGGTTTTCTACGATCACTTTGTAGGCCCCTGCTTCAAGTCCTGTCTGCCTCGGGAAAAGCAGGCGGTGGGGAATCAGCCCGACCTGTTTCAGAAGCCGCTCATAGTTTATTCTCTCGTGCGCGGCGTGATAATCGAGAAGCATAAGACCCTCGGCGCAGCGCAGCGCGATAAAGGTGTCGCCGAGGTAAATAGGCTCTATCTCGGACGGTAAATCCGAATACGGAATGGCTTGCGGTTCGGCAACAGACCATGCGTCGGGCCTGAATATCTGCGTGTAATCGAGCGGTGACGCGCCGCCTGTTGAAAAAGCAGTGTAAGGTTTTCGGTATGCGGTTGCTTCAGGAGATTCTTCGTATTGCTTGTTTCCGCTCTTTCTCAACGCTTCGACGACCGCTATCCGGACGAAACTTACTATGCTGCTTTTGTCGGAGAAGCGCACCTCGCGTTTAGCAGGATGCACATTAAAGTCCACCTTTGCCGGGTCCATATCGATAAAGACAAAGAATACCGGGTGTTTGTCTTTAGGCATCATGTTCTCGTATGCTTTGTAAACGGCATAGGACACGGCTGCGTCTCTGACCGGACGCCTGTTGATGAAAACATACTGGTTGGTTTTGTTGTTCCTGAAATTTAGCGGGTTTCCTGCAAACACCTTCGCCGAAATATCGCCCCCCTGTTTTTCCGATTCGATCAGATCGTCGACGAACTCTTTACCGAAGATCTGCGCCAAACGTTCACGCAAGGATTTTGCGGGAGACAACAGCAATGTCTCGGAGCCGTCCGTTCTCATGGTGAAGGATATCTGAAAATGAGAAATCGCCTCCTGAGTTACGGCATTGATAATGTGGTAGTTCTCGGTGCTGTCGGTCTTTAAGAACTTGCGGCGCGCAGGCGTATTGTAGAAAATGTCTCTTATTTCGATGGACGTGCCTGTCATCGGACAGTCCCGCAGGTCTCGCACTTCTCCGCCCTCTATTTCCAAGCATGTGCCTGTTTCTCCGGCGAGGGCGGTCGACAACCTTACCTTTGCAACCGATGCGATGGATGAAAGGGCTTCTCCCCTGAACCCCATGGTGCGGATATTGAAGAGATCGTTTTCGCTTTTGATCTTGCTCGTAGCATAGCGCTCAAAAGCAAGCAGTGCGTCATCTTTCGACATGCCTGTTCCGTTGTCGGATATGCGTATCAGCCTTCTGCCTGCTTTTTCTACCTCTACCTGAATATTGACGGCGAGCGCGTCTATAGAGTTTTCTAACAGCTCTTTTACGACAGAGGCCGGCCGCTCGACAACCTCTCCCGCAGCTATCTTGTTCCTGAGCAGTTCTGGAAGGACGCTGATAACGGACATAATATTTGTATTATACACGTTGAGAGGGCTGAGCGGACGCCCTAACCGTTCCAGCCGAACTCGCCTATCAGCGGCACAAAGACGCAGGGAGTATGATACTCTTTTAAAAGCGTGTTGTTCCGTTTCGTTGCCTTTATGAGTACTTGTGAGTACCTTTCTCCGACAGGAACTACCATAATGCCGCCGTCTTTCAGCTGTTCTATAAGCGGGGCCGGAATGTCCGGTGTTGCGGCGGTTATGATTATGCCGTCAAACGGCGCATTTTCCGGCAGCCCCAAGGTTCCGTCCCCCACATGAGCGAATATATTATCAAGCCCTATTGCCCTAAATTTACTTGCCGCCCTCACGGATAAAGCCGGTATTCTCTCGATAGTATGGACCTCCTTAGCGAGCGCAGCGAGCACTGCCGCCTGATACCCTGAGCCCGTGCCTATTTCGAGCACCTTTTCGTAGCCTTTAAGTCCGAGCAGTTCGGTCATTATCGCCACCATGTAAGGTTGTGATATCGTCTGGTTCTCGCCGATAGGCATAGCCATATCAGCGTAAGCGCTGTCTATGATAGCGTCCGGGACAAAGAGGTGGCGGGGCACGCTGCGCATGGCTTCGAGCACCCGAACATCCGAAATCCCGCGCGGGACCAGCTGCGTATCGACCATTCTGTCTCGAAAGAGCTTAAAATCATCCATTGCGCTTCAATATCTCCCTTGCTGCTATGACGCCTGAGGCCGATGCCTGAATAAGTCCCCTGCTTACGCCCGCGCCGTCGCCTATCGCAAAGAGGTTTTCTATGGCGGTTTCCAAGCAGTTGTTCAGCTTGACCTGCATGGAATAAAATTTGACCTCTACCCCGTAAAGCAGTGTGTGACTTGAATTTACGCCGGGCGCTATACGGTCGAGCGCCTTAAGCATTTCTGTTATATCGGCAAGATACCTGTAAGGCAGGACAAAGCTAAGGTCTCCGGGAGTTGCGTCCTTGAGCGTAGGGGACACTATGCCTTTTGAAATTCTTTCGGGCGTCGAACGCCTGCCCTTCAATAAATCGCCGAGACGCTGGACAATCACCCCGCCGCCGATAAAGTTCGCAAGCCGGGCAATATACATGCCGTAGGATATAGGTTCGTCGAAAGGCTCTGTGAAGAAGGTGCTCACGAGTATCGCAAAGTTGGTATTGTCCGTACGCTTGCCTGCATAACTGTGGCCGTTGACCGTCCAGATGTCCTTGAAATGTTCCTTTACAACCTCTCCATAAGGATTTACGCAGAAAGTCCTGACCCTGTCGTCGAATTTCTTCGAATAGAATATTATCTTCGGCTCGTAGGTTATTGCGGTGAGCGGCTCCATAACCGCCGCCGGCACCTCGACCCTTACGCCTATGTCCACAGGATTCTTGAGCAGTTCGAGCTTCAGCCTCCGCGCTTCGGACTCGAGCCACTTTGCAGAAGCGCGTCCGGGAGCGAGTATCACATATTCAGCGGCTATCTCTCTGCCGTCCTCAAGTCTCACGCCTCTGACCGCACGGTCTTCGATTATAATGTTCTCAGCCGAAACGCAAAAGAGCGTATCCACCCTTCCGTTTATCGCCTCACGCATTTTTTTGAGCACATCCCTGCATCTGTCTGTGCCTATATGGCGTATCTTCGAAGGCATGAATGTGAGTTCGTTTTGGGCGCATAAGGTCTTGATATCTCCGATTTGTGATTCGTCGCCCCCGTAAACCTCGCCCGGCGCACCGTACCGCACATACACATCGTCCACATAATTGATAAGCGACTGCAAGGTTGCTGCGTCAATATATCTCGAAAGAAACCCTCCGATTTCGTGGGAGAGCGTAAGCTTGCCGTCGCTGTACGCGCCGGCGCCGCCCCATCCGCTCACCACACCGCACTCTTTGCATGAAGCGCAGTTGACCCCTTTGCTTTCCATAGGGCAATCACGCTCGTTTATGTCGCTCCCTCTTTCGATTATAAGGATGCTCAGGTTATTATTCGCGTTCAACAGTTCGAGGGCCGCAAATATCCCGGCAGGCCCTGCGCCCACTATCACGACGTCGTATTTTTTCTTATGCCCGGACATGGTCTGAATGAAATTAATTGAAAGCCTTCTGTAAGATAAATATATCACTAAATAAGGCGTCCGTAAACCAAAATTAATGGAAAAACATAACTCAGCCGATAGCCTCTCGTCCGAATCCTCTGCATTTCTGCGCAGGGAGGTCGCATCCGCCATGCCCGATTACGAGGTTAGAGACCCGCAGGTGGCGATGATGACCGCCTGCGCCAAGACCATCGAAAAAGGCGGCTCCCTGCTCGTCGAAGCAGGCACAGGCACAGGCAAGACCTTCGCGTATCTGATACCCATTATCCTTTCCGGAGTGAAGGCCATAATCTCTACGCGGACCATCAATCTGCAGGAGCAGATAGCATCCAAAGACTTGGCCTTCCTTTCGAAGATAAAGCCGTTCGATTATGCGATAGCCAAGGGCCGCGCAAATTATCTCTGTTTGAGGCGGCTCAATGCCTTCCGCACAGATGATCCTCAGGAGACCGAAGAGTACAAGATACTGGCCCGCTGGTCTTCCGGGACCAAGACCGGGGACATCGAAGATTACGAGGCGCGCAGAAGCCTGATATGGGAGCGCGTATCTTCGGATGCTGACGCATGCAAAGGGAACAGATGCCCCTTTTATAAAAAATGCTTTTATTATTTCGCGAGAGGCAGATGGGAAGAGGCGCAGATCGTCGTAGCAAATCACGCGCTCGTCGGCATAAACGCTATGTTCCATGCAGACTCAAAGATACTGCCGCAGGCCGAAGCACTGATACTCGATGAGGCGCATGCTCTCGACGGCGTGCTTTCCGAAGTGGCAGGAATAACGCTTTCGCAGAAAGGCTTTGAGCGCGCCCTAAACCGCTTTTTGCGGACCGATGAACGCGGGCTTTACAAGGGCATACTCTCACAATCGCCCGACCTCTTTCCGGTGATAGAGGCGTTGCGCAGCGAACTGTCGCTGTTCTGGGTCAGCGCAAGAAACAGGCTGAAGCACAGAACAGCCATAAAAGGCGAATTCAGCCTTCGAGATTTTGCATTGTCCCTTGCGGACTCGATATTCTCGGCATCCGACAGGATAAAGAACTCTACGCTCGGCCTCTTCCATGAGGACGACGAGCTCGAAATGCGTGCAGGACTGATAAAACTCCATGCCTTTGCAGAAGGGCTGAAGGCGTTTGCGGAAGGCGAGATAGAGGACAACGACAATTATGTGAGGTGGGCAGAGATAGAGGAGCGCAGGACAGCGCTCAGGATGTCTCCTGTTTATCCGCGCGATTTCGTGAGGCAGAGCCTGCGGCCTGATTTCAATACGGTGCTGCTTACCTCTGCCACGCTGTCTGTTTCCGGAGACTTCGGGTTCATAAAAAATCTGTTAGGCTTTGACGATACTGCCACGCTGTCTCTCTCATCGCCTTTCGACCTTAAAAATATGATAGAGGTGAAGGTCTTTAAAGGCGTCAACCATAAAGAGGCCGACTCTGCTGAGAAGCTGGCGGAGGCGATAATCGAAGAGGCCTCAAGGAAGGACGGCGGCCTGCTCGCCCTATTTACCTCGCGTGATGTTATGAACAGGACATGGGAGCGCTCCATAGAAGCGCTCAGTTCTATGGGGCTGAATCCGCTGATGCAGGGTGAATTACCGAACAGCACGCTCTTGGAAATAATGCGGGATTCGACCAATACTGTCCTCTTCGGTCTCGATTCATTTTGGGAGGGCGTGGATGTGAAGGGCGATGCGCTGAAATCCATAGTCATAACAAAGCTGCCGTTCGAGGTGCCGACAGAGCCGATAGTGCAGGCGCGCACTGAAGTGATAGAGAAGCAGGGCGGCAACTCTTTCTACGAATATTCCCTGCCGAAGGCTGTGCTTAAATTCAAGCAGGGCTTTGGAAGGCTCATCAGGTCAAAGACAGACAGCGGCAGGATCATCATCTGCGACGACAGGATAGAGACCAAGATGTACGGCAGAAAATTCCGGGAAGTTTATAAATAGATAGTTTTTGTATCGTGTGCCTGTTTTTTTGGATATAATTTAAGAATCAAATCTATTTTATGGAGGGATTAAGATGAAGATTCTGAAGGTTGTCCTTTGTATGCTTGTCGCGCTTGGGCTTGCGTTGTCCACGGCCTTTGCCGCAGGCGACGCCGTAAAAGGAAAAGCCCTGTACAATGACGCCAAGTTCGGCGGAGGAACAAGCGGAAAATCCTGCAACTCATGCCATCCTGACGGGAAAAGGCTCGAAGGGGCTGCCGATAGAAATATGGAATTAGGGACAGCGACCGTTAAAACATAGCTTCACAGCAACCATGCCGTGATAAAATATTAACAGTTACCTTAAGCGAAGGAGGGACGCCATGGAAACTTTAAAACAGGAAGCCATCAGGGTAATTTCAAAGCTGCCCGAGACTTCAAGCCTTGACGACATAATGTACGAGCTTTATGTCGTTGACAAGGTAAAAAAGGGCAGAGAGGCAGTAGAGCACGGAGAAACGATTTCGATTGAAGATTTAAAAAGAGAAATGCAATCCAGAAAGGAATTATGAATACTTCAAGGCAAAAAACGAATCAAAAAACAGCGAGAACAAGTCGCAGAGCAGAGCCTCTGTCCCGTGAAGATATAATCGCAACATTACGAAAAGCGATGCCTTCTTTAAAAAACAGCTACGGCGTAAAAAGAATAATCATTTACGGTTCTTTTGCTAAAGGGACTCAGAGGAAAAAGAGCGATGTTGATATTCTGGTTGACCTCAAAAAGCCGATAGGATTTGAATTTGTATCTCTTGCGGACGAGCTTGAAAAGATACTCGGCAGAAAGGTTGATTTAGCAACTTATAATCATTATAGGAGCAGTTTTCAGAACCCTCGGTACAAGCACATTGCGGAGGACATAAAAGGGAGCTTGGTTTATGTCTAAGAAACGAAGGGACAAAGATTTTGTTGGAGATATTTTAGAGGCGATAGAAAATATCAGTTCTTACACAAACGGGATGACTTATAAAGAATTTCTTGATGACCGCAAAACGCGGGATGCTGTTGTAAGAAATTTCGAGATAATCGGGGAAGCGGCAAAAAACATTTCGGCTGATTTTAAGGCAAAGCAGACTGATGTTCCTTGGAAAACCCTTGCCGGTTTTAGAGATAAGTTGATACATTTTTATTTTGGAGTTGATTACAAAATAGTCTGGAATATCATAAAAAAGCAGATGCCTAAACTGAGAAAACAGATTGCTGCAATTGTACAATCCCAAGAAAAATAGCGTCAGTTCCAGTTACTAAGGAATACATTTACAATGCCACATGATTTGTCATTCCCGCGAAGGCGGGAATCCAGAAATATCTTGAAAATACTGGATCCCCGGGTCAAGCCCGAGGATGAGTGCGCCTGAGAG
>SCQE01000112.1 GCA_004321915.1 Nitrospirota bacterium
GCAGAGACCACGGCAGCATAACCAGCTACAGCCTCAGCGGCTGCAGCTTGCACCGCAGAAACCACAGCGGCTTGAGAAGCCGAAACAGCCGAGGAAATCGCAGCACTAGCAGCAGTAACAGCAGAAATCACGCCGCTCAAATCCACCGTCCCAGGAGTAGCCGGAGCCTCACCAGGGGAAGGAATAGCCCCAGGCATCGTCCCCGCCGTCGCAGGATTGCCAGCCGCCCCTGGTGAACCACTATAATCAGCAGGATCAAGAGCAAGGCCATTGGAAATCAAATTACGCGCAGCCTGTAACGCAGCGATCATACCGCTGGCATTATCTTGAGCAGGGACAGACAATCCATTGACAACCAACGGCTGGTTAGCAACGGTCAACGCAGTAATGCCCCCGTCCAACTCAGCGAGCGCAACAGCCCGATTGCCCCCGGAAACAGTAGCCACCCCGGAAGAAGCTGTAGCAATACCACCAGGAGAATACACCCAGTCAACGTACAAATCACGCCATAACCCGTTCCACTCCCAATGCTGCCCGACCTTAATTTTACCATCAAAATTCGGCGTATACGGATAAGCTACACCCTCGGGAGATACCGACAAAGTACGGTACTTAAGACCACCATTGCTCACACCCCACGAACCCTCTCCAACGTTAGGAGAAAAACTTGTTGTTCCGGGATCGTAACTTTTATTCCACCAATCCCAAAAACCCGTAGCAACTTCATAGGCCACAAAGCCAACAGTCAGAGCAGTAGAAACACGCCCCAAAATACCCAAGATAGAGACCGCCGTCGCAATGGTCGACTCAGCAGCAGCAACCTTCGCAATCCCCGAAGCGGTAAGGTTAAAAACCTCACTCTGAGTCCAAACCCCTTGAGCTTGAGCAGGACGAACAGAATTTAAGATTAAGATGGCAGAAAGCAGTACAGCCAACACCCGGCTTATCATCACTACCTCACCACCTTCTTCACCACACGGAAACCGTAAAGCAGAACAAAAAGAGAAAGAATCGTAGCCCCAACAACCGACAGATTAGTAAGAAAAGACTCAAAAGATGTAATTACTCCAGCCGTTAAAGAAGCACCAGAAGACCCAACAAGAAAACCTAACAAAGGCTCATTCACAGGCCCGAAACCATACATATCAGTCGGATCATACAACACCCAATAAGGACCGCCGCCAGGATGAGAAGTCAAACCAGAAACATCAGGAATTATCCCTTGAACGGTTAAGTCCCAATAAGCCGTAGTCCACTGTCGTTGAGTTCCTTCATCATAATAAGTTTCATAAGAATTAAGATTAACTGAGACTTGCCCTTGATACGTTGCAACAGGCACACCGACGGGAGGAGAAACCCCATCGCTCAAGAACCAAGCACCAAGAGGATAAGACCCACCATCTAAGTCAAACTCCAAATACGTATGACCAGTGACAAAACCATAAGCATCATAACCAACGGGATTCCAAAGGATAATAGATGGACTATCAGCCTCAGCCCCCCCATAAGTCAGCAATACCAAAAAACAACCCATGACAGCACGCCTAAAACTTTTCATAGCCGCAACCCAAACCCTAAAATAAAAGCCATAGCCCCTAAAAGCCCAGCAGCTACATAAAGCACAGGGGCCAACTCGGTCGACATCGATTCAACGACTGTAATTCCAATCGAATTGCTTACCCCATTAGAATTCGAGACAGAAACAACACCCACACCAACCGACGTCAGCAACGAATCAGGAACAACGGCAACCGCAGACGTCAACCCATAAATAGTAGTAGCGAGGTCAAGAGAGTTCCACTTGACAACCATAGAAGGAGTAAATCCCGTACCAGATACAGCAATAGACACCCCCACTGAATCTTTCACGATGCTCAAAGGATTAACTACCTCCAACACGGGAGGAGGAACAGCCCAAGACAGATCAGACCAAAAAGGGAAACACAAAAGGAAGGCGAGCGCCACTAAGGACGCTCGCCCCCTCGGAACCCTTAGCGCCCGACCATCCGGCGCACCGTGCGAAAGCCAAAAATCACCACAGCTACAGCAAGGATAGCCGTCCCGACTGCAGTAACGTCCGTGGTCAGCCCGGTCAGATCGACCGTCCAGGTAGCCTCCGAAAACGACGCCAGGGTAAGAGACAGAACCGCCGCCACCGCGAGAGCTTCGGCCAAAGAAAAGGCCTTTTTGCAATACTGCATTTAGAATCACCCCCCCTCTTGGCATGTTGCCCCTCAAAAATCCTGGTGACTATGGAACAACGACTTGATCGACGAAAACGACAAGCCGATACCCCACAACCCCAGGATCGCCCAAAACGCTGTCAAGAAATCTTCCATCTCAGATCAGACGACTTGCTCCGCTCCGATTGCCGCCCCGTTGCGCCCCATATACGCCCGGATACGAAGCTTAACCTCGATCTCTTTGCCAGCAGCCGGAACCGCTTGACCTTTTGCAGGCTGATACTCGATCACTTCAGCACCAGACCGAGAAAACAGCCTAGCAAGCGTGATCTTCTTTGCCTTGCTTTCCTCACCGTTTCCATTCTTCTTTGCAGGAATGTCGATCTCCCGAAGCTCCAAGAATTCACCCTTGACTGTAACGACCATCACACCCCCCCTCTCTTTTCTGTCATCTTCGGTTTGTTGTGAAAGCTCTTTAACGCCACAAACTTGAACACCCCGCCGCCGTAGTCCTCCATTACGACCAGCTTGTCACGTGGAACCACGCCCAACGACTTTAACCGCCCGCCACACTCTGGACAATCGCCCGCTAGTACATGACGGCCCGCCTCACTCACTCC
>SCQE01000134.1 GCA_004321915.1 Nitrospirota bacterium
GAGTTAAGTAAAGTTTCGTGTTGGTTTTTCCGCCCGTTTCTTCGCTAGAAATGTTGCAACTAAAACCTCTTTTTTTTCAGGTGGCAGTCCCCGATGACGATAGAGCAATTCGCTCAATCGACTGTTAATACCTCCCTCTACATGGTTTGTCGTTCTGGGTATTTCGTGATGCCCGATGTAGGTAAACAATTCCGGTAGCGCGTTGTCCAGAAGCGTACGGACAGAACGAATGCGTTTGTGGGTATACCACCATGCCCGTTTCTTCCCCGGTTGTTGTCCTATGGTGCGTTCTTTGAGGAACCGACTGTGCTGTTTTCTCCACCTCCGATATGCCCTCACCCACCGGCGTTTCTGTCGCCTCGTACGAACAGAAAAGAGTTCATGGACCAGAACACGCAGTGTTCGTCCCGCATCGATCTTGGGTCGCTGGGTTAAACGCGCGGTTGCCAGTTGAAACACGTGTACCACGCACCGCTGGATACGGGTATGCGGCCACGCGTCACGAAATGCAGCCCGCATGCCCCGCTGACCATCACAGACGACCACACGCGGCGCCGGAATGTTCCGGCAAAAAAGAAGCCAGGAGCCGTATGTTTCCCTCTCGGTAAACATCCAGAAGACCATCGTTTGTGGCGTCTTGCCAATGAGCACACAATGGTTCCTTGAGGTGAGGTACAGCCCGTCAACGATAAGCACCGCAGCGCATTCTTTGGGAGCAGGTGGAGCTGGGCGTATCCACCAGAACGGAGAAAACCACGCAGTAAGTGACTGGCGGGAGAGGCGACGGCTTCGGGCAATCTCTGTGAGACTCCTGGTGCCGATAAGCCAGGAAACAAAGAGCTGGTGGCGGGCAGTACGGGTGACGTCCCTTCGACTTCTTACGGCGCTCGTCTGACACTGACGGCATCGCCATCGAACGGAATATGCAGCGGTTTTACCCCATCGCTGCATGGGGGTTTGGCAGTGAGAACAGAGTATTTTTTCATGAAGATTATGCTACCAGAAGCATAATGTTTTTGATATGGGGCGAAAGAATAATCTAAAACACCATTTTTACCAACACGAAACTTTACTTAACTCACGGATTGAGGAAGTTTTGGTAGAAG
>SCQE01000101.1 GCA_004321915.1 Nitrospirota bacterium
GGAGAAGTGAACCCTTGCAATCGCGCCATTCGCCAGCGCGCACGTCATATCACAACTGTCTTCGGCGGTCACTGTATGCTCACAGCCATCCGCGTCGAAGCGCTGCGCATGAATGATGCGCGCCGAAGCGTTAACAGTCGTGATTCGACTCGCGCTAATCCATTCAACATAGTCAATAACGTGACTGCCGAAATTGTTGAGTACGCCGCCACCACGTGCGGCATCATTCTGCCATGAAAAGGGAAGCGCCGGATCGGATCGCCCGGCGGTAAGCCATGTGACATCAATTCGAATAACCCGACCGATTTTTCCTAATGAGATCTGTCGTTTCAATCCACGGATCCCTGGCTCCATGCGAAACTGAAAATCAATCGCGTGGATGCGCCCACTCATTTGCGCAGCTCGCAGCATTGCGCGTGCAGCGCTGACGTCGGTACCGAATGGCTTTTCGCTCAACACGTGTTTGCCTGCCGCGAGTGCGGCGCAAACGATTCCCTGCTGTACATCCGGTGGTGTAGCCACACTCACAGCGTCACTTTCCACATTTGCAATCATGTGCCGCCAATCATGAAACGCGCGGATACCCTTGTGCTCTACCTCAACGCGATCTGCTTTGCCTGATCCAGCATCCGCCACCGCAATCACTCGGACGTTTGGGAGCGATTGGAAAGCGGGCAAGTGTACCCGCGCTCCAAACCCCAGACCGATAATGCCAACACGAACCAACCGATTCATCAATCCTCGCTTACATGCACTTGGGGTAAGGGAATGATTATTTTGGATCTCAAGCCCTTTTCGCGCAGTTTCTTGATGATTGGCGCGGCGTAGTGCCACGAGAGCATCACCGCATATTCGGGGTTTTCTTCGAACATGATTCTCTCGTCCACAATCGGAATGTGATTGCCCGGCGAATACAACCCTAGCTTGAGCGAACTGGCTTGTTCGGCAATATAAGGCATCAACACTGTGTCAAGGTTGCAATAGTTCAGCGAGGTACTCGCCCTGCCCGGGCAACCAATCCCAACCACACGCTTGCCTTGTTTGTGCAGATCGGCAGTGAGAGATAGTAGATCCACCTTGGAGCAAATCACTTGATCGGCGAATCGCTTGTAGGTGCAGCGGTCGTAGAGGCCTTTTTCTTCCTCCAGTTGTACCAGCGCCGTCACACGATCCGATACTTTGTCCCATTTACCTTTCTTGGCATACACGCGGATCGAGCCGCCGTAGTTCGGAATGCGTTCCACGTCAACGATCGTAAAGTCATAGTAACTCATCAGTCGGATCATCGGCTTGAGCGAATAGTACTTCAAATGTTCGTGATAGATCGAGTCATACTGCACGGTTTCGACCAGGTCGAGCAAATAGTGCGACTCGGTGACAAAGAGTCCTCCGTCGTCAAGCAACGTGCTGACACCGCAGATCAAACTGCCCAACACGTTGACATGCGCGAACATATTCGTCGCCGTGACGACCGAAACCGCGCCATACTCTGCGCGGACCTGTTTTGCGAGCGACTCGGTGAAGAATTCCTGTACGGTGGGTATGCCATTGGCGATCGCGATCTTAGCGACGTTCGTCGGCTCTATGCCCAGTACGCGCAGCCCTTTGGCTTTGAAACCTTGAAGCACTGTGCCATCATTGGACCCAATGTCTATTGCCAGTGCGGTCCTGTCCAAAGCGTACTCATCTACAATCTTGAATGCCAGTCCTTGGAGATACCGCGACAGCGTCTCGGTAATACCACTCCGGTACGGATAATCGGGAAAGAACAGCACCTCAGGTGCGACGACGTAGTCAATTTGCACGAGTCCACACTCAACACACCGCATGAAACGCAGCGGATAAGATCGTTCCGCCTCATGTAGTTGCTCTTTTTTCAAGAGTGAATCGCACGGCGGATGATGTCCTAGATCAAGCACCAGTTCCAAGTTCTGTGAGCCGCAAATCTGACAATATGTCAGATGCCCCAAGGGCAAGTCGTGGTTGGGTATCATCTAGTTCCTCATCAGCAATGGTTGGTCAACCGCTCCGAGAACACGGCATATTCAAGAACACCGCAACCGACAAAAACGCTGCTAATTGCGCTTCTCCAATTGTGCAGAGATATGCGTCAATATTGTCTCACACACAGAGCGATATCCGTCGCCTGGATGTGTCGTTAATAATACACTCGCTTTACATCCCCACATCTGTCTCTCTGCCTGAATCTGCCGATACAAGGCATCGTAGTTGTAGGCGTACAATGCGCCCGGCAGGCGGAACATATCCTTGCGTGGCGAATCCTCGCTCGTTATCGCCATAAAGTCATAAATCAAGAGTCTCTTTTTGAAGATCGGCGCGAGAAGATTTGTCGAACAAGGAAAAGAAACAGACAAACTGCAGTAGGGATACAGTTCAGCAATCGTCCACTTGTTCGAAACCTTGAAGCCATACTGCTCTTCGACGAACGCGTAGTCGTCGGAATGACACAGAGGATGCAGAGACAGAATTGCCTTAACGCCAGTTTTCTTCAATGCGTCCATCACGGCGTGAAAACGGCTCCAGTGCTCTTCCCACGACGCGTAGCGGTGCTCTGCCGCCGGTTCCACATTCACTAACACGAACGGCTCGTCCGATCTCAAGTCCAAATCGTGATACAGCATCGTACGATATTGGGGCTCTTGCAGTTTTTCAAACACTTGATCGAGCAGTGGCTTGCCCGCGACGACGACTTTGGCAGGATCGTACTGGCTGCCGACAAGCAGATCACGTGAGAACTCTGATTCGGC
>SCQE01000100.1 GCA_004321915.1 Nitrospirota bacterium
GTTGTGGGAGGATTTTATACCTGACTTTCCGAAAAAATTTTAAAATTGAACAAAAGTCCTTGTAAAATCGTCTTTTTTAGGGCATAAATATGTATATCTAACTAATATACAATAATATACTTGACAAATAAATATATTTAATGATAAAGTATATCTACAATGGCTGGCACGCTCCTAAAAAAGGATATCAAAGGTCGCCGTTATTGGTACTATGTTGTCTGCAAACGTATAAACGGCAAACCAAGACTTGTTCAACAAATATACCTTGGAACTGCTGAGCAGATACTGGCTATGAAACAGAATCCTGAATCAAGGCCAAAAGAAGCCTCATATCTTGAGTTTGGACTTCCTGCTGCTCTTTACCAATTAGCCAGTGAGATAGGATTGATCCCCATCATCAACAGTTTTATGCAGAACACTTCGGCAACTTTAGATGTAGGACAATACATTGTGCTTGCCGCAATCAACAGGGTCTGCAAACCCAGGAGCAAAAACGGTATTAGAAAGTGGTATGACAAAACAATACTTCCCCAATTATTCACAATTGAGTCATCCAAGGTAAACAGTCAGCGATTTTGGGACGCTATGGATGAAATCGATTTAAATGCTATTGCCAGGATAGAGGAGAGACTGTGGGAGGGTATTTTGCAGGAATATAAGATTCCTTTGGATGTATTCATCTACGATACCACAAATTTTTTCAATTACATGTCGGATAAGACTGAATCTGAGTTAAGCAAGAGGGGACACAATAAAGCATCAAGGGATCATCTGAGGCAGGTAGGGCTTGCAGTAAGCATTATTCGTGGGCTGGGCCTCCCTCTTTTGCATGAACTATACGACGGCGCAAAGAACGACGCCTCAATGTTTCCTACGGCAATTACCAATCTGGTAAAGCGTATAAGAGCGATTGCAAGGGATGTAGAAGGGATGACGATAATCTTTGATAAAGGGAATAACTCTGAAGATAACATTAACCGATTAGAGGATGATAGGCTTCATTTTATTGGGACATTGAAGCCGTCTGAATATCCTGGTTTATGTAAGATGAGGATTTCAAGATACAGAGGAGGGAAGCTTAGTGACGGTAAAGAGGTATTGTATTATGAAAGCCGGGCAGATGTATTGGGGAAGAAAAGGAGAGTGGTTATTACATACAATAAGTCTGCTGATAAGAAGAAGGGGATATGGTTTAAAAGGCAAATAGGGAAGGCATTAGCAGAGCTTAACCGTGTCAGGTGGTCAAAGGTAAAGGATGCAGAGGCGAAAGTAAAAGAGGTTGCCTTAGGGCATCATTTGCCTTCAGTATTGTTCAAGATTACAGAGTCAGGAGGTGAGGTAAGGGTTAACCTTGATCTGAAGTCTGTAAGGATGTATGAGCAGCGGTTTGGGAAGACCATCTATTTTACAGACAGGGGAGATTTAAGCGCTATTGAAGTAGTTGAAAGCTATCGTGACAGAAATGAGGTAGAGGAGTTATTTAAGGAAATGAATGACCCCGAGATAGCTCCTTTCAGACCTGTTTATCACTGGACAGATCAGAAGATAATAGTGCATGCCTTTATCTGTATCCTCGGTTTGTTGCTTTTTAGACTACTTCAATTAAAGGCAAAACAAGGAGGGATTGACCTTACATTAGAGCTATTGAAAGAGGAGCTCATGGATATTCAGGCACAGGTTTATGTGACAGTGAATGGGCAGATATATGAAGTTGTATCAAAGACATCGCCGTTGCAATCAAA
>SCQE01000115.1 GCA_004321915.1 Nitrospirota bacterium
ATAACCAGTCCCCTTTGCGTGCAACTGCTAAAAGATTATTGGCCTCTCTTGTCAGGCAATCGTTTTTTGATCCTTTAGCGGCTGGCCGGTTTGGTGGTGTTATCGATGGGATGCAAACCTGGTCCGGATTTGTTTCCCGTTATGCAAGGGTATACCAGATATTTGGTGCGCATGGAACTTCTAAAATTCTCTCATCGGAATTCAGAAGTTTAAGCAGGGTGAGACGCGAAGCTGATTATGATATTACACTGGCTGATGAACTTCCTTCAGCCCGGCCGATTGAAAGGGTTTCTGCACTTTGCTTGCGAGGCTATACACAAAATCAACTCCTACGTGATATTGATGCTGTCTCCATGTCCCATTCTCTCGAAGTCCGAGTCCCTTTTTTGGATCCCCTGGTCACTGATCTTGCGTTCTCTTTGCCTGCACATGCGAAACTTGGAGATATTTCCAAACTATCAAATCCTGAAGCAGCGACTTACCGTGAAACAGGAGCTAAGAAAATTCTGATAGATGTTGGTCGAGGTCTTTTGCCTGAGGGGATGGACATTCAACAAAAGCGCGGCTTTGGGATGCCCTTTGATTCCTGGCTGAAGGGACATCTAAGAGATGTTTTAGAGGATACACTGTCCGATGCCACAACACGTAATCGGGTTTTTTTTAATGAACAGGAGGTTCAGTTGCTTAAAAAAGATTTTCTTGAAGGACGGACTAATTGGCCCAGACCGTGGTTGCTGATGATGACAGAATTGTGGTGTCGGGAGGTATTGGATAAGAAGCCTGAGGCACAGTATATTTATGACAGATAATAGGGCGAACTCACCAAGACAGACCCGTGTACTTTTCCTTGCGTGGGGTTTTTCTATTCATGCCAAACGGCGTATTCAGCTTTTTGTTGATGCCCAGGATTTCGCTGTCGCGGTAGTTTCGACCTGTAATTATAATTTTGCAAATGCCCAGAATATCTTGCTAACTGGTGCCCATGGGAAAAAGGAAATAGGAGATAGTTTTGCTCCTCAAAACGAGGGCAAGGTTATAAAAAGGCGAACTCATATTACCCGGACAAGTTTGGGAAAACTTGTCAATAAAATAAAAACAGGTTTGTATGGTAGAACATTATTGTTACCATTAATTTTCTGTTATGAAATCTATAAAGGGGTTAAAGATTTTAAAATACTTAAATCTTCTGTGATGGAATTTAATCCAGATGTTGTTTTTTTGCAGACACTATTATACCCTTGCTATCTTACATATTTTTTACCACGATCATTCCCTATCATCATTACATTCTGGAATGGAGATGTTGTTTGGTGGGCTAAGAGGAATGGTATTGAACGATTGCTTAAAAAACAGATAGTTACGTATGGTGTACGCAGAGCACAGGCAATAACAGTAAATTCTCAAATGGCATTTAATGCATGTCTTGGCTATGGCATACAGGCAGAAAAGATACACCTTATTCGTTATCCTGGTGTAGACCTGGAACGGTTTAAGCCTTTCGCAAAGAATGAGGCAAGAAAAAAGCTTGGAATTACTTATACTTATAAGAAAGTGGTGCTCTGCCCTCGCGGGTTAGGAGGATTCTTGAACAGCGACGTAATCGTTGAGTCAGCCGCTAATGTAGTCAAAAAATACCCTGAAACCCTTTTTCTTTTTATATCAGGTGTTGGTGGTGAAAAAGAATTAAAAAAACATCAACAAAAGGTACGTGAACTTGGCATGGAGAAAAATTTCAGATGGGAGGGGCAGGTTCCCTGGGACATGATGACGATGTATTATAGCTCGTCTGACGTGATGGTTTCTATTTCATCAAATGATTCGCTGCCAAACTGCATGCTCGAAGCAATGGTATGTGGTTTGCCGGTAATTATGGGAGATATTCCTCAAATACGCGAGTGGGTTACAGATGGTGTTAATGGTTTTCTCGTGCCACCCAGGGAGTCAGTTGCCTTATCATGCAAAATCTTGCGAGTGTTCGAGAATACAGATGGACTTATAGATTCGTTTATCAGAAAAAATCGGGGACTCGTTATTCGGGAGTTCGACAGTGTAAAAAATATTGAACGAGTTAAAGGGTTGGTACGTACGATCACAAAAAAATAATTTGGTTCTTTCTCACATTGAGTGGGTAACCCAG
>SCQE01000049.1 GCA_004321915.1 Nitrospirota bacterium
GTTGCAGGCTGACGGCCAAACGCTGACGGTGAACGGGGCGAACTGGACGAACAGCGCCACCGGGACGCTCAAGTCCAACGGCGGCACATTGACCACAGCAGGAAGTTGGACGAATAACGGCCTTCTTACCAGTACCTCTGGCACACTCAATATATCTTCGTTAGGCACTAACGCAGGCATTATCGAGGCAGGCGCAGGCACTATTACCACGAGCAATACGAACCTCATCAATGCCTCCTCCGGCATCGTTCGCGGCAGCGGCACACTCACTCTGGGAACAGGCACTCTTACCAATAACGGAACAATCAATGCAAACAGCGGAACATTGAATATTTCCGGCTTGCTTATTCAATCCGGAACTATCGAAGTCACCTCCGGCGCAACATTCCAGAATACCGGAAACTGGACGAACTCCGGCACTCTGCGCGGCGCAGGCACGATCAACGTCGGCGCGGGCAACACGTTAACCAACGACGGTATCATTGCTCCCGGTGCAGATACAGGCAACACTATAGGCACTCTGTCAATCACAGGCAATTTGGCTTTGGGTGCAGGCAGCGTGATCAACTCTGAAGTAGGATCCATTACCGCTGGAAGTTACGATGTTCTTGCAATCTCCGGTTCAGCTAATCTTGGCGGCGCTCTCAACGTGAACCGAGTCTCGCCTTACAGCCAGAATGTGAATGACAACTACCCTGTCCTGACTTACGGCAGCCGGGTTGGCGGCAGCCAGTTCTCTACGGTGAACTCCGTTGGAATGACGGTGAACCCGATATACAATCCCTTAAATGTAACTCTTAACACCACTGCGGTATCGACCATAAACTTATGGAGTATTGATGCTGATGGAGATTGGAGTACAGCGGCCAACTGGAGTCTTGGACATGTTCCGATAGCAACCGAATATTCGATTATTGACAGGGCTGCGGGGCTATATACCATCACGGTTTCAAACGGCGTACGAAGCGCCATAACCCTTACCAGTCAGGAAAACATTATTCTTTCAGGCGGCACACTCAGTCTCGGCAACGGCGCTGCGGATGTTTCAACTATCGGTTCAGGCGCAACCCTTACTGTTTCAGGTGGAACACTGAGCGGCGCGGGCGCCCTAAATGTCAGCAACCTTGCTGTCAGCAGCGGGAGTCTTACCGGCGCAGGACCTCTGACTGTCACCAACAGTTTTACTCAATCCGGTGGAAGCATAGTAAGAGGCGGAGATGTTTCAATTACACAGGCTGTCGGCAACATGATAGTGGGGGCTATAAGCGGCAGCAAAATTATGCTCTATGCTAACAGCGGAGGGATCTTGCTGAACGGAGGGGTCAGCGCCGCAGCGACGTTGAGGCTGGAGGCCGCAAACGATATAATCCTGAACGGCGGCGTTTCCATAACCTCCTCTTCAGGCGCATTGACCGTAAATCTTTTGTCCGATTCGGACGCCAATAATACGGGCGGAGTTTACTTGAACGGCGGCGTCGGGATTAATCCCGTGACTCTCACGACCAACGGCGGCAATCTGGATATCCGCGGGGGCAATGCAGGCCAATACGCAACCGGCAGCGCTGCTAACGGAGTAGGCGTATTGCTCTCGAACGCGCAGATAAGCACGGCCGGGGGCGGCGTGGTTATCAGGGGCAAGGGCGGAAACGCCGCAGGCACCTCAGCCAACCGCAATTACGGCGTTTACATCAACAACGGCAGCCTTATAACCACAGGCGCTGGCTCGATAAACCTCGTGGGTGTCGGCGGCGCAGCCTCGGGCAGCGGGACTTACAACGACGGCGTGCATATTTATACGGCAAATTTAACGATGCAGAGCGTTTCGGGGAACATAGATATTACGGGCACCGGCGGCAGCAGTCCGGGCGGATACAGCTACGGCGTTTATTTGGAGTCCAACGTTAAAGCCAATATACAGACGGCTTCGGGGAATATAACCATGACCGGCACGGGCGGCACGGGCGGCACATATAATATCGGCGTATACGGGTATTACGCGGGAGTGACGGCAACAGGCACGGGCGCGATAACCATCAGCGGCACCGGCGGCTCAGGGACTATGGAGAGTTACGGCGTGCGCCTTAGGGAAACGAACGTATATGCGGATTCAGGCGGGATAACCGTCAGCGGCATTGGCGGCAGCGGCGCAGGCGGAAAGAATTACGGCGTGCGCCTATACGATGATGCCCACATTGAAGCAACCGGTACCGGAACGGTCACGATAACCGGCACAGGCGGCACCGGCGGCAACGAAAACCACGGGGTTGCGATATACGATTTCGACGACCCCATCCATGTTAAGGCGGTCAACGGCAACATAACCATTACGGGCACGTCAGGCAACGGCACCCTCGGTCACGGCATAAAGATGCTGACGGACGACGAGGGCATAGAAATAAGCACATCCGGCACAGGTTCGATAACCCTTACCGGCACAGGCAATCAAAACGGCATTCATATAGACGGCGACGCCTCGAACGATCCTTTCTACGATTCCTATATCAGGACTTTGGGAACGGGTTCGATTACTTTTATCGGCAGCGGCAGCTTCGGCAATTACGGTTTTTATATCTCGGGTTACGATGCGGCTGATCCGTTCACGATTTCGACGGCCGGCGGAAATGTCACGATCAACTCGTTCGGTTCCGCATCCATCGGGCCGTTGAACGCTATAAACACATACGGCGACTTAGGGCACATTAACGGCGGGAACATTACTGTCAGGACCACGGGCAACAGCGCGTCATTGACGATAGAGGGAGCCCTCAACTCAAAGGGCTATGTTCCGACTATCGGGGCTGCAGGCACAAACGGTACGATAGCGATAAGCACGACCGGCTCAGATGCGCCGATCAATATAACCGGGACAATCCTGTCAAAGGCGGCGGGGAGCACAGGAGACGTGGTCTTAAACAGCGCGTCTTCAATAAGGACAAAAGGTTTCGGCATATCCGTTGCTACTGCCGGCAAGATAGAGATAGACGGCACGGTATCCACGACCCCGGATATTAACTACGAAGTCGCAGGTCAAAACGGTGGAAGCATAACTCTCGCTACAACAGCGAATAATAAGCCGATCACCATATCAGGAAGCATAGATGCAAGCGGTGCAGCCGGATTTGGCGGAGGCGGCAACGGCGGAAATATCACGATAGGGACAACAGGCGGAAGCGCTTCCATTAACATCTCCGGCACAGTCAAATCCAACGGCGGAGGCGTCACATCGGGAAGCTTGTCTCCCGGCGGCAATGCAGGAACGATAGCAGTGACCACAAGCGGAGTTGACGCATCTATAGTCCTTGCCGGAACAGGGGTCGTCAATGCAAAGGGCGGTCTAAACAGGATCGGCTGGAGTTATACGACAGGACATCTGCAGTCGCTTCCGGCTCAGGGCGGCTCTGTCGCCATCACCACGCAGGGCGCAGACGCAAGCATCGTTCTTGACGGCGCAATAGATGTAAGCGGCGGGAATGCAGCGATAAATGGAACGGTCGGAGGTCCCGGCGGTTCAGTTACTATCGGCACCAGCGGGGATCCGAACGGCGCCAACTTCGCGAGCATCACTATCTGGGGCGCAATCACGGCGAACGGCGGCTTGAGCAGTGACGCATGGACCTGCACCTTCGGGCCATGCGCTACATTGCCCTCGCAAGGCGGCACGGTGAACATAACCACCAACGGTTCTACCGCGCTAATAGCCCTTTCAAATGCGATAAATGCCAACGGCGGAGACGATAATGTCCAGAACGGCAATGCAAGGGGCGGCAAGGGCGGAGCCGTAACGATACGGACAAACGGCGTAGGTTCGTCAATTGCCGTCGCAGATATCAATGCCAACGGCGGAAATGCCGGGGGATCGGTCAGCGGCAACGCGACCGGAGGCGACGGCGGCACAATTACGGTAAAGACGACCGCCGCTACAGGCGCATCGATTACAATCGCAGGGGCGGTCAAGGCTGCAGGCGGCAACGCAAATGCCGTTTTAGTGGGCGGTCAGACAACAGGGAACGTAACAGGCGGCGACGGCGGAGCAGTGACGATCGAGACTGCAGGTTTGAGTTCGTCCATTTCAGTTTCAGGCACAGTCACGGCGGACGGCGGCAGAGGTTACACCTCCACCTCATCAGGCTCGATTCTCTCAAGGGGCGGCAGGGGCGGCGCGGTAACGATAAAGACTACCGGGTCAAGCTCAAACATATCCCTAACAGGAAGTGTTTTGGCCGAAGGCGGCAATGCTCAGGGTTCTTATGCTGCCGCAGGCAATGTAACGGGAGGCAACGGTGGAAGCATAACTATTCAGACATCCGGTTCGAGTTCGAGCGTAAGCATTGCCGGAACGGTCAAGAACGAGGGAGGGAACGCATTAGCGAGTACCGGCACGAGTTTGGCCGGAAGCGACGGGGTCTTGAATATAACCACGACCGGCTCGATCTCATCGGTAAGCGTGACAGGAACGGTATTGTCGAAATTGGCGTCCGCCGGAGTTGCCGGCAATGTGATCTTAAACAGCGCTTCCACCATATCTACAAAAGGCTCTAACATCTCCATAGCCCCTGCAGGAAAGATGGAAGTGTACGGCACGCTCAATGCCTCCGGAGATGCTTCCAACCCGGACGGCGGGGACATCACGCTTCAAACCACGGCCGTCAGCGCGAATATAAACATGGCAGGCACGCTGGACTCAAAAGGCTATGCCGTAGGATCCGGGGCTGACGGCGCGATTTCAATAAGCACGACCGGCTCGACCGCGCCTATAGCGGTAACGGGCACAATACTGTCGAAATCCTCATCCGCCGGAGTTGCGGGAGACGTGGTCTTAAACGGCGCGTCTTCGATAAGGACAAAAGGTTCAGTCATATCAGTTGCTCCTGCCGGAATGCTGGAGATAGACGGCACGGTATCCTCAAAACCTGATCCTGTATTCTTTGGCGCGGCCCCAAATGGAGGGAACATAACACTTACGACAGTCAACAATCCTATCAGTATAGCAGGCGCAATAGATGCGAGCGGCGACGGGGGCGAAACTTTCGGAGGCAGCGGCGGGGCGATAGCGATAAACACGACCGGCGACAATGCTTACATCAATATCTCCGGCACGCTGACTTCCAACGGCGGATATGCGAACGCAACATGGGGCAGTGTAACTGGAGGGACTGGCGGCAATATTGCGATAGGGACGACCGGCGCGTCCGCATACATCAATATCTCCGGCGCGCTGAACTTCAACGGCGGAAATGCGACTACCGCGTACGGCTTCCCTGCCACGAGCGGCTCTAACGGAACCGTGACCTTATCCACAAACACGACAGACGGCGCGATAAACCTTAGCGCGGCCGGAGCGGTGGGCAGCGCCTTCAATATGACCGGAGCGCAGCTTACGCTGACTGCGGGACAGGGGATCGATATTTCGGCCGCGATACCTGTGGTTTCTCTCACGAATACGACTTCAGGGAACATTGCTTACGACAGCATGATCAATTCCGGGCTTAGTGTGACAGCAACAAACAGCGCGGCAGGCGGCAGCATAACCGTTATCGAGCATAACGGGACTATGACCGCGGGCGCGGTCACAGCCTCAAACGGCAATATATCCCTTTCGAGCCTGAAGGACCTGACGCTCGGCGGGACTGTCAATGCAGGCAGCGGTACGGTTTCTCTCACCTCGGGCAGCGGCGCCGTTATTGACGGCAATGCAGCGTCGGACAATGTAGTCGGGGCCTCGCTTGCCGCTGTTGCGGTCACCGGCATAGGCCACGGCGATGCTCTGGAAACGAGGGTCGGATCGCTCACGCTTACAAGTACGGCAAACAATATAGAAATGACCAACATAGGCGTTGTTACGGACGTGAGCGCAAGCACGGCAGGAGACATCGTCATCAGCAATATAGGGGCGATGACGGCGGCGGACAGTTTGTCCGTCCAGTCCACTGCCGGATCTGTCACGCTTATCGCGCGTTGCCCGTTGACGATAGGCGCATCCGGCGTGTCCGCTGCGGGCGATGTGACTCTCGAAGCGGCTGCGAGCGGTTCCGGGGACCATCTCCATATCAACGGGAATGTGGCGTCTTCCAGCGGAAGCGTTTCACTTAAAGCAGGTAACGACATCAGCGGAAGCGGAACAATAAGCGCTCCTAACGGGACTATTACCAAGGCCTCGAACCTTAACCCTTCGACCACGACAGATACTACTACGGTCCTGCAGCAATCAAATGTGCAGCAGGCTGTGGACAATACGGTCAAGGCGCTCGATACCGTATCGGACACGCAGACACCGCCGCCCCCGGCGCAGACATCAGAACAACCGGCGTCCCCTCCGGAAGGCAGCGGCGCAAACGATAAAGAGGACAAAAAAGAAGACGAAAAGAAGAATGACAAGGCGCAGACCGACAAGAAAACAGTGGGAGACAAGAAAGATGATACGGCCAAGAAACAGTATTGCAATTAGTCTTGTAATTGTTGCGCTGCTCCTGTTTGTTACCTGTTCTTCCTTTGCCGAAACGGCCGGAACGGTGACACATCTGAGCGGCCCTCTCTTCTCAAAAAAGGCCGACGGCTCCACAAAGGTCCTGTCGATAAAGTCGGAAGTGGAAGAGGGAGATACCCTGATCACCGAAAAGCAGACCTATGCCCGCGTGAAGTTTAAAGACAACGGCGAGATAACGCTGCGTCCGAATTCACAGATAAAAATAGACCAGTATTTCTTTGACGAAAACAAACCTAACAACGACAAGGCCGTGTTCAATCTTTCAAAGGGCGCCTTGAGGGCGATAACCGGCAAGATAGGCAAGCGCGGGGAACAGGACAGCTACAAGATGTCCACTCCGAATGCTGTTGTCGGGGTCAGAGGGACGATCTACGAATTGAAACTCTGTCAGAACAACTGCGGAAGCCTTGCAAACGGCCTGTATATGTTCGTTCCCGAAGGAACGGTAAATGTTACCACTAAGGTGGGCACACAGAGCATCAATGCCGGCCAATACGCTTATGTGCAGGGCCCCGATGCAAAGCCTGTAATCCTTCCGGGCAACCCGGGTCTGGACTTCAAAATGCCGCCTGCAGTCTCTTCAGCGCCGGGCGGCGGCAAGACAACAACAAGTGCGGAATCAAAAAAAGTCGACTGTGTAGTAAGATAGTGCTGGTGGAGCAAAGAAACATCACTTTGACCGTACCCCAAGCCTTGGGCCTTGCCATGCAGCAGCATCAGGCAGGGAATATAATTCAGGCGGAAGAGTTGTACCGGGGAGTTCTGGCCCTCGATGCGGCCAACTCCGATGCCCTGCATTATCTAGGCGTTATCTGTTATCAGCGAAAGAATTATCAGGCGGCCATAGACTTTATCCAAAAGGCGATAGGGATAAACGGCAGGGTGCCTTCGTATTACAGCAATCTCGGCCTTATCTTTCAGTCCATGGGATTGCTTAAGAAGGCGGAGGATTATCAGAGGCAGGCGATCTCTCTGAACCCTGCATATCCCGAGGCCTACAATAATCTGGGCACCTCGCTTTACGCGCAGGGCAGGCTCGAAGATGCGGCAGCCGCCTACGGACAGGCGCTTTCCGTAAAGGCGCAGTATCCCGAAGCCTTATATAACATCGGAATAATCCTAAGGGATCAGGGAAAACACGAAGAAGCCCTCGGTTTGTATGACAGGGCGCTCGCGCTGAGGCCTGATTATGCGGAGGCGTATAACAACAAAGGCTTTGCGCTGCAGGAGCTTGACAGGCACGAAGAAGCGGTTGAATGTTATAAGAAGGCGCTCGAAATAAAACCCGGTTACGCGGAGTCTCTCAATAATCTGGGCGTAGCGTATCTGGCAGAGGGCAAGGCGGACGAGGCGATAGAGTGCTATAAAAAGGCGATCGGGATAAGGCCTGATTATGCCGAGGCGTACAATAATTGGGGGTATGCGCTCGAAGACCAAAGAAGGCACGACGAAGCGGTTGAGGTTTATGAGAAGGCTGTATCGCTGAAGCCAGACTACGCAGAGGCGTTCAACAATATGGGGCTTGCGCTCAAAGAGGCCGGAAGGCTGGACGAGGCTGTCGCGAACCACAAGAAGGCTGCGGAACTGAAGCCGGACTTTGCCAAGGCGCACAACAATATAGGCAACGTCTACCAGCAGCAGGGAAAGTTCGACCTCGCTGCAGGGGCGTATTTAAAGGCTATAGAGATACAGCCTGATCTGGCCGCCGCATACAGGAACCTCGTAAGCTGCAAAAAATTCGCGGCGGGAGACGACGGATTGCTCTCCGTCATAGAGGGTTTTCTCGAAAAGGGCGGCTTAAAGGGGGAGGACGAAGGCGACCTTCACTTCGCGCTCGGCAAGATAAACGACGATCTCGGACATTATGAAAAGGCCTTCAGGCATTATAAGAAGGCGAACGATTATGAGACGACCCGCTACGAGTTCGACCGGAGCAAGCACTCCGGACATATAGATAAGCTCATAGCCTCATACACAAAAGAGTATTTCGATGAGCGCAGGCTGTGGGGAAGCGGCTCCGAACTGCCGGTGCTTATCGTCGGCATGATGCGCTCTGGCACCACGCTCGTTGAGCAGATAATAGCGAGCCATCCGAAGGCCTTCGGGGCCGGGGAGCTTAACTTCTGGGACGAACAGGAGAGGAAGATCGAGGAACGGAACGGGGTTTTGGACGAGCAGTTCGCCGACGGCATGGCGGTTTCGTACATAGACCACCTGCGGGGATTTTCTCCGGAGGCGCTGAGGATAACCGACAAGATGCCGCATAACTTCATGAGGCTCGGGCTTTTTCATCTTGCCTTCCCGCACGGCCGTATAATCCACTGCAAGAGAAATCCGGTGGACTCGTGCCTTTCGATCTATTTTCATAAATTCGGCGGCCACCACCCCTTTGCCTACGACTTGGATGACATCTCTTTTTTCTGTAACGAATATCTGCGCTTGATGGAGCACTGGCGTTCGGTCCTTCCGGATGAGATATTTCTGGAAGTGCAGTATGAAGAACTCGTAGAGGACCAGGAAGGCGTAAGCAGGGCGATGCTTGAGTTCTGCGGGCTTAAGTGGGACGACCAATGCCTTAGCTTTCATGAGCATGACAGGCCTGTAAGAACGGCAAGCAACTGGCAGGTGCGCCAGCCGCTCTATAAATCGTCCAAAGAACGGTGGCGGAATTACGAGCCTTTTCTCGGACCGCTCGCCTCTTTTCTGCAGCGTTATGACTGAATCGCAGGCCGCGAACATAACCTTTCACAGGCCCCATGTGTCCCGGCAGGACAAAGAGCGTCTTCTCGGGCAAAAAGGCATGCTGCTTTGGTTTACAGGCATGTCGGCCGCGGGCAAGTCCACGATAGCGCACGCTTTGGAAAGCGAACTCTTCTCGCGCGGCCGCATGACCGTCGTTCTGGACGGCGATAATGTAAGACACGGCCTGAACAAAGACCTCGGCTTTTCGAAAGCGGACAGGGAAGAAAACATAAGGCGCATAAGCGAAGTCGCTAAATTGTTCGTAGAGAACGGATTGATAGTAATGACCGCTTTCATATCGCCGTACCTCGCCGACAGGGACAGGGTACGTTCGTACATGGGCGGAGACTTTGTCGAAATATACGTCAAATGTCCGATGGAAGAACTCGAAAGACGCGATCCGAAAGGCATCTATAAAAAAGCCCGCGCAGGGGCCATCGACGATTTTACGGGCATTACAGCCCCTTATGAAGAGCCGCCGTGCCCGGAACTGACATTGGACACGTCCCTGATGCCGGTCCGGGAATGCGTAAAAGGGCTTATGAATTACCTTGACAGCCACTACAACCGCGCTGATATGGTAAAATTATAGGACTCTTACGCAAACTCAAGGAGAACCTTAATAATGTCTCAAACCAAGATTGTACGTTTTTACCGTGCGCCTGCGCTTTCGGAATACAAAAAAAACATTCTAGTAAAGGCCGTAAAAGAGCGCACCGGCGTGGCCGTTCAGGAAATCGAAAGCGAATACTGTTTTAATGCGGAGGTTTTAACGGCCCTAAGCGCTTCGGAAACCGAAGCTTTGCGCTGGCTCCTTTCCGAGACCTTCGAACAAGAAAACTTTTCGGAAAACAGCCTTTTCGGGAAAAAAACTGCAAAGGGGCATAAAGCGGAATTTTTCGAAGTCGGCCCGCGAATGAACTTCTCTACCGCATGGTCCACCAATGCGGTATCGATTTGTTATGCATGCGGATTGAAAAAAATAAAGCGTATCGAGCGCTCCCGCAGATACAGGATCATTCTCCGGCAGGATTCGAAAATCGAAAGGTCCGAGTTTCTTTCCTTGGTCCACGACAGGATGACCGAATGCGAATATGCCGAACCGATAACCACATTCGAAACAGGCATCAAGCCGGAGCGTGTATTTAACATACCCGTTATCGAAGAGGGCAAGTCCGCTCTAGTCGCTATAAACCAGAAGATGGGGCTCGGCCTCGATGAGTGGGACATAGACTATTACTATCAACTTTTCACAAAAGAGCTCGGCAGGAACCCGACCAATGTGGAATGTTTCGATCTCAGCCAGTCCAACAGCGAACATTCACGCCACTGGTTTTTCAGAGGCAGGCTTATTATAGACGGCAAAGAAGTTTCAGGCAGTCTCATGCAGATAGTGAAGGAGCCGTACAGACGCAATCCGGGCAACAGCGTTATCGCCTTTAAAGACAACTCGAGCGCGCTCAAGGGATTTCATATCAGCACAATAATCCCTTCCAACCCGAAAGGGCCCTCGCATTACAAAAAAACGGACCTGAATTATAATCTTATATTTACCGCCGAGACGCATAATTTCCCGTCCGGCATTGCGCCTTTCCCGGGCGCGGAAACAGGCACGGGAGGCAGGATAAGAGACGTCCACGCCACAGGGAAGGGCTCTCTTGTAGTTGCCGGGACCGCGGCTTATTGCGTAGGGAATCTCTTTCTGCCCAACTATCCGCTCCAGTGGGAGCACGGCTCCCTTGTTTATCCCCAGAATCTGGCAGCGCCGCTCCAGATTCTGATAGAGGCGAGCAACGGAGCGTCGGATTACGGAAACAAATTCGGAGAACCGCTTATTCAGGGTTTCACGCGCTCGTTCGGCCTGAAACTTCCTGACGGAGAGCGGTGCGAGTGGCTGAAGCCCATAATGTTCACCGGAGGTGTGGGCCAGATAGACGCGCGACATACCGAAAAAGACGAGCCTGAAAAAGGAATGGTGGTCGTAAAAATAGGCGGTCCTGCCTACAGAATAGGCATGGGCGGGGGGGCCGCATCGAGCATGATACAGGGGGAGAATGTCGCGGAGCTTGATTTCAACGCCGTGCAGCGCGGCGACGCGGAAATGGAGCAAAAGGCGAACAGGGTGATCAGGGCCTGTGTGGAGCTTGGAGACGCGAACCCGATAGTAAGCATTCACGATCAGGGAGCGGGCGGGAACTGCAATGTGGTGAAAGAGATCATTTATCCTGCGGGCGGAAGAATAGAGATAAGAAAAATAATCGTCGGAGACAATACCCTGTCGGTGCTCGAAATATGGGGCGCCGAATATCAGGAGCAGGACGCGCTTTTGATACACGAAAGCAAGACAAGGGCCTTCAGGGACCTGTGTTCGAGGGAAAAGGTCCCTGTTGCGATAATAGGAAAGATAACAGGCGACGGCAATATCACCCTGTTCGACGAAGAAGACAGTTCCATCCCGGTAAACCTGAACCTCGAGCAGGTGCTCGGCGAGATGCCGCGAAAGACATTCAATCTCGAAAGAATGTTCGTCCACATACAGCCCCTGCGCCTGCCCGAAAACATAACGATAATGGACGCGCTCGAAAGGGTGTTGAGACTGGTATCCGTAGGCTCGAAAAGGTTCCTGACCAATAAGGTGGACAGGTCGGTCACCGGCCTTATAGCCAAGCAGCAGTGCGTGGGACCTCTCCAGCTTTCGCTTTCGAATGTTGCGGTAATCGCGCAAAGCCATTTTATTGCGGACAAAACTTATACAGGCGCGGCCATATCCATAGGCGAACAGCCGATAAAGGGATTGATAGACCCCTCGGCAATGGCCAGAATGAGCGTTGGAGAGGCCTTGACGAATATCGTATGGGCCAGAATAACCGCGCTCAGGGACATAAAGTGTTCCGGGAACTGGATGTGGGCCCCGAAATTGCCGGGAGAAGGCGCAAAGCTTTATGACGCGGCAGTGGCGATGAAAGACTTGATGATCGACTTGGGCATTGCGGTGGACGGCGGCAAAGACAGCCTTTCTATGGCCGCCAAAGTTGCTCACGGCGCGGATGACGTAGATACGGTCAAATCCCCCGGGACCCTTGTCATTTCTGCGTACGCGCCCTGTCCGGACATAACCAAAGTGGTCACCCCTGACATAAAGATGCCCGGAAAGAGCAGGCTGATATACGTTGATCTTGGAAACGGCAAGAACAGGCTCGGGGGCTCGGCCTTGGCCCACAGCTACAAGCAGGTAGGCGACGAATGCCCCGACGTCGACAGCACGCAGCAGTTGAAAGACGCTTTCAATGTCGTTCAATATTTGATGGACCAAGGATTGATACTTGCAGGACACGACAGGAGCGACGGAGGTCTGATCACCACGATACTCGAAATGGCTTTTGCCGGCAACTGCGGCGTGGAGATCGAACTCGACTCACCTAAAAAAGTTGTCAATATAGATGAGGTAATGCATATGCTTTTTTCCGAAGAGCTCGGTTTTGTAATAGAGTACGAGACCGAAAGGGAAAGCGACGTGATGGCAGCTTTTGACAAGCTCTTTGTTCCGTATACCATTATAGGCGACACGATCTTGCAAAAAAGAGTTGTGTTCGTCGTAAACGGAGAGGTTGTTCTGGATGAAGACATGCGGAAACTCAGGGCCTTATGGGAGGAGACGAGCTATCATCTCGAAATGCTGCAGGCGAACCCTGAGTGCGTACTCGAAGAAAAAGAAATAAATTACGACCGGAAAGGCCCCGAATACACGGTCAACTTCGATCCCGAACAGACCCCCGAAATAATCGTCAAGAAGAAATCAAAGCCGGTTGTTGCAATAATACGAGAAGAGGGCAGCAACGGCGACAGGGAGATGGCGGCCTCATTTTTTATGGCCGGGTTCGATACGTGGGACATTACAATGACGGACCTGATAGAGGAGCACGCGGCCTTGGCCGACTTCAAAGGCGTGGTGTTTGTAGGCGGTTTCAGTTATGCCGACGTGTTCGATTCTGCCAAAGGGTGGGCCGGAACAATACGCTTTAACCACAAACTGTCGGAGCAGTTCCAGAAATTTTATCAAAGGACCGACACCTTCAGCCTAGGCGTATGCAACGGCTGTCAGCTTGCCGCATTGCTTGGCTGGGTGCCGTGGCACGGAATTACGGACAGATCGCAACCGAGGTTTATACACAACAAATCCGGCAGGTTCGAATCGAGATTTTCGACCGTAAAAATCCTCGAAAGCCCTTCGATCATGCTGCACGGCATGGAAGGCTCCACGCTCGGGATATGGACGGCGCACGGCGAGGGCCGCGCCCACTTCCCTGACAAAACAATACTGAACGAAATCAGGGCGAAAAGGCTAGCTCCTGTCAGATATGTCGACGACAGCGGCGAAGTCACGGAAAAGTATCCCTTTAATCCTAACGGCTCGCCGCTGGGCATAGCAGGCCTGTGCAGCGCCGACGGCAGACACCTAGCGATGATGCCGCATCCCGAAAGGACGACGCTCAATTGGCAGTGGGGTTGGATGCCCGAAGACATGAAGGCGACACTTAAAGCATCGCCATGGCTTAAGATGTTCCAGAACGCCCGCGAGTGGTGCGACAGCAAATAAATCTTGAGTTGACAACGTAAAGAAAAAACGTTTATTTTATAAGTTGTTGGGGCTGTAGCTCAGTTGGGAGAGCGCTTGAATGGCATTCAAGAGGTCGACGGTTCGATCCCGTTCAGCTCCACTTTTATCGACTCAAAAGGTTCGCGTGGCGCGCTCCCGAGATCATCACTTCTTTAGATAACCATCCTGATTTGTTATATTTCGCATGGTTATAGTCCTGCACCCGCTCAACTCAAGGTATGAGGACATAGAACTTAAAAAGAGCACCAGATACCACATCGTCGGCAAAGTGGGGGAGAAGAAAAAGAGGTATTGAAAAAATCATCACCGGATATTCTGCTATAATTCTTTTAACGGGATAAACCATGACAAAAGGAAATGTGATAGAGATTTTAAAATCCGCAGCCTCAGACTCTCTGAACAAATACAAAGCGGAGATTAGAGGAATATTCGGTTCTGTCGCAAGAGGAGAAGAATCAGAAGCAAGCGATATTGATGTGCTCGTTGACTTTAAAGAAGACGCAGACCTTTTTGACTTCGTAGGCCTCTCTCTATTTCTGGAAGAAAAGCTGCACAGGCCTGTGGATATAGTTCCGACCGATACAATAAAAAGCGATATCAGGAATATAATCCTAAAAGAAGCCATCTACATATGAGATCCCCAGTATATTTCTACTTCGGCGTAAAACACGAGCTGGTGTGGACCGCAGTTAAAAACAGACTCCCTGCAATCAGGCCTTTAATCGAAAAACTTCTTAACGACTTAAGACATTGACCTCCCGCCGAACATCAAACATAGGATTGAACGATAAGAAGATCGGATTTCAGAGAGAGAATGAATGAGGCGATAAGCTGCAGATTTCTTCATGGGAAGAATAATGTTAGAATTGTTGAAATCTGATGGGACTGAGGGGTAGGGAAGAGTTATGAAATAATGGGGGATGTGTCCCTCATTAACACTACAGATTTTTTTCTTGGGAATTAATGATGAGGTAGATGTTAAAATTGTTGAAATCCGGAAAAACTTATTTTATTTAAGGGGGATAGGATAAATGAGAAAACAATGGACATTTTATTGCGGAAAACTAATATCTATTATATTATTGGCGATAATATTTCTCGGTTCATCTGCTTATGCGGATGAAAAGCCGGAGATTTTTGTGCAGATGGGGCACAGCGGAGGCGTATACTCAGTGGCTTTTTCTCCTGATGAAAAGTATGCAGTTTCTGGAAGTCGGGACACTACTGTTAAGCTCTGGGATGTAACATCCGGCAAAGAAATCAGAACATTCACAGGACATAAAGGCAATGTTACCTCGGCGGTTTATTCTCCGGATGGAAATTATGTTTTGTCTGGAAGTTACGATAAGACTTTAAAACTCTGGTCAGTTAAATCGGGAAGAACGATTAGAACTTTTGACGGACATGCTGGTGAAGTCCTTTCCGTAGATATTTCGTCCGATGGGAAATATGCCCTATCCGGAAGCCAAGACAAGACCGTAAAACTATGGAATATTGAATCTGGCAAGCGAGTTATTGAGTTAAAAGGTCATACTGATTTTGTAAATTCTGTTGCTTTATCTTTAAATGGCAAGTACGTTATTTCTGTCGGAGAGGATGCGACTATTAATCTTTGGGATATAGAATCACAAAATAAAATAAGAAGTTTTTCCGGAACAAAAAACAGCATTTCGTCTATCAACCTACTTTCTGATGGGAAACAACTAATAGGTAGCTCCGGGCAATTTTTTTCATTATTTGATTTATCATCTGGCATGGGAATTAGACGATTTAAAGGACATTCCGCCCCTATATCAAATGTTGTATTAAATAGTGGGAGCAATCATTATGCTCTTTCCAGTAGTCTTGACGAAAAATTAAAGCTTTGGGATATATCATCTGGTGAAGAAGTTAAAACATTCTCAGGACACCACGGGTTTGTCTTTTCATCTGAGTTACTAAGACCTAACATGACAAAGCCTCATAAAATTGCATATACACAGGAAGGGGCATGAAAGAAATTCTTAACAATATGCGGCGTTTTCTGCAATCTCCTCATTACGCGCATAACCGTCTTTTTGAGCTCATCCTTCGTCTGTGTAGTAGCTTTAGCTATTTTTGCCTTAACATGTGCCCAAGCCAGTTCGTCAGGGTTAAGCTCAGGAGAATAAGCAGGAAGGAAAAACAGTTCGATTTTCTTTTTGTTTTTTTCAACGAACTGTCTTACCATTTTGGCTTTATGTGTGGGATGCCCGTCAACTATCAGAAAAACTTTCCTATCCATGCCAGTAATCAGTCGTGCAAGAAAGTCCCTGAACACGCTGGCATTGATACGGCCATCAACAGTCATAAACCTGAAATGCCCCGGAGAATTAACCGCAGAAATCATGTTCAGGGAAAAACGTGCGCCTGTGGCTTTCACCAAAGGGGTTTGGCCAACAGATGCCCAAGTTGTGCCGGCATGATAATCAGAGCGAATTCCAGATTCATCGGCAAAAAATATCAACGCCTTATCGCGCTTGGCTTTTGCAACTATTTGAGGATACTCCGTTGCCCTCCATTCATCAACAAGCTGAGGGTTCTGTTGCCAAGCCCGATACAAAGGACGTTGAGGACTAAAACCCAAACGCCGCATAAGTCGGCCCACAGACACTTCGCTCAGACTAACACCAAATTCCCGATGAATCAGTTTCCTGATTATTGCCGGAGTCCACAGCGCATATTCGAATTTCAGTTGCAATGGGTTCTTCTCCTTAATAATTTGGGAAAGCTTTCTCATTTGTTTAGAGTTGAGCTTTGGCGTAGCACCTTTGATAGGCTTTGCTTTAAGAGCATCTTGTCCACCGTAGTGAAATGCTTCAAGCCAACGATAAATTTGCCTGCGGTTAATGCCCATTCCCGCTGCAACGCTTTCGGGGCTCTCTCCGGAATCAACCCGCTTAACCGCAGCCATACGCAGTTGTTCTTTCGCTTTTCTCGGCAGACTTCGGCCATCAAATATCTTTTTGCATCTCATTCCTCATATTATACACCAATGAGGCTTAGTTTGTGAAGACATTAGTAA
>SCQE01000050.1 GCA_004321915.1 Nitrospirota bacterium
TATCAAGATTGCTACACCTGACACCACAATGTGTGGGTGGGGAATGGCCTGAAAATGCGTGGGGAATGCTCCTGAAAAACTAACCCCTTAAACTGGGGAATGCTTGTGAAAAATCACACCCAACTTGAAGCGGCAATCGAAGGACCTGTTCTAAACTTGCCGTTGAGGCTCAAGGATGGCCTTGCAACGCTGCTCCAGACCATCCATAAAAAACCTCTGGCTACAGGTTATTTAGGCAGGCCGTCAAAAGAGCATGTGAAGAGATTTGAAGAGTTGAAATCGGCCCTCAGTCTTCCGGGAGCCGGATTTTGCGGAGCGCTAAAGGAGTTTGGAACTATCATCGTTGCTGACGGAGCGCCCGAAGACCAGATTGCAAAGGCATTGGCATGCGGGTTCAGCGTTGTTGATTTGAGGGGCACAACGGATTAAGTAGGGTCGTATAAATTAACTGCGATAGGAACAAACGCAACAGCAGCCCCATTATTGGGGACAGTATTTCTTATTTGAGTCTTCCGAATAAATAGTTAAGGATTTTTTCTGATAATAGTTTCTAATGCTATTATGCTCATCTGTTGTGGTATAGGTGCATAAAAAACATCGCAAGATAAAGTCAAGCATATTGGGAATATGGTGATCCGCATACAAAAGCCCAAGAAGGGCGAATATATCAGTGCTACTTACTTGAACATTTAAAGCTTTTTGTAATGATGAGTAGTATCTATCAACAAAATCATTAACAGTTCGGCTATTGACAAAGTTTAACCGTTGCCCAGTATTAATTTTTGCATTGATTATTTCAGCGAGACGCTTTTTTTCGATTTGCGAAAAGAATTTTCTTACAAGTTCCATACTTTCTTGCCCTAGAAACAATTCCGGTGTTCTTTCCTTACAATTCCACATTGTATTATGAATACATTCCATTGCATTGAAATAATCAGAATTCATTCTAGTGCGATCATCATTGGCAATACCGCCACCTTTCTGCCAGTTGAAATAAGATTTAATTCTAATGTATTCTTCCAACGACAGAGCAATTAGATATTCAAAATACTCTTCCTTAAGATAACTAAGGCAATCATCCCCCAGAGTATTTGCTTTGCACCCTTCAATTATGGCATCTGCAATGAGAAAGCCAATGTGCCTCTTTGCATCATGATAATCCTTTTTCTTTCGTTCCTCATCGTGATTCTCAATTCTTCCTCTGAATATCCAAAAAATGCCTGCCTGAATTTCGCACAAATCTTTTAGAGCTTCTTTTAGTGGTTTTTCCAAGATAGTATCTTTACGTTTTTCTGCTTGACGCCATTCACGTTTCATTCTATCCGCATCATCATTAATTGTCTTTCCTTTGTTAAGCCATTCAAAAACAGCAGTGACTTTCATCGCAACATCAGATAGAATTTTCTTTGTTATATTTCGCACTAACTCCGTGAGCTCTTCAAGTGCCTGAGGCATCATTCCTTGGAGTTCTTTATTTATTTTCTCGTTGACATCCAAGTTATTGCGTGTTTTAGTTTTCATTTTCATCCTCATTGTTTGTGGGTTTTATAGTTGCTTTCATGTGTTCAGCAATTAGTTTTTCAATATCATGTTCCATAGACTGTATTTTTGCCGGGGTCTTATTCTTGCCGCGTAGCGCCTTCATATTCTTAAGACTTTCGTTTAAAGCAGGATCATCCATTGTTGTTAGAACAAGCCAGTCTTTCTTTACCTTTACTCCCTTTAAATTTCTTATAAAAAAAGATACGGAATCTCTAAACGTATAAATTGCTATTAAGACTACTATAGGCCACGCAAGGTTTTTGGTTAGATCAACTACTATAGGCCAATCTATTGCCACCGGCCAGTTCATAGATCAAATGCCTTCGTGACTAATTAAAATAATCCGGCGGGCTCTTAGGCTAGAACTCTTTGAGCAATACAAGTTTTTCTCTTGTTTTCTCAAGTGTGAGTTTGTTTTGATTCAGAAAGTCCATATACTGTGAATGTAAATTGTTGCGGAGAGTTTCAATAAAGGTTGAATTATTGTTTTTATAAGTTTCTAAAGAGTCTTGTAGTCTATGCTCAGTAAGCAATTTTAAAATTATGGCATCGAGTTTTTTTTCTATTGTATGCTCTATCTGCCTTTTTTCATCTTCTATAGTTTCTATTGCTTCATCGATCTCTGCCAGTTTTGCCTTGAACTCTTCGTCTATTTTTAAATGCCCTTTAGGATTAACTGCTCTACTAAGCTTTTTTACCCCACCTGTCATTAACATTCCCACCCCCTTAATGAAAAATGATAATGGTTAATTACTATCTCTACTATTCTTATCGTCTATTTTTATGCAAAGCTTGAATTTAAGGAATTGAAATTATTAACACAAATTATAATTAGTAAGAATCTAAAACGTCAAGCAATCAAATTCTGGACCAAAACATAAAACCATTTTCCTCTCTCGGCCACTAAAAACTACCCCTATCTTAGTAGTGTTACTCTGTTCGTTCTTTCTTAAAATACTGACACTATCAGTCCGGTTGTGTTATTTTAATTAACTTTACTTATAGAGGAGCATTATGCAGGGAAAGATCGTATCAATCAATATCAGCGACAAAAAAGGCGTCAGGAAAAAGCCGGTCGAAGAGGCTGTGGTTATTGAAAACAAAGGGATTGACGGCGACGCCCACGCATCGGGCGATTGGCACAGGCAGGTGAGTCTGCTCGCTATAGAAAGCGTCAAGAAGATGCAGGCGCTCGGACTTGATGTAAAGCCGGGGGACTTTGCCGAAAATATTACGACCGAAGGGATCGATCTGGTTTCTCTTCCCATCGAAACCCGGATGAAGATCGGGGCGGAAGTGCTCGGAGAGGTCACGCAGATAGGCAAGGAATGCCACACCCGCTGCGCCATCTACGATCAGGCGGGCGACTGTGTAATGCCGAAAGAAGGTATTTTTATCAGGATACTGAAAGGCGGCACGATTCGCGTCGGCGATGAGATCATCGCCAAACTCAGGGTGTCTCTCGAAGAATACGGCTAAAAGCGATGATAAAAATCGCTGTGCTTACACTGAGCGACAAAGGCGCGCGCGGCGAACGGCAGGACGAGAGCGGGCCTGCGATAAAAGCGGCGCTCCAAGGCTTGGGCGAAGTGGTCCACTACGCTATGCTCCCCGATGAGATGGGACCGATTAAAGCAAAACTTATCGAATATTCGGGCAAGGTGGACCTGATAATAACGACCGGCGGCACAGGATTATCGCCGCGGGACATAACGCCGGAGGCCACGCTGGCCGTGATAGAGCGGCAGATACCCGGAATTGCGGAGGCTATGCGCTTCGAAAGCCTTAAGAAAACAAGGCGGGCGATGCTTTCTCGGGCGGTGGCAGGTGTCAGGTGCGGTACGCTGATAATAAATATGCCCGGCAGTCCGGCGGCGGTAAAAGAGCAGTTGGAGATTGTTTATGACGTGCTGCCGCACGCCATAGAAAAAATAAAAGGCGATCCTTCGGATTGCGCCCGTCTCGATGAAAAAACAGGCTGATAAAATATGACTACAGTTTCTTTTCCATTGGCATTTTTAGCGGGGATACTTTCGTTCCTTTCTCCGTGCGTGCTCCCGCTGGTGCCTGCTTATGTGTCGTTTATCACAGGGCTTTCCCTCGATGAGTTGAAGCATTCGCCCAAGGCCTCAAAGACCATGGGAAATACATTCGCGTTCGTCGGCGGTTTTTCGGTCGTCTTCATCTCTCTCGGCGCCTCTTCTTCGATGCTCGGCGGGCTGTTGATGCAGTATCAGGATTATCTGAGAATAGGCGGCGGCATACTCACGATTATTTTCGGGCTTTTCATAGCAGGCTTTTTAAAACTCGATTTCCTGATGAAGGAAAAGAGGTTTCATATTAAAGAGGGACCTACGGGCTATGTGGGGGCGTTTCTTATCGGGATGAGCTTTGCCGCGGGCTGGACGCCCTGCATCGGCCCCATTCTCGGAACAATCCTGATTTACGCAAGCTCTCAGGCCTCGGCCTTTTACGGCATGCAGTTATTGGCGGTTTATTCTATCGGCTTTGCCGTCCCTTTCATACTCTCCACTTTGGCGATAAACTTTTTCTTCACATATACGAGGAAAATCCATCAGTTCATGCGGGCCATAATGATCGTGAGCGGCCTTGTTTTGATCGGCTTCGGTTTGATACTTTTGACCGACAATCTGCGCCAACTGACAGCGATATTTCCCGATTTCGGGATTAAATTTTAGACCATGAAAGAGCGTTTCGATTTTAATGAAATAGAGCCGAAGTGGCAGAAATACTGGGCTGAAGAGGGCGCAGGCAACTCATCTGCCGATCCCTCGAAAAAGAAATTCTACTGTCTCGAAATGTTCCCTTACCCTTCGGGGAAGATCCATATGGGCCATGTGAGGAACTATGCGATAGGCGACGTGATAGCCCGGTATAAACGCATGCAAGGCTTCAATGTGCTCCATCCGATGGGCTGGGACGCCTTCGGCATGCCTGCCGAAAACGCCGCGATAAAAAATAATGTGCACCCTTCAAAATGGACTTATGAAAATGTCGCTTTTATGAAACAGCAGCTCGACAGGCTTGGACTGAGCTATGACTGGGATAGGGAGGTCACAACCTGCAATCCCGAATATTATCGCTGGAACCAATGGTTCTTTCTTAAACTGCTCGAAAAGGGGCTTGCCTACAGGAAAACTTCGTTTGTGAACTGGTGCCCGTCTTGCGCTACCGTGCTTGCCAACGAGCAGGTGGTCGACAACGGATGCTGGCGCTGCGATTCCGTTGTCGTCCAAAAAGAACTTGAGCAATGGTTTTTCAGGATAACACGCTATGCCGAAGAACTGCTTCAGGGCTGCGATGATTTAAGCGGCTGGCCGGAGCGGGTTGCGGTAATGCAGAAAAACTGGATAGGCAAAAGCGAAGGCGCGGAAGTGGATTTTTCGATAGAAGGCAGGCCGGAGAAGTTAAAGATCTTTACCACCCGCCCCGACACGCTTTTCGGCGTTACCTTTATGTGCATAGCTGCCGCGCATCCGCTTGCCGAAATTCTGACGAGCGATAAACCAGCCCTCGAAAAGGTCAAGGCCCAATACGGCAAAGAAGACGACAAGGTAGGACATTTCACCGGACATTACGCAATAAACCCGCTCGACAACGGGCGGGCGCCGATCTATATCGCAAACTTTGTGTTGATGGAGTACGGGACGGGCGCGATAATGTCGGTCCCTGCCCATGACCAGAGGGATTTTGAGTTCGCAAAAAAATACGGCCTGCCGATAAAAACAGTAATTCAGCCGGCAGTCAACAGTCAGCAGTCGGATGAATCGCTGACAGAAGCCTTTGAAGGAGAGGGCGTTCTCGTTAATTCAGGAAGTTTCAACGGAATGAGAAGCAAAGATGCAAAAGCAGCGATAGCGGATTTTGTGGAGAGGCAGGGGTTAGGTAAAAAGACTATCAATTACAAATTAAGGGATTGGGGAATATCACGGCAGCGGTACTGGGGCACCCCTATTCCCATAATCTATTGCGATAAATGCGGCGCAGTGCCTGTTCCGGAAAAGGACCTGCCCGTAATATTGCCCGATGCGGTACAGTTCAGCGGCACCGGCGGGTCACCGCTGCTGAACATAAAAGAGTTTGTGAATGTCGATTGTCCTAAATGCGGGGCCCCGGGCCGCAGAGAGACCGATACGATGGACACCTTTGTGGATTCTTCGTGGTATTTTGTCCGCTACTGTTCTAAGAGAGACGAAGGACCGCTGAATAAAAACAACATCGCGTACTGGATGCCTGTTGACCAGTATATCGGAGGCATAGAGCACGCGGTGCTCCATCTCCTCTATTCCCGGTTTTTCACCCGGTGCCTTCGCGATCTCGGCATAACAACCCAAAGCGAACCGTTCCGGAACCTTCTGACTCAGGGCATGGTCTGCAAAGAAACATGGAAATGTCCTGAACACGGCTGGCTTTTTCCTGAAGAAGTTTCTGACGGCCGATGCCCGCAGTGCGGCAAGGCTGTCGACAAAGGCAGGGTCGAGAAGATGTCGAAGTCCAAGAAGAATGTTATAGACCCCGACGCGCTTGTGAAAAGATACGGAGCGGACACCATGAGGCTGTTCTCGCTGTTTGCCGCGCCCCCGGAAAGAGATCTCGAGTGGTCCGATCAGGGGGTTGAGGGCGCATACAGGTTCTTGCATAAAATCTGGGGTCTTGTTTTCCGGTGCCGGCAGGATATTTTAAGAGGAAGAGAGATAGCTTCCCAAAACGGCCATTCTCCTCTCATTGCGCCGTTGCTCAGAAAAACGCACCGGACGATTAAAAAGGTTACCTCCGATATAGAGAAGGATTACCACTTCAACACCGCAATAGCTGCGATGATGGAGCTGGTCAACGAGATGTCCTCTTTTAAAAGCGAAAAGGATGAAGAAAAGGCGATGTTTTATATGGCGGTGCAAAACCTTATTCTGATGCTTTTCCCCTTCGCCCCTCATTTTGCAGAAGAACTCTGGAGCGAGATCGGAGAAACGCGCGGCATATATAGGCATGCTTGGCCGGAATGGGACGAAGAATTCGCTAAGGAAGAAGAGGTTGAGCTTGTGGTCCAAGTGAACGGAAAGCTTCGGGCCAAACTGCTCGTTCCTGCCGGACTTTCCGACGAAGAGGCAAAAGATAAGGCTTTAAATGATGCTAAGATAAAGGAAGTCACTGAGGGTAAGAACATAAAGAAAGTGATTATAGTCAAAGGCAGCTTGGTAAATATAGTGGTCGCGGGCGGCGTGTGATGAGAAAATCCATATATGTTTTTGCTTTCTTTTTTAGCGTTCTTATTTTACTTGACGGCTGCGGATATGCCGTGCGCGGCAAGGCGGAGCTTCCGTTTGATTCAATAGCGCTCGGCCGTATAGAAAACCAGACGCTCGAACCTAAACTGCAGGACAAGCTCAACAGGGCGCTTGCAGAGACCTTTAACGCCTATGGTGTTACGCTCAGTTCTTCGGCAAAATACAGGATAGAGGCGGACATAACAAAAATTACCCTGACCGCGCTTTCCGAACAGGAACTGACAGCCTCCGAGTATGAAATATCCATACTTGCCGACTTCAGGCTGGTCGATACGGAGAAGAGTATAGCTAACAAGATTGGTGTGGCGTCTCCCTTCAGAGCAGCGTTCACCGCCGTAAGCCCTCTCGAAAATCTTACGGCCCAAAAAGAGCTTGCCATGGAGAGAGCGCTCAAAAATCTGGCCGAAGAGTTGGCGCGGCGCATTGTTTATGAATTCCCTGCCAAGCCCGGACCAGATAAGAAGAAATGAGCATTAAGCAGTTTCAGCAGGAGCTTGCAAAGCGGATGCCCGCGCCCGTTTACCTGCTTTATTCCGAAGAATATTTTTTGCTTCACGAGGCGATGGTTTCGATAAAACAGGCCTTTGCTGATGCAGGAGATTTCGGCTTGGACGTATTTGACGCGGCCTCATCGGACGACAGCAGGCCGATAGAAGAGATCGTAGATGTGCTTAATACCTTGCCGTTTATGTCCGAAAGACGGGTCGCGCTTCTTTTTAACGCCCAAAAGATCAAAAAAAAGGAAATCACTCCTATCGAAAAATACTTGGGCAATCCGTCGGCCTCTACGCTTTTTGTGATTTTTTTCGAAGGCAAGGCCAAAGATCTGAACAAGCTTTTCGAGCCTGCTGCGCTGGACCGTACAAAATCGGTGCCGCTGACCCTTTACGAAAAAGACCTGCCGGCTTGGGTCGCCGCCGTTGCCAAAAAGAAAGGCATAAGTTTTACCGGAGACGCGATAAATTATCTGATAATCCATGCAGGTGACGATCTGGGGACGCTGCATTCCGAGATAGAAAAGTTTGCAAGTTGGGGCTCCGACCGCCCTGTGGATGCCGCAGACATCCGCGCCGTTGTTTATGCCGGCGCGGAGTATGACGCCTTTTCTCTATGCAAGGCGATCGAAAAAGGCGATGTGCGCGAAGCATTTAAGATTTACGAGAAACTCGGCAAGGGGGTTGAAGACCAGATGCTGTTGGGCGCGATGAACTGGCAATACTCGGCCTCCGGGAAGCAGTTCAAGTCTGCGGCCCCCACGGACGATAAAAAACTCTCTAAGATTTACAGGCTGCTGCATGAGGCCGATATAGCGGTGAAGCAGTCCCGAAGTTTCGTAATGGACGAACTGATAATAAAACTTTCGAAGCTGCAAAAAACATAACTTACTAAGGGATACATTTACAATGCCACATTATTTGTCATTCCCGCGAAGGCGGGAATCCAGAAATATCTTGAAAATACTGGATCCCCGGGTCAAGCCCGAGGATGAGTGCGCCTGAGAGTGTGCGAGGTCGGAAGGGTGAAAGTCCCTTT
>SCQE01000051.1 GCA_004321915.1 Nitrospirota bacterium
TTCTCTTAAGTGATGATCATGACTCAGAACTCAAGAAAATCATCCTCGATAATGCCGATCATGATAAAATACCGGGGTTACGCATGGCGGCGTAATCTAATACTTTGCACTGTCGAGTATTTTAGAAAAACGAATCATAAAACCTCCCCCGCTTCAGACAATAAGAAATTATGCCACTTCCATGCCTAAAGGTAAAGGGAAAAGTACCATTTTCTAAAATAGCGATTGCTTCGGGACTTTGTCCCTCGCAATGACAGGCAAAGCAGGGTGAACAGACTACCTATACGACTCAGCGATAGGGATAAGTTCCTGTAGTGAATGCGGAGTTTTGGAAACAGCTCTTTGCGAAGTGAAGCGTTAAGCAGCCGCAAGTGTCTGAGGCCGAAGGCCGAGTTTTGCGGCTGTAGTGAAACGAGCATTTAGAGCTGTACAAACGCAGCCCTGAACGGAAGGAATTTATCCCTATCGCATGTCCACTAAAAATTATCACTCCCACAGCGAAAGCTCAATCGCCTGAAGCAATGAATCGAAAGAGGATGAATTAAGCGCCGATACTGCAACCGCGTTATAGCGTTCTTTTAAGTTTTCGATCAGTTCCGTAGAAACCAAGTCGCTCTTATTAAGCGCCATGATCTTCTTTTTATCAGAAAGTTTAAGGTCGTCTAATATGCTTTCGACAGAGGCTATCTGCTGCTCCATCCGCGGATTGGAGGCATCCGCAAGGTGTATCAACAGGTCGGCGTCTTCAAGTTCTTCAAGGGTGGCCTTGAATGCGGCAAGCAGGTCTTTCGGCAGGTCCCTGATAAAACCTACTGTGTCGGTTATGATTATCTCGCGCTCTTTAGGGAATCTAAGCCTTCTGCTCGCTGTGTCGAGCGTGGCGAACATCTTGTCTTCGACGATTGTGGCGCTCTTGGTCAAAGCGTTAAGCAGTGTGGACTTGCCGGCATTTGTGTAGCCGATTATCGAGACTATAGGTATCCTGTTATGAACGCGCCTCTGCTTGCGCTGCCGCCGTGCCTCGCTCAAGCCCTTAAGCTCGTTTTCAAGCCTTGTGATCCTGTCGCGGATACGTCGCCTGTCTATCTCAAGCTTCATCTCCCCGGGGCCCCTTCCGCCTATGCCGCCCATAAGTCGTGACATGGCTGTACCTTTGCCCGAAAGCCTCGGAAGCATATACTTCAATTGAGCAAGTTCAACTTGGACCTTTCCGTCCCTGCTGTGCGCCCTTCCAGCGAAAATGTCGAGTATAAGTTGCGAACGGTCTATGACCTTTAATTCAGTCTTATCAGCTATGGACCTTATCTGGGAGGGCGATAGGTCCTGATCGAACACGAGCATTGTAGCGCCTTTGTCCATAGCGCTTATGATCAACTCGCTCAACTTGCCTTCGCCGAGGAGATGTTTAGGATTGATTTCCTTCAGCCTCTGTATCACGGTATCGAGTACCGCAATATCGCTCGAAACAGAAAGCTCTTCGAGTTCATCCATAGAGTCCTCAAGGTCGTATTTGGATTTTGTAGAAGCGCTCACAAGAATAGCTGATTCCTTCTTGCCCTTGCTCTCAAGCACCCTGTGCCTGTCCATCTCTGCTTCGAGCGAATTTACAAAGGCGGCAAAATCGAGGTCGAGCCGGTGAAAATCCGAAACAGTGATGTCGTATTTCTTGGCCGAACCTTGAGGCATTAACGATGCGGTGTAAATATTTAAAGGCAGCCCTTCGCTAACACTTATGGCAGCTATCATGTCAAAACGAAGAAGCGCAAGGTCTGTTAAATCCTCGTTGTTCAGGGGCGCATCAGTCAAATGCGTGTGGATGAATCGCAGCCCCCGCAAGGCCTTTCTACCCATAGGATAGTCTTCGAGTGCGGGTATAAAAACACTGTTTGCGTCGCCGAGTATTACATGAGTGACAGAACCGCGTCTGCTTAAGATGACGCCTATCTGTCTGCCAAGGTCAAATGACAGAGATGTTAAATAACGGGCAAGTTCAGGGGTTATAAGCTTATCCGGCTGGACCTTTCTCCGGTATATCTTTTCGAGAGAAGAGAGCTGGCTTTTCTTAAGACCTGCGGTATTGCCGTAAACAGATGCTATTTTAAATACCCCCTATACGTAAGAGAGCAAGCCTTGTTGCTTTTATAGTTTTACCTCGAACTCTATTTCTTTTTCGCCGAGCAGAAACCGCTTTCTGAGCGCTTTCACCTTAACGATATCTCCGCTTTTCTTGTAGAAAAGATGCAGCTTTATATCTTCGATCTTAGACACAGCGCTGCCGTCGAGCGAAGTTATTTTATCTCCTGCTTTTATGCCTGCTTTTTCGGACACGCTGTTTTCAGGAAAGCCGAGGACCTTGATCCCGTCATTCTTATCGCTAAGCAAAGCCATAAGCTTAGGCGATGAAATGCCTTCCATCGGGCTTCTCAGCACAACATAGTCCGCAGCATCCTTTTCTATGCTGCCTTCGTTCATGATTACAGAATAGTCATAACCGTTTCTCCTAAACGTCCTCTTGGGGATGCCGTGACCGTATTCAAAATGCCCCCCGCCTGCTACAACAATCATCTGGCCGTTGCTTTGGAAATCGGGATTTTTACGGAAGTACTCGTCTATGGACATAGACATAGTCTCGTCCCATAGTATCTGGGCCTGATAGAAAAACTCGAAACTCCGCATTTTAGAGTAATCATGCTTGTCGAAAATGTCCTTGAGCCTTTCCCTGTATTCGTTGTCCGAAAAATCGAGCTCTACGGGTATCTCTTTGCGCTCCTCGTCTGTCAAGGAATCCAAGCCTGTCTTGGCTGTCTTTTCGGTTATCTCTCGTGTAATGTTCAACGCAACCACAGGTATCTTTTCCGCTCTCGCAAAATCGAGTATCGGTTTATACAGGTTGTATTCAAGACTCCATCTCTTAAAATACTCCGATTTTTTCAAAAACTCCTTTTCGTCTATATCACCCGAAATATAGTCGTCGAGCGCTTTCTGATACGGTCGCTGAAACATTTCCATACCAATAGCGATCTTTTTATTCTTAGCGTGCAACCCCTCAATTATCTTAAGTTGTATATCATGGTGAGAAAAGCGGTCATGCGCCTCGCCCACATACAAAATCTTTTTCTTAGAAATCTTTTCTATTAAATCATTTAAAGTTTTAAGTGCGGATGTTTCAATAACTACAGGCTCTTCTTTTAAATCCATAACTATTCCCCTTTCATTGTCATTTATGCTCTTGAATATATTATTGCCGTGATCAAAAGCCAATAAAGAGTATTGCCCATACTCGGATAAAGTTTTAAGCGCAGCCTCTGCTTCTTCTTTGTTCTTTGCATCCAGTATTGCAATCGCCCTCTTGGGGTTCCACGGATTTTCTTTTACAATAACGCTGAATCCGGCTTCGGGCATAACAGCCTTTCCGTACAGCCTTGATGCGAGTGGATTGTCTTTACCGAGAATTATGACCGCCGAATCTTTTATGTCAGAATCCTTTAGCTTTGCAGATTCATTGTCCTGAGCGCCTTTGGCCTTCAACATCTCGACGATGTCTGCATAAGCCTCTTTGTTCGATACAGGCAAGGCGACAATTATCTTTCTGCTTTCTACAACACGGGACAATGACAGGGGCAGCTCTGAGTCTGAAAGTCTTCTGAATAATTCATAATCTTCGTCAAGCACAATTTTGTAAGGTCCGGAATCGAACTGTTTCGAAATCTCGACGCTTGCATTATCGCTTTTAAAAGATGCCTTGACCTTCTCTCCCTTCAGGTAAAAGGTTACAGGCACTTCGAGAGACTGCGCTTTGCCTTTTTGAACAATCCGGAAGACAGCTTCGTATCTTTTCCCTGAACGTATGACCTTCGCTCCCTCGATCGCTATCCCGGGAATGTCGCTCGTTCCATTATCTTTGTCCTCAAAATCTACAAGCAGCTGTTTTCTTTTCTCCCATGAAGATTTTTTTGCATCTTCAAAGAGTTTTTTGAACTGTACGGCCATGTCCTGCTCGACGTTCCTGTTGTCGTCGGCGGAAAGTGACGGCGACGCAACAAGAAGCATGGATAAAAACAGGGCGCTGGTAAATAAGCGGCAAAACATTTTTTATTATACCGCAAATCGGGCGAGGCAGTCCCTCTGCCTGACTTTTTCAGGCTGCTTTATCGTCAACTCTTGCCCCTACCTTACTGCTGCTGAAGCCTATGAAAATTCTGATAATATAACAGCTTGAAGAATTTCGGGAAGTTGATGCGCCATTTCATTTGCAATCTTCTGGCCTCTTGCCGGTATGCGGGCAGGTTTCGGTACATCGAGTCGTCCTTAAAGGCAAAGACGATAGCGTTTCCGTATGACTCGCTAAGCATGAGTTTAAGGGTATTGCCTGCAAACGCTGCGTTGACACTGTCATAAACGGCAGGGAAATTACAAGTCGGTCCGGTCCATAAATTTGCGACAGATATCCCACCGTCATCTAGCAGCTCACGACATGTATTGAGAAACTCCCCTTCGATCATGAGAGAGGCAGGCCCGTCCTGATTAAATGCGTCGATCAGGATCAGATCATAGCGCCGTCCGCAATCCGCCTGCTGTTTGATAAAATCCTGTCCGGCAGCATGGATAATCGTGAGCCTTGGGTTCTCCTTTGGCAGAAAAAAATAGTCATGCGCCAGACTGATGATCTGCTCGTTTATCTCTACAGCATCGATTGAGGCGGAAGGACAGCTCTGGAGCAGGAAATTGACCATAGCCCCTCCCCCAAGGCCTACCATCAGGACCGATTGCGGTTTGCCTGCGAAAACCAGAGCGCACATCATAGCCTGATAGTATTCCATCAGGAGTGCATCGAGCTGCCCTACCCGAATCTTACTTTGTTCCGTATCGCCGAAGGAAAGGCTCCGTATCCCGTCCGCCTCAGCGACCGTTATCTCCCCGGAACTGTCACTGCGACGGCAGATCACTTTGCCGTATGTACTCTTTTTACTCATGAAGATGTTCCTCTATTTGCCAGAAAATATGAGATTTACGTTCGAGATATTCAGCAGAGTGAAACAGAGTCCGCATGATTGGATCTTTCACCCCTTCTTCTTTAATTCTTTAACAATGAATTCTCTCTCTACGATTTGCCCCCATGGTCCTACTTATCATCTCGTTATCTGTTCGCCGTGCCAACTCCTGTATACCTTGCATAATGCAAATCTGTAGTATTTTTGTAGCCTCGACACATGGCCTTGGCAATAACATTAAGCAACGGATCAGTCATACCGTTGAGAAATGCATAGTTTGTATTATCTTCAAAGTGATGCCGCATGTGGTGTCGTAGGGGAAGGAAAATTCCCGTCTTGCCCAGGAACTGTACAACCTTGGGCTGGGGTACGTGACAATAGTAATGCGATACCTCGGCAATAGACGATAGGATTGAGAAATACAGTACCCCATACGCGGCAACACCGCTTATTGCACCTTGCCAGACGCCTGCCACCGAAAGCAAGAGAAAAAAAGCCAGCCATATCTTAGAGCCGGATTCGTGGTAATAAACGGCAACGAATGGTTTCTGCTTATATCGAGGGGTCCTGTGATGCAGATGGAAACTCGCAATAAGGGGACCAGCCAGAGATTCATAGTCGCTATTGTTATCCATGTACATGTGTACTAGGCCACTCATGAAATCAGCAAGCACATAGGCTGTCGCAAAAGTCAGCAACTGCTTGAATGGTCCTATCGACTGTTGGAACACAAGCACGGCGAGCACCGCCTGAAGGATCGTATTCACAAAAGAGATGACATGGCCTGTCAATTGATATCCATGAATTTTTTCATACTTATCCATGGCAACGTTGAACTGGTATTGTTCCATAGTTTGGTGAGCGGTCATACTTTTTTAATTAGGGACACATCCACTATTTAATCCTTTCGCCCTTTAGATATACCCGTTTTTTGTAGTATAAACCTTTTGTTCAGAGCCTTTTCCATCCTCTTTATAAAATCTTCCCTGCCACATTCCCATCTGGCAGAGTATTTTTTGAGCAATTCAAAATATTTCTCTCTGTCCTCCTCGTATCAGAGGTCGAAGCGGTCAAGGTTCATAACTTTGTTCCAAGCCGCGACGAAGTCTCGTACGAACTTATCCTTCGCATCGTCCTGCGCATAGACCTCGGCCAGAGCGCGCAACTGAGAGTTGGAGCCGAATACAAGGTCAACTCGGGTGGCAGTCCATTTGAGCGCGCCTGTCTTACGGTCTTTCCCTTCAAACGTGTCCCTGACATCGGACGTGGGTTTCCATACGGTGTCCATGTCGAGCAGGTTGACGAAGAAGTCGTTGGTCAACATCCCAGTCCGTTTCGTGAACACGCCATGCTGCGACTGCCCTACGTTTGCGCCGAGTACGCGCAGGCCACCAACAAGCACCGTCATCTCTGGCGCGCTCAGGGTAAGGAGGTGCGCCTTGTCCACCAGCATCTCCTCGGCCGATACTGTGAAGGCATCCCTCTGGTAATTGCGAAAGCCGTCGGCCTCAGGCTTAAGCACACCAAACGATTTCACGTCGGTCTGGTCTTGCGAGGCGTCGGTTCGACCCGGGGTGAAGGGCACCTCCACCGAGTGACCGGCAGCCTTAGACGCCGCTTCGACCGCCGCGCAGCCGGCCAGTACGATCAGATCCGCAATGGAAACCTTCTTGCCGTCGGCATGGGCGCTGTTGAATGTTTGCTGGATAGTTTCAAGCATACCCAGCACTTTGGCAAGCTGCTTCGGTTGGTTGACTTCCCAATCTTTTTGCGGTGATAGGCGAATGCGCGCTCCGTTGGCGCCGCCGCGCTTGTCCGAGCCGCGGAAGGTGGAGGCCGAGGCCCACGCTGTCGAAATCAGCTCAGAGACAGACAAACCTGAAGCCAGCATCTTGGCTTTGAGATCGGCAATGTCCTTCGCATCGATCAGCTTGTCGTTGGCAACGGGGAGCGGGTCTTGCCAGAGCAGGTCTTCGGCCGGGACTTCAGGGCCGAGGTAGCGGACTTTGGGGCCCATGTCGCGGTGGGTGAGCTTGAACCAAGCGCGGGCAAAGGCATCGGCAAGGGCCTGCGGGTCCTGATGAAAGCGACGCGCGATGGGCTCATAGATCGGGTCGAAGCGCAGCGACAGGTCGGCCGTGGTCATCATGGGCCGATGCTTCTTCGATGGGTCATGAGCGTCCGGAATCATGTGCTCAGGCTTCACGTCCCTAGCCAACCATTGATGCGCGCCGGCCGGACTCTTGGTCAGCTCCCACTCGTAGCCGAACAGCATGTCGAAGTAGCCGTTATCCCATCTCGTGGGGTTGGGTTTCCATGCGCCTTCTATACCGCTGGTGGTGGTGTGCATGCCTTTGCCGGTACCGAAGCTGTTCTTCCAGCCCAAGCCCATTTCTTCCAGAGGAGCGGCCTCAGGCTCAGGGCCTACCAGTTTGGGGTCGCCCGCCCCGTGCGCCTTGCCAAAAGTGTGACCGCCGGCGACTAGTGCGACTGTTTCTTCATCGTTCATGCCCATGCGGCCGAAAGTCTCACGCACATCGCGGCCCGAAGCAACAGGGTCGGGATTGCCGTTGGGGCCTTCAGGATTTACATAAATCAGCCCCATTTGCACGGCAGCCAGCGGGTTCTCAAGCTTACGGTCACCGCTATAACGCTTGTCACCCAACCATTCTGCCTCGGCGCCCCAGTAGATGTCTTCCTCGGGCTGCCAAATGTCCACGCGACCACCGCCAAAGCCAAAGGTTTTGAAACCCATGGACTCCAGTGCCACGTTGCCGGTAAGGCTCATCAGATCAGCCCAAGAGATTGTATTGCCATACTTCTTTTTGATAGGCCAGAGCAGTCGGCGCGCTTTGTCCAAATTGCCATTGTCGGGCCAGCTGTTGACCGGCGCAAAACGCTGGTTGCCGGTGCCGCCGCCACCTCGGCCATCACCTGTGCGGTAGGTGCCGGCGCTGTGCCATGCCATGCGGATGAACAGCCCGCCGTAGTGCCCCCAGTCGGCGGGCCACCACTCCTGCGAGTCGGTCATCAATGCTGACAGGTCCTTCTTCAGGGCGGCAAAGTCAAGTTTAGAAAATTCTTCTGCGTAGTTGAAATCCGGGCTCATCGGATTAGAGGCTGGCGCGTGCTGGTGAAGAATGCCAAGGTTCAGTTGGTTTGGCCACCAGTCGCGGTTCGATGTGCCTCTACCGGCAGCGGTTCTACCAGATTTTCCTGTTATAGGACAGTTACTGTTTTCGCTCATCTCTCGTCCTCCTTTGTGGTTGATGGTTGATAAACTAATGCGATGCTGAGCAGAGTCCGAAGTGCATCTGTTCGAGTAACTGGTACTCCCCGAAGCGGAGCGAGGGGGGAACCAGTTACGAGCTGCTTAGGATCGCATTAACCCCGAGCGAAACGAGGGGGAAATGCTAAAGCTCACCGGGAGCGGCTGGCAAGCCGCGATCCGGTAGAGCGCCTCGTTAAACCTGTAGTTTGCCGTGCTATTTTCATTAAATTACGCAAGGCATCATTGACCGAGTCATCATTGGGAAATGCAGCTGCAACATCAGGGCTGAGAAGGACGAGATTTGTTCCTTTTTTATATTCTTCATAATATTTGCCTCTTATGCCTTTGCCTAAGTCTTCTCTTTTGTATTCTTTTCTAATTTCTTCTTTTTTAGCTGTCTTCATATATTTTCCTTTCCTGCCTTGTTGCGCGCCGAGCGCTTATTATTCTTGTTTTCCCTCGCCGTTCAGTATGAACGACAGCCAACAACTGGTTTATTCTGGTTTATTCTGGAATGTCCAAAGGTCAAAAATCTATGCTCGCTGATTGAATGATCTGGGTCGTTGAAGGTTAAGGCCAGTGGGTCGCTGAATACCGTTGATGCTTCATGAAAAGAGATGCCGTGCCTTTTAAGATTGATTTCCGATTTGCGGGAATCCCATTCAAATTCCATAGGCTATTTTATCATTATTTTCATTATTATTCTTCGATCTAACGCCCGCAGTCGTGGTAGTCGGCATTACATGTTTAGGCCTTCCTTCTTTTGAAAAGGCCATAAAGGAACAAAAAACTAAGCGCACCGGCCATGCTAAACCCTATCGTCAGAAATGCTATTGCCCCGAGAGCAGCCCCTTCTTCACCAAGAAAGGTCTGGCTGAAAAAAAATCAGGATTAGTTACCCCAAGGACTATCCCTGCGATAAAACCTATAGCTGCACCAGATAGAAAAATGGCATCTCGTTTTTGAGTTTCTTTTTCCGGCACCGGTTGGCGATAACCCTTCAGGAGAAAAGCGATGCTAACCGTCAAGGCAAACCCAAGCATTATGATTGAAAGTTTGTTGTTCATTTATATTTAAGGTCCAACGGTGGGCATGAGGGGCGGGGTTTCTCTCGACTCACTCGACGCGAATGTTAGTCTTTCTTTCAGCACCCGTTATACACCAACCATTCTTCAAAATGTCTCGGCTTCTTGGGAATATCGTTTATTTCGACAGCATAGATGCCGTCGCCTTCATAACTAGGGGCATTCCAAAGCAACCAAACTTCTTTCCTCGACATATATTCCACTTTCAGTACGCCGAGAAATTCTCGCAGGTCTACTCCAATTGGTGATTCCCCGTCGCAAGTAATGGAAGAATTCGTTATCTCTAGACATTTACCGTTACTATCTTGGAGATTGATCACAACCCTTTCTTCGTTTGAACAATGCCCGCCTAGACCACTCATGCACATTTTGAATAAATCTTCATAGCTTTTATTACTTTCAATCTTGACATTCCATTTTGCAAAACTGTCACACTGCTTTTCAATTTCCTCTTGAGTCAGGTTTCGCTTCCATCGAACCTGTTGAATAATTCCATCAAGACCGGCAGAAGCATATTCAACGGCCTTCATTTGCTCTTTAGGCAATTCAGTCAGACATGATTTCTGAGACTGTCCCGACCTAATTGGGGCAGGGAAAAACTTAACATATCTATCAATATCTTTTCCCACGGCCGCAATGAAGCCGTCGTAACCTTTCTTTTTGAAACCAATCCCCGGCACGGGATCTCCGCATTCATTCAGAAGATTGATCGATGACAATTTGCCTTTTAATGGACGAGCACCTTTCGAAGTTAAAACGAACAGAGCTGATTCTTTCGCATAGCCGATATCACGAATGTGAAAACCCATCGCATCCTTTTGATCTTCTCCAACATATAATCTTATTCCCGCGCTATGAAGAGAACCTGACCTTCTTAAGAATTCGTCAGCATGAGTCAGAACTGGCGAAATCATTAGTACAGCGATAATGAGTAAGATCGTCCATGCTTTTAATGTTAGTGTCATGAAGATAGCTCCCGAATTACCAGACTAACGACAAAGCTAACCGGCGCGCAGTTTTCTCTCGCGTCCGGTTGAGTGTTTTGTTAGGCGTGCAGTTGGAATCAGTTTAATTTCTAAGTCGCATCCTACTGCCTTGGCATATTTTTTCAGAGTAGTGAGAGATGGTGCATGCTTGCCTACTGCTTCAAGACGAGAAACGGCACTCTTTGTCGTTCCCATCTTTTCGGCAACTGCCTCCTGCGTAAGGCCTGACTGTGAACGGGCAGCAAGCATTTGACGGACAAGAGTATACTCTTCTCCCAACTCGTAATATGCTTTCTTGAATTCTTTCCGTTTTAGTGCTTTTTTGAGAAAAGCCTCATGGTCATGGGAAATAGGTTGATATTTTAATTCAGCCATTTTGTGCCTCCTTCATTCTTTTCCGTGCAATCCTTAATTCCTGCTCCGGAATATCTTGGGTCTTCTTAATGAAAGCGTGAAGAATTACAACACGTTTTCCAGTCACATAACAGTAAAATGCCCGGCCAATGCCCTCACGCCCTTTAGGGCGCAATTCTAAAAGCCCGCTACCCAGTGCCCGCGAGTGAGGCATGCGCAGATTAGGCCCGAACTCCAGCAAAAGCTCCACAATCTTCGCGTAGTCAGCCAGTATGCCGTCAGGCCACTGTTCAATCTCAGTTTTTACGCGCGGATGGAAATATTCAATGGTATAATTCATTGTTATAATGTTAGCAAACATGCTAACTCAAGTCAAGCAGATAACTGGGGAGTCATCATACTTGTCCGTGCATTTTATTCCTTTGATGTTCTGCCTTCGTAGAGTTTCTTCCCAGTTGTTAAATCCAAATAAACATACATTCCGTCTTCACGTCCAAGAAATATCATATCTTTATTAAGATTTTCATTTTCTACGAACTTGAATTTCTGACTTAGAGAATTTTCATAAGTCCATCCTGATGGGGTTGCAAGCTTTATGCTTTCACCCGCTTGCCAATTCGATGGCATATGAATACCGGCAGTCTGAATTCTTTCTTCTGAAACCAGCCAACATACATCCACTTTATCACTTGCCGAATTGATATTGAGATGGGAAAACATGAGCCATGCACACTCCGTCGTTACTCCACGCTGCTGATCAACAACAGCAATATCAACCGCTTTATTGTTTTTCAAAAAAGTCAGTCCTCTTTCCTGAAGTTGATAAACGAAGCCTTGGACATCCTGAGGCGACATAAAACCGACCATCGCGAGATCATCGTCAAAGCAAAGGGTATTGTTGGGGACAAATTCTTGGAACCCTTCCCAGCCGTTCATAAATTTATCATCTATTGATTTTCTGCGGATAATCGCGGAGATTCCTTCAACTAAAACAGTCATTTTATGCCTCTATTTTTCATTTATTTTGTGTATAACAAATAGTTGAGCGGGTTCGCCGCTTGAACGACTGGTTGGGTGAGACCGACCTCCTCATGTGCAAAGGTTGACCACCGATCCTTCAAGCCAGTTTCTTCATTTTGAATTTCTTTAAATCATCCGCATCAAATACTATGTTCCTACCAAGTCTTCCAGTTTTAAGGCTTCCATCTTTCGCCCATCTCCTGACTGTTATTTCTGCAACTTCAAGATATTCAGCCGCCTCTCTGATAGTAAATGGTGACTGTCTTATATCGTTGAAGACCTCATCATGAGTGTAAAGGGTCTTTTCAAAGCCCTGACGCGCTATAACTGCAAAGAGCTTCTCCCGTTCCTTCAGAGACATCTCTATTATCTCTTCGTAGACTTTTTTTGCGGTTATCATGCCTAATCTACCTCCTTGACATAGCGTTTAAGGTTCCTATAAAAATTTTCATGGGTATCTATCATATACACGATAGCGGAACCGCCTGCTGTTTTGTAGGCGATCAAATACTCCTGCTTTCTGAAGGCGAATTTGTGAACACGGAAGCCGGCCAAATCTCCGCTCTTTTCCCCGCCAATCTCAGGATACTTACAAATCCTTTCAATCTCGTCCTCTATAGCAAGTTGAAATGGTCTGGATTGTTTCTTTGTAAATTTCCAGAAAGCAGATTTATATACCGCATTCATGATCAATATAATGATAACTTAACTTATCATTACTGTCAAGATCAACTTCCTATTGCACGTAACAAGACCTGAACCTATCCACTGACCCTAATTTTCCCATCCTGTTTTCAAGCCTGCCCCCTTTACCACGTAATACATAACCTCTATTAGGATCACAAGCGTCCCTTCTCCAAGAGCCATACGAATTCCTCTGCGGGAACGGCCTTACTGAAGAGGAATCCCTGCAGTTCGTCGCAGCCCTGTTCGGTCAGGAAAGACGATTGCTCCGGGGTCTCCACGCCCTCGGCGATGACTCTGAGGTTCAGGCTGTGCGCGAGGGCGATGACCGCCCGGATGATCGCCCGGTCGTTGTGACTGGTCACTAGGTTCTTCACGAATGAATAGTCAACTTTCAGAAAATCGAGGGGGAGCTGCTTCAGATAGTTGAGGGAGGAGTACCCCGTTCCAAAGTCGTCTATCGCGATCTTAATTCCCCTACCCTTCAGTTCCAGAAGCGACCGGACGGCCTCGTCGGGGTTGCGCATGATCGTGCTCTCCGTGATTTCAAGCTCAAGGCACTCTGCGGGGAGTCCGGTTTCGGCTAGGGTGCCACCGACGACTTCCAGAAGATTGCCCTGACTGAATTGGCGGCCCGACACGTTGACGGCGACGGAGAGCTTTCTGAACCCGGCATCATACCACCGCCTCATCTGCAGACAGGCGGCCCGGAGTGAAAATTCGCCGATCTTGGCGATGAGGTCGCTCGTTTCCGCCACGGGGATGAACCTCCCCGGCATGAGCAGACCGTGGACGGGATGCCTCCAACGGATGAGCGCCTCCATACCGGTGACGGCTTTCGTATGAGCGTCAAGCTTCGGCTGGTAGTACATTACGAATTCGTTCCTGTCTATTGCCTTGCGGATTTCCGTCTCAATGGTCAAAATCTCGGACACCATGGCGTTCATGGATTTCGAGTAGAACCGGTAGCCGTTCTTTCCTTCATCCTTGGCGCGGTACATGGCGACGTCGGCATTCTTCAGAAGTCCCTCGATGTCGCCTCCGTCGTCGGGGTACACTGAGACGCCGACGCTCGCGGTGATGAACACCTCGCGACCAGCGAGGTCGAAGGGACTGGCAAGGTCCTTCAGGATGCGGCCCGCGACCCGGGCCGCGGCCTGCGCCTCCCGGAGGTTGGGCAGGATCGCCAGAAACTCGTCCCCGCCCAGTCGCGCCACTATGTCTTTTTCCTCCTCGGAGCGGGCGCGCGCGAGGTGGTCGCTTTTCCGGAGCGTTTCAGAAAGCCTCTGGGCAACCGACTTCAGCAGGAGGTCTCCGCTGTCATGGCCAAGCGAGTCATTGATCCGCTTGAAATTGTCGAGGTCGATGAACAGTACGCCGAAGGTCTGCCGGTACCGTTTGGCGTACTCGATCGTCCTCTTCAAGAGCTCCCGTTGGAACGCGCGGTTCGGCAGTCCCGTCAAATCGTCGTAATAAGCTAGGCGGTAGACTTTTTCCTCTAGGAGCTGAAGCTGCGTCAGGTCCTTCGCGATGGAAATGAAATGCGTTATTGCGCCGGCGTTGTCCTTGAGCGGCGTTATCGTGTGGAATAGTTCAAAAAGCCCGCCGGACTTGTTCCGATTGGTAATAATAGCTTGGAACGTGTCGCCCTTGAGCAGCGTGGCCCACAAATTCTCGTAAAAGTGCTCGTCGTGTTTGCCGGACTTGAGGATCCGGGGGGTCTTCCCCCTGAGCTCCTCCCTAGTGAAGCCCGAGATCGTTTCGACCGCCGCGTTCGCGTATTCTATGGCGCCGTTCCGGTCCGTTATGAGGACCCAGTCCGAAGACCGCTCCACGGCTGCGGAAAGCTTTTTCATCTCCTCCTCGGCGCGCTTGTGCTCCGTGACGTCACGCACAATGGCGATTGCGCACCACTTTCCGTTGAGCACGACGGCGGAGAGTGATATTTCGACGAGAATTTCCGCACCCACCTTGGTCAGTGCGGGCACCTCGGTCGTCGTTCCGATAAGCGGACCGCTCCCTGTTGAGCGAAAGCCTGCAAAGCCCGCCAAGTGGCGCTCCCGCTGCTGGAAGGGAATGATCAGTTCGTGGATGCCTTTTCCGACCGCCTCGTCCGCACTGTAGCCGAAAATCCGCTCGGCAGACTTGTTCCAGAACATCGCCCTGCCTTCGTTGTCCGCCATGATAACGGCGTCCTGGGCTGCGTCCGACATGGCTCGGAACTTCTCTTCACTTTCCCGGAGTGAGACATTCCTGAACTCAAGATCGCGCGCCTGTTCCAAGGAAGTCTGATCGAGGACCCTCAGTAGTTCCTCCAGACTCGCGATATAGTACTTCAGGGTCGCGGTATCTATATTTTGAAAACCGTTTTTCGCCATCAGATATCCCTCTAAGCCGACAACCGCTTCTCGAAGACCGCGCCTTCCGCAAACGGAAGTACGGCTATTTTTGCGCTTAAGGACAAGGTCTTGAACATGTCGGCCTTTTCTCTCGGCACATGCACCTTTGAGAACATGATGACCGCGAACAGGTTTCCGTCCGGCAGCAGTCCCCCGAAACCGAGAACGGATTTGATCCCGTGGGGGACGACGAACGTCTCCTGTGCCGGGACGAAGGGGCTTCCCATGGCTTCTTGGACATAAAAAACGTTGAAGGTTTGTTGCCCCAGTTCAAGCATGAGCGCCGGCACCGGCTTGATGACGTCGTTCATTTGAAGACCGAACTGGATAATGAGCTGGGAGATCATGGGCGCCTGCGATACGACCTCGACGCTCGGCAGAGGGATGGCCTTGTGTCCGAGGGAAGTTTTTCTCGAGTTCCACGCCGGAAGCTCGCCTGCCGTCGCAAGGAGGGTCAGGCATTTCGTCTGAGGATTCAGGGCGATTCCGTCATCGAGAGCGCGCGCGAACGTTTGCAGTTCTTCGTCGAGACCGCTGTAGGAATGCGTCTTGTAAAAGCGGATGAGCGCGCATGCCCGCTGACCCCGCTCTTGCTCGAGAAGATGTTCGTACAAATAGTGTACAATGCGGTCCGCTGCAGCTTCCATGCTCTGCGCCTCTGTGCCAAGCCCTCGCAGGTTGGAGCCACACTCTATCATGTCGCTCATCTTGAATGTGGCCAGATCGTACATGATTTGTCTCCTTTTCTTTGTACTTGAAGTTAATGCGATGCTGAGCAGTGCCCGAAGGTCGGAGGAAACTCGCAAGCGCAGCTTGCGGGCGGTCCGGTTGACCGCAGGGTTGGGCGGCACTGTGAAGGTCGCATTATGTGAATAGCAACATCATTGATGTTCGTCCGACAAGAGAAACCGTGCCAGCGCGCGGTCAGCGCTAGTTATGTGATCAACAATCCAGCCATGCAAGAAAACTAACGTATCATTACTTATGTCGTGATTCTTGTCACTCGCATCGGACAAAGCCCTTTCTCTTAGATTGGAAACGGCTTGCTGAAGAGTGGCATGTTCCGATTTATGGATTTGTATCTCTGGATAGTGGGACTTAATCATCAGTGCTTCTTCACGTGCAAAATGCTCATTCGTGTAATCGAGCAATTTGACCAAGGTCTTATTGATTATTGAAGGCCCAACACTAGCCATGCAAGCGCCCAATAGTTGATTGTAATAATCAATCAACTGCTTGTGGTCGTTATCGATTTCTGGCACCTTTAGGGATAAGCTCTCATCCCAGCTAATTGCCGTAATCATGTTCTTTCTTCGTTCCTTTCTCTAATAAAGATCGAGTACAGCGATACATTCAACGCACCATGGCCGATGCCGGCCAGTTATTAGATATTTTTTAAATAATACCAGATTGCTTGCGTACAGTCAATGTAATAACAATATCTAACTTTGATGCAACTATTTGAATTTATTAGAATTATTTTGATTACTAAAAGGTGTTTTTCAGATCTTCTTGCCAAAGGGTGAAAGCGCCCTGAGGTCTTTGATCAGCGCAGGCATCAACTCTATTACCTTATCAACCTCTGCTTCGGTATTGTAGCGGCTTAACGAAAATCTGATGGAACCGTGTATTAAGGTGAACGGCACGCCCATTGCCCTAAGCACATGGCTGGGTTCGAGGGAGCCTGAAGAACAGGCAGAGCCGGACGACGCGCAGATGCCGTGTTCGTCGAGCCTCAACAGGATGGCTTCGCCCTCGACATATTCAAAACTGATATTGGTGGTGTTCGGCAGGCGATTTTCGGTGTCGCCGTTTATCCTTGAATCAGGGCAATTCTTGACAAGAGCGTTTTCAAGCCTGTCTCTGAGCGCACTAAGGTATGCCGATTCGTTTTCAATATGCGCCTTTGCAAGCTCGCACGCCTTGCCGAGCCCCATTATGGAGGCCACATTTTCGGTGCCCGCCCGCCTGCCCCGCTCCTGATGTCCGCCTATGACATACGGATAAAAACGTGTACCTTTGCGGACATAGAGCGCGCCTATGCCTTTAGGCGCATGGATTTTATGGCCGGAAAGCGAAAGCATATCCACCGGCAGCTCTTTTACGTTCAACAATATCTTGCCTGCAGCCTGCACTGCATCGGAATGAAAAATTATTCCTCTTTCACGCAGGACAGAACCGATTTCGGCTACAGGAAAGATCACGCCCGTCTCATTGTTGGCGTACATGACAGAGACTATCGCAGTATCGTCGTCGAGGGCATCGGCAAATGCCTTCATATCGAGCCTGCCGAGGCTGTCGACCGGCAGAAAGGTGGATCTATACCCCTTTCTGCTGAGGTGTTTTGCAAAATTCATAACGGCCGGATGCTCCACCCTCGTAGTTATAATATGCCTTTTGCCGCCCGAAACCTCGACCGCGCCGGCTATGGCCGTATTGTCGCTCTCTGTGCCGCAGCTCGTAAATATAATTTCTTCGGGGTCTGCGCCTATCAACTCAGCAACTCTTGCCCTCGCCTCTTCTACTTTCTTATGCAGCTGTCCGCCGAAGGTGTGCATGCTGGAGGGGTTGCCGTAATATTCTTTGAGATACGGGAGCATTGCATCAAGAACTTCGGGCGCTACCGGTGTCGTGGCGTTGTTGTCAAAATATATCGGCTTCATCCTTCTACAACCTTCAGCTCTTCGCTTACGAGTTCGCGCAGCTTGTCCTCGATGCCTTTTAGGGTAACTCCTCCCATCGGACAGGATACACACATGGCACGCAAAGCAACCACGACACTGTTTCCATCGATATCTATGAGTTCTATATCGCCCCCGTCAGCCTGAAGCTTAGGCCTTATCTCCTTTTCGAGGACATCCTGAATCAGCGCAATCTTTTGTAGATTGGTAAGTTTTTTCGGCTTCTTCGGCGTCTCTTCCGGGGCCTTCACAGACCATATGTCCTTCAGTATCTTTTCTATCTCGGGGATGCACGAGCCGCAGCCCCCGCCTGCCTTTGTGTAGTCGGTTATCTCTTCAACAGTGGTCAGGTGATTTTCTATTGCAACCTTGCGTATCATCTCCTCGGTGACCGCAAAACACTGGCACACAAGCTTGCCCGCAAGTTCGAGCGGAAGGGCTTCCCCTCTGTAATTTGCTATTGCTGCTTCGAGTGCCTCGCGCCCCAAGACAGAACAATGCATCTTCTCCTTCGGCAAACCGCCTAAATAATCGGCTATATCCTGATTGGTTATCTTCAAGGCCTCATCAACGGTCTTGCCCTTCACAAGTTCTGTAAGCGCGGACGAACTTGCTATGGCCGAGGCGCAGCCGAAGGTCTGAAACTTGGCGTCGGTTATAGTATTTGTATCTTTGTCGATGCTCAAGGTTATTTTAAGGGCATCGCCGCAGACAATGCTGCCCACATCGCCGACAGCATCCGGGTTTTCTATCTCTCCGGCATTCTTGGGATTAAGAAAATGCTCTTTGACCTTGTTCGTGTAGTCCCACATGGAATTAAGACAACGCCTCTCTCGTTATCTTCTCGGCAGCTTCGAATATCGCCTTTTTGTCGGTCTCAGTCCTCGCCTCGATATAAAACCTTACTTTCGGCTCTGTGCCTGACGGCCTTATCATGAGCCAAGAGCCGTTGTCGAATACCACCTTTGTGCCGTCGACAGTGATCAAGTCCTTGACAGTCAAGGATTTGCCGCCGATTTCGACAGTAACGCCTTTTTGAAACTTATCTTTAATTGCCGAAAGCTTTTTAAGCAAAGGTTCTCCCACAAGCGAACTGTCGACAGTAATGCCTGCCCTGTCAGGATAAAAATATCCGAACTCGTCCATAATATCTTTCATATAGGCGCTGAGGTTCTTGCCTGTGACCGCCATCATCTCTATCGAAAGCAGCAGCCCGAACAATGCGTCCTTTTCAAGCGTGTTGTTAAAGCCCGAAATTCCGTCCGATTCTTCAAACGCCACTATGGCCCTTTCCGACGAATTCGAAAGAAGATACGGCCTGAAGTTCTTGAAGCCGACCTTTGTCTCTTTTATCGGTATTCCGAGCTTCTCGGCAATAGCATTCACAAAATTGCTCGTGCCTACTGATTTGGCCACTACGCCTTTTATGCCGTTGTGGACATGCAGGAAATGAAGCGCCATCGCGCCAAAATAGTTCATTGGTATCTGTATCGAGCCGTCCGAAAACCTTATCCTGTCTCCGTCAGGGTCCATAATCACGCCGAGTTTAAACTTGGTCTTGGCGCTATTCAAAACCTCATCAACTCCCTGCATATTCTTTTCTGAGGGCTCCGGAGCGACCCCACCGAAAAGGTAATCGTCCTCTGTCCTCAGATAAACAATCTTGTCGCTGTGTCCCAATATCCTCTGCGCCCTGCCCCTCGTCGAGCCGTGGACATTGTCGATACAAAGAGTTATATCGGAATCCTTGATGAATTTCTTTATGCGTTCAAGGTTTATTGTTCCCTTGGCAGTTATGTATTTGATGTATAAATCCGTAAGGTCTATCTTCTCGATAACTGACGGATCCTCGTTCATGACAACACCCGAACGCATCGATGCATTTGCTATCTCTTCAATCTTGGTCGTTATTTCCGAGCCTGCAGGGCCGCCGTCCGAGGGGTTGAATTTAAAGCCTGCATAATTGGCAGGATTGTGGGAAGGAGTAAGATTTATCGAGCACGCGGCATTCAGCATCTCGATTCCTGCCGAGAATTCCGGCGTAGCAGCCTCACCCGCATACCATGCCTTTATGCCGTTTTTTTGCAGAATGCCTATTACATTTTTAGCAAAATCCGGGCCCAAGAACCTATTGTCATGCCCTACAATAACTCCTCTTTTTTTGATCTCATCAAAATCTTTGACGCCCATAGCATTCATTACGGACCCATCGTTGTTTTTGAGCATATTAACGATGGCCGTTGCCACTATCCTGACATTGTTGAATGTAAAATCGGTGCCTATCTCGCCTCTCCAGCCCGAAGTGCCGAACACTACAGTAGTCGGCTGAAGGTTTTCCCGTGCAAACTTTTCAACCTCTGACAATAAATGCCGGTTTTTGTCAGTGCCGGACAAAATATCTTTCCAAACAGAAGCAGCGTTTTCAAATATCTTAGACATTAACTCCTCCAGATTTTATACGATTTTCAATCGTATCCCTGCCTTAGCTTTATTAAATGCGTCAGACATGGCTTCACGGTCCTCTTTTTTCTGCAACACCTTCAGTCCCTTATATAATACAGAAAGTGCTCGATTTCCGTCCTTGAATTCATTAAATGCAATATCTATCATCTCGATATAAACATCTACCCTTTGAGCTTCCCGGACCGAAATCTCATACAACTCCGCAAACCTTTTTTCGTAAGACTTTTTAGCTTCTTCGCCCGTCAAGACGTTTTGTTCCGGAGGTGCTGTAGGATTGTAAATAAACGAGAACATCTCGGCTGCCAATTCACTAAGAGGCGGAGCTATGATTAATATGCCCAAGAAACATAAAAGCAGTCCAACTAACAGTTGGCTAAAAACACCGAATGAGGTCCCGATCTCGACCCATCCCCATATAATCAGCAAAGCAGCAGGCAGAACACGCCATAAAATCTTTCTGAAAATCGAATGATAGTTATTCATCAGGCGAGCGCTTTATAGTGAAACCTTTTGCGCCCATTCGCCGGCCTTTTTTAATATCTCATCTTCATCTTTCAAAATAAGACGCCCCTTATCGATGATGATTCTGCCGTTTACCATCACTGTTTCCACATCCGATGCTCTCAGGGAATAAACCATGTGAGAATAAATACTATACAATGGCGTCAAATGAGGCTTCTTCAGGTTTACGGCAACTAGGTCCGCATATTTACCCTTCTCTATGCTGCCTATTTCCCCATCCATCCCGAGCGCCTTTGCGCCGCCGATAGTCGCCATTCTGAGCGCGGTTGCAGCATCGATAACAGTCGGGTCTTTGCTTACGGCCTTATGGACTTTTGCTGCCGTGGACATTTCGCTGATAAGGTCCATGTCGTTATTGCTCGCTGCGCCGTCTGTCCCGAAAGAAACGGCAGCCCCCGCTTTCAACATCGCTGGGACCGGCGCGATCCCTGAAGCCAGCTTCAAATTGCTTTCTATACAATGAGAGACTCCGACACCTTTTTTTGCCAGAATATCGATTTCTCCGGCATCGACCCACACGCAATGGGCGGCAACGGAGCGGCCGTCAAAGAAGCCTGTATTATCGAGATGTACTGCGGGCCTTTTACCGTATCTCGAAATAATTTCGGAAACCTCCCATTCGGTTTCCGACAGGTGTATCTGCCTTGAAACAAAACATTTGTCAGAAAGCCTGCATATTTTTTTCAGGGTATCCGGACTGCAGGTATAAGCCGAATGCGCGGCAATGCCGGGCCTAATCAGCGCGTCATCGCTCCAATCGTTAATGAACCTTTCGGCGCTGTTGAGATAGTCGTCGGCGTTGCTGCCTGTAACGGTCGGGAAGTCTACTACACCCGAACAGACTACCGCCCTCATGCCCATTTTAACTGCGGCCTTTGCTGTGCTGTCTGCAAAAAAATACATATCGGAGAATGTCGTAGTCCCCGATTTTAGCATCTCAAGACATGCAAGTTCGACAGCGTCATAAACGAATTCCGGACTCAGACATCTGCCCTCGGCAGGCCAGATATGATTTTCAAGCCACTCCTTTAAGGGCAAGTCATCGGCAAGGCCGCGGAAATAGACCATAGCAGCATGAGTGTGAGTATTTATAAAACCGGGCATCACCACCCTGCCCTCGCCGCTGATAATTTCCGGAGATGAGTATTTTTCGAGTATCACCTCTGCGGCATCCAGATCGACTATTTTCTTGTTCAAAACCGCAACAGCGCCGTTTTTCAGGACATCCATAGCGCTGTTCATGGTCAGGACATAGTCCCCGCAGATTATCAGATCAACTCTCAACCTTTATCAATCTCCTTCAAACTCGGTCTGCGCATAAAATTTGTAGCCTTTCTGTTTCAGCTTTTTTGCGCCGCCGACATCCGGAAGATCAACGATAAAGGCCATCTCTGCAACTGTTCCGCCGAGCTTTTCTATAAGCGTGGCAGCTGCCAACGCCGTGCCGCCTGTTGCAAGCAAGTCGTCCACCAAAAGGACCTTATCGCCTTTCTTGATTGCGTCCTTGTGTATCTCGATTATGTCTGTGCCGTATTCGAGTTCGTATTCATGGGTTATCTTTTCGCCGGGGAGCTTGCCTTTTTTTCTTATCGGCACAAAGCCTCTGCCGAGTGTGTATGAAAGCGCGCCGCCGATGATAAAGCCGCGTGACTCTATCCCGACGATAACGTTAAAATCATGGTCGCCCTTGATATACCTCTGCGTGAAGTTGTCTATCACAAGCCTGAATCCCACCGGGTCTTTGATAAGCGTTGTGATGTCCCTGAACATTATTCCTTTCTTGGGATAGTCCGGAATCGTCCTGATTTTAGATTTGATCGGCATATTATCCTCCTATGTTGTTTTGCAGTTATGGCAATCGGTATTTTTTATCTTCGACAGTGTTTTAAGTATGAGTTTTTTAACGTTGTCAGCATTCTGGCCCATGATCTTTACTATCATCTCCCATGTCACATGCTCCTCGCCCTCTTTCCAGCAGTCATAATCTGTTGACATGGCTATAGACTGATAACAGATGCCTGCCTCTCTTGCAAGTGGCGCTTCGGGCACCGTGGACATATTAATCACATCCGCGCCAAGAAGTCTAAACATATGCGATTCGGCCTTTGTCGAAAAGCGGGGGCCTTCAATCGTTACAACCGTCCCGCTTTTGTGGTGCCTCAATTTCATCTCTTTGGCCGACTTTACAAGCAGACTTCTTAAATCAGGACAGAACGGCTCTGCCATTGGTGTGTGAACGACCTTCTTCTCGTGGAAAGTCAGCGGCCTGTGCTTTGTAAAATCAATGAACTGGTCTACGAAAACCAGATCTCCGGGCCTGATGTTTTCACGTAAAGAACCTACTGCTGTGGTTGCGAGTATATGAGTGCAGCCCTCTTTTTGCAGCGCGCTGATATTCGCCCTGAAATTAACGCCGGTCGGGAAGATGGTATGCCCCTTGCCATGTCGGGCGAGAACTACAACATCAACGCCGTCTATCTTGCCGATGGTGAGAGGCGAAGATGGCGCGCCATAAGGCGTTTTTACGCTTTTAGTCTTAGGGTTGTTCATAAAGCGCGGATCGTCGAGTCCCGAACCGCCGATGATACCGATTTTTATTTTTGACATGATTGCTCCTTTCCTGTTTTGTTTCGACAATATAAAGTACGGGTTTGAAGGCTGTCAAGCTATAAGAGCAGCGCCAATGCGGTAAAAGCCAAGACCGTAATGCTTATGTATCCGTTCATATTGAAGAAAGCCATATTCAGCTTGCTCAGGTCGTCAGGTTTCACGAGCGAATGCTCGTAAATCAAAAGCGCAGCGGTAATGAGCATGGCAATCCAGTAAAAAAAATTAAGGCTGAAGATAATGCCTGAGAATACAAGCAATAAAAAAGTCATACAATGCAGCAAGCGGGAAAGAAAAAGCGCTTTGGATACTCCGAAACGCTGGGGAATGGAATGCAGGCCATGTCCCTTGTCATATTCCACATCCTGCAATGCGTATAGGACATCAAACCCTGCCAGCCAAAAAACCACGGCAAATCCGAGCGGCAATATTTCCAGATCAAAGCTTCCCCTTACCGCAATCCATGCGCCTATCGGCGCTGCAGACAGGGAAACACCTAAAACAAAGTGCGAGAGCCATGTGAATCGCTTGGTATACGAATACAAAAAAAGCACGGCTATGGCAACCGGAGAAAGTATCAGGCACAAGGCATTGAGGCTGCCTGCGGCATAAATCATCAAGGCAAATGAAACAACGGTGAAAATAACAGCGTCCCGCACGCTTATTTTTCCTGCCGGGATCTCTCTGTCCTTGGTCCTCGGATTTGCAGCGTCAATGCTTCTGTCTATGATCCTGTTCAGTCCCATCGCTCCGGACCTCGCCCCTACCATCGCAACCGTAATCCAGAATACAGTATTCCAAGCAGGCAAACCCTTTGCCGCAAGCAACGCCCCTGTAAACGCAAACGGCAGTGCGAAAACAGAATGAGAAAACTTGATCATCCTTAGATAAAGAGAAAACTTATTTAAAAAAGACGGCATGCAGATCATGATTGGATAAATATGCTAATACAACTCCCCGAACTTTTTCTCGTCTATCTTTCCTTCCAGAAACGCTTCGAGGGTCTTGGATTTCTTTGAAGACTTCATCTCATCCATCGCCTTGCTGAGCTGTTCGGCGGTTATTATCCCTTTTTCAAAAACAGCTTTAAGCTTGTTGCGGGCTATGTCTATATCCGCCACTTTGGACCTCTCCCAATTGCGGGTCACGGCAAAATCCCCCTTGCCCGAAACATGCGGGGTCTGATCAGCACCCTTAAACTTTCTTGCCGCCTTAGGCACATTCTCTTTTATATAGTCGGCAAGCTCATCCACCTTGACCCATACGTCTTTGCCGCCCTTGCCGCGCAGTGCTTCAAGAAAATAGTGGCTGAATATACCTGACTTCAGTTCCGTTTCGTCTTCCCAAGACTGCTGATTCGCAGCAGAAGAGGTGATCATCACCTTTCCTGTTCCTGCGGATTTAAACAGGTCTGAGGATGCCATCATCCCCACCAAAGGTTTGCCGCCTTTGGGTACTATGGACTTGCCGCCTCCGGTAAAGCACGCATCGAGCGCCACCAACAACCCTTTGGACTGAGACCCGCTCATCAAATCCCGCAAATACGATACCTTTATGCTCGTATCCTCCATTGTCTCTGCGTCTGCAATTGCCGCGTCATACGGCACAAGGAACCCGTCGAGGATCTTATCGTCCTTTGTCTTCGGCGCGCCGTGGCCTGAAAAATAGACATATACATAGCCGTCCCAATTTTTGATCTTGCGCAGCGCAGATATCATCTCGCTTCTTGTGGCTTTTTCATTGAGAAGCAGTACCGAGTTTTCTTTCGGAACACCGCCGTATTTAGGATCGGTCAGAACATCATAAACTCTTTTCGCATCTTGCGAAGCGTACTGAAGATTTGGAATATCCTGTCTGCCCTTGTAGTCTATCCCCACTACTACTGCATAAGTGTCGGAACGCGAGGGCGGGAGTTCACCTGTAGCTGCGGGTTCGATAACGGAAGAGACTTCATACGATTGTTTGGCTGCTGTTTCTGCTTTGCCTTTTTTCTTTGCGATTATTGGGGCTATAAGCGGATTCTCTTCCATTAATGTTTCTGCCGATGCAACGGAAAGAGACATGTCCCTTTCCAGTCCTTCTCTTAAAACTCTCACTACTGTTGTTGTCCTCGGCATTAATTTTGCCGCTTTATTAACAAAATCTTTTATGTCCGATACATGAGCGCCGTCTAATTTGAGAATTATATCGCCGACCAATAGTCCAGCTTTTGCCGCAGGTCCGCCTTCCACAATTCTTACTGCTTCCACGCCTCTTATCAATCCTTTGTTGTAGTCTTTTACCTGCAATCCAACCATACCTCTTCCGCCCCTGTATTCCCAAGCCTTTTCTTTATCTCCAAGCAGATAATATATGAGTGATAGATTATAGGCGGGATTGTAATCGGGATTCGTTTCTTTTCTCTTTTTTTCTATGCTTATGGCAGTTTCACCGTCTCCAACCCCGAGATAAGAAAAAGTTTTGCCTAAAAGAGCATCGTACAGTAAAGCTTTATTATTCGGTTCAATATATTCCAATACTTTATTAAAATAACTGATTGCTTCGTTAAAATTGCCTCTATAATAGTGCGCCCAGCCCAACCCATCTAAAACATTTCCATTTCGAGGATTGACCTCCAGAGCCCTATTAAAAGCATTTATTGCTTCGGCATAATTGCCTTTTTTATAGTAAGACCATCCTTCCTGAATAGGCTTCAATCCGACCAACATTTTAACCGCTTGATTGGCTTTGTCATGGGTCTTTCTGTTCAACGGTTCGCTTAAGCCGACCGACAACTGCTTTGACGCAATATCTTTCAGTGAAGTTATTGCAGAATTCAGATCAGCGCCTTTGTTCAGCAATATTTCGACGGTACTGATGTGGCCGTGAAACGCCGCGTGCCCTAATGCGTTACCATAGCCGGATTTTGCGTTGGGGTCGTATCCTTTTTCAAGGAGTCCTCTGACTATATCATTGCATCCTGCGCCGGCAGCATAATCCAATAATTGAGGACAATTACCGCCTTTATTTAATGTTTCGTAAGCATTGTCAAGCATTACCTTATATAATTCATCGCTGCAATTCCGGTATTTAATGTCGAGTGGGAATATAGTCAAATCGTAAGTTGCTGCGAGTCCGAAAGCCGGCAGACCATAATCCTGCACTTCGCAGGCATTAGAACCCTTGGCCAGCAGTTCTTTAACAGAATTAACATCTCCGCTTTCAACTGCCGAGCCTAATGGGGTCTTGGCCAGAGTTACACACCCGTTAAGAACAGTAAGCACAGCAAAGATTAAACCGCACGCCGATATTTTACACATGTCGAAAATCTTAAAAACCATCATTCCACCATCACTATCTTTTTTTTGTTTTCAGATCCTATTATTTGCGGAGACTGCTCATTGTTGTATGTCTTTCTGGCAATGCGCTCCACTTGCGGTCTGATGTAATTAAAAAGCTCTCCTATTTCTATTTTCCCATCGCCATTTGCGTCCCCTTCGCCCTTTAACCCTCTTAGCATAAAATACGTGAACAACCCATGACCTTTTTCGTCATAAGTTGAACTTGTCTGGTCTCCGGAGGCAGCGGAAAGCACAGTAATCTTTTGCGGTATCTGCAAACTCTCCATAGACATGACCAGCGGCCTTGCGCCTTTTGCTATAACAGACCTTCCGCCAGCCCCTGAAAAACAGGAATCAAGTGCCACGATAATTTCTTTTGCCTGAATTTTACCGAGCGATTCATAGAGCCTTCTTAAAGAATACCCGGTTTGCTCTATAAATGCGGGGTCGCCGTCGTAGGGCACAAGATACGCGTCACCTGTCTTTGGATTGGGCGCTCCGTGGCCTGAATAGTAGATAAAAACAGTGCCGTCTTTTTCGGCATTGTTATGCAGCCACTTTTCAAAATACTTTGCGAAATCTACATTTGTAGCATGCTCATTTAAAAGCGTTACAATATTCTCTTCAGGATAACCCATTGCTTTTGTGAGATACTCGGTCATCAGCTTTGCATCTTGAACTGCAAAATCCGCTTTTGGCAGTTTCTGGCGGTAGTTTTCAATCCCTATTACAATTGCATAAGAGTTTTTGTTGGTCTTTGCAACTGCAGCAGGAAGATTGTCAATGTCGGATTTTACAATGAGAGATACAGCTTGTGTCGTTTTGGAAACCGGCAGTACAGACTGACCGGCAATGTCCTGCTTTTTAGCGAACTTCTCAATAAGTTTAATGGCTGCCTTGGCGTCTGAGTTGTCATATCTGCCTAAACCAACTATTGCAGCATCTATATCTGCACCCTTGTCAATGAGGAGTTTTGTTATATTGGCATGGCCTAATATAGCGGCAAACTCGAGCGGGGTATGTCCGCTTCCATCCCTCGCATTCAGATCAGCGCCCTTTTCAATGAGCAGTGCTACAACATTGATATGGCCGCGACCTGCAGCATAGTTCAAAGGCATTAATCCACTCACCCCAACCCTCACATTCACATCAGCGCCTTGTTCAATAAGAGTTTTAACGGCATCGATGTCACCCGAATAAGCCGCATTAAAAAAAGGATCCGTACTAGCACACCCTGTCATAGCCATGCTTACAAACAGCACGAAGATTACGCTGATTAAAGAAATAAAATTATTTTTCATTCTCATCCCACACCTGAAAAATTATGACGGCACTGCCTGAAATTCCATTGTCTTAAAATGACTGTCAAAAGAAAAAGCAGTATCTATCTTCAACCTTTCCATTACTGCAAAACTCGTGCAGTCTGTGTAACTGAAATCTTTATCCTTATATTTTAGAAAAATCTCCCATGCCCCTTCTTCATCTTCGTCCCTTACTGCAACAATGCTCACAAAACCGCTTTTCTTAAGCCTTTCACCAAATTCTTTTGCCGCACTCCATCCAAGACGGCTTCTGATAAGGGTTATGGTTTCGTCAAATATAAAATTGGTTGTCAAAAGCGGGATTTTATTGTTTGCAAGAAAATGCTCTGCTTCTTTATGGTCAGGGTCGTTCTTGTCAACGAGCGCATACCACGCGCCGGTATCTACAAAGAGCCTTTTCATTTTTTCTTCCTCTTTGCGTAGAGAAACTTATCATGCTCCCTTGCAACAGGAGAACCATCACCTGCGCCGAGACCTACAATGCCCCAGAGGGCGTCTTCTTTTGTTTTCAACGCCTCTTTTGAGAATTTTTCTCTTATCAAATCCCTGATGATGCTGGAAAGACTCTTTTTTGTCTTTTTCGACATTTCCTGCAGCGCCTGATACTGCCAGTCTTCAAGGGATATCTGCGTTCTGTGCTTTGCCGTTTCCATGATTCTCACCTCCATTTACATCTTACATCTTACATCATTATATTGCAATGTCAACAGACCTTATTTCCTCAACCCAAAACGTCCCTTTAATCTCTCAACATCAGGGCTTATGCTCGGGCTTTGCTGGACATTTAATTGCTTTGCCTCATCCTCAACCAGAGGCTTTATGTAGCTGTAAATATCAGCAATTGTCTTTTTGCCGTCTTTTAATGCCTTGAGGAAGTAGTATGTAAACACTCCATGTCCTTTTTCAGTCGATGATGTGCTTATCTGCGAACCCTGTGTTGCAGAAAGAACAGCCATGTTTGATGGGATTGCCTTAATATCAGCCATCATAACCAATGGCCTTGCACCCTGTGCCAAAACGCTTCTTCCTCCTGCGCCTGAGAAGCACGAATCAAGAACAACAACTACTTCTGCTATCTGAAGTTTTCCGAGATTATCGTAAAGCCTCTTTAATGGATAGCCTGTTACATTCAGATAATTCGGGTCTCCGTCATAAGGCACGATATAGGCATCGCCCGTATTCGGATCCGGAGCGCCATGACCCGAATAATAAACAAATACCCTGCTATCAGGCTTTACTTTGTTTTTTAGCCATGCCTCAAGGGATTTTTCAATAGATGATTTTGTTGCCCTTTCATCAAGAAGAAGCTCGATATTTCTTTCCTTGAACCCAAGAGCCTTTGCGTATTCTTTTACAAGCTTCGCATCGTCATAAGAGAAATCTGATTTTGGAAGCCCCTGATACCCTTCTATGCCGATGATGACAGCAAGATCGTTATCTCTCATTATCTTCTCCGACGCGCTGAAGGAGGGTTTGTCTATGTCGGTCTGAATGGTAGAAGCAGCTTTAGAATCTTTTTTTTGCAGAGATGATTCCTTAACAACTTCTTTGATTAAGTCCTTAATCTCTTTCGCCTTCAACGTTTCTATCTCTTTTGCCTTGGCTATCTCTTGCCCCTTTTCTTTCTGCTGCGCGATTTTATCCTGTTTAGCCTTGATTGGTTTTAATGTTGCAAGGCAAGGCTCAGCACCCCACACCCAATGCGCTTTGTTTGCGGCACATGCATTTATTGCATATTCCAGATCAGCACCCCTTTCCAGCAGAAGGTCTACAATATTAGTGTTTCTCTTTTGCGCTGCCTCCATTAAAGGTGTACTTAAATCCCATTGAATTTGATTTACATTCGCGCCTTTCTCGATCAAAAAATTCACCAAATTAATATCACCAACCTCTATGGCCCAAGATAGCGGTGATCCGACCCCCCTATAATTAACGGCTGCCCCCCTCTCGATCAAGAGTTTTACTATATCAAAATGCCCATATGTTATTGCCCATGCTAACGGTGTTCGAGAAGGGTCACCACCTTGCTCATCAATCTGAGCTCCGCTATCGAGCAGTGCTTTAACCTGCTGGATGTCGCCACTCCTTGCCGCATCCGTCAACGGGGTCGCACAGCCGGCAAACAAACAGCATGCAATAATGATTAAAATCGCTAAAAATATCCTTCTCATCCCCCGTCTCCTGAAAATCTATGGCTCATCACTCAAAATTTCATTTTAACTGTTTTTTCTCTCAATACAGCTCACCGAATCTTTTTTCATCGATCTTGCCCTCTAGAAAGGCTTCGAGTGTCTTGCTCTTCTTGGGGGACACCATCTCATCAAGCGCTTTATTTAATTGGTCTGCGGTTATTATCCCTTTTTCAAAAGCAACCTTAAGCTTATTACGGGCAATTTCTATATCCATAACTTTGGCGCGGGCCCAGTTCCTCGATACCGCGAAGTCTCCCTTGCCGAGTATTTGAGGGGTCTGGTCAATTCCTTTCAGTCTTCTCGCAGCCTTAGGCACATTGTCCGATATGTACTCTGCAAGCTCATCGGCCTTTACCCACACATTCTTGCCTGCCTTGCCCCGCATGCCCTCGATTAGATAATGGCTGAATATCCCGCCTTTCAGCTCGCTTTCATCTTCCCAAGACTGCTGATTGACCGCTGACGAGGTAATAACAAGTCTGCCCTTGCCTTTGGGTTTCATTAAATCAGATGCCACCATCATGCCGACCAGAGGCTTCCCTCCTTTTGGAACTATTGACTTGCCGCCGCCGGAAAAACATGCATCGAGGGCCACCATCACCCCTTTTGCAATTGAGGCATCAACAAGCTCCTGAAGATATGAGACCTTTATGGCGGTTTCTTCCATCGCCTCAGGATCGGTTATAACAACATCGTGGGGCACTAAAAATGCGTCCGTAAATTTGTCTCCCTTTGTTTTGGGTGCGCCGTGGCCTGTAAAGTAAACATAAACATAGCCGTCCCATTTTTTGATCTTGCGCAATGCGCCGATCATCTCGCTTCTTGTGGCTTTTTCATTGAGAAGCAATACCGCGTTCTCTTTCGGCACTCCGCCGTATCTGGGATCGGTCAACACATCGTAAACCCTTTTGGCATCCTGCGACGCATACTGAAGGTTCGGAATCTCCTGTCTGCCCTTGTAGTCTATTCCTACCACTATCGCAAAAGTGTCGGAACGCAAGGGTGGGAGTTCAGCAATACTCTGCGCGATAGGTTTTTCGGGTTCCCTTGAAGGCTGTGGTTGTGCTATTTTCTCAGGCGGGAAACCAACCGCTATCGTAGTAACATCAACATATCCGCTGTTGTCGCCCATCCATACTGGCGTGTCGTTTATGCGGAAAAAAAGAATATCGTCTTTATCAGGAGTAAGTTCGAAGCTGTTGCCGGTAAAGAACACCTCGCCGGCATCCCCTACCCTGCCGATAAGTGCAGACGCGCTGCCCCTACCGATATAAGTCCCTGCAGCGCCCCCACAGATCGCGGATGCACCCACCCCGTCAGGGCCTGTCCATCCGCATATCGGTCCGGCTGTCCAGCTTCCTGATGCCGTAATCTTATACTTGGTATTTTTCTTGACAATCGCTCCGGAATTTCTCCATTCGTCGGCTGCGGCCAAAACACGTGACTTTATTTCACGCTTTTCCGTACCGGTGATGTCTACAGCCTGAACTTTATCGCTGTACTGAATGCCGGCGCAGCCGGAAAGCACAATACAGATAAGAGCGCCCCGTATTATTCCGCACATCAGACTTCTGAAAACAGTTGTTTCTGTCATCTTATCTTGGCCACAGGCATTTCAAGTCTGTTATCAGTCTGGTCGGCGGTTGGAAGCAGAACAGGCGACTGGTCTCTGTTAAGATCGAGAGATGCCCTCTCAGAAACATTAGTCTTTACATAATCGTAAAGTTCGCCGAGCTCTATTGTGCTGTTTCCGTTTTTGTCGGCCTCGCCCCTCATTCCTCTTAAAAGAAAGTAAGTAAACAAACCATGCTTGACTCTGTCGTAGTCGGAGCTTATCTGGCTTCCGGTAGAGGCCGCAAGCACATTTATCTTCCCTCCCGAAAGCACCGGATTCTCTATGGTCACAACCAGCGGACGCGCGCCTATCTTCGTAACGCTTCTTCCGCCCGTTCCGGAAAAACAGCTGTCGAGCATTACCACAACTTCTTTTGCCGGAAGTCTATTAAGCAATTCGTACATTTTTTTCAGTGAATACAGCTTAGAAGGAAAATCAGGATGCCCCTCGTAAGGCACGATATAGGCCTCTTTGTTTTCCATATCAGGAGCGCCGTGGCCCGCATAATACACAAAAACTACCGAATCCCTGCTGACCCTTCTCGCGAGCCAGTCTTCGATATAGGCCTCAAGGTCGCTCTTTGTGACCGCAGTGTCGGTCAATAATTTTATATTGCTTTTTGGAATACCACCTACATTTTCGAGATACCGTGCAACCACTTCGGCGTCTCTGCTCGCGTACTTGACCGAAGGGATCGCTTCTTCACGGTATTTGCTTATGCCGATTACCAAGGCAAAGGCATCTTTTCTATCGAAGTTTTTTGTCTTAAGCGGGATATCGTCCACATTTACTTCGGAGATGACCTCGACTATCTCTTTTATTTCTCTTGGTCTCATCGCGACTTTCAACACCTTGATTTCAGAAGACGAACCCTCCATCGCATCCTGCAGCGTTATTCTAAGCGTCGCCGATTCCGAAGGTATCTGCGCAGGCAAAACGGTTTTGAATTCCACGGTCTTTTTCTCGCCGGGCATTACAACTCCTACGAACTTCTTTTCGCCCAGATATCCGGTGAGCGTTTTATTTCCTGAAAGCACCACCTGCACATCTTTTGCAGTACCCTCTCCTTTGTTTTCGATCGCCACCTTCAAGGAGACCTCTTCCCCGCCGTCCAAAACACGGTTGTTGTTCTGGTCTTTCAAGGAAGTGCTGAATGCAAGGCGCGGCAGTTCCGATATGACCTCAACTGTCTCCTTTATTTGCGCGTGTCTCGCTGCAATCCTCAGAGTTTTCGTTTCTGCCGGCGAAAAGCCCTGCGCCTCTTTGACCTCGACTTTAACATACAACTCTTCCGACGGGATCTGCAGCGGCATCACAGCTTTAAATTCTACCGTCTTTTTCTCTCCTGCCCCTATGTTTCCGATAGACTTTCTTTCTCCAAGATAGGTCACAAGCAGCGGATTGCCCGAGAGAACAACCTGCACGTCTTGCGCCGCGCCTTTGCCTTTGTTCTCGACCTCTATCCTCAATACGGCTTCTTCCCCGCCCTCAAGTATCCTGTTGCCCGAAGCCTCGCTAAAAACGATATTCGCCGAAAGCGACGGAGGCAGAACCGGCTGAGGTTCGGGAACAGATTTGGAAATCTCGATCTTCTGAGTTTCCGGAACGGTCTTCATATCTACAGCGCGCAATTTTTTCTCTCCGCCTAATTTGACCAGTTGATATCCGCTTCCTCCGCCTATGCCCAAGCCCGCGATGCTTATGGAATAATGGGCGCCTATGACCTTATTGTCTAGGTCTATGTAATCTATGATCCATTCGGTTTTAGACCCTGATGCGCCGACTACCATCCCCGATGCAAACGCCGAATACCCCACCCTGATTTCGTTAATGGATTTCAAAGACAGCGTTCCCTCAGTCTCTGCGGTTATTACAGGGATTCCGAGCCATGTCTGTCTGTCCAGCACCCGGAATTTTATCTCCATGTTTTCGCGGTCGAGGTAAAGGACATCGGCAAACTTTACCGAAGTCCTCGTCGCCTTGCCCGGTATCGGACCGCCTTGAACAAAAAAACCTATGCCTTTTTCGTCAAAAGTCCTGTTTTGCGGATCGGCCTTGTATAACTCATTCTCTCTGCCCTCAGACTCTTTCATCAGAGTAAAAATCTTGCCGAGCAGTTCTTCTCTTGAATCGGAGTCCGCCAGATACCTGCACTTCTGATTTTCGCAGAGGGTAAATTTCTCTATTTTTACCCCTTCGAGAGACGCGCAACCCGCAAGAGATGCAAGTAACGACAAAATCAACAATAATCTCATAGCGCTAATACAACTCCCCGAACTTCTTTTCATCTATCTTTCCTTCGAGGAACGCCTCAAGCGTCTTGGATTTCTTTGAAGACTTCATCTCATCCATCGCCTTGCTCAGCTGTTCGGCGGTTATTATTCCTTTTTCGAACGAATCTTTCAGCTTTGCGCGTCCTATTTCTATATCCATAACTTTAGCGCGCTCCCAGTTGCGGGTCACGGAGAAATCCCCTCTCCCGCTGATTTGCGGGGTCTGCTCTACTCCCTTGAGCCTCCTCGCAGCCTTGGCCACATTCTCTTTCACATAGTCAGCCAAATCGTTCACTTTGACCCATACTTCCTTGCTTACCTTCCCCCGCATACCCTCCATAAGATAGTGGCTGAATATGCCGCCCTTAAGCTCGCTCTCATCCTCCCACGACTGCTGGTTCAACGCAGATGAGGTCATAACTACCTTACCGACGCCTTTAGGCTTGATCAATTCGGTTGTAGTAAGCATGCCGACCAGAGGCTTCCCGCCTTTTGGAACTATCGATTTGCCGCCTCCGCTGAAGCAGGCATCCAGCGCAACCATCACCCCTTTTGCATTTGTCGTATCCACCAGCTCCTGCAGATACGATATCTTAATGCTCGAGTCTTCCATTGATTCAGGGTCCGTCACTATCGCGTCATAAGGCACAAGAAAACCGTCAACAAGCTTCTCATCCTTTGCCTTAGGGGCCCCATGTCCCGAGTAGTAGATATACACATACCCGTCCCATGTCTTTATCTTTCTAAGCGCCGCAGCTATTTCGTTTCTGGTCGCCTTATCGTTGAGAAGCAGGATTGTGTTTTCCTTCGGCACGCCGCCGTACTTCGGATCGGTCAATATCCTATGGACCTTCTTGGCATCGGCTGCCGCGTATTGAAGAGCGGGTATGTCCCGTCTGCCTTTGTAGTCAATGCCTATTACGACAGCAAAGGCATCGGGACGGAGCAGTCCGGACTTGGCATCTACGGTTTCGGCCATATCAGGCTCAGAGGGAATTGGTTCCTTTACTTCCGCTTTTTTGGGTTCGACTATGCGGGACTCAGGCTGCATTGACTCCTTTATCTTTAGCAACTGTTCCCGTTCGCGCTCTCGCCTCCAATCTCTTGAAGATGTATCTGACGCTCTTACCCTCGTGCCTGCCAATGCAGCCTGTTTGATGACATATAAAGCGTCAACAAGCCTTTTGGCCTCTTCAATCCGGTCCCTTCTGAATGTCGTGGTTTTATGCGCAACCCTGACATTCTCCTGCATTCCTATATGCATAATGACATTTCCTATCAACAACTCAGGATGCGCCTCGCTATAAGATAGGAACTTCCGGCCGTAAATCGTATTGAAGCTGAAGCCTGCATCGGTTGCTGTTATGGCTGCATTGTAGCCTGAAACTATGCTCTCTGCAATTTCTACCGTCATCTGCTTAGTACTGTATGGGTCGGGTCTGTGAATTGTTGTTAATTGCTGGACCGCACAGGCAGATGCTATAAATGATACAAAAATGCCTATGATCAAAAATCTGATAAAAACCAATTTTGTTTTCATAATACCACCTTATCTGCCCGTGCTTTACAAAACCTCAAAGATTTCTATTAGTATACGCTCTTGCCCCCCATTTTTAAAACAATCATGCATAAAAAAAGCTTTTGTTTTATTTCAAAAGCCGCCTGCGTGCTAAAATAAAAAAGTATGTTAAACGACTTGCTCGAAAAAGTTTTGTCAGGACGCAAAATCACGAGAGATGAGGCGGTTTTTATCGTAAAAATGAATGCTGCGGATTCGCCGTATCTGTTCGGCGCGGCTGAAAGAATACGTTCTTCTTTTAGGAAAAATTTCATAGACCTATGCGCCATAATAAACGCAAAATCTGGCGCATGCAGCGAGGACTGCTCGTACTGCGCCCAATCCTCGCGTTTTAAAACAGCATCCGCAGTTTATCCCCTGTTAAGCAAAACCGCAGTGCTCGACAAGGCCCGCGAAGCAAAAAACAACCGCGTAAAAAGGTTCTGTATCGTCACAAGCGGCCGCAAAGTGAATAAATCCGAACTTAAAAAGATAGCAGGAATGACGGCCTCGATCAGAGATATGGGACTCCTGCCCTGTTCCACTTTGGGCCTGCTCGACAGAGATGAGCTTGAATACCTTAAAGAAAACGGACTTGAAAGGTACCATCACAACCTTGAAACCTCTGAGCGGTTCTTTCCTTCAATCTGCACCACTCATAGTTACCGGGACAAAATCAAAACCATCGAGGCGGCAAAGGCTGCAGGACTTTCGGTCTGTTCGGGAGGCATATTCGGCCTCGGCGAGAACTGGGACGACAGGCTGGATATGGCCTTTGAAATTCAAAAACTAGGGGTCGATTCGGTCCCGATAAACTACTTGATGCCTGTCAAAGGCACAGGGCTCGAAACTAGGAAAGCGTTGGGGCCTTTTGAGGCGCTAAAGATAATCAGTCTTTACAGGTTCGTAATGCCCGAAAAGGAGATAAGGGTATGCGGGGGCAGAATACAGGCCCTCGGAGATAAACATGGAATGATTTTCAAGGCCGGCGCCGACTCTGTGCTTACCGGAAATTATCTGACCACGACCGGCAGGACCTTTGACGACGATCTGAAGCTTATTGATGAGCTCGGCCTGAATGTTTCGGAACGGTCTTGTTAGTCTTTGTTCTGTTTTTCTTCTTCTTTTTATAATCTACAACATGCCAAACCCTGAACCATCTGTCTAGTTTGTCCCTGTAAGCCATGGCAATAAAAACGACCACAAGGGCCACGCCGACCAAAACGAAAAACCTCTGGTACTGATGGTGCCGTATATAAGCGCCTCCGAGCGTTAACAGTATGGTGCCGAAAAGTCTCCCCGTTCCTCCTATGACAAGAAATTCCGTAGTCGTAAGATGACCGAGTCCGAGTATATAACACAGATAGTCCTTTGGCACGCCCGGAATCAAAAACAGAAGAAAAACAAGAAAGGCCCCTTTGTGATGCAGCAGGTAATCGAATCTTTTCATTACCGACTTGTCGACAAACCTGTCAACAAAAGGACGTCCGAAGGCGCGAGAGAGTGCAAAGGCGATATATGAGCCTATAGTCAGTCCTATTGTTGAGAGTATTACTCCCAGAACAGGACCGTACAGAAAACCGCCCAGCAGTCCTGTCGCCTCCCCCGGGATAGGAGCAGCCACAACCTGCGTAATCTGGAGCAGAATAAAGCCTACAAAACCGATGGGGCCTAGAGAATCAATAAAATCCAGCATTCTTTCTTTGCTCAGAAAGAACTGAATCAGGCCGGTCTTATAAAAAACAAAGGCAGCACCGCACAGCAGCAAAATAAGGATAAGCGGCTTAAGCCAGACGCAGTTTTTGCAGGCTTCTTTATTTTTATTTGATTTGATCTTCCCTTACCCCGTTCGGATTTTCAAAACAGCTTATTTTTTCTCCACGCGTTCCATAAAATGTTTGATGATGTCGATAGGCACAGGGAAAACTATAGTCGAGTTCTTCTCTGTAGCAATCTCGGTCAGTGTCTGCAAAAACCTGAGTTGAAGCGTGGCAGGCTCGGAGGATATTATCTTTGCAGCATCCGCGAGCTTCTGTGACGCTTGGAATTCTCCTTCCGCGTGTATGATCTTCGCCCTCCGCTCACGTTCCGCTTCGGCCTGTTTTGCTATGGCGCGCAGCATCTCCGGGGGAAGGTCCACATTCTTGACCTCCACAGCAGATACCTTGACCCCCCACGGCTCGGTCTGGATGTCTATCACTTTCTGCAGTTCGGCGTTAAGCTCGTCCCTCTTTGCGAGCAGGTCGTCGAGCTGGCTCTGACCGAGAATACTGCGCAGCGTGGTCTGCGCTATCTGCGACGTAGCATAATAAAAGTCTTCGACCTCTGTGATGGCCCTTATAGGGTCGATCGGCCTGAAGTAAATTACCGCATTTACCTTGACCGTTATATTGTCCTTCGTGATGATGTCCTGCGGCGGCACGTCCATTGTCACTGTCCGCAAGCTCACCTTGACCAGCTTATCGATAATCGGCCATATGAGCACGAGCCCCGGCCCTCTTATGGGAATGATCCTGCCGAGCCTGAAGACAACACCGCGCTCGTATTCCTTTAGGATCTTTATGGCGCTCGAAAGAATATAAAACACCATAAAAACAACGAACAAAAGACTTATTGAGGCCGATCCGATCATACTGCACCCCCTCTTTCAATAGAATGTATTAAATTATACACAATGATTGACAAAAAAATACGGCATCTATTAAATTTTATAAAGCAACACCGGCAATCCCCGATATAAAATATATATGAAAGTTACGGCAGAATTGCATTCTCAGGCGTATTTGGCAAACCTTGCGGCAGGTAAGGGGCTGCTCCCGTCCGGCAAATCGGAATTGCGCTCTGCACAGAACGCCCGTATAGAATCGCTTGAAACAATACAGCGCACAGTTGTAAATCACGAGCTTGCACACATGGCGCCCGGCTCTGCACACAATGCAACCGCCAGCTATGAGTACATGAAAGGGCCTGACGGCACAAACTTCATAATTGCGGGTGGCGTATCCATAGATATGGGGACTTCAGGCCCTCCGGAAAAAGTAATAGACGATATGGAAAAAGTCAAAAGAGCGGCCCTTTCGCCCGCAAACCCTTCTTTTCAGGATTTTGTGGTGGCCGGACGCGCCATCGCAATAGCTAATTATGAAAAATCGCAGAAAGCTATCAAAGAATTTTTAGAAACCCCTGTAAACGAATCACAGACACTTTCGGTCTTCTCGTAAAATCCTCAGGCAACAAAAATCAGGGTCGGCTGATAAGTGAACAGAATATATGACTCCGCATTGACAAGAAACAGTTTTTCGACAGCCTCTTTGTATAAAGCCATCTGAAACGAATAATGTTTTTTCAACTCCGGTATCTCTTTTTCGGAAACCGGATATGTCTTGTAGTCGTAAATGAACGCTTTCCCTTCCTTTAAGATGATCCTGTCTATCCTGCCGTTATAGACCGCCTTGCCTTTTTCCAAAACAAACGGAAACTCGGCATAAGCCTTGTCTTTCGGCAATACCACTTCAGAAAAATAAGGGGACGACTTAAGCTTCTCAAGCTCAGAATTCAGGACTCCGCTCAGCCTCGCAAACGATGCATCGGACCTGACCTCTCTCCGCAGTACCGTTAACGCTTTTTTAGGCAGGTCCTGCGCCCTGATCATCCCATTTGAAACCCCCTCGAAAATCTTATGCAAAACCTTACCGAGTGTCACCCAGTCTTCACCGTGTTTCTTACGCATCCTGTCGACCTCTTCGGTCACATTCATAAAACTCAGTCCCGGTTTGTAATCTATGGGATCCACATGTATTACCGTTCCATTATCGAAACGCCCCTTTACCTGTTTTAGATGCAGTTCCGGTTCCTGCCCCTCCTTAATCATGTCGGCGCTGTCGGGTTTTACATATTCAACCGTAAAAGGCAGTTCTTCGACATGCAGACTGTTTTTGTCGGCGCCGAGATCGAATACGTCGAACAGGTACGAAAGTCTGCCTGAAGGCTTCTTATTAAGCACACCCGACATGCAGAGACAGTCCATGGCCCTTGTCGCAGCCACATAAAAAAGCCTTTTGTCCTCATCCTCTGTTTTTTCTCTCTGCTTTTGGAAAAGCGACATGTCTTTCCGGGATGCCGAATCTTCTTCATGTTCGAACCAGAAACCGTCTTCCCTTTCTTCCATAGCAACGGTATTAGTGAAACCTCTGGGCTTTTCATCGAGACAGGTAAGAAACACTATCGGAAACTGGAGCCCTTTAGACGAATGTATTGTCATTATTTTAACGGCATCCATGCCCTCCGTATTGACATTGGCCTTGCCCTCATCCGAATATTCAGAGGCCCTTATCAGTTTCTCTTTTATCTCTGTCCCGGAACAACCGGAGTCCTCGAAACCTTCGATAAGTTTTATGAATTTCTTAACATTCATGTACCGCTGCTTCTCATGCAGGTACCCCCATAACCCTGTTTCTACAAGGATATCTTCCAACAAGAGCGCATACCCTTTTGTTTTCGAGCGGTCGCTCCAGCCTTTAAGGGCAACCGCAGCCTCGGTAAGCCTGTTGTCCTCCATTGCAGACCAAAGCGTTTTCTGTTTCGGGTTCGATGGGCTGTAACCGGCTGCGAGGGCCTGCAGCGCAGGATAAATAATCCCTATGCCTGCGTTATCCTTTCCTGCGCTCCTGACAAGAGAGAGGAGGGAATCGTAGCCGACAGAGAACAACGGAGAGCGCAAAATACTGAAAAGACTGTAATCGTCGAGGGGGTCTATTATAGAAAACAAAAGGTCCCTTAGAAGCGCCACTTCAGGGGTGTTGTAAAAACCTATCCCCTTAACAACAACAAACGGGACCCGTTTTCTCCTCAAGGCGTCTTCAAAAAGCGCAAGGTGTGTCCTGCTCCTGAGCAGTATCGTCATATCTCCGAACGAACACTCCCTGAGTCTGTCCTTGTCATAAACGAGATGTTTACGCACCATATCTTTTATCTTTGCGGCCACATGAAAGGCCTCCGAACGCCTGTCATCCCTCGAAACCCCGCTGCCTTCGATCACATTCAAACTCACATCGCCGGCCCCTGTCCTAACAGCGTCGAAAGACGAATACTCAACGCGCATCCCGTCATACAAACCCTTCGGCATAAGCCTTTCGAAAAATGTATTGATGAAATTTACGACTGCAGGAAGGCTGCGGTAATTCTCCTTGACCTCCACAAAATGGTATTCGCTTCCGAGCCATTCCGACAAACTGTTACGGGCGTTTCTGAAGATGCCTACATCCGCCCCCCTGAACGAATATATCGACTGTTTATCGTCGCCCACCAGAAATATCGTGGGCCTGATACCGGATTCCCTCTTGGCCCCCTGACCTGCCCGCCACTCTTCCGTAAGCTTGTAGACTATCTTCCATTGCAGAGAGCTTGTGTCCTGAAATTCATCGACCAGTATATGGTCGGTATGCTCGTCGAACGAATAAAGCACATTCAGCCATTCCGGATTTCTGGATATTGCGTCATAGGCGGTAAGTTCGAGATCGTTGTAATCGAGCAGATGCCTGTCCCGCTTTTTCTTCGTATAGTTTTCAAGACATCCAGCATAAAGCTTCAACAGCATTTCGATACCCTTGACCTCCCCGTTTCCTGAGTTTTTGCGGGGGTCCCTTAATCCGAGTTCTATAAGCGGCCTCTTTGAATGAAGCTCTCCGAGTTGATTGTAAAGCCTGCCCCAACCCTTTATGCCTTTATCTTTGAGCGCCTGCAAGAACAGACGCTCTTCAGACTGTCCGTCTTCCATCAGGGTCTCATACACGGCTTCGTTCCAAAGATTGTCCGAGTCAAAGCCGTCCATCACCTTTACTACAGGGTCTATGCCGAGTTCCAGACAAAAACGCTTTAGCAGCTTAAGGCAAAAAGCGTGTATTGTCGAAATGCGCATCTTAGGCATCTTGGCGCGCACAGCGTCGAACATGGCTGGGTCGTCCTTCTGGAGGATGTTAAGTATCCGCTCCTTCATCTCGGCCGCGGCCTTCTCGGTAAAAGTGATCGCTAAAATACGCTCGACACCCGAGCCGTGCTTCAGCAGCTCGATATACCTTCTGGCCAGTTTTTCGGTCTTGCCCGAACCGGCAGGCGAAGAGATCATTACGCTCTTCGATATGTCGAGGTAATTCTCGGTCATTTATTTTTGGGCCGCCTTAAGCCGGGCAAGCCTCTCTTTGGCCCTATCGGCATAATCGCTGTCAGGGTATTTATTCACTATCTCCTCATAAAGCTTGACCGCATGCTCCTTGTTGTTCTGAAGCTCCTCGAACTTTGCCGTCTCAAACAGCTCAGCTGCATTGCTGCCGCAGCCTGTAAGAAAAAAAACAAACACAACGAATAAAAAAATTGCCGACAGCCTCATAATGACCTTCAGTTTCATTTAAAGCCTCCCTTCCTGTTTCATTTTTTCTATCACTGCGTTTATCTTGGGCATCGCCTCAGACGCCGCCTTTTCGCCTTCCAGAATAGCCTCATGCCTCTTGTCGAAATCCGCAGATCCTATGTATCCGACTTTAGGTTTGATTACAATATCGGCCTTGGCCAGTTGGACGGCCGCGATCTTCGAATACATGATATTTATGGATTGGAGAATGTTCTCAAGCGTGCCCTGAGGCTGAGAACTGTCCACATCTCCCGATATATCGACCGCTATGACAAAATCAGCCCCGTATTTTCGCGCAGCATCGACCGCAACAGGACTGACAACCCCTCCGTCCACATACATTCTGCCTCCTGACTTGACCGGCCTGAAGACACCCGGGATAGAACAGCTCGACCTGATCGCAATGCCCGCGTTGCCCTGACCGAAGATGGTCTCCTGTCCGTTTTGTATATTGGTGGCAACCGCATAGAACGGCGTTCTGAACTTTTCCATGGGTGTATTCTTCACCGTCCTGTTTATATACTCTTCCAGCTTATCGCCTTTTATAAAACCGTTGTCCGGTATCGCAAGATCGACCAGATCGCTTTTTTCCAATGACAGCGCAATCTTCTGGAGCTGAAAGGCGTTGAAGCCGTAAGCGTATAAGCCGCCTACAAAACTCCCCGCGCTAGTCCCGACAACCATATGCACAGGTATTTTGTTCATCTCAAGCACCTTCAGCACACCTATATGGGCAAAGCCTTTTGAGGCGCCCGCCCCCAGCACCACAGCAACCTTGGCAGGCTGCTGCTGGGGCTGAACAGACCCCTTCTGCACGCAGGACACCGTCAGCAGCGCAAATGCGACTAAAAGCAAAAAAGTTTTCCTTATCATCCATCCTCCTTCTATCGTTGTGTATAGGGGCAGAACGGGTTCTCAGGACACCGTCTGCAGTTGTATTCATTGATGGGATTGGCCGTAAAATCGCCCGCTCTCATACGTTCCACAGCTTCTTCGAGAAACCCGAGCGCCGCTATCACAAGACTGTCCATAGGGCCGCCTGCCGCAGCGTCGTTCTTTGTCCTTCTCGCTGACGGACACCATTTCAGGCTTATATCCTTGAGCGAATAAATGCCTACCCTGTTCACCTTGTAGCCCTGACTTTTCATGATCGCCGCATAAAGAAAGAGCTGCAGGTTCTGTGTCCCCTTCTCGACCTGCGCGCAGGTAATATCCGCAGCCCCGGTTTTATAGTCTATGATCTGGACCCCGTCGCCTATCCTGTCAAAACGGTCTATCTTGCCTTTCATCCTAATGCCTTTAAGAGGCTCCCCGGTTATTGTCCTCTCTACCTCTGTAGTCAAATATCCGCTCTTTCTGATTTCAAGCTCCTTGTCATAGATGAGCGGGATACTCTGCATAAAAGTGTCGGCCACGATTTCTTTCCAATAAACCGGGATCTTTTTGCCCTTTAACGCCTCATCGACCGCAACGCGGGCCTTTGCGATAAAAGCATCCAGCCCGGGCAGAGGTTCTCTTATCAGGTCCTCCATTATTCTATGGGCTATCAATCCGAGGGTCAGGGCCTCAAGACCGTACTCTTTTACGCTCAGGGGCTCTGCCCCTATCGCCTTTCGCACAAAGAAAAGCCGGGGGCAGTTCCTGTAGGCGTCGATATCGGTGACACGCAGGACCGCGCTTCTTGCATGCGAGGCATAAACTCTCGAATTTATTTCTCCATAATGCTCTGTGAGGAATTTTTTTTCGAACGAGACCATAAACTCCGCAGCCGAGTATATGCCCGGTATGCGTTGAGGGACCAGCTCTCCGCCGAACAGAAACGGCGAAGGCAGAAACATGTCGTCGCCCTCCATCACCGGATACGAGAGACTGATACGGCGCGAGCATTTTAAAAGTCTCCTGAACATGAACTGTTGCAGTTCGATATGTTTGTCCATATAAAGCAGGCCCGCCTTTTTTCTTGCGCTGTCCGGAAGAATGTATTCGGAAGAACCGTGCGAGGGCATGTCGGACTCGGTAAGTCCTCCGACATAAAGATACTCGGGACATATTGCAAGGGCTTCAGGCATCCGGCATATCCTTACTCCCGATGTTTCTTCATGTATTTCCATGCCCATAAGCAGATGGCGCAATATTTCGGCAAACCCTGCAATATCTGTTCTCATGGCGGTTGTTTCACCCGCAAAAATAAGCTTTTCGAACGCATCTTCCAGCGCCTCTAAAATCCGGCCCCTCTTTTCGATATCCTCCAGCGTAGGGAACCCCAGCAAAGAGAGGCATTTTCTTGCGGCCGAGACGAACTCCGTAAGGCTTGCGCCGTTTTTCAGTATTTCAAGCGGGGCCAACAGGCCGAATACGAAATTAAAGTCCTTTTCGAAAAACTTGGCATCTTCGATAAGAGAAACCTCTACGGTCTCTCCCCCATGCACGGCAAAGTCGAGCCATGAATCCTTGCCTGAAACAACGCCCGAAATAACTGAAAGTGTCGGCATCCATTTTCTAAGGCTTTCCGGAATTCTGCTGAAATAAGGCGACGACAGGAAAGATGTGAAAAGGCTGCGCGGGTAATTGTCTCTTATCGAACAGATAAGGGTGATAATGTCGGAAAACGGCCTGAGGTCCAAGGATGACCTACCCCCCGGCATTTCATGAGGTATGCCGTAACGTATGAACACCCGGTGCAGCATGCTTCCGTATTTATCGAGGTCCGGAAAGGTAACAGCGATCTTTTCGAGGTCTCTACATCCTCCGGACACAAAAAGAGACTTTATGGACCTCGCTATCTCTTCGATCTCATCCTCCATGTCGGAATAGGCGTGATATGCGAGCTTGTCCGGAACGTCATCGCAGTTTAAAAAAACCTTCTCTGTTTCAAAAGACGCATTGAGGAACTCCGTTAAGTTCCGGGTCATATGTACATGTCCGGGGTGATAAGGCATCATGATAAAAGTCGTTTTAGAACATTCTATTATTTTCTTGAGAAACGCCTTCTCGGAATTGTCCGGGTCGATGAAGCCGTCTACGAGAAGAACATCGTTACTGGTCTTTTCGAGTCCCGGCAGCAGTTCATCGTGACGTATTATGAGGTCGTGGTCGTCCGTCAAACTGTTCTTGTCCATAAAATCGAGATACGCTTCCCACAGGTCTATCGCTTCGCCCACCCCTTTCAAAACCGGCTCTGCAATATCGAGCGACCTCATCTGTTCGAAGAGAACGTCTTTGACCACAGCCGGATTTTCACGCAAGAAAGCATGCCTTATATCCGAAATAAAATCCGCGGTCAGGCATGAGAAACCGAGACTTTTAGAGCTCAAGGCGGAGAATATCACAGGGACCATGTCCCTTCCTACGACCCTCTTTTCTCCGGAAAAATCGAACAGCCCTTTAGCATACTGCATAAGACTGTTCATGCGCGGTGGGATATAACATGCCTGTACGTGCAATTCGTTAGTTATCCTGTGAAAAGTCTTTCTCGCCGCATTAAGCAATACCGCATCCGGCGCGAGATAGAGCATACCCGAAAAATCTTTAGTATTTCCGGTATTGGAAAGGGCCTCTTTGAAAAGTCTTTCCGTGGCATTTCTTAATGTAAACGGCGCAAAAAATATCTTGACCATCAGGAATTATACGGCCTGAAAATACGTTTATGCAAAAAGCCATCGAATAGTTTAAAATAGCTGAACTTTTGACACGGAGGATCGTCATGATAACCGGAAAGCCTCTTTTGAGTGTGGAACAGATAAATAAGCGTGTCACTGAACTTGCCGAAAAGATTTCGAACGATTACAGGGGAAAAGAAATCACGGCAGTCGGTATTCTAAAAGGCGCCTTTATGTTTTATGCGGATTTAATAAGGGCCCTTTCCGTCTCGGTCAAGGTCGATTTTATAGTGTCTTCAAGCTATCTGAAGAGCAGCTCCACAGGCGATGTAAAAGTCCATTACGATATCAAAGAAGATATTGCAGGCAAACATATACTCCTGATAGATGACATCGCCGACACAGGCATATCCCTCAACCACATACGCGAAAGGGTCTTATCTCAAAGCCCCGAAAGCCTGAAAATATGCGTTTTCCTCGACAAAAAAGAACGGCGGCTTGTGGATGTGCCGATAGATTATGTCGGGTTCGACATCCCGAACGAATTCGTGGTCGGCTACGGGCTGGACTACAACAGCAACTTCAGGAACCTGCCGTATATCGCCGTATTCAAGAAAGAGACATAACAGCTTCGCAAATGTCCGTATGCTGCCTTGCCTCCGGAGCTTTTTACTCTGCCGTAAGACCGGCTTTTCAGGCTTGGCCTTAGTCTAAAGGAGTGCCGTCCCTAAGGTCTTCGTAGAGCTTTCTGAGGTCGGGCATCTCTTTGGCAGCCATCGCCTTCATGCCGCTTCTCGGATGCTCGTTCAGTATGCCGGTGATCATATAGGGTATGTGGTATCCCCATTCGACTTCAGCCTTAAGCGGAATGAACAATTCCTGAATGACCTCCAAGATGGGCCTTATGTCGAATTTAGGGTTCCTGAGAAAACTCATGAGAAGTTCGAGAGGGCAGTTTCCTGCGCCCCTTCCCATCCCGTAGATCGTGGCGTCGATGCGGTTTATGCCTGCGATGATCGCCTCTATCGTATTGGCAAAGGCAAGCTGCTGGTTATTGTGGGTATGAATGCCGAGCTCTTTTCCGGGCATCGCCTCAAAGTATTTTTTTGCGAGAAAATGGATCTGCTCCGAATACATGGCCCCGAAACTGTCAACGAGATATATGACCGGCACGCTGCTTTTTGCAAGATCGTTGAGCGCCTCGTCCAAGTCCCTTTCTATAACCTTGGATACGGCCATCAGGTTTATGGTAACCTCGTACCCCTTGTCCTGACACAGATGGGCCAAACTGACAGCCTTGTCCGTCTCGTGCGCATAACACGCAACCCTGATCATGTCCAATACGCTTTCGCTCTTCGGATATATGTCGCAAGCGTCTATCCTTCCGATATCGGCCATCGCAGAAAGCTTCATATCGCCTTTCTTATCGCCTATGACCCGTTTAATGTCATCTTCCGTGCAGAACTTCCATGCGCCGTGCTCTACCCGGCAAAAATATTTCTCGGAAGATTTATAACCGATCTCCATATAGTCTATACCCGCAACCGAAAGGGCGTTAAAAACCTTGCTAACAAAATCATTGCTGAACTGCCATTTATTTATAAGGCCGCCGTCGCGGACAGTGCAGTCCAAAACCTTTATCTGTGGTCGAAACATAGTGATTCCTCCTCTATAATATGAATTGAATTTAACTGAGACGGAATATTAATAATACACAATTTAATAGGTTTTTCGATACATATGAATGTCTATGAATTGCTGCTATGCTTTTATGAATTTATATCCTTCCTTCACGCAGTCCTTCCATAATCTCTTTTTCTTTTCTGCCCATAAAAAGTTGATTAAACTCATTCATATCTTCCAGCCACCGAAGCTTGTCTTCAACAGAAAGCGCCATATACTCAAGAATTTTATCGTCTTCAAGAGTATAAATGAGGCCCTTAACCATTACTCTCCTCAAGGAATTTCCTGACCTTTTCGATCATTGCTATATCACTTATGTCCTGCCCGCGACCGCTATAAGTCTTCAGCCTGACAAGGTCATCAAGCGATACGATATAGATGTCTATACCTTTTGCCGATCTGATTGTCTTATGGTCATAGGCCTTGTCAAAATCAAGCGGATGTACAAGCACAATATCAACAACCTTATAATTCTCTTTACTGTGATAGAAGCTAAACGCCTTAAGGTTTCTTTCCTCCGTCCACTCTTTAACGGTTTTAGGATTGGCCATTTCATCCGGATCAACCGGCAGTCTCGGAATATAACCGAGTTCTTTCAGAACAACATTTATCTTAAGAATATTGTCAGCATCTATGGCGATAACAATATCGAGATCCTGCGTTGACCTCGGAACCCCGTATAGGTTAACGGCCAACCCGCCAACAACCATGTATCGAATGTTGTTTTTGTAAAACTGCTCAAGCACATCAAAATAGAACATTGTCCCTACCTATTCCCATACACCCCCTGCCTGCCACGGTGTTTATCTCTTGATCTGGTACTCGACCGTGGCCTCGGCCCAGTCGGCAGGGTCAAGCTGGTTGAGCCTTTTGACCAAGTCGCTTATCATTCCTGTGGACTTAGAGTCGTAAACCTTGAACAGCCCTTCCTGAAAACCTAGCGGCACAATCTCTTCCTTCTTCTTGGTGGCAATGATCTTTATCCTTTCGGATACAATAGGCCCCTTAAAGTCCGGAAGGAACATGGCCTTGAGCTTGATTTTGCTGCCTGCAGGCGGGAACTCGTAACCTGTGCCCGGTCTCGCAACATGCTCACGGTCCTGTGAATTAGGAAATAAAAGAGTAACAGACCCGTCAGCAGCAACCGAAAAGATGTAAATAAAGCATTCGGTGTCAGCCTGATAAAATATCTTTACAGCTTCGCCTTCGTTTAAATCGGATTTCGAAAGAGAGAGCTTCAGGTTTATCGCCCCGCCCTTTTCAGGATATACAGGCTCCACAAGCGCCCTGATCGAAATCCTGTAAAGATTGCGGTCTTTGTCGTCCCAGCCCGATTTCTCTTTTATGGTTTCGGTCCTTTTTATTTTTCCTCTCACCGAAGCGTAAACAAGGTCTTCGGCAAGCTGACTGTTCGACACAAGCGTATGAGACCTGATGAAAACCCCGACCGCTTTTTCTACCGCCTTGTTCTGAGCGTCTTTCTTCGCCCGCCCCATTACCTCTTTGGGTGTGTCTATCTCGCTCATCGAGGCCTCACCTTCGGCCTCGACCCAAACCGGCTTTTCTGCGGCAAAAGCAGGATACGCAAACAGGAGAAAGCTTATTATGATCGCGAGTTTTTTCATTTCGTTAATCTAAGTATAACGCAATTTCCATCCAATAGTCGCTTGTCTTATCCGGACGCGCTAAGGTATTTTATAAAACAATACAGCATTTTTTCGAGGTGATACTATGGCCAAAGTGTATTTCGCATCAGCAAGGGTAAAAAAATGGAAGTACGACGACAGCATGCCCGGCAAGCTCGAAAGACTTTTAAAAGAGTTCGACTTATCGAAATACCTTTCGCCCAGAGATTGGGTGGCGGTAAAGACCCACTTCGGGTCCGAAGGCGCACACAGGATTGTAAGGCCGGTCTTTCTGAGAAAAGTGGTCGATGCTGTGCAAGCCGCAGACGCAAAGCCTTTTGTTACGGACACCGTGAGAATAAAAGGCCTCGATTATCTCGAAGTTGCAAATCAAAACGGACTCAATCACCTGTCTGTCGGGGCCCCGGTAGTGCTTGCCGACGGACTTTACGGCAACGACAATATTATGGTCGCTGCCAGCGATATACTCGGAGAAATAGCCGTAGCGTCCGTTATATACGATGTTCCTGCAATGGTCGTATGCTCTCACGTAAAAGGACACATTCAGGCCGGTTATGCCGGAGCTATAAAAAACATCGCTATGGGCGGAGTGAGCGCAAGACACAGACACTGCGGCTGGAAATGCGGACGCGGCGGCATGCATGCGGTAGGCGAAGGCCAGATAGTCTGGGACGAAGAGAAATGCACGCTATGCCTGCAATGCGAAGAAATCTGCCCGCTCGACTGCATTAAATTTGAAGACAGCAAATTCACCTACTCGGACGAAAACTGTTGGAGGTGCGGAAGATGCACAAGGGTCTGCCCCGAAGGCGGTATTTCTATGGCAGGAGACGATATAGCTTTCATGAGCTCTCTGGCTGAGGCGGCAAAAGCGGTACTCAGCACATTCAAAGAAAAAAAGGTGCTTTACATTAACTTTCTGACAGAGATACAGCCTGAATGCGACTGCATGCCTGCCGCAGAAGTGCCTGTCATGCAGGATATAGGAATTATGATCTCGGACGACCTCGTATCGATAGAACAGGCGTCCATCGATATGCTCCTCAAGTCAAAACCCCTGCCGGCGTCCGCTGCCGAGGACGAAAAGATAAACGCAGGAGACGATGTGCTGTCAAAGCTCCACAACAAACCGTACATGCTTCAGATAGACGAGGCTGTCAGGCTGGGGCTGGGCGAAAAAGAGTACGAACTGATACCCCTGAAATAAAAGTAGCTGCTGCCCGTGGGAACTGGACAGCAGCTTAGGGGAGGTAACGAGGCGCTTCTTGAAATATAATAACAGATATGCCCTTGCCTGTCAAGAGTAAAATTAGATAATATTATAATTGTAATTTTAGAATCGTCAAAACGCAGCCCTGAACAGAAAAAAATTCAGGCTTCTCTTAAGTTATTTTTTCAGACCGCAAGAAAAGCGCACTTCAGGTATTCGGTCTCGGGCACCGACAATAAAATCGGATGGTCTTTAGACTGGGAGCGCATTTCAATAAGACGGGGCGTTCTATTTACTTCCTTTGCGGAATCTTTTAACACATCCAGAAACATCTGTTTTTCTATATGATACGAGCATGACGATGTGGCCAGAATCCCGCCGGGGTTTAACACGCCCATAGCGAGTTGATTAAGCACCCTGTAACCTTTCAACGCCTCTTTTATCTTCAACCTGCTCTTAACGAACGCGGGGGGATCAAGCACAATAAAGTCGTAACGGCTTCCCTTTTTGGCCTCGGCCTTCAAAAAATCAAACACATCCGACTCTGTGAAATCGCACCTGTCTTCTATGCCGTTAAGCTCAGCATTACGTTTGGCCATAGAAAGCGAAGAAGCTGAATCATCCACAAAATTTACCGTTGCGCCTGAAAGCGCAAGCTGAATGCCCCACCCGCCGGAATAGCAACAAAGATCCAGCCCATTGCCCCCCTTTATCAGGTTTTTAAGAACAAGCCTGTTTTCACGCTGGTCCAGAAAAAACCCCGTCTTTTGGCCGTTAATGGGATCGACTTCAAAGGCGGCGCCGCCTTCGTGGACCACAGGCAGAGTATCGATATTCCCTTTGACAACACTTTTATTCAGAGGCAGGCCTTCGAGGGTCCTTGACTGACTGTCGTTTCTCAACACTATCGCGGATGGCTTGAACAACTCATCCAATACCTGCAATATCGACTCCGACTGTTTTTCGATGCCTGCGGTAAGAAACTGGACAGACAGGCACGATGCGTAACGGTCAACGATCAGTCCCGGAATAAAATCGCCTTCGCTGAAAACAATACGTCCTGAATCGGCTTCCGGCGAAAACCTCTGTCTGTATGCGACCGCGGCTTGGATCCTGCTGCGGAAAAATCCGGCGTCGATCTCTTCCCTGTTTTTCGTTAAAAGCCTTATCGAAATAAGAGAGTTCGGATTAACATAACCGATACCGATAAAGCCTTCCTTGCGGCCGTAAACCTCGATAAGGCTTCCGGGCTCGTAGTTCTTGGGGCTCGATTCAAGCTCGTTCGAGAAAATCCATAAATGCCCTGCATTTATCCTGCTGGTTCTTTTTAAATTGATTTTTTCCATAAGAGATTCTAAACGCCGCTGATGGATAAGTCAAATAAAGCCGCTTCGGTCGCGGCGAAAACCTTTAATTAGAGTCTGTCCATAAACTCTGTTCTTTTGTCTGATAGGGGGTAGGAAAGGCTTTCGCCTCCCCTCCCTCCGAACCGTACAGGCGGATTTCCCGCATACGGCTCTCCCGTCAGTGGTTTCCTCATCGGGATTGACGAGCCTGAGCATGGG
>SCQE01000116.1 GCA_004321915.1 Nitrospirota bacterium
CAGCGATGCTCCCGGGGGATTCAGAGAGGAGATACGCGAGTTCAACCTAGGAGGAGGATTTGAGTACTGGTATGCCAAACAATTCGCCATCCGTGCCGGATACTTTAACGAGCCATCCACTAAGGGAGGAAGAAAATTCATTACGCTTGGATTGGGATTAAAATACACGGTGTTCGGTCTTGACTTTGCTTACCTCATTCCCACCGAGCAGCGCCATCCGCTCCAAAACACGTTGCGCTTTTCACTCTTGTTTGATTTTGACGCGTTTAAAGACGGAACAACTGATGAGAAAAAATAAAGAGAATAATTCAGCAGCACCCTTCAAGGCGGGGGGCGCATTCTTTGTATGAAGATACGAGTCGGTTTTGGTTACGATGTTCACGCATTACAGGAAGGAAAAGATTTCTGGCTCGGAGGCGTAAAGATAGATCATACGCATGGCGCTGTTGGTCATTCGGATGCCGACACCCTCATTCACGCTATGTGCGATGCGTTCCTGGGCGCAGCCAACCTGGGAGATATCGGCATTCACTTCCCGAATACTTCGGAAGAATTCAGGGGCATTGACAGCAAAAAACTTTTGAAGAAGGTTTCGGAAATGCTGAAGAAAGAAGGCTATGAAATCAGCAATGTGGATTGTACGGTTACTCTTGAATCCCCAAAAATTGTCTCCTACATCCCCGAAATGAAAAAGATACTTACTGAAGTGCTCCGCATCCCGCTGAAAAATATTTCCATCAAAGCCACCACCACCGAAAAGTTGGGATTTGTAGGAAGGGCAGAAGGAGTTTGTGCATACGCAATTTGCCTGTTGATGGGCTATTAGGTGCAATGTTTCTTGTTCAAAGTTCAAGGTTAAACTCCCCTTTTCGTATTTTCGTATAATCCCGATAGCTATCGGGACGTTTTTCGCAGGTTCATGTTTATCTACAACGTAACAGTTACTCTCGAAGATTCCATTCACGATGAATGGCTAAGGTGGATGAAGGACGTGCATATTCCCCATGTGATGCAAACCGGATTTTTTGTGGAGAACAGGATATGCAAATTGCTCACGGAAGAAAAGGAAACTACGTATGCCATTCAGTATACTTTTCGGGGTATGGATGATTTGCACAAATACCAAAAAGAACACGCTCCGAGACTTCAGCAAGACCATAAAGAAAAATTCAAAGACAAATTTGCTGCGTTCCGAACCATTTTAGAAATAATCTGAGCTAATCTGTCAAGCTGTGGCATCATTCGTATCCCCAAAAAAACATCTCGGGCAGCATTTTCTCAAAGATGAAAACATAGCGAAGAAGATCGTAAACTCCCTTTCCAGAAAAAGCGATTACAAAACCCTGATCGAAGTGGGCGCAGGAACGGGAGTGCTCACCAAATATCTTTTGCAGGACAAAACACTCGAAACATTCGTCATCGAAATAGACCGGGAGTCTGTTGCTTTTCTGAAAAAGAACTACCAGGAACTTGAAGGAAAAATAATTGAGAAAGATTTTCTGGCTTTTGAAACGAATTGGCTTCCCTCTTCTGTCTCCCCTCTTCCATTTTCCATTATCGGGAATTTTCCCTACAACATCTCCACACAGATCCTGTTCAAGGTCCTGGAATTTCGGAATCAAATTCCCGAGGTTGTTGGCATGTTCCAAAAAGAAGTGGCGGAGCGAATTGCAGCCCCTCCGGGAAATAAAACATATGGCATTCTCAGCGTTTTACTCCAGGCCTATTACAAAATAGAATATCTGTTCACTGTAAACCCGCAGGTATTTGTTCCACCCCCTCATGTGAAATCAGGAGTGATACGGCTTACACGAAACAATGTTCAAAAACTGGATTGCGATGAGGAATTATTTTTCAAAGTGGTAAAGGCCGGATTTAATCAGCGGAGAAAAACATTAAGAAACTCCTTAGGTTCAAGGTTCAAGGTTCAAGATTTAAAGTCCGAGCTTCTCAGTAAACGAGCAGAGCAACTTTCAGTAAAAGATTTTGTATTGCTCACTCAGGCACTCGCACAACTTCCCTCCCCTTCGGGGAGGGACCAGGGTTGTTGAATTCTAAATTTTCAGTTCCATTAAGCTCTGAATATTCACGCTGTGTTTGTACAGGCGCTGGCGGACATGCTGTATCTCATTTCTGCGTAGAATATTCAGAGCAAGACT
>SCQE01000052.1 GCA_004321915.1 Nitrospirota bacterium
CAATTTCACTCATGAGTATCGGGCGCCATTTTATCCGGATCGCAAGCGCTTGGGTCCTCCAGATTTTGAGGGAGCTCTGGAGGTGCTACATAATTGGTGGCAAGCCACTTTAGACCCTCCGCAATATACTTAGGCGTTTTCCACTCAAGATCATCGATCGCGTACTTGAGAGCAAATTCGGATTTCTTGTTTTCCTCAGCATTATCTCGTGCGTCTTGTTCTAGCTCTTCCCGAGAGGTACTTATTAAGCTGAACTTACCAGCGTTAGCTAGTATGAAGGCGTCTTCTAACGTTCTACCACATGGTCCATTAACGACTTCTGGGCATTGATAAGCAATGCGAAGCCGCCCCTTGATCCGTGTCTCTTCTGACTTTGTTATCAGGTCGGTCGGGATGCACTCACTGTCGTTAAACCAGTGTTTAATGCATGCGTTGCTTGTTGCCTTTGCCTGGTGAACAAGACACTTCTTCCCGCCGACTTTTTCAACAGGATCGAGGTCAGTAATAATTAGACTCTGAAGTTCTAGAAATTCGAGTAAATCTAAGAACTTGTGCGCATAGGCGCCGCCAACTTCCATCACTGTCATATACTGACTACGAAGTTGGGTGCTATTGGGATACGCATCGGCATCCAGTTTTTGAACAATGGCTGGCAGGAGCAGTCGCTCGCTTGTGCCTTCAATTAGGACCGCCTTATCAGCAAAAAACAAATCGCAACGCGTCAAAGTTAGATACTGATGAAGGAATTTCTTGTCCTCAGGCGTATTTGCAAGCCCTTTGCGGAGGTCTTTGATCTTGGTTTTCCAAACTGTAGCCTCTTTGTTGGCGGGTACCGGTAGAAAATAGCGTACCGCCTCAAAGCTAGCCTCATTTGCTATGTGGGACGAATGAGTGGAGACAATAATCTGGACAGGCCATGGTGGCTCTTGCTTATGTTCTTTATTGAGCCTGTCCACGATTGCGCCGACCTGACGAATGAATACTTCCTGCATCTGAGGGTGCAGATGCGCCTCTGGCTCTTCGATGAAGATTAACTGCACACCAGCCGCTTGCGGCTGTGCCCGGTACTCGCGATAGAAACTGATAATCTGTAGCAGTATGAATATCAGATTACGCATACCTAGCCCATTATAAGTCTCAGGCAGAAGAACGCCACTATGTCCCTTATATCGAACCTTTGTGTGGTCGGTCAGGAGTCGCTGCACATCAAGAATTGTTTCTGTGGTGAGCTCTGGGCCACCCAGGCCTGGATAGCCGAATGCTTCCAACGTCGGAAGCAGCCGAACAAGCTGGTTTCGGAAATCTCCATCGATGTTCAACTGGATAGCCCGTACTGCTTCTTCAAGCTGAGTTGCAATTTCTCGCTCTTCTGCGTCAGCCGTTTCCATAGAAGCCATGCTGAGTAGTGATTCAAGAATCTTTGTTAGTACATTGCTTTCCCTAGTAGTGATGTCATCAAGACCACGTTGAGCATTGATGAAGCCTGTATTAAGCAAAGACTTAACCGCTGCCTGGGAGCTATTTTTTCGGTTCTCCACATCGTTGGGATCTTCTCCCCAAACATTGATGGTGTAAAGCTTTGGTATGCGCTCACCGAGATCACGGAAAAAAGCTGCGCGGTTGATATCCGTTAACTCTTCCGTCGTGTGCCCGTGAAATAGGCGATCTATTGCCCCATCCTCTAATGCAAAGCGCATTACGACCAGGGCTTCTTGACATTTCATATCAAGATCAATGATAAACTCGCTCAGCGGTCCAAAATCCGGCTGTGATGGGTTATATTTAAAGAACAGTCGTAGCTCAATATACGGCAAGAGCGCGCGAACTTCCTGCTCTTCCTTTCCTTCATTACTTGCCTCAAGCGCCTTGCAAAAATCCATGTAGCACTCAGCAGAAAAGTCCTGAATACGAAAAGAGACACTCTTATCTGACGTAAAGCGGCGAATAACTTCTGACAAAGAAGTTTTACCGCTATTATTTCGACCAACTATCAGAGTGGTTTGATTTTCAAAAATGAGTTCGACATCACTTAATAATCGGAAATTCTTTATCTGAGCTCGATGCAATTTCACGTCACATAACCTCCAATCCCACGGTTATCACCGGGATACGCTGGCTCACTTCCCGGAAAGTGGATTTGTTAACACCATTTTAGTCAACGATTTATTTAGACGGAAATGGCCCGGATAATATCGGGAAGTGTATCTAAGTCAGATTAAACTCATTTTTGCACATAGTTGATACCCGTAGTAAGTTACACTATTTTCTGTTTTTTTGAAAGGCGGAATTTCATAAGTTCATCTCACTGTTCTAAACATCTTTCTCGATGTGGACTTCTGTAAGAAATCATCCGCAGAGTGAGAGCATGTATTTTGAGGACTGGTCCATTTACACCCTATGATAATTTGTGACCAAATTGTGACAGAAAAGATCGGAAAACACAGAAAATAGGGTGCCATGCAGAATATTCGGCATGCCTAAAAATGCTTATTTTATAATTAGTTGCAAGAAAAACCAGTATTGAGGCTACGTTACGAAAATCGTTCTTTTTTGATCCTAAGTCCAGCGCGTCTGCCAATTCCGCCACTCTCGCGTGATTGATTTTAAAGGAAAATCGATAATTATTCAAACGCTGAAATTGGTGCCCAGCCATATGACGGGTATCAGGGGCACGGCTCTTGATTATAAATGGCGGGTCAGTTTATTTTCTTTACGGAAGCGTCCAGCACGGTTACGACTTTGTGTCGATCTATGATCTCCAGCACAATCTTTTCATGGGTTATGGTCTTTGCTTCAATTCCATCCAGGACAATATGCTCAATAACATCTGTTTCAACGTCCGCAGTTTTACCGTCCTCTCTTATCTTTATGACAGTGCTTTCCTGATTATACTCATAGTTTGTTGCCCGTGAAAAAACCCTTGCAAGTTCTGCTAAATATTGATCACGGGACATCTGATTTCTTATCAGTCCTGCGGGAGTTTCTATTTCAACATTAATCACAACAAAGGGGGCCAGATATTTCTCGATGGCGCCTATATCCTTGTTGAGATTTGCCCTGGCAATTTCTTTTATGATCGAGTGCACATCGCTCTCTGTTATTGTTGTATTTGCTGACCCCTTACATGCAATGAGCAGCTGGACAATAAATAAACATAGTGCGATCCGACTGAAAAAATATAATGCATGTCCTATCATACGTGCCGGCAATGTGCATCCTGCTATTTATCGTCAGAGATAAGCGGACCTGTTTTTTTGTATTTATGCTCCTGATAACCTGTCAAGGTTACCCGTACCTCGCCTGATGCCTTATCCGTATCGGGGACATAGACGACCGGGATGGACTCCTTTCCGGAACTGTCCTGTATAGTGAGGGTTCCCGCACATGTCCTCCTGTCGGAGTCCTTGACGTAATTCTGCTCCCTGATATTATCCACTGTTATTGTGATGCCGGCCCGTAACGTCCTCCATTCATCCTCAGACAATCCCCCTGATCCTGCGCTGGCCAGAAAATTCAAATCTTTTTTCATATCCTGGCTGACCTCATGAATTACGGCATCAACCGCTTTTCCGCTGTCGCATTTAGGCGCTGCCTTCGAACAGGCAAAGAGAAGAAACGCCGCAGAAAAGATAAGACCAGCAATAACTTCTCCTATGCGGAATAATTTACCCGGAAACACCCGTCTTTCCATTTTTCCTCCTCCCTGTAACTGCCTGTTTGCTCTTACTTAATTATATGTTATTTGAGTCTCTCTGCCAATGTCTTATTTATGCCATTGTCATATGATCTGGTATTGCATCACCGGTGACGCCGTGGTATCCTATATGAAAGGATCCGATGAAACTCATCAGGACTCAACTCAGCCTTAAGACCCCGTTTAGTTTCACCTGCAACTGCTGCCTGCGCTGCTGCCGTGACAAGCGCATCCAGTTAAATCCATATGAAACGGCCAGACTCGCTGCCAACCGCGGGATCTCCACAACCGAATTCATTGCGCAGTTCACCACATCAAACGGCACCTACCTTGTATTCACCGACAAAGGGGCCTGTGTTTTTCTTGATTCCGGAGGCTGCGGTGTTCATCCTGACCGGCCTCTGGTCTGCCGCCTCTATCCGCTTGGCCGCCATGTGAGCGGAGCCGGAGTTGAAACCTTTTCCGAGCTTGAACGTGAAGAAGGCTGCGAGGGTACCTACGGTGACGCGGGCCTGATAAGTCACTATCTTAAGGCGCAGGAAACAAAGCCTTATATGGAGGCAGCAGATCGTTACCTCGAACTTTTCTGGAAATTGACGGCTTTCATGCAAACCAATGCTTCTGATCCGGGACAACGGAAATACGTACGACAGGCAGCACGCAGATTTAAAGATGGCCTTGGGCAGGAGGCGAGTTCCTGGATGGACATGGATACGGCGGTCATGAAATATTGCACGGAAAATGGAAAGGCCTTTCCTTCAGAACTCAGCGAGAAAATGGCCCTTCATATAGAGGCGGTTGAAACTTGGATCAATGACACAGGAAAAGGAGAATAAAATGAAAAAGTCAAAGAAACAAAAGCCAGCAAAAAACCAGCCAGTAAGCAAATCCGCACTTAAGCATGCATTTACGGTAGCTGCAGCCGTGGCGTCACTCGGGGCATCTCTCGGTGTGGACGTTGATAAGACTTTTGCAGCAACGGTTGACTACCGGTCTGCTGATCGGGCACAGGGGGCATTCCAGGAAAAGCAGGACTCTAATGATCATAAACTCCCTGCCTCACAGCACAAGGGAGAGGCAGACTACTTAAAGGAAGACGCGAGTTCTTATAAAGGGGACGCAACCCAACACAAGCATTTGCCTGCGGTCCAGCACAAGGCTGAATTTCTTAAAATAAAACAGGGCGCAGACCAGCACAAGCTCGATGCCAACCAGCACAAGGGCGAGGCAGACCAGCACAAGTTGGACGCGAGTCAGCATAAAGGAGAAGCAACCCAGATCAAAGGTGAGTCCCGCCAGCTCAAATACGAAAATCAGGGCGCGACCTTTATTAAACTGCATAACAAAAAAATGAAGAATGGAAATACCTTTATCGTTATAGGCGGCAAGCCGTTTACCCGCACTCCGGGTGGAGCACAGACGCCTGCTGCTGATGGGATCTATGAATTCCAGGACGGGAAAAAGATAATCCTGGAGGGCGGCAAGATAAAGTAGAGCCACACCCTTCTGAGATCGAATAAAAAGGCCGGCAGGTCCGGCCTTTTTTTACGTGCTGATCTATCAATGCCTCTCTACACGGGATGAGGGCATTATAAACGGGAAAATGACTTGATACCGGCCGCCTGAGGTGGTTTAATTGTACTGTAAGAGCAGTATGCAATAATTTCACGAAACAGGAGGAAAAGTTTATGAAGAGATGGATGACGGCCTTTTCAGTGTGTATGGTGTTCTTTGCCTCTGCTGCCTTTGGCGGCATCGTTGTTGAGGACAAGCAGGGCATGAAGATGGAGGTTGCCGGAAATCAGCTATTTTTGAACAAGGCAAATGGCCGGATACCTGCCCCTGACGGGAAGTTCTTTCTGCGCGACGGATCATTCATCATTGTCGTCAACGGCAGGATCGATCCAGCCAAAAGTTCCGCCCTTCAGGGACATTCCGACATTGCAGCTGAAGTGAGAGGGGAAAGACAGTCGAGCAAGAAACCTCAGGACCCGATGACCATCCGCGGATTCAATCCCCAGCCGGAGCCCCCGGGCAAAGAAGTGATACCCCAGCAGGGAGGGATGAATAGCAGGTAGTTTCAGCTGACTATGGCTGCCACCGGGATAAGTCCCGGGGCAGCCCAGGAACCCTGCCCGATCCTTCCACGATGAACAACGTCTGCAGCGGGATTGTATGGATTAATTGTTTCATGAGTGGTACAGTACTTTACAATATAAAGATGTAATGTTTTCATCATCGCATTAACGAGGCAAATGTCTGGGATCGATAGGAATAACATAGCATCAGCGGACGAAAAAGGGGAAGGCTTGATTATCTGGGATAGAGGGATCAAGGTTTTTTACAATCCTATGCCTTTGGGAAATATCCTGCTTGCCTTCGGTCTGCCTATAATTGGCCTTGGTTCCCTCAGTGCTACCTGTCTTCCCAACTCAATTAATTCTGCTCTGCCATACCAAAGCGGACCGCGTGATTAAGGGACCAGGGGGATATCTTGCGCGGTACGAACAGGGTTTTTACAGTACAATAATCATATTGATTTTCTTGTTGCTCTACGAGAAATACAGGGGGTATTCATGCATTACACAAAGCTTGTCATGAAAAAAACCATTCTTCTCCCATTGCTTTTACTGGCGCTGCTCATTCCTGCCTTTGCCACGGCATCAGATGAAACGTTTATCTATCCCCTCGGTGATGCAATCATTGATGCCATCAACAGGGGAGAAGAACCTACCGATGCTGCTCTCCTTCTGCTCACCAAGGAGCTCAAATGGTACGAGCAGAACATGGGTAGACTGAAACCGGAGATGCAGCATCGCGTGCAGCAGATGCGCCTCAGGCTCGCGCATGGTGCGGTGAAAAAAGCTGCGCTGCGAACGGGGAATCCTATAGACCTGTTTGGAGCCGCAGGTTCGTGGAGTCCCGGACGTGATATGGACATGGTCTATTTCGGGAAGAAAGGTGAAAAGGTCAAGCAGGTGATGACCGCAGCTTTTGATGAAGAAGCCGCTGCAATTTTAAATGCCGGCATGAAGAACGACAGGATTCTTTTGGCTCTTCAAAAGCAGGGCGCGCCGATTCCCAATATTATTTCTTCAGAATCCATGTGCTTCGGCATATTCGATCTCCCTGATTTCGGCTACGGACGTATGCAAACAGCATATGAGCAGGCATATGAGCGGGCACTTGAAGCGAAGAGAACTAATGTCGATCCTGATTCAGTTCTCAAAACGCTCTACCGGGAGCTTGAAGAGGGCATGCTCAGTAACTTTGAAGCCCACATTGCAACGACCTGGTCCGGGGATTCTTATCGCGGAGCGTCCGGTCAGCAGTGGTTCAAGGAGAACTACCTGCAGAATCCCAAAAAACTGCGTTTTCTCGGAATCAAAGCGGGGACAAGCGAGTTAGATTTATTAGAAGGTAACCCACTGAACAGTGTCGCACAGGCCGTTGTGGACAGGTCGGGCTTTGCAGGCCTCATCAAGAAGACCGGCCAACAGCCGCAGTTTGCGAAAATTGCATCCGAGTTCGGTATGTTCTGGGAACATCAGCATGGCGGTCCGTCAGATACCGCCAAATATTACTACCGGATCTGGGATGCCCTTGACTCGGATATTTTGTCAGACCTGTCGGGAGACGAGACTATGCATATGCTTCTCGCAAAACGGATTATGGCCAATCCTGATGCTGCGGGAACATTTCTGGAGAATGCCGGTGTGAGTGTCGAGGCCTTCAGGGATAAGATGTCGAAGAGTATGGCGAAGTGGACAGAGCGGCAGATGCTGCGAGACACGGAACAGATCGTGAAGGAGATTGCTGATATAAGATTTTCGCCCAAGACCGGCAGTCTCGTTGAGCAGATCAGGGCATTAAAGGCGTCCGGAAAAATTAAGTTGGATGCCATGGAAATCGTCACCGGGCTGGAAAATATCAAGAAGGTTAAACCGGAACTGGCAGACCGGCTACTCCAATCACTGACCGGCAAGTTCGAAGGCAGTGATGCCGGTCAGATAATTTTAAAGTACATCAAGATCCAGTTAAAACTCCTGGCGGATGAGGGAGGCGCGCTTACCGGCAGGATTCTTCTGCTTCTTCGTCAGATGAACCGCATCAGTGAGGAGGACTATCTGGCAGCACTGAAGGCAAAAACTCCGCTCGAGATGCCTGCTGATGTAGCGGCCAGAATGAAGAAGGCCAGGGGAGAGATCATGATGATCGCCTCGGCAAATATGACCAGCCTCGACGACAGCGACGATATGCTGGACATTCTGCTGGGTGTCTGGAAAAAAATGCACACTAATGCCCAAATCCAGGATAAAAGCCCCCTGTTGCTGGAATTCCTCAGTGAAGTAGAGAAGTTGCCTCAAGAAGAGCTTATACGCAACGGCTGGACGGTTGAGGAACTTCGCCAGCCGCAGGGTGTGAAGAACAGGCTTCAGTTGAGCCCTGGTAAGAGGAAGGCTCTCGGAGACAAACTCTCCGCCAAACTGGCGAAAAAAGGCATATCGCTGCAGATGATGCAAGAGAAAATATACGAAATCGTTTTTTCTCCCGAGTACACGAAATTTGGCGACCCTTCGATGAGCATTGGCCCGTCTGACGCTGTTATAGGTGCAGCGTCTGCAATGTTCCAGACGTATGTCATTCTGAACGGGCCGGCCATGAGCGAGGCGGATGAATCGATCGCGCTCAGTAATGCATGGGTGACCGCCATTCCGGTTGTCGGTGATTTTGCTCAGGGACTTATTACCGGCAGCGAAGGCTACTGGGAAGGCGACAAGGGGAAGATGGCCGAGGCGGGGCTCTGGATGGCGGTCGGAGTGACCGCTATGATTCCTGGCGGCCAATTGCCGGCGGTCATAGGGAGCATGATGCTGGCCCTGAAGCCCGTTGCAGGAGGTATTTATGACGCAAGTCAGGCGCAGAATCTGGTGCAGGCCTGGATTGAGTCAGGCAGGTGGAGCAGCGGTAAACCGCCGGTGCTTGAAGGCATCTATGATCGCAATGGTCTGCTTCACCGTCTCACTTATGATGAAATTCTCGGCGCCAAGGGCGAAGTTAAATACGATTCGAGCAGGATCAAGTCGCTGCCGTTTGGTGAATTTACGATTGCGCAATCCGTTCGCGACTATGCTAATACGTATGTCCTGGCGGGAAACAAAAATGTTGATGTGTTGCGGGAGAACCTGAAAACGCTATTCCCTGACTTGGGAGACAATATCCTGAACGATCTGAGTTTTGCTGAAAACAAGATTGCTGACAAAAAATCGAAGGTTGGCGAGATGTTCTTCAAGGCATATGAACGGCAGGTCAGGGGCGGGTATATCCAGACGATCGCTCATCTTAAGAAATGGGCAGAGGATGAGCGGCGTGTTGCAAAAGACTACGAAGGCGAGGTTAAGCGCCTGCGGGCCGAACTGGCTGAACTCGGGAAAGAGCTCAAGAATGCTACTCTGGTCAGGCATGCCGATGACACCGTCGCATCATACACAAAAATTGCGACAAATCTCTTTGAGCAGGAAAGCCTGCCGCTGAGCAGGGTTCGCATATACGAAAACTACCTTTCCACCTACAAACAGATTCGGGACCAACTTAAAGCTGTCGCAAAGCTCTTTGCTGAAGCATCATCACACTATGTTCCCAATAGCTGGTATCTGACTGGCTATCCGGTCTTTGACAAGGATATAACGAATCGTCTCACCGTATTTATGGCAAGGGAGCGGGCAAATGCCGAGCAGCAGGTTGTTAAGCTTTTGAAGGACCTTGATCAGAAGGATACATATCTGAATCTCCAGAATGAATGCCATAAAAAAGCATTTGATATCATTGCGGCAAAGCGGTATAAGATAGCCTTTATGCAGCATCTGGTGGAGTATTACAATGGGCTTGCAGGAGAAAGTTCAAGGTGGAGCGATGCGTACGATTCTGCACGGAGAAGTTATGAAGGAACGCGCGACAGCCTTCTCAATGCAGATTCGGTCGGAGCGGACGGGGTATTAGTTGCGGAATCAAAACCCTATTTAGATGCATTTACCACATTCTTTTTCTCCATGGGATATGCAATCGCCTCCAATGATTCGGATGGATACCGGCAGGTTGCTAACAGCTATGAGTCTCAGCTCATTGCAGCAGGGGAGCATGACAAGTCTGACCGGACTGCAGGGATCTTCAACGAGGCAGGCAAGGCGCTGCAGCAATGCCTGAAGACCGGCCTGCTCATCCAGATCGAGTTGAGCAATACACAGCCGGAGGCCGGAAGTGAAGTCGAAGCATCGGCGAAGCTCGTTAAGGGATCGCCGCCCAAGACAACAACCTGGAAGTGGGATACAAGCGGCGGCCTTGTCGTCAAGCCGCACTATGGGGACAAAACAACCGTGAAGGCTGATGCTGAGGGTGTTTTAACTCTGCGCCTGATGGATGAGCGCTACCTCAACAAACCGGTTGCCGAAACGAGCGTCAAGATTGTGCCAAAGACAGCGGAACTGCGTATTTTGTTGCGTGGTCCGCAGGAGGGCGAAGTCGGCAAGTCGCTTTCATTTGGGGCAGAACCATCCGTTGCCGGACCGCTTCCCAAGGATATTCGGTACGAGTGGATCGTTGATGGTCAGCCGGCAGGGCAAGGGCGAGTGATAAGTCAAAAATTTACAGAACCCCGCTCATTTGGCGTTCGTGTAAATGCCTATCGCATGATCGGAGGGAAAAAGGTTCTGTTTGATTCTGCACAGCAGACAGTTGTCATACGGGGTCTCGAACCGAAAAAAGATGATTCCGCCGAGAAACAGAAAGAACGGGAGCGGATAGAAAAAGAACGGCTTAGGCAGGTCGAGCGCGAACGTCAGGAAGCGGAGCGGCTCGAAAAAGAGCGGGCTCGTGAGCAGGCTGGGCGGGAACGCCTGGAAGCTGACCGCCGTGAACGTGAGCAGGCTGAAAAAGAGCGCATAGAATCTGAACAGTCAGCGGCGCGGGAACAGAAGATCCGGGAAGAGCAAAAGCAGAAAGTACCGCCGACCTGCACCTATCAGTATTCCGAATGGGGTGAATGCAGTCGCGCAACGAAGAAGCATATCAGGAGTGTCACCGGCGTGAAACCGGAAGGATGCGTTGAAAAAGGCAAGCCCGAGCTTGAACAGGAATGCACACCACCGCCGACTGCTAAGGAGCAAAAAGAGCAATTGATGGATTGTCTTTGCCGAGCTTCAGGAGCGACCAGGTACACACCTGATGGATGTGCTACATGTTGTCCTGGCAATGGTGTCTGCTCGTGGAGCGGATCGTTAGGCGGTTTCTGGTGCCGTCACATGAGGCCGGATCCGCCGGAAAAAGCTGCTGAGTGCTATGAAATTGTTTACGGGAAAAAGGCCAATAGTGCCGAACTTTCGCAGCTAGAGAAAGACATCCGCGATGTCGACAAAAATAATACAAAGCCTCTGAAAGTGACGTTGGCTCCGGATGCTAAGCCGATCAAGGCACAATACGGCACTACGGTCAGCCTTACGGCGAAGGCTGAGGGAGGAATGCCCGGGTATACCTATTCATGGAGCGGCAACGGCGAAGGCAAAGACAATACTTTCACCTTTATCAATACCCGCAAGCCGGGGACCTATGCTGTATCTGTGACGGTAAACGACAGTGACGGAGGGTCGGCAACTGCTGCGACGTCCATTGCGGTAGAGGCGATAACCGTGACGATCGAAAAGACCTCACCGGCGGGCAACACGGTGCCGGTCGGCGGGCAGGCGTCATTCAAGACAACTGTTACCGGTGCCACTGATCTGAATTACCTATGGCAGCCGCACCCCGAAGTTGAGTTCAATCCGTTTGAGAAGTCGGCAACATCAACGGCTACGTTCAGAAATCCCGGCAGCGTCGGGATCTGGGTTGACGTACTGGTAAAAGATGGTGCGGTCATGCGTTCTGCCGGACAGTCGAATGTTATTACGATGCAGGTTGCCAATCCGCAGTGGGCTTTGGAATTCAGTCCGGCGAATCCACGTGTCGGCCAGCCAATAAAAGCAAAAATATCGCCTGCCGGCCCTGTTGCGGCAGCAACAAACACTGCCGAGATGAATTTCCGCTGGCAGTTTCCTGCCAATGCGAAACAGACCGGAACATCGCAGGATGACCGCGAGATCACCTTTGTTTTGAAAGATACAAAACCGGCGAATATTTCATGCACCGCGGCCACGAAGCGGAAAAATGAAAATCTGGGCGGTGCGGGCAAGACGATAACTGCGCAGGGATTTGAGGTTAAGGTTTCCGGCCCTCGCGGACGACAGGAATTCCAGATATGGAAATGTGAAACACAACTCGGCGGCGCACCGGTGTGCGGCATGAAGAAGGTCGAAAACCAGTTTGCTGCAGGCAATGAAATTCTTTTCAGTGCAACGGTGGAGCCAACGCCGGAAAAACCGGTCAGCTACAACTGGACCGTAAGTCCCTCCGGGTGTTCGATTGCGAGTCCGTTCAGTAGGGATATCGGCATGACCTGCAGTTCGACAGGCAGCTTTACCGTCAAGGTGAGCGCAAAGTCCGATGGTATGGAGATCGGCTCGTCTTCAGCGAGTGTGAGCGTCTCCATTTCGCAAAACGATATTAGCAGGTCCAATAAGTCTAAAGAGGCATATGAGAAGCTTCAGAAGGCAAAGGGACTGGTAAGTCAGGGCAAGCTTGACGAAGGCATAGGGTTGATCGACGAGGTAGTGAAACTTGATCCAAAGCATACTGAGGCCGCGGCGCTGGGTCCAAAATGGAGATCAGAAAAACAGACGGTCATGAAACATGTCGAGAACATTAAAAAACTGTTGTTGGCAGAAAATATTGTTCAGGCTGAAAAGGATCTTGCTGCCGCTCAGCAGCTGCATCCAAAGCTCGCTCCTGTCGTTGAGGTCGAAAAGGACCTGAACGAAGCGAAAAAGAAGATTGCCGGGAAGAAGATAAAGGAAGATGAGGCCAAAAAGAAGGAGCAGGCGGAAAAGGACAAGCAGGCGCAGATGCTTGCCGATGAGGGATATGGCCTTGAGAAGAAGGGCGACCTTGCGGGTGCGATCAAAAAGTATCAGGAGGTCGTGAAGCTTGTGCCTGACAAGGAGATCTCTGAGCATATTACGGAATTGCAGAAGAAGATGAAGAAACAGGAAGAAGAGGCCAGGAACGAAGCGGCACTCAAAGCGGAACAGGGCCGCAAGGACAAGCAGGCGCAGAAGCTTGCCGATGAGGGATATGGCCTTGAGAAGAAGGGCGACCTTGCAGGGGCGATCAAAAAGTATCAGGAGGTCGTGAAGCTTGTGCCTGACAAGGAGATCTCTGAGCATATTACGGAATTGCAGAAGAAGATGAAGAAACAGGAAGAAGAGGCCAGGAACGAAACGGCACTCAAAGCGGAACAGGGCCGCAAGGACAAGCAGGCACAGAAGCTTGCCGATGAAGGATACAGCCTTGAAAAGAAGGGTGACCTTGCCGGTGCAATTAAGAAGTATAAGGAAGCAGTGAAGATTGTGCCTGACAGAGGTACTTCTGATCATATCGCGGAATTGCAGACGAAGATAAAGGAAAAGGGAGCACAGGATCAGAAGAAAATGGAATCCGCAGAGCGGGAGGGATCGGAGAACTCGTTGGTGGACCTATTGAAGCGCGGGGAGACTGTAAGCGGCGAAGTTCAGGAACAGCATGGGACTCGCAAGGGCAAGGTGTGGTCTTATACCATGCGCATCACGAGCTATGACGCATCCTCTGGCACCATCGTCGGCGAAATGACATGGCTGGCGTTAGGATCGATCAATCGAATTCGAGGCAGATTGACGGGCAACACTCTTGAGTTCACCGAGACCGAGGCGATTCGCGCGGGTAGCGCTCATTTGAACGTGTCCTATACCATGAAGGTTTCGCAAAACGAGGCGAGCGGCAGCTACAACGACCATGGCGACAACTCTGGGGGAAGCGCAAAACTAAAGGGGACTCAGGAGAAGCAGAAAAAGACCGATGAGGGCAAGAAGAAACAGGATACTCTGAAACAGCATCAGAAGGACAAGCAGGCGCAGCAGCTGGCCGATGAGGGATACAGCCTTGAGAAGAAGGGCGATCTTGCCGGAGCAATCAAGAAATATCAGGCGGCGGTGAAGGTTGTACCTGATGAATCTACTTCTGAGCATATAGCGGATTTGCAGAAAAAGATAAAGGAAGAAGAAGCCAAACGGAAGACACAGGCCGCGCAGAAGCCGGCGACCGGCTATTGGAGGCTCACTGGGACAAGCGGAGATACAGGATTTGTCAAACCCGGACCGGAATGGTCAAGCAAGGAGGACCTTAGCACCCCTGGCAGTGCCACTTATTACAGCTACTTAAAGGGGGAATTGATACATCAGTCGAATTTCACATGGACCGAGTTGCCGGAAATAGTTTATCCGGGGCTGGTGTTTCCATTGACGGCGCAGGGGAAAGTGGTTTTTCATAAAGATCCATGGTCTGTCTCCGGAGGATTGACTATACAGTTCTATGGTGCAATGTATCCGTCATATTGGCTGGTTGGAGATGCACCTCGTCCGGATACAGGCACATCAAATAAAGTGACCCTTGATGCTAAAGTTCCCGTTGGTGATCCTGATAAGAGTAAAGAAAGGCATTATCTTCGTCTCAGATTTTCAACAGGCACTGCCAACACTAATCCATTTACATATATATATGAATGGATTCCGTAAGCATCAGTTACAACAATCGCCGAGGCGAGATGACGATTTTAAAGAAAAGGAGGCGATCGCAGTGAAAAGAATGTTACTT
>SCQE01000053.1 GCA_004321915.1 Nitrospirota bacterium
AAAGCAAAACAAATCCTGCAGGGTTGGAGTTAAAAACAAAAGGTTACGGGCTGGCTATGATGACCAATACAGAGCCGAGGTTCTTAACCTACAGGGAACGGCATAGTGCGTTTGCCCTGAATTCTATCCTTTATACTGCGTGTTTTTCATGGTAGAATAATAAAATTGGCTGACAATTATAGGCCGACTAAATAAGCCCCTTTCAAAAAAATCTTTTGCGGAGGTATATCTATGAATAGCCTGATTTCGTTTTGCAAGTATTGCGTGCCTGCATTGGTATTTTTAATTTTTGCTTCATTTACAACTGCCGAAGGCGTCGAAAAACTGAGCGGCAGAAAATTTGCCCAGCTCGTTATGGGCGGCGTTTTATATGACAACTGGCTTGCGGAACTCAGGGTCAAGGTCGATAAAACGCATCCGTCGTATCCTGCGGAGGGCAAACAAAAGGGCGCCAATACCTGGCGCTGTAAAGAATGTCACGGTTGGGACTATAAGGGAAAAGACGGGGATTATTCAAAAGGCAGTTCGAGATATACCGGAATAAAAGGCATCAGGGCATACGCAAATCAGAGCCCCGAGGCGGTCATGAAAATACTTAAAGACGAACGACATGCCTTTGGCAATATGATGTCCGAAGACGCTTACGAATCTCTGGCGCTCTTTGTTTCGTACGGGCAGGTGGACATGGATGCCCTGATCAACCGCACCACGAAAAAATCGGTCGGCGATCCTACCAGCGGCGCAAGAATTTATTTGAGCTCATGCACGAAGTGCCACGGTGAAGACGGGAAGGCCATAAACTTCAAAGATGCAAAGAACCCTGAGTATATAGGGACTATCTCCAACAAAAACCCTTGGGAAGTTTTTCATAAAATCCGCTGGGGGCATCCCGGTTCTCACATGCTGTCGCTGTTATTTCTTGAGATCAAAGAACAGCTTGATGTCTTCGCGTTCTGCCAGACATTGCCTGTAAAGTAAAACTATGCAAAGATAAGGACCTGAGCCTTAGAAAAATATCATAAAAAAAGCCCCGATTAAATCGGGGCTTTTTTTAAAAACAACTGTATATTATTTGCCCATCATTTCCTTCATTTCTTTGCCCTTTTCGGACATCCGTTTGCCGCGCTTTTCCATGCGCTCGCCCTTTTCCTGCATCATTTCGCCTTTTTTCTCTATCTTCTTTCCGGCTTTATCCAATGCCTCGGCTTCGGCTGTGCGGCCTTTCTCTTCAAGCTTTTTGGCCCTCTTCTGCATCTTCTCACCCTTCTTCTCAAGCCGCTCACCCTCTTTTTCTATCTTGTCCGCCTTCTTTTCGATCCTGTCAGCTTTTTTCTCAAGATGCTTTCCAGTTTTTTCTACAGCACTCTCATAAGCAAAAGCCGGGGACTGAACAAAAACAAACGCCGAAGCAAAAACCAATGCAAGTACAAGCTTTTTCATAATGTCCTCCTATTTCCTCTTTTGGATTATATCGTCCGCCCAGCTTAAAGCCGCCGAAACGGTCGGGAACCCGATTGTGCTCGAAAGCAGGATTATAGCGTGATATATCTCCTCAGGCTTTACGCCTGCAGCGAGCGCCCTTCTCGTATGCGAGTGTACCGCCCCCTCGGACCTTATGGCTGCCGACGCGGCAAGCTGTACCAGTTGGGACGCCTTTTCATTAAGCGGACCTGCGGCCTTTGTCGCCTTGCCCAAGTTGTCCGCGGCCTTGGAATAGGCCTTAAACCTTTTTCTTATGCTCTCGTACTGGTTCGGAAGTTTTGACATAAAAGTCCTCCTGTTTTTAGTTCTATCCTATTACAAGCGACGGCATGATCCCTATGGCAAAAACCATCATGACCGTAATGACTATGGCCAGCGCAAGCGTCGGCGACGGGCTTATCGAAGCCTCCTCTTTCATGTCCTTCATGTACATGTTCATTACTATCCTAAGATAATAATACGCCGATACCGCGCTGAACATGACCGCAATAACAACGAGCCACGCGTAACCTGCTTGGACCGCTGCAAGGAACAGGTTGAACTTGCCTATGAACCCGGCTGTCGGGGGTATGCCTGTCAGAGAGAACATAAAAACAAGCATCAGTCCTGCAACCAGCGGCCGGCTCTTTGCAAGCCCTTCGTAGTCCTTGATCTCATCACCCCTGTCGAGCAGTATGATGATTGCAAAAGCGCCCATGTTCATGAAGGTATAAATGAGCAGATAAGTTATCATCGCGCTCAGGCCTTCGCTTGTGCCCGCTATTATGCCTATCAGCATATAGCCGGCATGGGCTATGGACGAATAAGCGAGCATCCTCTTTATATTTGTCTGTGTGATTGCGAGTATATTCCCGACCGCCATAGTAATAACGGATATGCCTATGAGCACCGGGACCCAGTCGGCCTGCATGCTCTGGAAAGCCACATAAAACATCCTGCCTATCACGGCAAACCCGGCGGCCTTCGGGCCTATGGACATAAATGCGGTCACCGAAGTGGGGGCCCCTTCATAAACGTCCGGCGCCCACATGTGAAACGGCGCAGCAGCTATCTTAAAGCAGAACGCGGCCGTTATGAACATCATGGCCATGACCACTGCGAGAGAGGAACCCTGAAATTTGAGATATACCGATATGGCGTAAATGTCGGTGGTCCCGGTAAGTCCGTAAAGGAGCGATATTCCGTAAAGCAGTATTGCAGAGGAGAACCCTCCGAGCAGCAAATATTTTATTGCAGCCTCGTTGGAACGGATATCGTGCTTTTTGATGCCGGCGAGAATATATGTGCTGAGCGCCATGAGTTCGAGCCCCAGATAAAGGACTATCAAGTCCTTTGCCGAAGCCATAAGCATCATGCCGGCAGTCGCAAACAGAAGCAGGCTGTAGTATTCGCCGTATTCCGCTTTTTCGCGTTTCATATACTGCAGGGATATCATTATCGTAAGCATGAGGTTCAGAAGGAATATGAATTTAAAATATATACTGTAGAGGTCGCTTTTGAACATGCCGCCGAAGGTGTCGCCGATGGACATCGGCACAAAATACATGGCAAGCGCGGCAATGCCCACACCTATAAAGGCAAGCACGCCCTTGTTCTTAAAAAGAAGTTCCAGCAGCAGCATAACGGTGGCCGCCGAGATTATTATTATCTCGGGCATTGCCGGAGCAAGGTCCGGAAACGGAAGTGTCACATTCATTTTATCACCCCTATAATCTCTGTCATATCTTTCGTAAGTTGTGGCAGGCTTTGCGGCGGATTCACCCTAAGCAGCAGGTGCTGGACGGACACATCCATAAAACCCAAAAAGGTGTTCGGGTACACACCGATCCAGAGAATGAGCAGCAGCATCGGGAGAAGCGTAAAAACTTCCCTTGCATTTATATCGCCGTGGCAGTGCTCTTTTACACCGGAAGAGGTCTCCATAAAGAACACCCTCTGATAGAGCAAAAGCATATATGCCGCGCCTATTATTATGCCTGTAGATGCAAGCACGCCCAAAGGTTTGGATACTGTAAACCCGCCTAGGAGGACAAGGAACTCGCCTACGAAGCCGTTGGTGCCCGGCAGTCCTATGGACGCAAGGGTAAATACCATGAAGAATGCCGCATAAACGGGAAGCACCGAAGCCGTCCCGCCGTAATCAGCTATCACCCTTGTGTGGGTGCGTTCATAAATCATGCCTACGCTGAGGAACAGCGCGCCGGTCACTATACCGTGGTTTATCATCTGAAGTATGCCGCCCTGAACGCCCTGCACATTCAACGCAAAAATGCCGAGCGTTACAAATCCCATATGGCTCACCGAACTGTAAGCTATAAGTCTCTTCAGGTCTGTCTGTCCCAGACATATTATGCCGCCGTAAATTATGGCGATGACCGAAAGCACCATCATCGCAGGCGCCATGTCCCTCGATGCATCGGGCAATATCGGCATATTGAACCTGAGAAAACCATAGGCGCCCATCTTTATAAGCACACCCGCAAGGATCACGCTGCCCGCGGTCGGCGCTTCGGTATGGGCGTCCGGCAGCCATGTGTGGACCGGAAACATCGGCACCTTGACCGCAAAAGCGGCAAAGAAGGCCCAGAATAGAAGTAGTTGGAGTTTATAAGGGTAATTCATCGTCATCATCTGTGTCATATCAAAAGAATACCCTGAGTTGAAATAGAGTATGATTATTCCGACCAGCATAAGAAGACTGCCGACCAGCGTGAAGAGAAAGAACTTCAACGCAGCATAGACCCTGTTGGGGCCTCCCCAGACGCCGATAAGCAGGAACATCGGTATCAGCATGGCCTCCCAGAATATGTAGAAAAGAAACATGTCGAGACTGCAAAAAACACCTATCATCGAGCCTTCTATCAAAAGCAGCGAGGCATAGAACTCCTTGGTCTTGTCCTTGATCGCGTTCCACGACACCGTAACGCACAAAATAGTGAGCAGTGTCGAAAGCAGGACGAACAGTACGCTTATGCCGTCAACACCGATGAAATAGGAGATGCCTATGGAAGGCACCCAGCCGTGCTTCTCGACGAACTGCATATCGGCCGTTGTCCTGTTGAAGTCTGTGAACAATGGAATGCTCAACAAGAAGACCAGCACGCTGAGCGTCAGGGCGGTCCATTTTATAAGGGCCTCTTTGGCCCTGTTCATCATAAAGATCATTACCGCTCCGACTATCGGCAGGAAGATTACGGTGCTTAGAATCTTATAGCTCATTTATTCCCCCTCTATTTGCCTGATGCTATAAAAGCAATGGTCAGGATCAAGAACAGCCCGAAGGCCATGCTAATCGCGTAATGCTGGAGATTGCCCGACTGCAGTTTCCTGAGCCTCTCCCCAAACCCGGCTATGGACTTAGGCACGCCGTTGACTATGCCCTCGATTATCTTGGCGTCCGTAAAACCTATCAGTATGGCCGTAGCAGTCCATTTTGCGGGCCTTACGATTATAAAATCGTAAAGTTCGTCGAAATAATACTTGTTCCAGAGCACTTGATAGTAGCCTTTGAATATTTCACCCATGCGGACAGGCAGCTTGGGATTCAGCACATAAAAGAGAAATGCCAGTAATATTCCGAATACCGCTCCGGTAACGGATATCGCCATGACCACCCATTCCTCGTCATGCCCGCCGCTTACCTTCGGGTGCCCGAGCACAGGCTCGAAGAAATGGCCGATACCGTTATGTCCGCCGAGCACTTCGGGTATGCCCACCCATCCGGCCGCAACCGCACCGACAGCAAGGACCATAAGCGGAACGGTCATGGCTTTGGGCGATTCATGCAGATGGTGCTCCTGCTCGTGCGTGCCCCTGAAATTGCCGTGAAAGGCGAGGAATATGACCCTGAAGCTGTAAAAAGCTGTAATGGCCGCAACGAGAGTGCCGATAAGCCAAACGATCTTCCCGACATATCCGCCGTTGTAGGCCATCCAGAGTATTTCGTCCTTGCTGAAAAATCCGGCAAGTCCCGGAATGCCGGCTATGCTGAATGAAGCGATAAGGAATGTCCAGTATGTGACAGGCATATGTTTTTTCAGACCGCCCATCTTCTGTATGTCGAGTTCACCTGACATTGCATGCATCACGCTTCCTGCGCCGAGGAAGAGCAGTGCCTTGAAATAAGCGTGGGTATAAAGATGAAAAACACCTGCACCGTAAGCCCCCACTCCGCAGGCCAAGAACATATATCCGAGCTGGCTCACTGTAGAGTATGCGACGATCCTCTTAATATCGTTTTGCACGAGCGCTATCGTTGCCGCGAACAGGCTCGTTATGCCTCCGGTCAAAGCCACGACATTCATCGCAGTTTCGGACATGCTGAAGAGCGGGTTGAACCTTGCGACCATAAATACGCCCGCCGTGACCATAGTCGCCGCATGTATCAGCGCGCTGACAGGGGTCGGGCCTTCCATGGCATCCGGCAGCCAGACATGAAGCGGAAGTTGGGCCGACTTGCCTACAGCGCCGCAGAACAGCAGAAGAGCGATCAGGGTTATCAGATCGACATTCATTCCGCAGATGGCGATAGTCTGCCCTTTCAGCGTATCCAGCTTGCCGAATATCTCCGTATAGTGCAGGCTGCCGAGCATTATGAACAGCATCATTACGCCCAAACCGAAACCGAAATCTCCGAAACGGTTTACTATGAAGGCCTTCTTGCCCGCATCCGACGCGCTCTTCTTGTCAAACCAGAAGCCTATCAGGAAGTAGGAACATAATCCGACAGCCTCCCACCCGAAATAGAGCTGAAGCAGGTTGTTGCCCATGACAAGCATCAGCATCGAGAAGGTAAAGAGGCTGAGATAAGAGAAAAATCTGTAATAGCCGCCGTCGCCGTGCATGTATCCCACCGAGTAAATATGAACCAGAAGGCTTATGCTGGTGACGACTATAAGCATTATCGCGGTAAGCTGGTCTATCATGAAGCCTATGCTGACCTTGAAGCTGCCCGATACTATCCATGAATAGACGTCCTGATTAAACGTCCTTCCGTTCATGACATCGAGCATCGTCTGCACCGCAAGGATAAATGAGCCTGCCACGCCCAATATGGCCACCCAGTGCGCATTGTTCTTGATATAGCTCCTTCCGAAAAGAATGTTTATCGCAAAGGCGACTAAAGGCAGAACCGGAATCAGAATCGCATTGTCCATCGCTTACCCCTTCATCTCCATTATTTCATCCGTATGCACGGCAGACTTGTTCTTGAACAGGGCCACAAGTATGGCAAGGCCTATAGCGGCCTCGGCAGCAGCCACGGTTATTATGAAAATCACGAAAATCTGGCCGCGAAAATCCTGCAGATAATGGCTGAAAGCCACCAGGCTTATATTCACCGCGTTGAGCATAAGCTCTATGGACATCAGCATTATGATGATATTGCGCCTTATGATAAAGCCTATCATCCCTATCGTAAAAACTATGGCGCTCAGGCCTATATACCAGCTTAACGGAACCATTTCTCCTCCTTGATTTGCGCTGCTATCTGTCGCTCGCCTTTTCTTTTTTTGCAAGCACTATAGCCCCTACTATGGCGATCAAAAGAATTATAGAAGCTAATTCGAACGGAAAAAGATAATCCATGTAAAGGACCCTGCCTATGGCCTTTGTATGGGTCTCGGCCTTGACGGCCTCTATGCTCGCCTGCCCCATAGGCCCGGGCACGAATTTGCCTATGCCGAGGACCGTGAGCGTCATTACGGACAGACCTATCGCCACGCCTATAGGCCACTCCCCGATCGAGAGGTCGGCATTGAGTTCATGCTTGATGTTCAGCATCATAATGACGAAAAGGAACAGGACAAGTATCGCGCCTGCATACAGGATGACCTGTACCGCGGCAAGAAACTCGGCGTTCAGGAAAAGGTATAACCCCGCGATATGGAAAAACAAGACCAGCATCCAGAGCACGCTGTGCACCGGATTTCTTCTCGTTATTATCACAATGGAAAGAGCGATAATAACCACCGCATGGTATAAGAAAAAGAGTATCGGCAGCATCAGTCAGACCTCCTGCTTGTTAAAACGGGCTGGTTTTCCGGGGTGCTGAAATCTTCGGCCAACGGCCTCCAGTACTTTTCGAAATACTGTTCCCCTTTTTTGCCCGCCATGAATTTGTCCCAGTTGGCGAGAAGCCTTTCCTTGGTCATAAAGAGCGCATCCCGCGAATAGTCCGAATACTCGAAATGTTCAGTGAGAACGACCGCCCCAAAAGGACAGGCCTCAACGCAGAACCCGCAGAAGAGGCATTTCAAAACCTCGACCTCGTAGCGGTCAACGACCTTAGTATGGTCAACGCCCTCGCTTGTGTAGATGCTGATGCAGCGTGACGGACATATCGCGGCGCAAAGGCCGCAACCTACGCAGCGGAGCGAGCCGTCCGACTTTCGCACAAGGGCGTGAAGGCCCCTGAACCCGGGGAACGGCTCTCTTTTTTCTTCCGGATACTGCCTTGTAACGGGTTTTGTGAACATGGTCTTGAATGTCAAGGCCATGCCCTTCAGTATCTCGGTCATGAATATTCTTTTTGTAAGCTCGTTAAATGTCATTGCCGGCTCCTGTCACCCTTTTTAGTTCATGAATTTGATGATCGCGGTTGCAACTATATTAAGCAGCGCAAGAGGAATAAGCACCTTCCATCCGAGCGCCATGAGATGATCATACCTGTATCTCGGCAGCGTGGCCCTTACCCAGTAAAACAAAAACACATGGATATATATCTTCAACACAAACCATATTACTCCCGGCACCGCTGCGAGAGGCGGAAGCAATTTAACAAAAACAGGCGGGATGGACCATCCGCCCCAGAAGCAGGTCACCGCTATCGCAGACATGACGATCATGCCGACATATTCGGCCACGAAGAAAAGAGAGAACCTCATGCCGCTGTATTCGACAAAATATCCGGCAACAAGCTCAGTTTCCGCCTCGGGCAGGTCGAAAGGCGTACGGTTTGTTTCGGCAAAAGCGCCTACCATAAATATGAAATACCCCAAGAACTGCGGAAAGAGGTACATACCGTACCAATGCTGCTGCTGCGCAAGCACGATCTCTTTGGGATTGAGGGATCCGGACATCATCATAACGCCCACGAGGCTCAGGCCGACAGCGATCTCATAGCTTATGACCTGAGACGATGAACGCAGCCCCCCGAGAAACGAGTATTTGGAATTGGAAGACCACCCGGCCATCACAAGGCCGTAAGCGCCGAGGGACGACATGGCGAGCAGATATAAAAGCCCGACATTCAGGTCGGCGATTATAAAACCGTCGAAGAACGGGATGACCGCCAACGAACTCATCGCAGCAAAAAGCATGACGATAGGCGCCAACTGGAACACCGTTCTATCGGCGGCCGCAGGAATAAGGTCCTCTTTGAAAAACAGTTTTATGCCGTCGGCAATAGGCTGCAACAGCCCGTGAAAGCCGACGCGCATAGGGCCCATTCGCACCTGCATGTGGCCTATGACCTTTCTTTCAAAATAGGTCGCGTAAGCTACATGGAGCATCGTAACCCCGAGCACAAGCGCGATCTTTACCAGTATGACGGCAACCATACCGATAATCGTGTCGGGATAAAGTATCGGATAAAGCATAGACTCGATAATGTTCAAGCGGACACCTCCTCTGCCTTACTGCGCAGCTTGCTTATTTCAATTTCATTCCCGTCAAGGGCAGGGTTTTTAAAATCCGGATTCATGTTCCATTTCATAAAACTCATAACTCCTTTGTCCGCTAAGATATTCGGAATTAACACCATCATGCCTTTCAGATCAGGGTCTATTATAACATCAAGCTCCGCCGACTTAATGCCGGACGCAATGCCTGCAACATCTCCCGCTTGGATTGATTTTTTTTCACTAAGGGCGTTTCCCACCTTCACATAAGAAGCAGGCATCAGCATGCTTAACGCGGATGAATTTCTCCCTATAGTGCCTGAATGGAACAGCTGCTGATCTGCAAACAAATAAGGCCTGCCGCAGTCTTTTGCCCTTTTCAGGAGGGTTATGTCGGGCAAGGCAAAGTCTTTGGCGCTGTCCCTCAAAGGCTCGCCATTATAAGGCCACAGGCATTTACCTCCGTCCATCTCGGCGTATGTTATCCCTTTATGTATCGGCGATACCTTCGTCAATTCGGCAAGTATGTCCACCACCGTCAGGAAACCGAAATCGGACCCGATGATCTTGGCCACTTCGGAAATTATCTTCCACCCCTCCATGGCTTCGCCGTGGACCGCTTTTCTTACATGCTGCATCCTGCCTTCAAAATTCGTATACGACCCTTCGGCCTCCGGCCATGAGCAGGCAGGGAGAACTACATGGGCGAGTTCCGCCGTCTCGTTCATCAACGTGTCCTGCACAACCAACAACTCCAGCTTCGAAAGAGCTTCTTTTACATATCCCGTGTCGGGAAGGTCCGGCAGCAGGTTCTCTCCCATGACGTAAAGCGCTTTAAGATTGCCTTCGTGCGCCGCCTGTATCATCTCCATAAGGCTCATTCCCTGCGCAGAAGGGATTTCGGAGCCGTAGGAATCTTCATACCGCTTCCTCATGCTGTCGGAAAAAACAGGCCTGCCTCCCGGCAGCATATCGGGCCGACAGCCCATATCGACCAACCCCTGGTCATTGGGAAGTTCTGAAATCAGGTATATTCTGCCGTTGAGAAGATATGTGAGTACCGACAACTGAAGCAGCAGAACAGATGCGTCGGAACGCTGCACAACCTGTCTGCCTATAAGAACTGCCGGGTTTGTCATAAGGTCCAGTTCGTTTACCGCCCTTTCGATATCATTATTGCTCAAGCCGCAGGGGTCCGCAATATCGTCGCCGGTCGAAAGCATGAATTTTTTAATGGCGCCTTCAAAAAATTCGTTCTCTCCGCAAACAGGTCTCTTTTTCATAAGACCTGAAATAAGCCGGTTCAAAAGCGCGGGCTCCGAAAAAGCATCAGGAACAAGGCTGCAGGTTGCAAACCGTTTCAGCCCCGGCATATGCCCAACGGTCACGACAGGAATGCCTTTCCTCGATGCGGCCCTTACCTGAAGTCCGAGTACCGGCGCAACTGCCGACGGGTCTGCGCCTATAACAAAAACCCCGTCTGAATTCGCTATGCCCTGCATAGGATTGAGCGTAACCCCCTGACCGAATATGTCTTCGAGGAAACGCTGCGCCGGACCGTAGAAAAATCCTGTGGTCGAATCTATATTGTTCGAGCCCACTACGGACCTCATGAACCTTTGGAGCGTATAATTGTCTTCGTTCGTGCATAAACCCGAAGCGACGGCCCCTATCGCCGCAGGCCCGTATTTTTCTTTTATCTCCTTAAGTTTTCCTGCAGTATGGCTCAGGGCCTCGGCCCAAGTGGTTTGTTTAAGGTCCCCGTTTTTTTGAAGAAGCGGGGATTTAAGCCTTGAAGGGCTCGCCGTATAGTCGAACCCGAACCTTCCTTTCACGCATAAAAGCCCTTTATTAAGCCCCAAATCAGGCCTCGGTTCGACCCTGACAATGGAATCTCCTCTTATCTGTGCCACAAAAGAACACCCCACGCCGCAAAAGGAACATACGGTCTCGATCTCCTTTTCGATGTACCAAGGCCTGTATGTGTGTTTGTGCAGCCGCGACATAAGAGAACCGACAGGGCAGACGGTTATGCAGTTGCCGCAATACTCGCAGTCGAACCTTCCGCCCGAAAAAGGCTCTACACAGGATTTGCTGCCCCTGTTCGTTATAGTAATGGCATGCGCACCCTGAACGTCGCTGCACATCCTCACGCACCGGGAGCAGAGAATGCAGCGTTCCATGTTCGTAACTATTATAGGATCGTCGTAACATTCAGGAAGCTTTCTTTTGCCTTCTTTAAAGCGTCCGATCGCAGGACCGCACTGCATCGTGCTGTCCTGAAGGTCGCATTCTCCGGCCTTGTCGCAATAAGGACAGTCGAGCGGATGGTTTATGAGCAGAAATTCGAGCATCGCACGTCTTGCTTCGAGCACCTTTTCGGTCTCGGTCCAGACGGTCATCCCATCGGTGACGTACTGCGTGCATGAGGCCTGAAGCTTAGGCATTTTTTCGATTTCCACCAAGCAGAGCCTGCATCCCCCAAAAGGTTCGAGCATCGGATGGTTGCATAAGGTAGGTATATAAATATCGGCCTTTCTCGCCGCTTCCAAAATGGTGACCGGCTTGTTGAGCGCTATCTTTTTGCCGTTTATGGTGACCGTTATCACTGCTGTCCGCCTATTCCCGCTTCCATCTCGGACCTGAAGTTATTCAGAAAACCCTGCACCACCATGGCAGCCCCGTCTCCTAGGGCGCAAAAACATTTGCCTAGTATATTTTTCGAAATCTCGGTCAAAAGCTCTATGTCGCCCGGGTTTCCGCTGCCTGTGCTCATCCTTCGCAGCACGGCGACGAGCCACCCCACACCTTCACGGCAGGGCGTGCATTTGCCGCATGACTCGTGGTCGAAAAATTCCATGATCCTAAGACATACCTTCAGAAGGTCTGCTGTCTCATCAAAGACTATGATCCCGCCGGAGCCGAGCATGCTTCCGTATCTCGGCAGGCTCACGAAATCCATGGGACAATCTATTTTGTCGGCGGTCATTATAGGGGTGGAAACCCCGCCCGGAATGACCGCCTTCAGCTCTTTCCCGTTCTTGATGCCGCCGCAATGCCCGTATATTATCTCTCTGAGAGTGGTGCCCATAGGAAGCTCGTATACTCCGGGCTTGTTCACGCTCCCGCTGACCGAAAACAGTTTGGGGCCCGGAGATTCAGGGCTGCCGATCTTCAGATATGCGTCGGCCCCTATCTCAACGATGTGCGGTATGTTCGCAAAGGTCTCGACATTGTTGATAACGGTAGGCTTTGCGAGAAAGCCTTCATTGACCGGAAACGGCGGTTTAATCCTCGGCTGCCCTCTTTTGCCTTCGAGGGATTCTATCATCGCTGTCTCTTCCCCGCATATATAGGCCCCCGCTCCGAAATAAACAAAGAGGTGGAATTTAAAACCCTTACCCAGAATATTGTCGCCGAGATAACCAGCAGAATAAGCGTCCTTTATGGCTTTTTCAACTATTTCCTTTGCCTGAGGGTATTCGCCCCGCAGGTATATGTATCCGTATTCCGCCTGAATAGCGTAAGCCGATACGGCCATTCCCTCTATCAGCAAATGAGGGTTCTTTTCGAGTATGGGCCTGTCTTTGAAAGTGCCCGGCTCCCCCTCATCGGCATTGCAAATAATATACTTGGGCTTTTTGGGGTCCATCGAGGCTATGGTCCATTTCATGCCGGTCGGAAAGCCTGCGCCGCCCCTTCCCCTAAGTCCCGACCTTCTGACCTCGTTTACAATGTCCGCAGGTTTCATGTCCAAGGCCTTTGACAATGCCTTGTATCCGCCGCTCTCGCAGTACCCTTTAAGTTCCGTGGATCCGGGATATTCTATATGTTTCAGCAAGATGTTCACAGCTTATTTGTATTTCTCCAAAATAGAAAAGATATTTTCAGTTGTAAGGTCCTCGTAAAAGTCGTTGTCAACCAGCATGGCCGGCGCAGTCCCGCAAGCGCCTATGCACTCCATCGCAACAAGAGAGAACCTGCCGTCCGGAGTGGTTTCGTCAGGAGCAATCCCGAATTTGTCCCTGAGCCTTAAAAGCAGCTCCTCCGAACCCGAAAGAATGCATGAAACATTCGTGCACAATCGGACCACATGCCTGCCAACAGGCTTTTTCCCGAACATATCGTAGAAGGTGGCAAAACCCTTTACTCTCGCTTTCGGAATATCCAAGGCGCCGGCCACGGCCTCCATGGCTTCTATGCTCATCCAACCGTGCTCTTTCTGCGCCGTATAAAGCGCCGGCATAAGGGCGGTTTCCTTTTCGCCGCATTCCGGAACGGACTTCAGTGTCCCGTTTTCGAGGGGCCCCTTCATTTGCTCTTCCTGAACATCATATGCATAAGGTCCCTTTGCTGGCTGTTCATGCTCTTGACTATGGAAGAAAGATGTAGCGCGATTCTCCTGAGCATTTTTGCGGCAATCATGGGCTGCTCGCACATAAGCCGGTCAAACGCTTCTCTCTCGAACACGAGAATTTTCGTGTTCTCCTCGGCCGATATCGTAGCGTCGTGCCTGCTGCGGTCGAGAAAAGACAGGACCCCGAAAACTTCCCCCTGTCGCAACGAGGCCATACAGTATTGGTCGCCCTCCACCATAGTTTTATTGATGCTGACACGGCCGCTTTCGACTATATTGAGTGTGCCGCCGGGCTCCCCTTCCCTGTAAACCTCTTCGCCCGCAGTACACTCTCTGGACTTTAACAGTCCCTCTACCGTTTTCTTTTCCTCCGCATCGAGGTCTTCGAATATATAAACCGAGCTTATCATTTCCCGCTCCTTTTATTTCCTGATCCCGCGTCTTGGCAATTAAACTGTCCGCGCCGGAAGCAGGCTGACGGTCTGCAGCAGAAAACTATCTGTCGCACTCGCCGAGCACGACATCCACAGAGCCTATATTGGCTATAACGTCCGCGACCAAAGCGCCTTCGCTGAGTCTGGGCAGCGCCGATACATGCACAAAAGACGGCGCCCTGAGTCTCATCCTGTAAGGCCTGCCTGTGCCGTCGCTCACAAAGTATATTCCAAGCTCGCCCTTAGGCGCCTCTATCGCCGAATAAACCTCTCCGGACTGTCCGGTCATCGGACCTTTGGTTATAAGCACGAAGTGATGGATCATAGACTCCATGTCTGCAAGCACCTTCTCTTTTGGGGGAAGGGTGAGCTTGGGCGCATCCGGCGCCATAATCGGGCCTCTCGGCAGTTTTTCGAGACACTGCCTTATGATGCGGGTCGATTGCCTCATCTCCTCCATCCTGCATCTGTATCTGTCATATACATCGCCGTGCTGCCCCACAGGCACATCGAAATCAACCTTGTCGTAAGCGTCATAGGGGAAATGTTTTCTTACATCGTAAGTCACGCCCGACCCTCTAAGTGTCGGCCCGGAAAGCCCCCAGTTTATGGCCTCTTCCGCACTTATCACTCCTATGCCCTTGGTCCTCTGGAGCCATATTCTGTTCTGGTCTATCAGGGTTTCATATTCAAGAATCCTCGAAGGGAACTCGTCCGTAAATTTATACAAACTGTCGATGAACTCCTGCGATACGTCGTTTCTCACACCGCCTATGCGCGGGTAACTCACGGTCAACCTTGCGCCGCAAAGCATCTCGAAAAGGTCGAGTATCCATTCCCTCTCCCTGAACGCATAAAGGAAAACGGTCATGGCGCCTATGTCCAATGCGTGCGTTCCGAGCCAGAGTATATGGCTGCTGATCCTTGTCATCTCGCCCACCATAGTTCTTATATACTGGGCCCTTTCGGGGGCCGTAATGCCGAACAGCCTTTCGACCGCAAGACAGTAGGCAATATCATTGGTCATCGAGGAAACGTAATCCAGCCTGTCCATAAGGGGCATTGCAGACAGATATGTCATGTTCTCGCCGAGCTTTTCTGTGCCCCTGTGCAGATAGCCGATATGCGGCGTGCATTTTACTACTGTTTCGCCGTCAAGATCGAGCACCAGCCTCAAAACGCCGTGGGTCGAAGGGTGCTGGGGCCCGAGATTGATCGTAAGTTCTTTTTTGAGTTGTTTCTGCGCTGTAGCCATTATCTAACCTCGTATTGACTGTTCTTTTCTACGGTCTTGAGCAGGTCGGTATAGCCTCTCCACTCCATAAGTCCCAGATCGCTTTTTAAGGGATAGTCTTTTCTCAAAGGATGGCCCTCCCAGTCTTCGGGCATCAATATCCTGCGCATGTCGGGGTGCCCTTTGAACGTTATACCGAAAAGGTCGAAACATTCCCTCTCGTGCCAGTTTGCCCCTGCCCATATATCCACTGCGCTTTCGATGCCGCAATCGTCCGCAGGCACTTTCGCCCTGATCCTGATAAAATGGCGGTGTCTTATAGAATAGAGATTGTAAACCACCTCGAACCTCGGCTCTTTTTTCCCGAGATAGTCGACCCCGCAAAGGTCGGCAAGATAATCGAAGTAAAGCTCCGGGGTATCATGAAGAAACCGCAGGATGGCCTTTATCGAATCTTTTCCGACTATCACCGAAGTCTGTCCCGCAAAATCCGTAACCTCCCTGACCTCTGCCGGAAAACTTTCTTTTATTCTCTCTGCTATCTCTTTAGGTTCCATCCTGTCTCCCTCTGTTATTTAAAAATTCGGCGTCTTTTGACCGTTATCTCCACGCGCCCCACTTCATATGCTCTCCCCTGATCTTTTCCTGAAGTTTTATCAGGCCGTCCATAAACGCCTCAGGCCTCGGCGGACATCCGGGGATATAAACATCAACAGGCAAAAACTTATCACACCCTAAAACAGTGCTGTATGTGTCGTAAATATTTCCGCTGCAAGCGCAGCTTCCCATCGCAATTACATATCGGGGCTCAGGCATCTGATCAAAAACACGCCTGACAACAGGCGCCATCTTCTTTGTTACCGTGCCCGCGATTATAAGGCAATCCGCCTGCCTAGGAGAGGCCCTGAATATTATTCCGAAACGGTCCAGATCATAATGAGACGCTCCGGTGGTCATCATCTCGATGGCGCAGCATGCGAGACCGAAAGTCATCGGCCACAAGGACGATTCCCTCGACCAGTTCACCACCTTATCGAGACTCGTTACTATCGCATTGGCCCCCGGAATTATCTTTACTCCCTCTTCAACCTCTACCAATCCTGCCGGTCCATCTATTATCGTTGACGACATCTGCTTTGCCTCCTTGATTTATTGACGAGGGGAGATCAATCCCATACAAAGGCTTCTTTTTTCCACGCGTAAACATAGCCCACAAGGAGGACCGCTATAAAAAGCAGCATCTCTATAAGGGCGTAAAGACCTATCCTATCATAAACGACAGCCCAAGGATACAGGAATACGGCTTCCACATCGAATATGACGAACAGCATTGCGGTTATATAAAACTTAATGCTGAACCGCTCCCTCGGCTCCCCCACCGGCGGAATACCGGATTCGTAAGGCATGAGCTTGTCCTTGTACGGCCTGCGGACACGAAATATTTTGCCTACGAGAAGGGTCACCACGCCGAAAGAAACGGCGATCATCATGAAGATAAGAACAGGAAGGTATTCGATGGGCATATAGCTGCCCGGGCTTGAAGGGTTCATAAACACCTCTGTACTAAATTTTTTTTTATACAGCTATAAGCAAACGTTTTTTTATACTTTAATTAACAAAAAGATGTCAAGTCGCAAAGCCTGAAAAACCGAATGTCGACGGCCCTGTAAAAAGTCAGCAACCGGACGTCAGAGTAAAAAGTCCCGGGTGCACGGCCCGCAAACCGGGCATACCCCTGTGTACGTCGCAGTAACCGGGGAAGAAGCGGAACGCGGCATGCGGACTTTTTACCATATCGTCTATCGTCAATGTTTACTTTTTTTCAAACCTTCTTGTATTCTTTTTAATCATACCATGATAGACCTTCACACACACACTATATTCAGCGACGGAGAACTTATACCGGCAGAACTGGTAAGAAGGGCCTCTGCTATCGGGTACGAAGCAATAGCGATAACCGACCATATAGACCAGTCCAACATCGATCTGATAATTCCGAGAATCGTAAAAGCGGTCAACTCATTAAAAGACCATGTCCCTGTCAAGATCATCCCGGGCGCGGAACTGACGCATGTGCCGCCCGCACTTATTTCCGACATGGTGAAAGAAGCCCGGAAACTCGGCGCTAAAATCATCGTGATTCACGGGGAGACTATAGTCGAACCTGTGGCAGAAGGCACCAACAGGGCCGGCATAGAAGCGGGGGCCGACATAATAGCCCATCCGGGTCTGATCTCATCCGAGGACCTCCTGTTTGCCAAGGAAAAGGGGGTTACGCTCGAAATAACCGCCAGAAAAGGACACAGCATAACCAACGGCCATGTTGCAAAGAAAGCGCTGCAATTTGGCGTTCCGTTGACCATAAACACCGACGCGCATGCGCCGTCGGATCTTATTACCAAACAGTTTGCGACCTCCGTGCTGTTGGGCGCAGGGATAGAAAATCCCTCGATAGGGGAAATATTCGATAACGCACGGTCACTCGTCAACAAAGCTATTGGATAGGGGGCAAGATGCCGAAAGCGATCAAAAAACGTATATCGAAAAAAGAAACAGGCGGCGAAGATATAAGCGGGACCGTTACGGGCCTGAGGGAGAGGATAAAGGAGCGTCAAAAAACGCTGATATACGCAACCGTTGCGGCCATGACCGTTATAATCTCTGCCGTGACCTTTTTTGTTTACACCGGCGCGAACGCAACCAAGGCCTCCGAACTCGAAGCCGAAGGGCTTAAAACGCTTTACAGCCTTTCCCGCGGGGCCGAAGTCCCTGTCGACCAATACAGAAGGGCTCTCGATTTTTTCAAGAAATCTTATGACGCGAAGAAAAGCAACTCCGCGCTCCTTCACATGGCAAACTGCAATTATGCGCTCGGCAATTATGACGCTGCCATAAAAAACCTTTTGGAACTCAACGGCAGCGCCTCTGACACAGGAATGCTCTCGCTGTCCTACTACAAACTCGCTTCGGCTTACGCCAAAAAAGGCGATACCGAAAATGCGTTAAAATCATACGGCAATCTTACGAGCATTAAAGGCGCGGGGCTTCAGGAACTGGCGCTGATCGAAAGCGCAAAACTACTCGAAGCGGCAGGCAAAACCGAAGAAGCACAGAAGAAGTACAAAGAATTGGCGGAAAAATTCCCGAAGTCCCTTGCTCAGGACAACGTAAGCGAAACAAACAAAGTTAAGGAAGAAAAGCGGTAACTACGCGTCGGGGATGTTTTTGGTTTTGTCTTTGACGATAAGACTTTTTCTATCGCCCTTTTTGGCTTTCACCGTTTTTTGAGACCCGGCCCTTTTGGACTTTACGACTTTCTGAGCGCCCCTCTTTTTTGATTTCGCGATTTTCTTAGTGCCCTTCTTGGCAGAGACCCTGTCATCGAGGTCCGCAACATATTTCCCGTGAGGCGGAATATTCAAAACCTGCCCTGCCTTGACCTGAGAAGCGCTGCCCAGAGAATTCATGGCGAGAATAACGTTTGACGGCACCCCTGTCTTTTTCGCGATGCCTTTAACTGTTTCGCCTTTTTTTACGGTATACGCGGTCATGCTTACGCGCTCGGTCTCGGGTATCCGGGCGAGGTTGGAAAGAAACGCTTCGCGCGAGCCTGCAGGGACCTTTACGGTATATTGAGACACGTTAATAGGCGTACACCAGCGCCTAAGCTCAGGGTTAAGCTCCCGTATCACCGCGACCGTAGTACCTGCGCATTTCGCTATAACGTCTATATCGACAGGCGATTCCAGAGCGACTTCATCGTAAGCGAGCGGCTTATGATATTCGAGGTTCTGAAAACCGTAATTCTCGGGAGTGTTCGCAATCATGGTAGCGGCTATGTATCTTGGGACATATTCCTTGGTTTCGGCCCTTATCTGCTTTGTATGCAAAAGCCCCCAGTAGTCTTCGGCGCCTGACCTTTTCATTGCCTTGGATATTCTTCCCTCTCCGGCATTGTAAGCCGCAAGCGCAAGCTTCCATGAACCGAACATCTGATAGAGGTCTTTCAGGTAACTGGCCGCCGCGCCGGTCGATTTCACGGGGTCCTTCCGTTCGTCCCTCCACCAGTCGATAACAAGACCGTATCTTTTGCCTGTGGCAGAAATAAACTGCCAAGGCCCCACCGCCCTTGCCCGGGAATACGCGTTAGGATTGAATCCGCTCTCCACTATCGGCAGAAAGACAAGCTCCTCCGGCATTTCTTTTTCCTTCAGCACATCCTTCATTATGTCTATATATTTCGAAGACCTTTCGAGCCAGATGGAAAAACGTTCTTTTATCCTGTTTGCAAAAAGCGATATGTTTTTATCTATAGCTTTGGTAGCGGTCGCATTCGACTGGTAAGTTATTCCGAGCGGAGACATCGAATTATTATCTTTTAAAGAAAACTGCCGGGGATCTTGAACAGTTGGATTTGGGGCCTGAAGCTTCTGTTCAACTGTCGGAGGGGACTGGGACAACTCCGGTTTTTTCTGCTCCGCAGAAGTAGTTACAGGCTCTGCCTGCTGCGCATTGTCAACCACAGGCGAATACGCGTTGTATTCAGGCTTGGCCGGAGTCGGGTGTTCTTCGTTAGCAGCCGCATGTTGCTTATCAACAACAGAAGCGCTTACAGGATTGCATACCGAGAGTACGACCCCTAAGAATGCGAAGACACCAAAGGCAAAAACTTTTGAGTGCCGCATAACGGTTGTTATTTTACCCCATTCGAAACAAAAAAAGCCATAAAAATACAATGCTATTTCTTTCCGAACTTCACAACGGGGATTTTCAGGCGGGTATCCGCAGCATCGACCGCAGGCAGCAAAACCGGCGTCTGGTCCCTGTTAAGCTCGATAGAGGCCTTCTCATTATAATTCGGCGCCGCCTTTTTCTTGCTTGCGTTCGCTATAATAGAAAAATTAAAACTTCAAAGAGGTATCCGGATGAAAGAGATAAAAAGTCTTCTTGTCGGCGGCAGATGGGTCGAGACAAAAAAGCTGATAAAAGTGACCGACCCTTTCGGGGGCAAAACGATCGCATCGGTTTACGCTGCGGGTGCGGAAGAAACAGAAGCCGCACTCTCGTCGGCGGACAATAGCGCGGGAGACTTTGCCTCGATGCCCGCACATGCCAGAGCAAAAATATTGACCGCGACCGCAGAGAGCATCTCGTCGCAAAAAGATGAATTCGCAAAGACCATAACGCTCGAAACCGGGAAACCGATAAAAGAATCCCGTGTCGAAGCGGACAGGGCCGCCCTTACATTCAGGATTGCGGCTGAGGAAGCGGTCAGAATAGGCGGAGAGTTTATGCCCCTCGACAGAAGCGCGCTGACAGAGAAAAGATGGGGGATCACGCGCCGCTTTCCGTGCGGGACCGTATTGGGGATAACACCTTTTAACTTCCCATTAAACCTCGTAGCCCATAAGGTCGCTCCGGCGATTGCGGCGGGCAATCCGATAATCATCAAGCCTGCCACAAAAACCCCCCTCACCGCATTGCTGCTCGGCAGGGCGATAATAGAAGCCGGGTTGCCCGAAGGGTGCCTGAGCGTGCTGCCCTGCGATTCAAAGCTCGCAGAGAAGCTTGTTGTCGACGGACGGATTAAAGTGGTCAGCTTCACAGGCAGCGCGCATGTCGGCTGGCACCTCAAAAGCAAAGTGCCTTATAAAAAAGTTTTGCTTGAACTCGGCGGAAACGCCGGAGTTTATGTCGATGAAGACGCGGACATCGAGTATGCCGTTAAACGCTGTGTCGCAGGCTCTTTTTCGTTTGCAGGACAGGTCTGTATTTCGGTCCAGAGGATATTCCTTCACCAGAAAATCTATCACGACTTTCTCAAGCTTTTCATTTCCTTCACAAAAAAACTTAAAGCAGGCGATCCGATGAATGAAGACACGGACATCGGTCCCGTAATAGACCTCGAAAACAAAAAACGCATAGACGTATGGCTTGCCGAGGCAAAGGATAAAGGCGCCAAGATAGTTGCAGGCGGCGAATCCAACGGCACGCTCTACCCGCCCACCGTCCTTGTAAATGTGCGGCCGTCTATGAAAATATGCTGCATGGAGGCCTTCGCTCCGGTCGTTACCGTCTCTATGGTGGACAGTTTCGAAGATGGGCTTGAGGCCATCAATGATTCCATTTACGGCCTTCAGGCCGGGGTTTTTACTAAAGACATAAAAAAGGCGTTCAACGCCTTTGAGCGCATAGAGGCAGGGGGGGTTTTGATAAACGATGTGCCCTCCTTCCGCGCAGACCATATGCCTTACGGAGGCGTAAAGCAGTCCGGTTTTGGCCGCGAGGGCGTGCGGTACGCTATCGAGGAGATGACAGAGCTAAAGCTAATGGTGTTAAACCTGACATGAATGTTTTAAAATAAAAACTTATGAAGGCAAAGAAAAATTTAATCATAGTCGGCGACAGGGTTTTGATAGACCTCGACGAGCGGATGGAAAAGACAAATGCCGGCCTTTATCTTCCGCCGACAGTCAGGGAAAAGGAAAAGGTGCAGGGAGGATACATCGTTAAGGTCGGCCCCGGATATCCTATGCCCGATGCAGGAACAGCGGACGAGCCGTGGACTGCCTCAAAGAAACGCGAAATAAAATACATACCTTTACAGGCTGCCGAAGGCGATTACGCCATATTCCTCCGCGAGTCGGCCATCGAAATAGAATTTGAAAGCAAGAAATACCTGATAGTCCCCCAATCCGCAATACTCGCGCTTGTACGCACTGAATTCACCGAAGAACAGGAAAGGCTTTCATGACAGAACTCTTCTATGCCGTAGTTGCTCTGGCCGTCGGCGGACTGTTTTCATGGTTTGTCTCAAAGAGCAGGGCAAGCGCGGCCGAAGCCAGGGTGGAAGAACTCAGACAGCAACTATTATCAAAAGAAAATGAACTGGGCCTCCTTCGCTCCGAGCTTTTATCCGAAAAACAACAAAGAGTGCGGCTCGAAGAAACAAAAAACAATCTTGAAAAAGATCTGAAGCAGCTCGAAGCCATGGAAAAAAATATGGGCGAGACCTTTAAGGCCCTCTCTCACGACGCCTTGACAAAGAACTCGGACGAGTTCAGAAAATACGCCGAAGACTATATGCGTTTGGCGGAAGAAAAACTTAAGTCCCAGACCTCCGAAGGCAAAAAAGAGCTTGAAGGCAAAAAAGAGCTTATAGATAAAAATATCGAGGCGATCGGAAAGACGCTTTCGGATGTGCAGAAGAGGATCGAGGAGGTCGGCAAGACGAGCGGCGAAAAGTTCTCCGAAATATCGACCCTGATAAAAAAGCATGAGGACATCACCTTCAAGCTCAAAGACACTACAGAGCATCTAAGCCGTGCTCTGGCCAGCTCAAAAAAACGCGGCGAATGGGGCGAGCGCATGGCCGAGGACATTATCCGCCTCGCGGGCATGATCGAAGGCATCAACTATATCAAACAAAAAACATTGGAAAGCTCTTCGGGCAGGCCCGACTATACCTTTTTGCTGCCGAACAGGCTGAAAATAAACATGGACGTGAAATTCCCCCTCGACAACTACATGCATTACCTGAACGCGCAATCCGACCATGACAGAAAGCATTACAAGGATGAGCTTCTCAAGAACACTAGGATCATGATAAAGCAGGTCACAACCCGCGATTACATAAATCCGGGCGACAACACTGTGGATTATGTAATAATCTTTATCCCGAACGAACAGGTTTACGGATTTATCAATGAAGCCGACCCCTCGCTGATGGATGAATCGCTCAGGCAGAAGGTCATACTCTGTTCGCCGTTTACCCTATATGCGGTCCTTGCGGTCGTTCGCCAATCGATAGAAAACTTCAACCTCGAACGCACGGCATCCGAGATATTGCTGCTTCTTTCGGAATTCTCGAAGCAATGGGGCGCTTACAAAGACAAGTTCAGGGCCATGGGCGAAAGGCTCGATGCCGCAAAAAAAGAATACGATGCAATAATCACTACAAGAAGCAATATGCTCGAAAGGCCGCTTAAAAAAATAGAGGAATTGAGAAAACAGAAAGCGATAACGTTCGACTCGGAAATAAAATTCGACGATGCTTCACTACTGTAATTGGGAGGATAGATGATCGAAGATTTAAGGAAGTCAGAAACATGGAGGGTGTTCAGGATCCAGTCCGAACTCGTTGAAGGGTTCGAAACTCTTTACGACCTCGGCCCTGCAGTGACCGTTTTCGGGGGGTCGCGCATGACCGAAGATTCGTTTTATTACCATCAGGCGGTGCGCGTAGGCAAGATGCTTGCGGATGCCGGTTTTTCGGTGATTACGGGCGGGGGCCCCGGAATCATGGAGGCCGCTAATAAAGGCGCCAAGATCGGCAAGGGCAAATCAGTGGGACTGAACATACAACTTCCTCACGAGCAGCAGCAGAATGCGTATCAGGACCTGAGTGTGAATTTCAGGTACTTCTTCGTCAGAAAGCTGATGTTCATAAAATATGCTCTCGCGTACATAATTTTCCCGGGCGGCTTCGGCACCATGGATGAAATGTTCGAGGCGCTGACGCTCGTCCAGACAGGCAAGATCAGAGACGCCTTTCCGATAATACTCTTCGGCAGCGACTACTGGAAAGGGCTTGTTGACTGGATGAAATGCACGCTTGTGGCCGAAGGCTCGATCAGCGAAAAGGATTTTTCCCTGTTCCACGTTGTTGACGACGCCTCGGAGGTATGCGAACTGCTGAAAGAACACATGAAGGCCATCGGCATAGAACAGCCTTCAGGCGACTGCAGCAAGCACAACAACAAACATTAACGCCAACCCGACCGGACACGGCACAGATGAGCAATTACAGGTTTGCCGCCTGTTAGCGCCGTGACGGCTTTTTCCGCTTGTACATCGCGGTCAGAACGATTCAACTCTCTGATTTTAGCCTTAAGAGTTCGGACCTTACATTTATAAGTTCTGCCGTAGTCTTTTTCAATCTTTCGGTAAGCGCCCTCATTATCAACCTGAATTCGGAAGATGTCTTGTTCCACTCCGAATCAAGAAAATCCTTGTCTAAGACCCCTATTTGGACATCTCCGGAAGCGACCACAGAGGCAAACCGCTGACGGCCTTCGTCAATAATATTTGTAGGTTCCGCAAACCTTATTTCTCCAAAAAGATCGTCCTTTCCTAGCGTTGCAACCAGCATGTCCTCACCGTTAATTTTCTTGAAAACATTAACATTGCCGGACAGAACAATGTAAGTGCTCTCTCCAAAAGTCCCCTCCTTGAATATGGTTTGCCCGTCCTTGAAATTTTCTTTGTTTACAACCTTCCCGCGCATTTTTCTTCCCCCTTTTTTATTTTTTCCTTATTATTCCTCATGCTGTGGTATTCAGATTGAAGTATTTATTTTTCACCTTTAAAGTGTAACCGCAGACAAGAAATAGTGATATGATCTATATCATATCAATGAAAACGAGAAACTTTGATGCCAAGATATTACATTAACGCTGATGGAAGGAACCGCTCAGTTCGATGTTATCGTTTTTTGATAGAACCGCCCCTTTTGCTTTTTCTTACAGATTGGTCCAACTTTTACGCAAAATCAGGCGGGCGGAGAAAAAACTATTTGACCGTTACAGCGTGTTCGTGGTCCTTTTTATCTCTTCGAGCTTGTTCAGCGCCTTTTTTGAGTCTATCGCCTCGGCAGCCATATCTCTCGCCGCAATGAGGTCCTCCGTAATGCCCGAAATCACTATCGCAGCTGCCGCGTTCATAAGCACGGTTTCGCGCTTAGCGCCCTGCTCTCCCTGAAGCAAAGACATGGTAATCGCGGCATTGGATGCCTTGTCCCCGCCCACAAGCTCTTTCCTGTCTTTTATAGAAAAGCCGAACTCCTCAGGCGTTATGTAGAAAGATTCGACCTTTCCATGCCTTGTGCGCGACACCCTCGTTGCATTGCAGAGTGTAATCTCGTCAAGCCCGTCCTCTCCATGCACAACCATCGCATCCTCGGCGCCCAGATTCGCCAGAACAGAAGCGAGCGGCTCTGTAAGCTTGGATGAGAAGACGCCGAGCATCTGGCGCTTTGCGCCTGCAGGATTGGTTATCGGCCCCAAGATATTGAATACGGTTCTGATGCCTATCTCCCGCCGCGGACCGATAGCAAACTTCATGGCAGGATGAAAAAGAGGCGCAAACAGAAAAGCGAAGTTTGTTTCAAAAAGACACTTCTCGACCTTTGAGGGTTCGAGGTCTATTTTAACTCCGAGGGCTTCGAGCACATCCGCGCTGCCCGACTGACTCGATACAGAGCGGTTTCCGTGCTTTGCGACCGGCACCCCAACAGCTGCAACAACAAGTGCTGTGGTGGTGGATATATTGAAAGTGCCGGACATATCCCCGCCGGTGCCGCATGTATCTATGACGCCTTGCGGGGCCTTGATCTTGGTGGCTTTGTCCCGCATGATCCTTGCCGCGCCTGTGATCTCCTCGATGGTTTCGCCCTTGATGCGCAGGGCGGTAAGGAACGAACCTATCTGCGCGTCGGTAGCCCTGCCCTCCATTATTTCTGTCATTGTCTCGGCCATCTCCGCCTCGGACAGACCGATGTTCTGGATCACTAAGTTAATAGCCTCTTTTATCATGTTGGCCTCCAACAGAAATAGACAGTATATATTTTATGGATAAATTATATCAGAAGGATTGATTGATGGTAAAAAGATAAGCATTGTAGACTGTTTCGCGCCGTTCACAATGACCGGATACTGAGTTCAGGATAAGAGGACCTATAGGGACTTTTTTGTTCCACCTAATGTTACAGCAGTTTCAGGGCCTTATCGTGAAGCTTTGCGTTTCCTGATGCGAGTATTGTAGCGCCCCTGCCCAAGCCGGCCTCTGCATTGTCTATCGAATTCCCTTTTGTGTCGGTTATTACGCCGCCCGCCTCTTTTACAAGAAGCCATCCGCCCGCATAGTCAAAACTGCGCGAAGGCGCAGGCATTACGAACACGCTTGCCGAGCCGTAAGCGAGATATGCAAGGTCTAGGGCCATAGAGCCGAAACATCTAGCCCTCCGCGCCTCAGCGAGCAGGTTTATAATAGCCGGGATGTCCCTCTTAGGCATCTGCGCTTCGTATGCTATGAAATAAAAGAGATCGTCCTGCTGTGTTGTCATCCTGTTGCCGTTGAAATAAGCCCCTCTGCCTCTTTCCGCCCAAAACTCATCGCCCGTAAGCAGGTTTATTACATACGACATAAAAACGCTCCCTACCGTGTTGCCGTCGGCTACAGCAATGGATGAGCAATAAAAAGGCACGCCGCTTATCGCATTCTTGCTGCCGTCTATCGGGTCGATGAGCACTCTCGAACCGCCGCCTTTTATCTCTTTGATGCCCGCCTCTTCCGAGACTATGCTCAAAGGCTCGTCCAGCATTTCGAGACCTGAGATTATTATGTCTTCGGCCTGTTTGTCTATGGGAAAGGTCTTGTCCCCCCCGGCCCCTTTGCCTATCGAAGACGATTCAAAAGGCCTCAACCTCGTCTTGCCGATCCCTGCAAAAAGCTTCTTCCCGATGCTTCTAAGGTCTTGGATTTCCATAGTGTTAATTATAACCGACATGCTTTTCGTTGACAACACATGGCCGTCAATATAATATAAAGCATGGATTTTTCAGCCCTGACAAAGAAAAATATCCGCTCGCTCAGACCGTATAAAGCGGAAGAAATACCTTGTACAGCGAAGCTAGATGCTAACGAAAGCCCCTATTGCATCGGGTCAAAACTCGCCGCTGACACCCTAAAGAAACTCAACCGCTATCCGGACCCTGACGCAAAGCTTCTTAAAGCGGCCATAGCAAAGGATTTGAAGGTCGCCAAAGAAAACATAATTTTGGGCAACGGTTCCGACGAACTGATTTATTACCTGATCGTCACATTCGGCGGGCCGGTGCTTTTCCCGGTGCCGACCTTTTCGATGTACGGCATAATCTCTCAGGCGCTCGATGAAAAATTTGTCGGCATACCGCTCGACAAAGATTTCGACCTCGATACGGATAAAATGCTCGCGGCCGTAAAAAAATACAGGCCCAGACTGATATTCCTGAGTTCGCCTAACAATCCTACAGGAAACTGCTTTTCGGCCGACAGGATTCTAAAGATAATCGGGGCTTCAAAAGGCATCGTTGTTGTCGATGAGGCGTACCAGCCTTTTTCAAGCGAAAAAGGTTTTCTGCCGCTGCTCGGCGATTATGCAAATCTCACAATAATGCGCACGCTCAGCAAGATAGGCTTTGCCGCGCTGCGAACAGGTTTTATGGTTGCAGACAGCGGTTTGATAGAGGAGGTCAATAAGGTGCGGCTGCCGTTTAACCTGAATTCGCTTTCCCAGACAATCGCGCTCGAGGCCTTCAAACAAAAACAAGCGGTAGGCAGGGCAGTAAGATCCATCGTATCGGAAAGAGACCGTATGATCGATGCGATGACAGAAATGAACGGGGTCATACCTTATCCGTCCGAGGCCAATTTCATACTCTTCAGGGTCAAGAACGCGGATTTGATCTACAAGAAACTTTTGAGGTCCGGAGTGCTGGTCAGGAATCTTTCGGGGACCGTTAAAAACGCGCTGCGTGTGACCGTCGGAACTCCGGATGAAAATAATATGTTTATAAAGTCGCTCGAAAGGGCATCGAGGAGGAATTGATGAGGACTGCAACGCTTGAGAGAAAAACAAAAGAGACCGACATTTCTGTGGAGCTTTCGCTTGACGGCAAAGGCACGGCCGATGTAAACACATCGATACCGTTTCTTGACCACATGCTGAACCTGTTTTCGTTTCACGGGCTTTTTGATCTGCGTGTAGCGGCAACAGGCGACATAGAAATAGACTACCATCACCTTATGGAGGATCTGGGCATCACTATGGGCGAAGCCTTAAAAAAAGCCCTCGGCGATAAAAAAGGCATAACACGATACGGAGCCTCTGTTGTGCCTATGGACGAGAGTCTTGCTCAGGTGGCCATAGACCTGAGCGGCAGGCCTTATCTTATCTACAACGTGGAGCCTACCATGCACTCGCTGCGTGGACTCGAGATATCGCTCTTCGAGGATTTCTTCAGGGCGTTCACCAACCACGCTATGATGAACCTGCATATAACGGTCAGCTATGGCCGGGACATTCATCACATATTCGAGGCCATATTCAAGGCTGTGGGCAGGGCATTGAGAGAGGCTGTATCCATAGATCCCCGCATGAAGGGCGTTCCCACAACAAAGGGCAAACTATAATGCCGGAAGCAAAACTCAAGGTAATACTGCTCAAACACACGCCCAATCCGGAAGAAACCGTAGCTATGGCTGCAAAGCTATGCTACAGTCCTTCCGACATAGAGAACCTCAAAGGCAAGATAGAAGCAAAAGACCAGCTTGCCTTTGTCGAAAAACTTATGAAGATGGGGCACATGAGCCCGATAGAACACGCCTCTTTCACCTTCGCAATCGAGGGCATATCGAGGGCATGCTCTCACCAGCTCGTGCGCCACAGGCTCGCCTCGTACAGCCAGCAGTCCCAGAGATACGTCAGCGAAGAGTCCGGTTTTGATTATCTCGTTCCGCCCGTAATAGGAGAGGACAAAGAACTGAAAAAACTCTTCACCGGCCTTATGGACGAAGCGCAGAAGGCTTACAATCAGCTCGTCGTAAAACTCAACGAAAAAGGCGTAAAAGGGGAGTCGGCGAATCAGGACGCGCGCTTTGTTCTGCCGAACGCGGCCGAGACCAAAATAATAGTCACTATGAACGCCCGCGAACTCCTCCACTTCTTCAAGCAGAGGTGCTGCAACCGCGCCCAGTGGGAGATAAGGCGGATGGCCGAAGAAATGCTCGGACTTGCCAGAAAGACCTCTCCTGTAATCTTTCAAAAAGCGGGGCCGGGATGCCTTTACGCGCCTTGTCCGGAAGGCGAATATTCTTGCGGGAAAATAAAAGAAGTCAGGAAAAAATACGGCGTCTCTCAGTAAATTTCTTAGAACAAGCCGTTCAGCATTATGGATCCCATAGACATATTCAAAAAAGAGTACCCGGAAAAATTTGCCTCTGAAGCCCTAATCTTCGGGCATATTCATGCAGGGAACAGAATTTTCATAGGCACAGGCTGCGGCGAGCCCCAGTATCTCGTAAATGCCCTGATAAACCATGTCGGTTCGCACCCAAAGGCCTTTTTCGACACGGAAATACTTCACGTCTGGACGCTCGGAGTCGCCCCTTACACCGACAAGAAATTCAAGCAAAACTTCAGACACAATTCGTTTTTTATAAGCAACAACAGCCGCGACGCCATCAATACGGGGGCAGCCGATTACACACCGGTTTTTTTATCGGCAGTGCCGGAGCTGTTTCGCAGAAAAATCGTGCCCATAGATGTGGCCTTGATCCAGACATCCATGCCCGACAAGCACGGTTATATGAGTCTCGGCATCAGTGTCGACATAACCAAAGCGGCGGCGGAAGCAGCATCGGTCGTCATTATACAGATAAACGAAAACATGCCGCGAGTGCACGGTGAAACCTTCATACACGTCAGCGACGTTGACTTCATCGTCCAGCACAACGAACCGCTGATGGAATTCGAATCCAAAGTCTCGGATGACATCGCCCAGAAAATAGGCAGGCACGTGGCCCGGATAATTCAGGACGGAGACACCATACAGGTGGGCTACGGCAAAATACCAAACGCAATCCTATGTCATCTCGACAATAAAAAAAATCTCGGCGTTCATACGGAACTGCTGACCGACGGCATAGCGGAGCTTATGAAAAAAGGCGTTATCGACAACAGCAGAAAAGAATTAAACAGAGGCAAATCGGTGGCCGCTTTCTGCATGGGTAAGCGCTCGACTTACGAATTCATCAATGACAATCCGAGTATAGAGTTCAGGCCCGTAAGCTACACGAACAACCCTCTCACAATTTCGAGAAACAGCAATATGATCGCCATCAACAGCGCCCTCAAGATAGACCTGACAGGACAGGCCACAGCAGAGTCTATCGGGAAACTGTTTTACAGCGGCATAGGCGGGCAGGCGGATTTTATGCGCGGCGCGATCCTGTCGGACGGAGGCAAAACAATACTGGCGCTTGAGTCGACCGCCGAAAACGGCGAAGTCTCCCGCATAGCGCCTTTGCTGAGCGAAGGGGAAGGCGTCACTCTGACGAGAGGAGACATTCATTATGTCATAACCGAATGGGGCGTCGCATATCTGCACGGTAAGAACGTGCGGGAAAGGGCCATGGACCTGATAGCGATAGCCCACCCCAAATTCAGGCAGGGGCTTATAGAAAAAGCGAAAGAGTTGGGATTGATTTACAGGGATCAGGCGTTCATACCCGGAGACCAAGGGGCCTATCCGGAAGAACTCGAGACCCATAAAGTCACCAAATCGGGACTAAAGATATTCCTCAGACCGGTCAAGATCAGCGATGAGCCGCTTCTTAAAGATTTTTTCTACTCTCTTTCTTCGGACTCGATGTACAAAAGATTTGTATCTTCGAGAATCGATATGCCGCATGAGCGCCTGCAGCCTTTCGTTATAATCGACTATTCCAAAGAAATGGTGATACTCTCCGTAATAAACGAAGGCGGCCGCGAGAAAATAACCGGAATGGGCCAATATCTGATCGACGAAAACTCGAATACCGCAGAGGTCGCCTTTGTGGTGCGCGATGATTACCGCAACCACGGTATCGGGGCCGAGATACTGGCTTACCTTACCCTACTTGCAAAGAAAAACGGGCTGCACGGTTTTACGGCCGAGCTCCTTTCGGACAACTTCTCTATGCTCCATGTGTTCGAAAAAGCGGGCTTTGATATTAACAAAAAGTGGGAAGAGGATATGTGCTCCCTAAAAATGTCGTTTAGGAGTTGACACTCCGTCCACAAGAATTATATGCGACAAAATAACAATCAATGTTTCCGGCCAACATCTATTCGAGCGTCAATTTTGAAGCAGCCAGCTTAGTTTCAAACTCCCGGCTTAGAGACTCTATTTGTTTCAAGGCTTCGCCGCCGGATTGGTCTTGACCGGCCTTTTCGACCGCTGCGCTAAGTTTTTGCTGAATTAAAGCAAGGTGGGCAAGGTCTAATTTAAGGTTCTCGATAAGACAAAGTATGTTGTTAAACGCCCCGTTGACCTCCTTGAGCGACGTTGTCGGCAATTGAATATTCAAATCACCTTTACCGATCCGGAGCACTGCATCGTCAAAAGCCTTAAGCCTTTTGGATATCCTCCTGAAAATGAAACTCGTCAGCACATAGGATATAAGCAAAAGCGCAACTGCGCCTATAGCAATGGATTTAAGCGCTATAGGAATAACTATGTCCAACGGAGATATCCTCGGAAGATGCGACCTGTAGAGGAAATTTTCGAGTTCATCGACGGAAAAGTACCATATGACAAGCGTTGTGAAAAGGGTTACAACAAGCCCTACCGTCAGAAACAGAAATGTGAACTTGCCTTGAAATTCTTTGTTTATAAAATAATTTTTCCTTTTGTATTTCTCAGACATCTTACCTCCCCCCTATTTCACAAGTTGTGGCATGCAAAGCAGAGCGCGCTGCCGGTCATGGGCAAGGCAAGCTTAAATTTATCACCCGCAAAAACGCTGTGACAACTGCCGCAGCCGACCTTTCCGTTATAAAATTTTATAGCAGGATTGACCGAATATATGGGATAAAGCTTGCCTCTCTTCCGATACGCATCCATATAGTCCACACCGATGGGGTGAGACACGCCGTTGCCGTGGTTCCATACGCCGGAACCCATATTTGAGCTCACGTCAGCCAGAGAACCGAGCGCTCCGTCATGGCATCCTAGGCATTCTTTGGACGTCCTGTCAATGTCTCCTGCCTTGTCGGTAACTGCAAAGCTCATCTTTGTAACGTCCATGCGCTCCCTTGTATGAAGGGACTCCGGCATTATGCTATGGCTGGTATTCAGGCCTTTGTGGCAGTTTACACAAAACATCTTTCCCGGTTTTTGCCCCTTAAGCAGAAATTCGCCATGGCCGTGGACATCGTGGCAGGTCGCGCAAGTCATCCTGCCTGCCCAATCGAGTTGAAACCCGGCAGGAGGCTTCATTGAAGGCTTTATGCCTGAGGGGTGCGAGGGACCCGTTTGAGGATGGCAGGGGGTACACAGAAAATCTATCTCTCTCACGAAATGTTTATTGTCGGGCGGGGAGGCCATATGGCAGGTGTCGCATCTACCGTCAAAATTATGCGCTGTCTTCTTTGCCGCCGGAATAAGCGGCAGCAAAACAATAACAGCCGAAACCATCGCGACTCTAAAAGCTGATTTTATTGATGGCCTTCTCAATTTTATCCGCCTTCGTCTTAAGTTCAGCATGCGAGACGGCGCCGATCCGGGCTTCCTCAAATTCCCGGTACGCCGCAGAAATGGCATCCAGCCTGCTTTCAAGGTCTCTGATCATCGTGTTTAAGGCGTCCGCGGTCTCATGGAGTTGATCGCTGTTCCTGAACCTCAAGGGCCGCGCTTTTCTTTTTTCGGCCATATCGTTGATAAATTTCTGCATGCGATAGATCGGCCCGGCAATTTTATGAGAGGCGAGGATGGCTATCACGGTAACCGTAAAAGGAATCGTCAACGAATCTATCACAAAAGCCGCAATCAGAAGCAACGGCAAAAACTTGTTGGCATCGGAAAAAGATGAAAGAGTGCCGCCGTAGCTGATTATTGTCGTTTTTGGCAGGCCCAGAAAAAGCAGCAGCAGGATGACAAGAAGTCCGAACGAAACTATGCATATATACTTCAAAAAAAATTTTGTGCGAAACTTCGATTCTATTATCATTAAGTTCGTACCGTACCTTTGTACTATTAAAACATAAGCCCCGAAAGAAATCCAGATTAATCGTACCGCCGCCCGCCGGATCCGGGCGGGCTTGTAAAAATTTCGGCTTCGGACTAAAATAATGAATTCGACTTTAACATTAAAGCTGCAAGACTACATTTCTTGCACCCGGACAAGCCAATAATTTTTCAAATACAGGAAAGAGGTTTTTATGATAACAAAAACTTTGGTGAAATCGTTCTACAACAGCCTGTTGGTGACCTGCTATGAACAAGACGGCATAAAATATGTCACCAACCAGCACGGCAATTACGATGTTTATGAGTCCGAATACATACGCGGCAACAAGACAAAAACCGTTGATGCAGGTTCGGAAGAGATTCAGAGCATTATCCGCGAGTTTAAAAAGCAAGGCGGCGAAAACAATAAATAATGGTAGGCGATGCTGGGATTGAACCAGCGACCTCTCCCGTGTGAAGGGAGCGCTCTCCCACTGAGCTAATCGCCCTGCATTTCTATTAAATTAACAGTTGCTTCTGTACGCTTTAATCCCGAATTTAATCTTCTGAACGCTCAACCCTGTCCCTGCCGGAATGTTTTGCTTTGTACAATCCATGGTCGGCCCTGCGTATGATTTTTTCTATCGTCTCATCGGCCGCCTGATAATTCGAAACTCCCGCGCTTATTGTTACAGGAATGCCGAGAATCGGAAACTCCTTGACTTTGTCCCTTACCCTTTCTGCAAGCTGCATGGTGCTTTCAGCGCCTGCATCAGGCATCACAATCAAGAATTCCTCTCCCCCGTAACGCCCTAAAACATCATAGGCCCTTATAGAGGATTTCAGTATCTTAGAAATTTCGACGATAACTTTGTCGCCTATCTGATGGCCGAAGGTATCGTTAATCTTCTTAAAATAGTCTATATCGAGAAGTATGCAGCCGAGTTCGCTGCTGTTTCTTTTTGTGCGCTCAAGCTCTTCTTCAAACCTTTCAAGCAGATGCCGCCTGTTAAAAATATCGGTCAGCCCGTCTGTTATAGCCATACGTTCAATCTCGACGCGGGCATCAGAAACCCTCTGTATAAGCCTTGAGGTAAATATGTAGATCAGTCCCAACAGCAGTCCTGTGGTCGTCACCGCAAAAACCAGTATAAGGACCGTATTTTCGGCCAATTTTTTCTGCAGACTGTCTACATCAAAAGAAACGCTGATCCCCCCCCTTATCTGCCCTTTTTTATACCCCTGTTTAGCATGGCATTGCAGGCAGCTCTCTTCCACATAAAGCGGCGCCATATACCTGAAATAAGGCTTTTCGTTCAATACGCTGACCTTGAAAGCCTCCTCTTTCCCGTCCTCAAACATCTGTAAAGCGGCTGCTTCAAACTCATCGGGCTTATTGTTGGGATTTAGCGGCCTAAGGCTCGTTATCCTGAAAACAAAAGCGCCGCCCGTCTTTGCCAGTTCTGATATTTCACGTGTCATAAGGGCCGGATTTTTTTTAGTGAAAACCCTGCCGTCGGAGGCGGTAATATCAGGGTCTTCAAGATAGGGGTTGGACTGCACACCTTCTTTTTTCTCGACATAGACCCCGTTAAAGGATGCGTTCCATTTGCGCGCCAGTACTATGCTGCTGAAGAGAGCGCGCGCCTGAGCAAGGCTGCTGTCGAAGATAAGCTGTCTCGTTCTTATAGACATGCCTAAGAATATGCCCGACAAAACCAGAGCGATGGCCAAACTTACGGAAATTACAAAGGTTTTGTAGATTTTAGTTTCTCTTAACAACGGCATATCATTCATAATCTCGACGTTTGAAGGTAGTTTAACACTTATGCCGTTTTACATACAATAAAACCGTGGCTGATAATACCATTCTGCCGGATTTTAAAGCTTGACTTTTAACGCTTTTTTCTTTAGTATAAACATACTTTTTTCCGGAGGTTTTTTATGGAATCACCTGCTTTTTTGCATATGGTCTTACCGAGTGTGCCGCCTTATGTCTCTTATTCATGGCTTGCAATGGGAGTATTAATAGGCACGTCCCTCGCATTAAAGAACAAAATAGCCCTTGCGCCGTCAGGGCTGCAAAACGTTATGGAGACGTTTGTAGATTTCTTTCAAACTCTTGCAAACTCTAATATCGGCCACCATTGGGGAGAAAAGTTTTATCCTCTAATAGGCACGCTGGGGCTGTACATACTTGTCTGTAATTTCTTTGGCCTGATTCCGGGGTTCGACTCGCCCACAAGCAATATTAACATGACCGCGTCGATGGCGATACCGGTATTCTTAGCGACCCATTATTACGGGATCAAGGTGCATGGTTTTAAATATATAAACCATTTCCTCGGTCCTATACGTTCAATCTATGCCCTGCCGCTTATGGTCCTGATGTTTTTCGTTGAATTTGTGGGGCATCTCGTAAGGCCCATAACTCTTTCTGTCAGGCTTTTTGGCAATATGATAGCAAAGCACATGATTATCATCATCCTCGGCTTGCTTGCTCCGGCCATAGTACCTATGGCGATACTCGGGCTTGGGGTCCTCGTAAGTCTTATACAGGCCTATGTCTTCATACTGCTGACCTGTCTCTATCTTGCAGGGGCGGTTGAAGAAGGCCATTAATCATAATTTTATCAAGAAAGGAGGAACGCTAAATGAAGAAAACAATCTCAATCGTAACGCTTGCGCTTATAGCGCTTGCAATCTGTGCGCCGCTGGCAATAGCTGAAGAGGCTGCAACCCCCGGAGCGGTGAGTGATGCAAAACTCGGGTATTACGGAATGGCCGTGCTCGGTTCCGGGCTTGCTATAGGTCTGGCAGCTCTCGGAACAGGCATCGGACAGGGTGTAGGCTTGAGAGGCGCAACTGAAGGCGTGGCAAGAAATCCCGGAGCGTCGGGTAAAATTACAACGACCCTTATTATCGGACTTGCAATGATCGAGTCCTTGGCAATTTATGCCCTTGTCGTTGTTCTTATAGTTCTTTTCGCCAATCCTTTTAAACTTTAATCTTAAAAGACTCGAGAAAAGGGTGTTGATGAAATTTCATCAACACCCTTTTTTTTTCCTGAAAAAAGATGACTTATACGTATGCGGGTGAAAAGATTCAAGCCTTACCACACTGCATGAAGGAAACCGTTCCATTATCGTTTTGTCTGAAACACGCTGGTCATAGCCTAGAGCTATTACATCGGGCTTCAGGTCCTCGATGATCCTGAAAATATCGGCTCCGGAATTCCCCAACATGACTTTAAATGGTATGCCGGTATTTTCAACATTCGAAAGACGGACCTGCTCATCATCGGTCGGGAAGAAACCTTTAATTCTATTAACAGTCTCGTCACGCGCAACTATGACTATAAGTTCATCCCCCAACCTTTTTGCCTGATCAAGATAACTTAGGTGGCCGCGATGGAAGTGATCGAAAGTGCCTGCGCATACGACAACTCTTTTTTTCATCGGCTGTATAATACCAAAACCAAACCGGCTTGACAACCGAACTTATGCGGTGAGCTAAAACAAGCTGTGATTAAGAATTGAAGACTATTTGCATTTTTTAGAGTTTCCCGACCCTTTGGAAGGCACGGCTCAGGTGGGAACCCCGAGCTTAGGAAGTATGACAAACTGTAGAAGCAGCCAAACTATAAAAACCCCTAAAACAAGCAGTGTTTCGTTCACTGCTTGACGCTCTCTTTTTCCTTCTTTTCGGGCACTTTCACAACATCCTCATAGTCAACAAACTCTATAATAGCCATGGGGGCGCGGTCATTGACCCTTTGACGCGTCTGGACTATTCTCAGATAACCGCCGTTCCTGTCGGCAAACCTCGGCGCTATCTCCGAAAACAGCTTAGACATGACCTCCCTGTTGGGGATATATGCCATAACCATACGTTTAGCATGAAGGTCCCCGCGCTTCCCGAATGTAACAAGTTTCTCCGCAATACCCTTTATTGCTTTTGCCTTTGCCAGAGTGGTTTCTATCCTCTGATGAGCAAAAAGCGATATTATCAGCCCGCGAAGCAATGCCTTCCTTTGGTTTGCAGTACGGTCAAAATTTCTTCCGGCAACTCTATGACGCATCTTCTTTCCTCCTGTATTTCCTGCAGATGGACCGTTACCGGCCCATGTCGAGTCTCATGCCCAGATTCAATCCCATTGACACAAGCACGCTCTTTATCTCGTTCAATGATTTGCTTCCAAAATTCTTCGTCTTGAGCAACTCGTGCTCGGTGCTCTGAACAAGGTCGCCTATGGTCTTTATATTCGCGTTCTTAAGGCAGTTGAAAGCCCTGACCGAAAGTTCCAGTTCATCTATGCTCTTGTTCAGAGACTCCTTTTCGATATTGACAAGCTGTTTGCCGGAAGCGGCGCCTTCAGCCAGATCAAACGATTCAGCGTCTTCATCTTCCGATATAAACTGGTTTAAATATTCTTTAAGTATTTTAGCGGCATCGCTTACTGCCTTCTCGGGTGTTATGCCGCCGTCCGTCCACAACTCCATAATAAGCCTGTCATAATCCGTGGACCTGCCGACCCTCGCCTTTTCCACCCAAAAATTTACTTTCTTTATAGGGCTGAATACGGAATCAACGGGTATTACATCAACAGGCAGTCCTTCTTCCTTATTCATTTCAGCAGAAATATATCCCTTGCCTTTTTTAACATACAGTTCCATATCGAATGTTGTGCCGCTGTCAACGGCAGCTATGTAGTGGTCACCATTAAGGATCTCGACGCTCCCGTCCGTTTCGATATCAGCGCCCGTAACCTCTTTGGGGCCTTTAACTTTTATGTTTACAGTCCTCTTGCCGTCGCCATGCACCTTGAATCTGAGTTTCTTTACGTTAAGCAGGATGTCCACTACATCTTCTTTAACCCCTTTAATCGAAGAGAACTCGTGAAGCACGCCCGCAATCTTCACCCCGGTTACGGCAGAGCCCTGCATCGAAGACAACAAAATCCTACGCAATGCGTTTCCTATCGTAGTGCCAAACCCACGCTCAAGAGGTTCAACTATCAGTTTCCCGTAAAAATCCGTAATCGTATCTTCTTCAAAATCACTCCTCTTGGGTAACTGAAAGCCCATCGTCAAAAGATCCATATGTCAAGGCCTCCTATGCCTTCGTATTTAAATTAAGATTACTACTTGGAATACAACTCAACTATCAACTGCTCCTGCACAGGAAGTTGTATCTCCTCCCTAGACGGGATCCTTACAAACTTGCCTTTAACGTTAGCGGAATCAACTTCCACCCACTCGGGGAAACCCTTATGTTCCGCAACCTCCAAGCTTTCGCGTACAGGCTTCAGGTCCTTGCTGGACTCCCTTATTTCCACAATGTCCCCGGGCTTTAAAAGATACGAGGGGATATCGGTCTTCACACCGTTCACCGAAAAATGACCGTGCTTCACCAGTTGGCGGGCCTCTCTTCTGTTCGATGCAAAACCCATGCGATAAGCGGCATTATCAAGTCTCCGCTCGAGCAGCTGGAGCAATATCTCTCCCGTGATTCCCTTCATTCTTGAGGCCTTCTCGAAATACATCCTGAACTGTTTTTCCATCACGCCGTAAATGCGTCTTACCTTCTGCTTCTCTCTTAACTGCACGCCATAATCCGACAGTTTGCCCCTGTTCTGACCATGCTGTCCGGGCGCATATTTCCGTCTTTCCACCGCACACTTCTCGGTGTAACACCTATTACCCTTTACAAAAAGCTTCTCGCCTTCGCGCCTGCAAAGCCTGCACAAAGCGTCGGTATATCTAGCCATACCTATACCCTCCTTCTCTTCGGCGGCCTGCAGCCATTATGCGGAACAGGCGTTACATCCTTAATAAGGGTTATCTCCAAACCCGCTGCCTGAAGCGCCCTTATAGCGGTCTCTCTTCCGGCGCCCGGACCTTTAACAAAAACATCGACCTGCTTCAATCCCATTTCCATCGCCTTCTTTGCCGCGGTTTCAGAAGCTATCTGCGCGGCAAACGGAGTGCCTTTTCTGGACCCCTTAAACCCGAGGCTGCCTGCGCTTGACCATGCGATAACACCTCCGGCCGCGTCAGTAATGGTTACGATCGTGTTGTTGAAAGTAGTCTGTATATGCGCTGCTCCATTGTGTATATTTTTTTTGACTTTTTTACCGCTTCGTTTCTTTTGTGCCATTATTTAAAATCCTCCTTCCTACTTTTTCTTCGCGACCAGTTTCCTCGGCCCCTTGCGCGTTCTTGCGTTTGTCTTGGTCCTCTGACCATGCACCGGCAAATGCGCATTGTGTCTAAGCCCTCTATAGCAGCCGATTTCAACCAGCCTTTTTACATTCATGGACACATCACGTCTTAAATCGCCCTCAACCTTATAGTCCCTTTCAAGGGTGTTCCTGATCTTCAGTATGTCATCGTCGGTAAGGTCTTTGACCCTCACATTCGGATTAACTTTCGTCTCGCTTAAAATTTTGTTCGACAGAGCCCTTCCGATTCCGAATATGCGCGTGAGCCCTATTTCGACCCGCTCATTCTTCGGAAGATCAACACCAGCTATTCTTGCCATAGAAAACTCCTCACTCTAAAATTTTGCTATCCCTGTCTCTGCTTGTGACGAGGGTTTTCACAAAGTATTCTTATCACACCTTTTCTTTTTACAATCTTGCATTTAGCGCATATAGGCTTCACCGAGGGCCTTACCTTCATTGCATTTCCTCCGTATCTTCAGTTAAAAGAAATAAAAAGAGCGCTCAACATCTTTCGCTCTTAGACAGTAATCTGTCTTTTAAATCCTATTTAAACCTGTATGTAATCCTGCCTTTGGTAAGGTCATAAGGCGACAACTCGACCGTAACCTTATCTCCGGGCAGTATTTTGATGAAGTGCATTCTCATCTTGCCTGAAACATATGCCAAGATAATCTGTCCGTTTTCGAGTTCAACCCTGAACATCGCATTCGGCAGCGTTTCTACTATTGTACCCTGTACTTCAATGTTTTCTTCTTTCGACATTTAAGCTAAAAAGTTTACCTGAAATCCTCTATTTTAGTCAATATACACGGACCGCTATTCATAACAGCAATCGTATGCTCAAAATGCGCCGATGGTCTCCTGTCGGCCGTCACAGCGGTCCATCCGTCTCCCAGAATATCTACATCCGGAACGCCGGAATTTACCATCGGCTCTATCGCAAGGGTCATCCCGCTCTTAAGCCTCGGTCCCTCACCCTGCCTTCCGTAATTCGGGATTTGCGGGTCTTCATGCAACGACCTGCCTATGCCGTGCCCCACAAACGCCCTTACAACCGAGAAACCGTTAGACTCGACATGCTTTTGTATGGCGGCCGATATGTCCGAAACCCTGTTGCCTACAACCGCCTTTTCTATGCCGATATAAAGGGCCTCTTCCGTAACTTTAAGCAATCTCGAAGACTCGGCGCTTATTTCTCCGGCAGGGACAGTCACGGCAGCATCCCCATAAAAACCATCCACAATTGCGCCGAAGTCTATACTTACTATGTCCCCGTCCTTAATCCTGACTTTTCTGGAAGGTATACCGTGTACAACCTGCTCGTTAATCGAAACACATACACTTGCAGGATAGCCCCGATAGCCTTTAAAAGCCGCAACCGCTTTTCTCTGTTTTATCCGGTTTTCCACATGACTTTCGATTTCAAAAGTTGTAATACCGGGCTTGATTAGGGTCTTAAGGTCTTCGAGAATCTCTGCAACAATTTTACATGCTGCCTCAATCTTGATTATCTCCGCCTGAGACTTAACTATTATCACGGATTGAGCGCCTATCTATCCCCTTCTGCCTCTTAGTCTGCCTTTTTTAAGAAACCCTTCATAGGACCTCGTTATAAGATGCGACTCGATCTGCGAAACCGTGTCGAGCGCAACACCCACGGAGATAAGAAGAGATGTCCCCCCGAAATAAAACGGCACATTAAACTGGCTGATCATAAGTTCGGGCATTACGCACACTATAGCTAGGTAAACCGCGCCTACAAAAGTAAGTCTCGACAAAACCCTGTATATATACTCCGAAGTTTTTTGACCGGGCCTTATACCGGGGATAAAACCTCCGTTCTTCTGCAGATTCTCAGAAATGTCCACGGGATTAAAAACAACCGCAGTATAGAAATAACTGAAAAAGAAAATCAGTCCTACATAGAGCATTGTGTATAGCGCCGTTCCGGGCGAAAGCTGCTTGGCAATGCTTTGTACCCACGGGATTGCAATAAACCCTGCCACTGTAGCCGGAAACATTATTATGGATGAAGCAAATATAGGAGGTATAACACCTGAAGTATTGACCTTCAAGGGCAGATGAGTGCTCTGTCCGCCGAAAACTTTCTTGCCAACAACACGCTTTGCGTATTGAACAGGTATTTTCCTCTGACCTCGTTCGATAAAAATTATGCCGCCTACGACCGCAATCATAAGCACGGTAAGGAATATTACGAAAAACAATGAGAGCTCGTTTGCCTTCACAAGCTGTAGAGTGCTGACCACCGCGTTGGGAAACCGGGCAACTATGCCGGCGAATATAATAAGCGATATTCCGTTGCCGATCCCCCTCTCGGTTATCTGCTCCCCGAGCCACATAAGAAAAGCCGTTCCTGACGTAAGTGTCACCATTGTAAGCAGCCTGAACGGCCAGCCGGGATTCTGTATGAATTCACCGCCCGACATGCCTTCTAAACCCACGGCTATACCGAAAGACTGTATGGCGGCTATAACAACAGTAGCGTACCGCGTATACCTTGTGATCTTCTTTCTTCCGGCTTCGCCCTCTTTAGCAAGCTTACCGAGAGCAGGTATAACTACGGTAAGAAGCTGGAAGATAATGGAAGCGCTTATGTAAGGCATTATACCGAGAGCGAAAATAGTCACCCTGGACAATGCTCCACCGGAAAACATATCGAAAAAGCCCATCATCGCCCCGCCTTTTTCGATCAAAAATTTACTGAGCGCTTCACCGTTTATGCCGGGCGTCGGAATATGAGCGCCTATCCTGTAGACAGCCAAAAGCCCCAAGGTAAAGAGGACCCTGTTTTTCAGCTCGGGAATCTTAAATATGTTCTGAATGTTTGAAAGCAGGCTCATAATTATGTTTGTTGGTTTAGTTAAATCTCTACTCGGACGTGATTACTTCAGCCTTGCCGCCTGCCGCGCTGATCTTGGATGCAGCCGAAGCGCTGAAAGCGTGGGCCTTTATTATAAGGGCCTTGCCTAAATCACCTTTCCCCAGAACTTTTATTCCGTCCTTTGCTTTTTTTACTATTTTCTTTTTTATAAGCACTTCCGGGGTAATAGCATCAACATCGGAAAATTTATCCATATGCTTTGCAAGATCTGCCAGATTTACGGCCGCATATTCTTTTTTGAACGGCGCATTCTTGAAACCCCTTTTGGGAAGTCTCCTCTGGAGCGGGGTCTGCCCGCCTTCAAAAGAGGGCCCCTTAGTACCGCCCGACCGCGCCTTTTGCCCTTTATGTCCCTTTGTGGCCGTTCTTCCATGCCCCGAACCCGGGCCCCGGCCTATACGTTTGCGTTTCTTTGTACTTCCGTATTCAGGTGAAAGCTCTTCTATTCTCATGACCTGCTCTTAGCCTCCTCATCCACTTCTTCTTCGGTTGGACCTTCACCCTCGGCCTTACCCCTAAGCTTAAGCACAAGGTCGGGATCTTTCAGCTTCTGCAATCCGCTCAATGTTGCTCTAACCGTATTAAAAGGATTATGGCCGCCAAGTGATTTCGCAACTATGTCCTGAATTCCGGACACTTCAAATACGGCGCGCACAGCGCCTCCGGCTATCAAGCCCTTGCCTTTAGGGGCCGGATTCATAACAACAGAATTCGAACCGTAACGTCCTATGATTTTGTGCGGTATCGATCCGTCCTTCAGCGGAAACCTCATCAGACGTTTCTTCGCCTGTTCAACAGCCTTCCTTATCGCTTCAGGAACTTCAGATGCCTTGCCTTTGCCGACGCCTACGATACCGTTGCCGTCCCCTACAACTACAAGAGCGCTGAACGAGAATCGCCTGCCGCCTTTTACAACCTTAGCGACCCTGTTTATATATACGACCTTGTCCTTAACGTTAAGTTCTTCAGCTTCAATTCTCTGTGTCTTCACCATACCTCCTAAAATTCCAGCCCGCCCTCACGGGCTCCATCTGCAAGGGCTTTTATGCGACCATGATACCTGTAGCCGCCCCGGTCAAACACGACTCTTTTTATGCCTGCCTTAGAAGCTTTTACAGCAAGAAGCTGCCCGGTCTTCTTAGCATTGTCGGCATTGCCCTTGTGTCCTTCTCCGATTTTCATTTCCTTATCGAGGGTTGAAGCGGAAATCAACGTAGTTCCCTTAATGTCATCGATGATCTGCGCATATATATTGTTCAGACTTTTATAGACGCACAACCTCGGTCTTTCGGAAGTTCCGAGAACTTTCTTTCTTATTCTTGCATGCCTCTTTTGTCTGGATGTTTCCTTTATGTTCATGAGGTCTCCTCTATTTCTTGCCTGTCTTGCCGGCTTTCAGCTTTATCCTCTCGCCGGAGAACCTGACACCTTTGCCTTTATATGCATCCGGCGACCTTAATTTCCTTATGTTTGCGGCCACCTGTCCCAAAAGCTGTTTGTCAATAGCGTTAAGCGTTATCGTTGTCTGTTTTTCATCAACGACAGCGGTTACCCCGGGAGGAAGTTCAAACTCTATCGCATGCGAATACCCGAGCGTGAAACCGAGTTTGCCGCCCTTGGATTGGGCCCTGTAGCCTATTCCTATAATCTCAAGCACACGTTTATACCCTTGAGAAACACCACCAACCATATTAGATACCAAACTGCGCGTAAGCCCGTGAAAGGCCCTGTCAGCCTTGCTGTCCGAACTTCTCAAGACATGGATCTTGCCGTCAGCTACGGATATGTTTATACTGCCCGGGAATGAGCTTTTCAACTCTCCCTTCGGGCCCTTAACGGCAATCACGTCCTGCTTTACTTCAACATTTACACCCTGCGGAATTTCTATTGGTTTTTTACCGATTCTCGACATCTATAGCTCCTTACCAGATGTAGCATAAAACTTCGCCGCCTACGCCCTCACGCCTGCTTGACTTGTCCGTCAGCACGCCTTGAGGCGTTGACAATATAGCTATCCCGACTCCGCCCATGACAGTAGGGATTTTATCCTTACCTACATAAACACGTCTTCCGGGCTTGCTTATCCTCTTAAGTCCGGTCAGCAGGCTTTCACCGTCCGCCGTATATTTTAAAGCGACTTTGAGCATACCCTGCTTTCTGTCCTTTATTATCTTATAGGACTTAATAAAACCTTCTTCTTTAAGTATCTTGGCAATCTCAACCTTGAGTTTAGAGGCCGGTATATCGACCTTCTCCATCTTCACAAGAATTGCATTCCTCACACGCGTCAGCATGTCTGCAATTGGGTCAGTAAGCATCCTTCTCTCCTACCAGCTTGATTTTGTAACCCCGGGAATCTGTCCCTTAAGGGCCAAGTTTCTAAAACACACCCTACACATCCCAAACTTCCTCATATAGGCCTTGGGACGACCGCATACTTTGCACCTGTTATTCGCCCTGACCTTGAATTTAGGCGCCCTTTTCGACTTCTCTATTATACAAGTCTTTGCCACCGGCTCCTCCTTTATTTCCTGAACGGTACGCCCATATGCTTCAGAAGCGCCTTGCACTCTTGGTCTGTCTTTGCAGATGTACAGATATTGATATCAAGGCCATGGACCATCTCTACCTTGTCATAATCTATCTCAGGGAATATATACTGCTCCTTTAACCCGAAAGAATAGTTGCCGCGACCGTCAAAAGACTTCGACGACAAACCCCTGAAGTCCCTGATCCTCGGCAAGGCTGCGCTGATCAGCCTGTCGAAAAATTCGTACATTGTATCGCCCCTGAGCGTCACTTTACACCCTATCGGCGCGCCCTGTTTCAGCTTAAACCCCGCAATTGCTTTTTTGGATTTTGTAATAAGCGGCTTCTGTCCTGTAATAGCCGCCAACTCTTTTTCCGCGGCATCAAGGACCTTTACGTTTTGCAATGCTTCGCCAAGAGTAACATGCACAATTATTTTCTGGATTTTAGGGGCCTGCATTATATTTTTGAAAGAGAATTCCTTCATCAGCGCCGGCAAAACTTCTTTCGTGTATTTTTCCTTAAGCCTCGGTGCCATTATTAGTCTATAACCTCCTTACACTTCTTGCACGTCCTTGCTTTCCTGCCCTCATCGAGAAGCGTGTTCCCAATTCTGGTAGGCTTGCTGCATTTAGGGCAGATAAGCATAGCGTTTGAGATATGCACAGGGGCCTCTTTATCGATTATGCCGCCCTGTGAATACTGCTTGTTAGGCTTCATATGTTTTTTCACAATATTAATGCCTTCAATTATCAGCTTTTCTTTTGACGGAAGAACTGACAGCACCCTGCCGCTCTTTCCCTTGTTCTTTCCGGTCAAAACCACCACCGTATCATTTTTCTTTATTCTCAAACCCACTTTATCCTCCTACGGCCTCTTTGCTATAACACTTCAGGAGCAAGAGAGATTATCTTCATAAATTCCCTCCAACGCAGCTCCCTTGCCACCGGCCCGAAAATTCTCGTTCCTACCGGCTCCATCTGATTATTAAGTATTACGACTGCATTCTGATCAAACCTTATATACGAACCGTCCGGCCTTCTCGTCTCTTTCTTTGTTCTAACAACCACAGCCTTAGCAACGGCCCCTTTTTTAATATTGCCGTCCGGAATAGCCTCCTTGACACTGACGACTATAATATCCCCAAGCCTCGCATACCTTCTGTTGGAGCCGCCAAGAACTCTTATGCATAGGACCTTTTTCGCTCCCGAGTTGTCAGCCACATCGAGGATGCTTAAATTCTGTACCATGATTACCTGCCCTCGCCTTCAACTATTTTAATAATTTGCCAGCGTTTGTCCTTACTTAACGGCCTGCTTTCTATTATCTCAACCTGATCGCCGATTTTGCATTTATTTGCCTCATCGTGCGCTTTAAATTTTGTGATCTTTTTTATGGTCTTCTTAAAAACAGGGTGCTGGAATGTTCTTGTAACCGCAACCACCGCAGTCTTATCCATCTTATCGCTTACAACTTTACCTGTATAAACCTTCTTAGGCATTTGCTTTCCCTCTCGTCTTTTCGGTGATTACGGTGAGAATCCGCGCTATGTCCTTTCTGACCGCCTTCACTCTCATATTGTTCTGCAGTTCGCCCTTGGAGAGCTGAAACCTGAGATTAAAAAGTTCCCTTCTCATATCGCCTTCTTTTTGCTGCAGTTCCTCTTGTGTCAACATTCTGATTTCGGAGAGCTTCATGCCACCGCCTCCTCTCTCTTAACGAATTTAGTAGCTATCGGAAGCTTGCGGGACGCCCTAAGAAAAGCCTGCTTCGCCACTTCCTCGGTAATGCCCGAAACTTCATAAATAATCCTGCCCGGCTTTACTACCGCCACCCAAAACTCAGGATTACCCTTACCTTTACCCATTCTTGTTTCAGCAGGCTTGCGGGTTATCGGCTTGTCAGGAAAAATCCTGATCCACACCTTGCATCCCTTCTTGGCCTGCCTAGTTATAGCGATTCTGGCCGCCTCGATCTGTCTGCTCGTGATCCATCCGGGCTCAACCGCTTTTATCCCGAACTCACCGAAAGAAACTTCAGAGCCACGGTACGCCTTACCGTTCATATTGCCCTTCATCATCTTTCTGAATTTTATCTTCTTAGGTGCAAGCATATTTATTCTCCTACGGCCGAGCTTGAATGCTCAGCAAGAATGTCTCCGTGATATATCCACACTTTTATCCCTATCTTCCCATAAGTCGTCCTCGCCTCGGCAAACCCGTAATCAACGTCGGCCCTGAAAGTACTGAGCGGGACCCTGCCCTCCCTATACCATTCGGTCCTTGCGATTTCGGCCCCGGCGAGCCTTCCGGAACACTGGACCTTTATGCCCAACGCCCCAAATCTCATGGCCGATGCAACGGCCCTCTTAAGCGCCCTCCTGAATGCGACCCTCTTTTCGAGCTGCAGCGCAATGTTTTCCGATACAAGCTGTGCATTGACTTCCGGTTTGCGTATCTCTTTTATATCAACCGCAACCTGCTTACCGGTAATTGATTCTATCTCTTTCTTCAGCTTTTCAACTTCAGCGCCCTTTTTCCCGATTATAATCCCGGGCCTTGCAGTATATATTATCACCTTCATCTTTTGGCCGGGGCGCTCTATTTCTATCTTCGAAACCCCTGCATGGGACAATTTCTTTTTTATAAGGTCACGGACCCGCAAATCCTCAAGCAGCTGCTCGGTATATCCTCTCTTAGCATACCACCTAGATTCCCAAGTCCTTGTTATTCCTATCCTGTTGCCTATGGGGTTAGTCTTCTGACCCAAATCAGCACCTCCACATTAAAACATCTGAAATTTGTAATTCATGATTCGCAATAAACATCCGCTATTCCTCCGCAAGGATAATTGTAATGTGACAGCTTCTTTTCTTGATAACATTCGACCGTCCCATGGCCCTCGGCTCCATCCTCTTCATCGTAGGTCCCTGATCAACAAGGGCGGTCTTTACCATAAGCTTGTCTATGTCAACATGCGCGTTTTTCTGCTCCGCGTTTGCCATAGCGGATTTAAGCAGCTTTTCTATATTCTTCGCCGCCCTGTAAGGCATGAAGCGTAAAGATATAAGCGCGTCAGCAGCCCTTTTTCCACGGATCAAATCGATTACCCTTCTTGCCTTTCTCGGCGTCATGCGTGCGTATTTAAGTATTGCCTTTGCTTCCATATTTTTTATCCCTTACCTTACCGATGTTGTCTTTTCGGACTTTGCATGCCCCTTAAACGTCCTCGTGGGTGCAAACTCGCCCAGCTTATGCCCAACCATGTTTTCCGTGATATACACAGGAATAAACTTTCTTCCATTATGCACGGCAAACGTGAATCCTATGAACTCAGGAACTATTGTCGAACGCCTCGACCACGTCTTGAGCAATTTCTTATCGCCCGATGTTTCCATGTCACCAATCTTCTTTAGGAGCTTAGGCTCCACAAAAGGGCCTTTTTTTAAAGATCTCGGCACTTGCTCCTCCTTTACTTGCGTCTCTTTACTATAAATTTATCGGTTCTTTTGTTTCTTCTCGTCTTGACACCCTCAGGCTTACCCCAAGGCGAGCACGGCGGCCTTCCGCCGGACGATTTACCCTCTCCACCGCCGAGGGGATGGTCTACCGGATTCATCGCAACACCCCTGACATGAGGCCTGACGCCTTTATACCTTGTCCTACCGGCCTTGCCGTAAGATATGTTTTCGTGTTCGATGTTTCCTACCTGCCCGATTGTGGCCATGCAATTCATCCTGATAAGCCTTACCTCACCGGACGGCATCTTCACCTGCGCATAAGCCCCTTCTTTTGCTACTATCTGCGCTGCAACGCCTGCGCTTCTGACCAGCTTTGCGCCCTGCCCGGGATTAAGCTCGATATTATGTATCATAGTTCCGAGCGGGATGTCTTTTATATAGAGGGCATTACCCGGTTTTATCTCAACGTCGATGCCGGCCATCACCTTATCGCCTGCTGCAAGGCCTACAGGCGCAAGGATATATCTGTATTCGCCGTCATTATACTTTAAAAGAGCTATACGCGCCGAACGGTTAGGATCATACTCTATCGTCTTTACGATCGCAGGAATACCGAGCTTATCTCTTTTAAAATCGATCTTCCTGTACAGGACTTTGTTCCCACCGCCTTTTTGCCATGCGGTCACCTTGCCGGTATTATTACGGCCGCCGGTTTTTGTCTTGCGCTCCGTCAACGGCTTATGCGGCCTGTCGGTGGTTATGTCCTTATAATCCGATGCGGTTTGAAATCTTCTTCCGGGGGAAGTTGGATTGTATTTTTTAACGCCCATTTATATACCCTCTACCAAATCAAGTTTTTCGCCTTGCTTCAAAGTTATTATCGCCTTCTTTTTATCGGGCCTTCTGCCGACCGATCTTCCAAGCCTCTTTAATTTTCCGGGCAAGATTACAGTGGCCACTTTATCAACCTTCACCTTGAAAATTTCCTCAACGGCTTTTTTTATTTCATGTTTGTTCGAATTAATATTGACCTCAACAAGGATCTTGTTCTCGCGCTCTTTAATCTCCATGCCCTTTTCGGTAAAAAGCGGTTTCTTTATCACTTCATAAACAGTCATTATGCCGCCTCCTCGCCACGCTGCAACATGGCAATTGCATCTGCAGTTATTACAAGATTATCATGCGATGCGACATCATAAGCATTCAAATCCGCAACCCTAGTAACGCTTACACCCGGAATATTGCCTACCGACAGGATAAAATTATCTTCCTTCTCCGGCAGCACAAACAAAATGCTTTTCTTGGAAAGCCCCAATGTCTTTATAACCTTGGCTATTTCTTTCGTCTTGGGGGCTCCCACAGGCAATGCATCTATCGCTACAAGTTCATTATCCGAAAGCTTCATGCTCAAAGCCTTATACAAAGCATTTCTCTTTGCATTTTGCGGCAGCTTAATCGAATAGTCCCGCGGTTGAGGGCCAAAGATAGTGCCGCCACCCCTCCAGATCGGAGAGCGCGAACTGCCGGACCTTGCCCTTCCCGTGGATTTTTGCTTCCACGGCTTTTTGCCGCCGCCGCTGACCATTCCGCGCGTCTTGGTTGCATGCGTGCCCTGCCTCTGGTTGGCAAGATATGCAACAATTGCGCTATGCACCAATGCTTCCGAGGCCTTGGATGCGAATATCTCGTCCGAAAGGTCGATTTTGCCTTTTGAATTATTGTTTATATCTTTTAGTTCAAGTTGAAGCATATTATTATCCCTTCCGAATCTCTACTATTGAATTGGCAGGTCCCGGAATCGCACCTTTTACAAGAATGAGATTCTGTTCGGGCCTGACGTCAACCACCGTAAGCTTTTTAATGGTCACCCTATCGCTGCCCAAATGACCGGCCATTCTCATGCCCTTCCAAACCCTTGAAGGATAAGAACTTGCTCCGATTGAACCGGGCGCCCTGTAACGCGTCGAGCCGTGTGAAGCAGGACCGCCTTTAAAATTATGGCGCTTCATGCCTCCCTGAAAACCCTTACCCTTTGATATGCCCGAAACAGCTATGGAATCGCCTTTATTGAAGCTGTCAGCCTTTATCATGTCCCCGACTTTAAGACCGTCCATATCAAATTCCTTAAGGAATTTATAAGAAGCTGTCGCAGCCTTCTTGAATACGCCCAACTGCGGCTTGGTCATATTTTTTTCTTTTTTAAGCTCCACAAACCCGACCTTAACCGCCGAATATCCGTCCTTTTCGGACGTTTTAACCTGAATAACACAGCAAGGCCCGGCCTCTACAACCGTAACCGGTACAACCTTGCCGTCTTCGGCGACTATCTGGGTCATTCCGAGTTTCTTGCCTAAGATGCCTGTCATAGTTTAATCTCCACGTCCACCCCGGAAGCGAGCTCCAGCTTCATGAGCGCGTCAACAGTGTCCGGGGTCGGATCATATATATCAATCAATCTTTTATGGGTCCTTATCTCGAACTGCTCTCTGGACTTTTTGTCTATATGAGGAGACCTCAATATTGTATATTTGCTTATCTGGGTCGGAAGCGGCACCGGTCCGGAAATGCGAGCGCCTGTCCTGTGAGCAGTATCAACAATCTCTTTTACCGACTGGTCAAGCAGTCTATGGTCATACGCCTTAAGTTTTATTCTTATTTTTTGATTCACTTTTTACTCCAGAATTTCGGTGACAACGCCGGCACCTACCGTCCTGCCTCCTTCTCTTATTGCAAACCTCAATTCCTTGTCCATCGCTATCGGCGCTATCAACTCCACCGATAT
>SCQE01000108.1 GCA_004321915.1 Nitrospirota bacterium
CGATGGTTCGACCCGGGACGCTGAAGGGATGATTGGTTTCTACAGCGACTGGATTCGCCAGTATCCGATCGTTTCGATTGAGGATGGCTTGGCCGAGGATGACTGGCGAGGATGGAAGGAACTGACCGCCGAACTCGGAAAGAGGACGCAACTGGTGGGTGACGACCTCTTTGTCACGAGCATCGGGCGGCTCAACCGCGGGATCGAGGAGGGCGTCGCCAACGCTATTCTCATTAAGCTCAACCAGATCGGGACGCTGACTGAAACGCTTCAGACAATGGAGTTGGCGCGGTCTGCCGGGTACCGGAACGTGATCTCACATCGCTCGGGTGAGACCGAGGACACGACAATAGCCGATCTGGCGGTGGCGACGGGCGCCGGTCAGATCAAATCCGGCTCCCTCAGTCGGACCGAACGGACCTGTAAGTATAATCAACTGCTCCGGATTGAGGAAGCGCTAGGGCCGGATGCGGTCCTGGCGGCCCCCTTTGCCAAGACGCAGTAAGGTGGTCACGGCTGACGGCCTCTTGAGGGCCCGCGTCCGCTGGCTGGCGCAGACTCGCTTGTCTGGAGCTCGGACGCGACGCTGAGACCGGCGACCTGCCGTAGGCTCTCTTCGAACTCCTTGAGCTTGGCCATGTCCAGTTTAAGTTTACTCAGTTGCTCGGCCTGCCCTTGTAGGAGCGAGGTCATGGCGCGATTTTCGCGCTCCAAATACTGCATACGAGTGAAGTAGTACTGGCCCTGAACCAGGTTGAGCAGCGTGACGGTCGAGCCGGCAGTCAGGCCCAGCAACACAATACAGGAGAGGACGATGGTCCGTCTCGAAAGGTAAAACTGCTGCGTTCGGCCGCCTTCGGTGAACGCCATGATTGTGATGACTCCTCTGAAGCCGGCGCCGATGAGAGATCCCAGCATCCAAAGGCCGTGAAATAGCCGCCTCAGCATCTGCATCTTCATTCCTCCCTGCCAACTCTCAACACGTAGTTGTGACTATTGTCTGAAATGATCGTAACCACCGGTAAGCGCAACTATTTTACCATCCCGCCGTTCAAGCCGGCATTCTGAACCTGCTTCCTCGACCTTCCCGATTGCTGTCACAGTCACCGCATCAGGGAACATGGCGGCAATATCGGCGGGGTCCCACGAAGAGGTAAAGAGCAACTCGAAGTCTTCTCCACCCTGCAGCGCCATGGTAAGCGGCTCTTGACCGAAGTGCTGCGCGACGGCTGAAGCTGCCTGATCGATCGGGATCTGGTCTTCTCTGATCTTCGCCGAGACTCCGCTTTCGCGGCATAGATGCGCTAGGTCCGAAGCCAACCCATCACTCAGATCGATCATGGCTGACGCGACTCCAGCCTGCGCAAGGGTCCTTCCCTCCTGGATTCTTGGGATGGGGCAGAGATGTCGTTCGATGGTCTGTTTGATCGCTTCCCGGAGAGAGTCGGAGACTTCAAACGGAGCCTCGATCTGGTCGTCCCGGAGGCGACAGCCGGCCCTCAGCGCCGTAAGACCCGCCGCTGCCGCACCCAACCGGCCCGTGATCCAAATTTGTTCCCCCGGTCTTGCCCCGGAACGTGTGACCGCCCTCCCTGGTTCTACCTCTCCTACCAGGGTCACGCTGATCATGAGAGTGGAAGAGGCGGACAGATCGCCGCCGATGATTTCGACTCCGAATCGCGCGCCTTCCTCTCGGAGGCCACGATAGAGCTCATCGACAAACTCGATTTCTGCATCGGGAGAGATCGCCAGCGTGATCAACGCGGCACGCGGCAGACCTCCCATCGCAGCGACGTCGCTCAGATTTACTCCCATCGCCTTTCGCCCGAGGTGAAAGGGCGTGATGGTTTGCGGCGTAAAATCAACCCCATCAACGAGTAGATCAGTTGTGAGCAGAAGATCTTTACCTGCTGCGGGCCGTAACACGGCGCAGTCGTCACCGATTCCAAGAAGGGCATCGTGAGGCCGGGGCAGCATGCTCTTGATCCGTTCGATTAGGACAAACTCCCCAATAGCCGAGATTCTCATCTATCATCGTCAACCCCCTCACCTTGATCCTCTCCGCACCCAGAGGGTACCCGAGGGAAGAGGGGAGGGTGAGGGGGATCGGCCAGCAACGTTCCCATTGCATACAGACGATCGGCTAGCCTGGCGAATTCATCGAGACTCAGCGTTTCGCCGCGGCGCTTCGGATCGATATCCGCATCCATCAGGGTCCGCTCCAGGGTTGTGAGCTCCTCCACGATGCCGGCGTGCAGCAGCGCATTGCGTAGCATCTTTCGGCGTTGCCCAAAGGCGGCTCGCACGATGCGGAATAACAGATCCGGAGATTGCACTGATACTCTGGGTCCTGGGAGCAGGTCGAGGCGAACGATGGTAGAATCAACAGCGGGCCTCGGATAGAAGGCTGTCTTTGAGACCTGTGCTATTGTTTTGACATCTGCCTCGTAGCGACAACGGAGCGTCAAGGCGCTATACCCCTCTTCGCTGGGGGCCGCTAGGAGCCGTTGCGCCACCTCTCGTTGCATCATCACCAGGAGAAAGGAAAAGCACTGCCGCAGCGGGATCAACTGAAGGATCAGAGGAGTGGCCACCGAATAGGGAAGGTTTGAAACCAGCTTGGCCTGTTTATAC
>SCQE01000054.1 GCA_004321915.1 Nitrospirota bacterium
GACATGATGAAAGGCAAAGGCCACGGCCCTGACATGATGAAAGGCAAAGGCCCCGGCCCCGACATGATGAAAGGCAAAGGCCCCGGCCCCGACATGATGAAAGGCAAAGGCCACGGCCCTGACATGATGAAAGGCAAAGGCCCCGGCCCCGACATGATGAAAGGCAAAGGCCCCGGCCCCGACATGATGAAAGGCAAAGGTCCCGGCGGACCAAAAGGTCCGGATATGAAAGGCAAGCCCGGTGAGTCCAACCCTTCACCTGCACCGATGCCAGACCCAAAAGGCAAAGGTCCCGGCGGACCAAAGGGTCCGGATATGAAAGGCAAGCCCGGTGAGTCCAACCCTTCACCTGCACCGATGCCAGACCCAAAAGGCAAAGGTCCCGGCGGACCAAAGGGTCCGGATATGAAAGGCAAAGGCCCTATGACTAAAGGTAAAATGTAATAATCCGATTCGGAATTTTAGGGTAATATAAAAAAGCTGACGGGACAAAAAATCCCGTCAGCTTTTTTAATTTTTCAGCGCGGGTTCTGATATAATTTAAATTCATTACCGGAACACCATGAAAACACCGACACGCATACAAAACATTCTTATTCTCCAAAAGATATTTATTATTTCCATTCTATGCGTCCTCCCGCTGCCCGAGTTCGCCTTCTGCGCGGACAACTCAACAGTCCCGTTGAAAAAGATGTCGCTCTCGGAGAGTATCGCCCTTGCATTAAGAAAAAACAGCACGATAGAGATCGCGTTTCTGGACCGCGTTACCCAAAAATTCGATCTCAAAGTGGCAGAGGATAAATTTGTACCAAAACTTACATTAAGTTCGACAGTACAAACAAAACCTATAACAACCGACGGATGGAAAAATATCAAAGGAATCGGCGAGTTCACTGCAACCGCAACAGAGACCCTGCCAACCGGGGCGCTCATCACTCTCACCACTTCAAGGGCTACGGATAAAGATAATGCAAGTGATCCGAATCATTCCAAGACCGATTCATGGAACCTCAGCGTCACGCAGCCGCTTTTAAAAGGCGGCGGTATCGAGGCAAATACAGCGTCTGTGCAGATCGCAAGGATGACTGAGAAAACAAACTTGCTGACGCTAAAAACAACCATCACGGACACAATCACTTACGTGATATGGGCGTTCAGGAGTTTTCTTCAAGCGTCAAAACAGGTTGAGATAAACAGGCGGGCGCTGGAAAGGGCAAAAAGCATAGTTTCGATAAGCAAGGCGCTGATAGAAGCTGGCAGGATGGCCGAGCTAGAAATCGTTCAGGCCGAAGCAGAGGTCGCAAACAGGGAACTCCAGCTTCTTACTGCAGTCAACGCGGAAGACAACGCAAAAATCGCCTTGGCAAAACTGATCGATATAGATGTCAATACCCAGTTCAGGGCCGAGGAAACATTAGGCGAGACGCCCGCAGTCCCGGCATTTGAGGCCCTTAAAAGGACCGCCTTCGAAAAAAGGCCTGATCTCATTTCATACGCTCTTGCCGTAAATATTGCAAAGCTGAATTATGCGGTTGCAAAAAACAATAGACTTTGGGATCTTTCTCTGTTCGGCAGTTACGAAAGAAAACTCGTTGCAGGCGGGCTTGAAGTGTATGGGGCCGACACAAAAACATGGAATTCCGGAGTAAAGCTTACCATACCGCTAAGAGACCTTACGCTAAAGCAGAATTATATTTTTGCAAAAATAAATCTCGAAAAAGCCGAAATCAATCTAAAAAAACTGCGCGACAATGTTGAACTCGAAATAAAAGACGCCCTGCGGGATTATGAAATAAAATTGAAGCAGATGAAGCTGTCGCAACATTCAAGCAAACTCTACGAGAAGAAGCTCGAAATAGAACGCGAGAAATTGAGGGCCGGACGCTCGACCAACTTTCAGGTCGTCTATGCGCAAAATGACCTATTCAACGCGCAAATAGCCGAACTGACCGCAGTAATCAGTTTTTTAAACGCGCAGTCCGCGCTGGACAAGACTATCGGGACTACGCTCGACAGGTGGAATATAAGCGCTGTGGACAGGTACGGTGAGGAAAAATTTAAATGATGCTATAATTTGCGGTGGCCTCAAATTCAGAATGAACATTTTATGAAACAGGAAAAAACAACGGAAGACAAAAAAACCAGCAACCTGAACCTGCTTTCGCGGATAGGCATAGCCCTGTCTTCGGAAAAAGATACGGACAAGCTTCTCGAGATGATAGTCGACGCGGCAAGGAGCATGTCAAACGCGGACGCGGGAACGCTTTATATTCTGAACAGGAAAGACAAAAACCTCAGCTTCGAGATCCTCCAGAACGATACGATGAAAACCCGTATCAGCAGCAAGCACAAAGAAGTGGCGGCCCCCCCTCCGGTCCCTCTGTATATAGACGGCCGGCAGAACAATGCCAATGTTTCATCCTTTGTGGCGCTGACCGGAAAGACCATCTCTATTGCGGATGTGTATGAGTCGACCGAGTTCAACTTTGCAGGCCCGAAGAACTACGATGCAAAAACAGGCTATCGCACAAAATCGATGCTGGTCATTCCGATGACGAACCACGAAAACGAGATCATCGGTGTGCTCCAGCTCATAAACGCAAAAGATTTCACTACAGGAGACGTCATACCGTTTTCGGAGGACGACAAAAACTACGTCTCTTCCTTGGCCTCTCAGGCGGCGATAGCACTGACCAATTCGGCCCTGATAAAGGACCTGATAAAAGACATAGAAGAGATAAAGGCCCTCCAACGCTCGGAAAAAGAGCTCGGAGCAAAACTGCGCGATGCGTATATAAAGACCGAAGAGGCCAACAAAGAGCTGAAGGCGGCCCTTAAAAAAGTACAGATGATACGTGTCGCAGCCACCGTATTCATCCTGCTTTTGTTCATCGCGGTAGGCGTATATTACTGGAACCGCAGTCTGCTGCCGGAAAGGAAAAAAGCCTCGGCGGCAACTACCGCCCAAAAGGGGGCCGCGTCGCAGACGCATAAAATAGTCACCGGCACCGTGACCTCTTCGCTTTACCTGACAGGAACGCTCGAACCCTTGAATGTGGTCAACATAACAAGCCCGATCTACGGCAAGGTAAAAGAGATATTCTTCCGCTACGGCGAGATAGTAAAAGCAGGGCAGGTACTTTTAAGAATGGACACCTCCGAGGTGGAAGTAAGACACCGCGAGGCAAAGGCCGTTTACATAAAAGCGGTAGAACGCTACAAAGAGATCGAAAAATGGGAAGATAGTCAGGAAGTCGTAAGGGTCAAACGTTCTCTTTCCAAGGCCAAGTTGGCCCTCGATTTACAAAAACAGACTTACGACGACACTGAGCGTCTTTTCAAAAAGGGGCTGGTATCCGCAAGCGAACTTGCTTACGCTAAACAGCAATACACAAGCGTTCAGCTGGACTACCAGAGCGCGGCCGACGAACTCAAGGCCACGATAGAGAAAGGCGCAGGCGAGAACAAGAACATAGCCCGCTACGAAATGGAGAACGCAAAAACACGTCTTAAAGACCTTGAAGACCAGTTGGCCTACTCCACCGTCACGGCCCCGGTCAATGGAGTAATTATGCTTCCGGGTTCGGTCTTCGAGGCCGGGGACGCAAAGAAAATAGAAAAGGGCTTCCAACTCCAAGAAGGCGGCATAATTATGTCCATCGGCAACCTTACGGGATTTTCGGTCAAGGCAAAGGTCGATGAAGTCGATATTACAAAGGTAGAAACCGGTCAAAATGTAGTCGTTACCGGAGACGCCTTTCCCGGAATCGCCCTTGAAGGCACAATAGCCAATCTGTCCTCCCAAGGCAATATCGTCCAAGGCGGCGGAGTGCCTACGTTTGAGATGAAGGTGGTCATAGAGAACATAGAAGAGGAATATAAAAGCCGCATATTCGTCGGCATGTCGGCCAACTTGGAAATACTGACTTATTTGAACGATAAGGCCCTTACCGTTCCGATTACTGCGGTCACGGAGGCCGACGGCAAGCAGTTCGTAAAAAAACAGAAGGTCGTAAAAGGCAAAAAGAGTTTCGAAAGAACCGAAGTGCAAACAGGCCGCACGCATTACAACTCGGTCGAAATACTGGGCGGCTTGGCCGAAGGCGACGAGGTGCTGATAGACGGCCGGTGACCTGCGATGCTTAAACTTAGTGAAATACAAAAAAGCTATCAGGTCGGACCGGCATTCGTGGAAGTTCTAAAGAACGCGAATCTCGATGTTGCGGAAGGCGAGTTTTTGGCGATCATGGGCGCATCCGGCAGCGGAAAATCCACCTTGATGAATATAATGGGACTCCTCGACAAACCCACTTCCGGCTCATACCTGTTCGAAGACAAGGAAATAACCTATGACGATGACGACGCGCTGTCCGGTATGAGAAACATGATCATAGGTTTTGTGTTTCAACACTACAACCTTCTGCCGAGGCTCACGGTCCATGAAAATGTGGGCATACCGCTAAAATACAAAGGCGTAAATGACGATGAGATAAAGCGCAGGTCGTATGAGCTTTTAAAAAGGATCGGCATCGAAGAGCTGGCGTCACGCAAACCTTCGGAACTTTCGGGAGGCCAGCAGCAAAGGGCGGCCATAGCAAGGGCCTTGGCAGGCAACCCGAAGCTGATCCTCGCGGACGAACCTACAGGCGCCCTCGACACGGCATCGAGCGAAGAGATAATGGACCTGTTCGGCAAGCTAAACGCCGACGACGGAATTACGGTGGTTGTAATTACGCATAATCCCGTGCTTGCTAAAAAATGCAAGCGTCTCGCCCTGCTTAAAGACGGGACAATCATAGAACAATGACAAGCAGAACAGCTCTGAAAGAGGCATTATCCAGCCTGTACGCGGCAGGACAGCGGGCCCTCATAGCGCTCGTCGGAATAGTCATCGGCGTAGGTTCGGTAATCGCGATGATCTCGGTCGGCACCATGGCGCAAGGCGAGGCGCAAAGACAGTTTCTCGAAATGGGCACGGACATAGTCACGATACAGAACAGCCCGGCCGGAGTGTCCCTCGGCAGCAGGCCGAACTTCTCCCGCCAGATATCCGAACTGCTCGAAATTCCGGCGTTCTGCCCGGCGATAGCCAAAGTGGCGCCTTCGGTCAATCCCAAAATGGACGTGTCCTACGCCGGCAAAAAGCTCGACGGGGCCATAGTCCTCGGCGTCAATCAGAATTTTCAGGAACTGCAAAGGCTCCGGACAAAAACCGGGCGGTTCCTTTCGGATATGGATGAACTGGAGCGTTTCTGCGTTGTCGGAGATTCGCTGCGCATGAAGATCGAACAGGCCGGTCCAAAAAACATCATCGGAGAAAGAATAAAAGTAGGCGGCTCGATTTTTACCGTGGTCGGCGCGATAGGGCCAGCACAAAAAGGGTTACTGCGCGATTTCGACGCTAATCAGGCTGTTTACACCCATATCACCACCGCGCTCAGAATAAGCGGCGCAGCCGAGACAGCCACTACCATAGCTCAGGTAAAGGAAAAATTCGACAATGCGGCCGCGAAGGCCCAGATCGAAGACTACTTTCAAAAAAATACTAAGGTAAAGACCGTCAAGGTGACAAGCCCCGAAGAGATGATCGCCCACATGGAAAAACAGATGCGGCTGTTTACCCTTCTTCTCGGCGCGGTAGGAAGCATCTCCCTTATCATGGGCGGCGTCGGGATCATGAATGTGATGATCTCCTCGGTGCAAGAGAGACGTAAAGAAATCGGGATAAGAAGGGCGCTCGGCGCAAAGAGAAAGGACATCAGAGACCAGTTCCTCCTCGAAGCGCTCGTACTCTCGCTTGCAGGAGGAGCGCTTGGCATAGCGTTCGGCACCGGGGCGTCTGCGCTTATGGCGCATCTGGCAAAATGGCAGTTCGGACTTTCGTTTTTGTCGATAATAAGCGGCGTAGGCGTCTCCACCTTGATCGGGGTGTTCTTCGGACTTTATCCTGCGCATCAGGCGTCAAGACTCGACCCTATTGTCGCGCTCAGGGCTGAATGACTATGCGCATCGGATTCTTGAATTTTGCCGTATCTGTAATATAGACTATCCCTGCTAAACGCAACAAGTTCCATATCGAATAAATAAACCAAACTTTCACAAGGGGGAATTTATGGCAAAACCTGTCAAAAAAGCAAAAGCTGTAAAGCCTGCTGCGAGCAAAGCCAAAAAATACGTTTATTTCTTCGGCGGCGGCAAGGCCGACGGAAACGAATCGATGAAGAACCTCCTCGGCGGCAAGGGCGCTAATCTTGCCGAAATGGCCGGACATCCCGAGCTGCGCCTGCCTGTGCCTCCGGGCTTCACTATCACCACGGAAGTATGCACATATTTTTACGAAAACAAACGCTCCTATCCCAGAGAGCTTAAGTCGCAGATCGAAGACTCCCTCAAAAAAATCGAAAAACTTATGAACAAAGGCTTTGGAGATCCGGTAAATCCGCTTCTCGTCTCGGTCCGCTCGGGCGCACGACGTTCGATGCCGGGTATGATGGAGACGGTGCTGAATGTCGGGCTCACCACAAAAACCATTCCGGGCCTGATAAAAAAGACGAACAACGAAAGGTTCGTCTGGGACGCTTACCGCAGGCTCATCATGATGTACTCCGATGTGGTCATGGAAAAAGCTGCGGGCATAGAACCTGAAGAAGGAAAAGGGATACGCAAGCTTCTCGAAAGGCAGCTCGACCAGTTGAAAAAACGCAAAGGCTACAAGGCTGACACGGACCTCACAGCCGAAGAGATGAAGCAGATTGCGATAGACTTCAAGACAACGGTCAACGAAGTGCTCGGCAAGCCGTTCCCGGACGATCCTATGCAGCAGCTATGGGGCGGGATCGGCGCTGTTTTCGCAAGCTGGAACGGCAAGCGGGCCATCGAATACCGCCGCATAGAAAAAATACCGGATGAATGGGGCACAGCCGTCAATGTCCAGTCGATGGTGTTCGGGAACATGGGCGACGACAGCGCAACAGGGGTGGCCTTTACGAGAAACCCCGGCACCGGTGAAAACCAGTTCTACGGCGAATACCTTGCCAATGCTCAGGGCGAAGATGTTGTGGCAGGAACACGCACCCCTGCGCCGGTCAACGAATATTCTAAAAACGATCAGAGTTCGCATCTGCCTACGCTAGAAAAGACCATGCCTCACCTTTACAAAGAACTCTATCAGTACCAGAAAAGGCTTGAAAAACATTATAAAGACATGCAGGACATCGAGTTCACGATAGAAAAAGGCACCCTTTACATGCTCCAGTGCCGTATCGGAAAGCGCAACGGCGTTGCGGCAGTCCGGATGGCCGTGGAAATGCACAGGGAAAAGCTTATAGACCTCAACACAGCCGTACAGCGCGTTGCGCCTACGCAGCTCGTCGAGCTTCTGCTGCCTATGATAGATCCGAAAGCGGAACTGACAACCAAAGTCATCGCAAAAGGATTGCCTGCAGGACCGGGCGGCGCAAAAGGCCGTGTGGTATTCACCTCGCATTCGGCGGTTGAATGGGCGGGCAGAGGCGAAAAAGTCATTCTCGTGCGAGAAGAAACCTCTCCCGAAGATGTCGACGGTATGCACAAATCGCAGGCCATCCTCACAAGCAAGGGCGGAATGACTTCACATGCGGCGCTGGTTGCGCGCGGCTGGGGCAAATGCTGCGTTGTGGGTTGCAGCGACGTCGAGATCGCGCATAACGGAAAGTCGTTCACGACCAAGAGCGGCGTCACAGTCCGCGAAGGCGAATGGATAAGCCTGAACGGCACGAAGGGCTTGGTTTATCAGGGCGAGCTTCCCTTGGTGGATATCGACCTCGACCACAATAAGTCTTACAAAGAATTGATGACACTTGTAGATAAAGTCCGTGTGATGAAGGTCAGGACCAACGCCGACACGCCGAAGGACGCGGCCCAAGCCATCAAGTTCGGCGCCGAAGGCATAGGACTTTTCAGGACAGAGCATATGTTCTACGGAGAGGGCAGCGACAAACCGTTGTTCCTGCTCCGCAAGATGATAATGAGCAAGACAGAGGCCGAGCGCAGAAACGCCCTCGACGAACTCTTCCCGTTCGTCAAAAACGACATAAAGGCAACATTGGAGGTCATGAACGGCCTGCCTGTTACCATCAGGCTTCTCGACCCGCCGCTCCACGAGTTCGTACCTCACAGCGCGGACAAGGTAAAGGGGCTCGCTGATGCGCTGAAGGTGCCTGTGGGCGAAATCGAGAAACGCGGAGAAGGCCTGCGTGAAAACAATCCTATGCTCGGCCATCGCGGCGTGCGTTTAGGCGTAACATATCCCGAAATCACGGAAATGCAGGTCCGCGCCATTCTAGAAGCTGCGGGAGAACTGGTCAAGGCCGGCAAAAAGGCCTTCCCTGAAATAATGGTCCCGGTCACATGCGCCGTTGCAGAACTGAATGACCAGAAGGCGATAACGGACCGCGTGTACAAAGAGGTCTGTGAAAAACTCAAACTGAAAAAAATCCCCTACATGTTCGGCACTATGATCGAAATACCGAGGGCCGCGCTGCTCGCGGGAGTGATGGCTGAGACTGCCGAGTTCTTCAGCTTCGGCACAAATGACCTTACACAGATGACCTTCGGCTTCAGCCGCGACGACATAGGTTCTTTCCTGCCCGATTATCTTGGAAACAAGATCCTGCCCGCAGATCCTTTTGCCACCATAGACCAGTCGGGAGTAGGAGAGCTTATCAATATCGGGATAGAGCGGGGAAGAAAAACCCGCAAAGACCTGAAGGTCGGTATCTGCGGAGAGCACGGCGGAGACCCGGAGAGCGTAGAGTTCTGCTATCGCGCGGGGATGAGCTATGTAAGCTGTTCGCCCTTCCGCGTGCCTATAGCCCGTCTCGCAGGGGCACAAGCCGCAATCAAGTACAAAAAGAAATAGTCCGCTGCTTTTAGATTAAAAAGGCCGGTGATTTTGTCACCGGCCTTTTTTTTTGACTGTAAGTTGAGCTAAAATCATGCAGACGCGCAAAAGGGGGGAGCTTATTATGGGGAACTATATTGTCTGCATCCTGCTTTTCTGTTTTCTTTGTCCCGCAACATCTTTTTCTTCCGACGTATTGACCGGCAGCGGTTGTTCCGTAAGCACCACAGGTTATCTGATAGACCTCGCCAAGGAATACGAGAAAGAGACCGGCGTAAAAATGCATATCATGGGAGGCGGCAGCCCGCGCGGGCTTGCGGACCTCAGCGCAGGTTCTGTGGATTTTTCGGCGGCCTGCAAGGGCAAGACGCCAAAAGACCCCGACGATATAGAATTTGTGCAGGTCGCTTGGGACGCCCTCGTCTTCATTGCGCATAAGTCCAACCCTGTCAATTCAATTACCCAGATGCAGGTAAGAGACATCTATGCGGGCCAGATAGACAACTGGAAGCAACTCGGCGGTCCGGATATGAAGCTCGTATCTTTTATATCCGCAGACAGTATGGGCGGTGTGGGGCAATCCCTCACCAACATGGTTTTAAACGGCAAGACTCCTGAAATGAAGGGGAACTCTTCAAAACAGGCGTCGTCGGCGGCCATATGGGAGCAGTTGGTAGAGAAGACCCCTGAGGGCTTTGCCACCACCGGATTTTCGAGCGCGAGAAAACGCAACGTCAAGATGCTGCGGGTGAACAGCATAAAACCTACAAAAGAGAATATCGTCTCGAACAAATACCCGCTTAAAAGACCGCTTTACCTTGTGATAAAAAAGAACGCAAGCGCCAAGACAAAACGTTTTATCGATTATGTTCTGGGTCCGAAAGCGCAGAAACTCATAGCGTCTTACGGTTCGATAGCCCTCGCCGAAATAAAATGAAGATCTCTCTGCAGTCACGGGCCACGATCTTTGTGGCAGCGGTCGTTGTTGCGGCGAGCGCAGCGTCGGCCTTATTCTTCATCAACGCCCACAAAAAAAGCATGGAGCGTGAGATAATAGTGCGCGGTATCACTCTGGCAGAATCCCTTTCGAGGGCCATACATGAAGGGGTGGCGTCCGAAAACTTGGATTTCATAAAACAGGTCGAAGAAGTGGTCCACACGCAGGATGTGGCCCTCACTCAGGTCTATTCGTCTTTATGGCATGCCATCGATTCGTATCCTATCGAAAAACAGAATGAGCCTCCGGACCCTTCCGCCATGGCCTTTTATAAATCGAACAAGGACCATTTTTATAAAAAAGAGGACGGCCACATAGACTTTTATTCCCCGATTTATTATGAACACCAAACACATCTCCCGGTCCAAAGCAGGCTGGTTATAGGATATGTCAGGGTCAAACTCTCGATGTATGAATTCGAGCAGGCGCTTAAAAAGCAGGTATTGCTGAATATCCTAATCTCGGTAATTTGCGCTTCTTTTTCCATCCTCCTGCTTAACTTTCTGCTCAAAAAATATATTCTAAAGCCCGTACTTGCGCTCTACAGTTCTGCGACCCTGCATAAACAGGGGGAACTTCCGGAAACCGTCCCGGTGCATTCGCATGATGAATTGGGACAGCTCACCGAAGAGTTCAACAGCATGATCACGGCCCTAAGAGAAAGGGAAGAGCGCATAGGGAACGAAAAGGAACGGCTGCTGGTGACATTGCGCAGCATAGGCGACGCGGTCATAGTGACCGATACCGGAGGGACGGTAACGCTTATGAACAGGGTCGCAGAGAGGATGACAGGGTGGGACTCGTCGGTCGCCGAGGGCAGGCCTATCAATGACGTATTTAATATCGTAAATGAAAAGACCGGAGAGAGATGCGAAAACCCGGTCGAAAAGGTCATTAAAAAAGGCGTCATAGTCGCGCTCGAAAATCATACCGCTCTCATATCCAAAACAGGAGAGAGGAGAATAATCGAGGACAGCGCAGCGCCTATAAGGGACAGCCACAGTGTGATCGTCGGCGTAGTGCTGGTCTTCAGGGACGTTACGGAAAAAATAAAAATGGAGGCCGAGCTTACAAAAATCGTAAAACTCGAGTCGGTAGGGGTCTTGGCAGGAGGAATAGCCCATGACTTCAACAATCTCCTGACCGCCATTATAGGCAACATAAGTCTTGCCCAATTTTCGATCGGTGAGGAATCAAAGGCATACGCCAGACTCGCCAATGCCGTGGATGCCTGTAAAAGGGCGGCGGACCTGACGCAGCAGCTTCTTACCTTCTCAAAGGGCGGCGCCCCCTTGCGCGAGACAGGGTCGATAACCAACATAATCAGGGAGTCGGCAAAATTCATACTCTCGGGCACAAACATCGCCCCGGCTTTCGATATCCCGGACGACTTGTGGAATGTGGATATAGACGCCGGTCAAATCAGTCAGGTTTTTAACAACCTTATCATAAACGCCGTGCAGGCCATGCCTGATGGGGGCAGGATATTTTTCTCCGCCACCAATACGATCGCAGAATTGCCGGTCCTCAGAGAAGGGCCGTATATCAAGGTGTCCGTAAGAGACACAGGCGCAGGAATACCGCAAAACATGCTCCCCAATATCTTTGACCCGTATTTCACGACCAAAGACACCGGCAGCGGACTGGGACTTGCCACGGTATATTCGATCATAAAAAGACATGACGGGTACATAACGGTCGAATCGAAAGAGGGTGACGGCACTGTTTTCCATATCTATCTTCATGCGGTCCCGGGCAAATCATTACTACCCAAGGAGAGGCAGGAGAAGATGGATACAGGTTCCGGAATAATTCTCGTAATGGACGATGAGGAGGCGATCAGGGACGTGGCCGGAGAAATGCTGGCATCCTTGGGATACAAATGCATGTTCGCCTCGAACGGCAATGACGCCGTCAAGATTTACGGCAAGATGCAGCTTTCCGCCACGCCCATAGATCTGGTCATAATGGACCTGACGATACCCGGCGGCATGGGCGGAGACAAAGCGATAGCCAATATTTTAGAGATCAACCCTGAAGCCAAGGTGATAGTGTCGAGCGGTTATTCCAACAGCCCGATAATGGCGAATTACGCGCAGTACGGTTTTTCGGGCTGCATAGTAAAGCCTTATACTGCGCAGAATTTCAGCAGTGTTATAAACAACGTTCTGTCTTCAAGACGATTTAACGAACCCTGAGCAGGGCTACCGCTTTATCAGCTCCTTCATCTCGCGGACAGCGCGTTCCATGCCCACAAGGACCGCCCGCGACACAATGCTGTGTCCTATATAGAGACCTCTTATGCCTTCTATTGCGGCGACCTGTTTCACATTGTAGTAATTCAGGCCGTGTCCTGCATTTGCGACAAGGCCTATCTTTTCCGATATTTTCACGGCCTCGATCACACGCAGCAACTCGCTTTTTTGGCGTTTGCCTTTTGAATCGGAATAAAGCCCCGTATGTATCTCGACCATATCGGCCCCGGTTTCCTTAGACACGTCTATATCGATTATCTGAGGGTTTATGAAAAGGCTGACAGGAATGCCCGAGTCATGCAGTTTCTTCACCGTATCCTTGATATGTCTCTTCTGTCCGATCACATCCAGCCCGCCCTCGGTCGTCAGTTCCTGCCTCTTTTCGGGCACGAGCGTGACCATGTCGGGCTTTATCTCCATAGCGATGCGCACCATTTCTTTAGTGGCGGCCATTTCGAGGTTCAGTTCGGTCGGGACCGTTTCGCGCAAAAGCCTGACGTCCCTGTCCTGAGCATGCCTCCTGTCTTCACGCAGATGTATCGTTATACCGTCTGCTCCCCCCAATATCGCAAGCGCAGCGGCCGTTACAGGGTCAGGCTCGAATCCCCTTCTCGCCTGCCTGACAGTCGCGACATGATCAACATTCACGCCCAGAATCATCCATCCTCCTTAATACGCTAGTTTATAATAAAGTATCCCGATATATTCCCTTATCGCCGTATTCATAACTTCGAACTTGTCCGGCAGATAATCGTTCCAGCCGTATTTCTTGTTCTTCCATGTTTTGAAGTCTGCAGGAAACGGGACCACATCAAGACCTGCCAGTTTAAAACTCATGACAGACCTCTTCATGTGATAAGCGGAAGTCACGAGCACGGGTTTCTTAAAGCCCTTCTGCCCGCATATTACAAGGGTAAATCCGGCATTCTCGATAGTATCGCGGCTTTTATCTTCGATTATCACGTTCTCTTTCGGCACCCCTAAGTCGGTAAGAAAACGCCTTATGACAGGGGCCTCGGCTTTTTTGTGATCGAACACCTTGCCGCCGGAGATGATTATGGGGGCATTCAATTTTTTCTGCAGCCTTACCGCCGTAATGATCCTTGCATACATATCTGAATGGGGCGTGCCGTAACCCGAAAAATCAGGGGCTTCGTCGTTGACCCCTCCGCCCAAAAGTACTATGACATCGCCTTCTATGTCCTGCGGGACCTTAAACTCCGACTCAAGACTCCTGAGGACCATATCATATACGGGGTTTATGGACATAAACCACATAAGACAAGCTGTGAATACATTCAAAAGACCGAACTTCCAGTTCTTCCTGCAAAGCAGCCAGACCCCTGCTATCAGCAATATCAGAATGAAGATTCCGGGCGGAAGCAAAAACGGCGCGATCAGCTTCTTTAGCGCAAACATGGCAAGGCCTTGCTACCCGACACCAAGTCTTTTCATAATAGCGGTTATTTCGCTCATCTTAAAAGGCTTTGTCAAGGCCCCTGCAAAACCGTATCTCTCAAAATTTACCATAATCTTATCGTTCGGGTTCCCGCTCGAAACGACCGCCTTTGCAGCCGGATCAAATGCCAGAAGACCGCTTATCGCCCTTTCAGCCCCCCCGTCCTCAGGTATATTGACGTCCATAATGACGATATCAAAAGGCCTGCCCGATACTGCGGCGTTCTTATAGGCGTTAATGAGTTCGTCGGAATTAAGCGCGAACGAGACATCGAGCCCTATAAGAGAAAGCATGTCGCCCGCCACTTCCCTGACTATCTCCTCGTCGTCCATCACAATCGCCCTGCCGGCTATCCTAGTCTGTCCGTCCGTTGCTTCACCGGAATGAGCGTCGGCAGGCAGGTAAATGGAACATACGGTCCCCACTCCCGATCTGGAGCTTACGGCCATAGAGCCGGAATGGCTCCTTATTATCGAAAATGCCGAGGCAAGACCGAGCCCCCTTCCCTTTCTGCTGCCCATCCCCTTGGTAGTAAAATACGGGTCGAATATTTTCGGAAGATTTTCTTCTGAAATACCGCTGCCGTTGTCCTCAATCGTTATCTTCACATAAGGTCCGGCTTCAAGAGAAAGCGGATCTCCGTCGGTTACCGATATATTCTCGGCCCTTATTTTAATGGTCCCGTTGCCCGTGACAGCCTCGCAGGCATTTACCACAATGTTATGTATGACCTGTCTCAACTGGGCCTCGTCCGCATCGATCGTCCATAAGCCGTCCTGCATCTTGTATTCACATACAGCGGAGGAAAAACTCATGGCCAAAACAGTAGCGTCCTTGATGAGATTGGGCACCGAAATCTTCTTCTTCTGCGGTTCCGTCACCCCTGCCACCGTAAGCAGTTTGTGCGTAAGTTCCTTGGCCTTCATAGAAGCGCTTTCGGCGCTGTTCAGTTTTTCGGCAATCCTGTCTTTCGGAGAGACCAAAGTCTTAGCGAGAGAAATATTACCGAGTATGGATGTGAGCAGGTTGTTGAAATCATGCGCTATGCCTCCGGCGAATATCCCGGCGGCCTCGAACTTGTTTACCCTTGCGAGTTCCTCTTCGGCCCTTTTTCTGTCGGTTATGTCCATATAGGCAAGGACCACCCTCGCCACCTCTCCGTGTTTATCGACAATGGGCGTGCCGGCCACGTCATAAAGCCTGCCGTTGAACTTCCAGTTTCTAAGATGGACAGGCCGCTTCAGCTTCATCACGCGCCTGAAGGTGCATACGGAAGGCATGTCATCGGCCCCGCACATGACCTTATAGCACTCTTCTCCGGAAACAGCTTCCGGGTCGGTCTTGAACAATTCCCGCTGTTTTTTGTTGTAAGAGACGACCCGCATCCTATTATCGAGCACAAGTATCCCTATCCCGGCGGAATCGAATATCGCTTTTATCTCGTCACGGGCTATCTGGAGATTGTCATTGGTTGTATGCAGATGCTTAAGCACCTGATCGAAAGAACCGGCGATAATGCCTATCGGATCCAGCTCTATAAGCGTAGAGTCGTCCAACTCCTCCGGCTTAAGCGGCAACGTGCCCATAACAAGCAGGAGCTGGTCTATCTTTTTACGGAGATACGATACGGTATTTCCGTATTTTTCCTTAAGCTCTTTATTTTCAGCCAGCAAGCGCCGGTAATCTTCAGAGCTTGGGTTGTCCGTGTTACTCTCTAGCATCCAAAGCGCCTATCGTGATCGAATAAAAATTGTCCGTCTTTTCTACGTTAACGGCATATCCCATATTCGCGGCCGAGTCCGGAATCGTGACCGTTGCGTCCCTGTTGTCTGTTTTGAACACCAGCTTCATGCTCCCTTTCCTGATATCGCCGCCGTACTCATTGATGTTTTTGAGCGCCACGAGAAGCGTCGCCGGACACATCTGCCCCCTGATGTCTACTTCAATGGTCTTTAGGTCCCTGTCCATTCGTCTCTCCCCAATATGATCTCAAGCCCCTGTCTTTACAACCATGCCGGTAAACATTTTTGAGCCGAGCCAAGCGCCGGGCAGCAACCCGGCAAAGAAAAGTATACTTTGAACAGCCAGAATTGGCAACCCTCCGAAAAGATGCCAGATGTTGCAGCCGGGCGTCATGCGCGATGCCAGTCCCATAATAACGCCGCCTGCCAGCGCAGCGATAAACTGTCTCTGCGGGACATTCGTATATATCCTGAACTCTCTGAGGGAAATTGCGGAAAACGCGCTGCCGAGGACTATTCCGACTATAACAGGCATCTGTATAACGGCAATCGCGTCAAAGACCGGACCGGGTCCGCCTTTCATTACCTCGCCCGTCAGCGGATGAGTAAAATTAAGCGACACAGCCTTCATGTACGCCAAGCCGGCCACATGCTCCGGCGCAAAAATTTCTTCGAGCATCGCGGCAATCTTAGAGTACGACGTGGTTATTCCCATCGGCATTCCGGCAAAGACATACGACAAGAATCCGGCTGCAGCCAGCAGCAGCGCCGCTTTCCAAGGCTGTATGTAACCGTCTACAAACGACCGCCGCTCCAGTCCGCCGGCCTTAAACCATTTGTATATAAAAAAAGATGAAACCATGATAAACGGCACGACAAATACCGCCGGGTCGGTCCCTACGATCTGGGGTATGGTTATCTTGCCTGTGAAAAATGTAGTGGCCTTTATAAAAGGGCCCCATAAAGAATGGAACTCGGCGTAAAGACCGCTCCCGATTATAAGACCAGCAAAAGCGACAAGGCTGACCAAGCTGCCGGAGCCCATTTTGTACAGAGTGCCGACAACACAGCCTCCGGCCAGCACCATTCCGACACCGAACAAAACCCCGCCGATAAAACTTGCAAGAGAGGGCGGGCCCAATATCGGAAAAGGATGGATAAGCGCTCCGCTCCTCCTTCCGATCTCGAAAAGCGCCATGCTTACGGAAACCAGTATGAGAAGCGTCCTAAGCATGAAGGTGTTTTTGAACATAAATATGTCCCGGAACATTCCGGCCACACAGTAGTCCGAACGGTGCATTATTATTCCGCCCGCAAACCCTAAAACCAGTCCTGCGATCATTATTAAGAGAGTGGGGTTTGAAACAGCTTCAGTCGGCACAGGCATAATGATATCCTCCGAAAACCGCTTTTTAGAATTATAAACTATAACGACCCGAAAACAACCCGCCCCATATCCGAAATATCGTAACCGCCCATCGAAACGACCGTGTTCCTGAACCCCTTGTCCTCACGGATGATTTTTAAAAGCGCCTTGATCATATCGGTCTCTAGGAACTCGGCAGGTATCGCAAGGTCGTATCGCTCATTGGCAACCGGGATGAAATCGAGACCCAGCGCCGCAGCAGAAGAATAAACAGCAAGGCCCGTGTCTGCAAGCCCTGTCAGCACGGCCGAGGCGACCGCCATGTGGGTGTATTCCTCATGCTCATACCCTTTTACGTCGGCGGGCGCTATGCCCATGTCCTTCAGATGCTTGTCGAGCAATAGACGCGTGCCTGAACCGGACTGCCTGTTTATGAAAACCACGTCATCGCGCACAAGGTCGCTGAATCCGTTTATGCGCTTTGCATTGCCCTTTTTCACCAAAAGGCCCTGCTGCCTGTAAACAAGATTTACCAGCGCAACCTTACGGTCCGCCAAAAGCTTTTTTATGAACGGGACATTATACTCGCCGCTATCTTCATCCAGTAAATGGGTCCCGGCCATATGCGCCTCGCCCCGCTTTAAAGCAATAAGTCCGCCCATAGAGCCGACATGGGCCGAAGACAACGAATAAAGCGGATAGTTTTTCTTGAGAGAATTAGACAGTATATCGAGGGCATTGTCGTGGCTGCCTATGCAGACGACCGTATTTTTAATTTCATCCCTGCCCCTTAAAAGGTCTATCTTGACCTCGCTCCCTGAACTCAGGCCCTCCGAATCTGCGGGGATATTCATTATACCGTCGGCGCGGACCAGCGACATCATGAGCCCGGCGCCCCTGCCGACAGGCGTGGCTATAAGCTTGTCGTTTACAGAACCGACCTTCACCCTCACAAATTCGTCGACACCTAGGGGGGATGATATCTGGCGTGAAATAACGGCAGTAATATCTTCGGAAACCGAGGGCGATAAACCGCTCAGCATTTCCAAGACCGGCTTCACGAAAAGCCGGAAAGTAAGATATGCGGAAACCGGATATCCGGGTATCCCGAATACAGGCTTGCCTTTGACCAGTCCGGCTATGAAAGGCTTGCCCGGTTTTATAGCTACACTGTGGATTATGACCTCGCCCAGTCCTGCTATGACCTGCGCCGTATAGTCCTCCGTGCCCTTGCCCGAACCTGCGTTTACAATCACCACATCCGAAATTTCTACAGCCTCTCCGACCGCCTTCGAGATCTTGTCCAAATCGTCGGACACTATAGTGCTGCGCCTGACATCAGCGCCCAGCTCAGCTGCAAGCCCTGAAAGCACGGATGAGTTGTATTCGATTATTTCGGGCGGTTTCGGGGGTCGGGAGCTGACACTTTCAGCGTCTATCATCTCCGTGCCTGTAGGGATAACAGTAATCACAGGCCTCCTCCTGACCCAAACATCCACGTTTCCGCTCGCAAGCATTGCCCCAACGTCGATCGCCCTTATCCGGTGGTTCTCCGGGACTATCAGTTCCGTGGCGACAATGTCCTCACCTATGGTCCTTACATGCTGATACGGCACAGCAGGCTGATATATCTCTATATATTCCTCGTTCGACTGCCCACTGCCGACTGCCGACTGATCACTGATTACATTCACATCCTCTATCATTACTACGGCATTAAAGCCCTCGGGCATCGGATCTCCTGTATCAACATAAACGGCATCCGCGCCCAGCTTCAGCAGACACGGATCGGTTTCTGCCGCTTTAAATGTGCCGGCAGACCTGACCGCATATCCGTCCATTGCAGCCGAATGATAGAAAGGAGACGAATATTTTGCGAAGACCGCTTCGGCAGTGACTCTTCCGAAAGATCCGGTCGTCTTGACCATTTCGGCCGGGAGTTTGCAGCAGCCGGAACGATCGAGACGGTCGAAAATACGCTCATACGCTTCGGTCAGTTTCAGGCTTTCGAGAAAGATTTTTTTCATATGAATGCTCCCGTAATTTTCAAAACGATATGGACACTAATTACTAAGATATAATTTAACAAAGCCGCACAAATCACCCTCCCCTTCATCCCCTCCCCTCAAGGGAGGGGAACTAATACAACCCTCTCCCCTTGCGGGAGAGGGAGAGGGTGAGGGGGCTTTGCTTGTGAATTTCTTAGTATATCACAGCTATTGTATAATCCCTTTATGTGGAGCATTAGAATGAGGGCGTCCAAGAAGGCCGGAAAGACCGATATGCATGTATCAGGGGCCGAGGGGCTTTACACCGAAGCGGCCATAGGCCGCATAGTCAAAGAATATTCCGAAAGGGCCTTTGACCATCCGAGGGGCAAGGCCGACCGCATTGTAATTACAATCGAAGAAGTTTTTAATAAAGTAATCGAAGCTAAACCGTTGGACATAAACACAATCGAATGCCCCTCTCCCAAAGACGCAAAAAGCGCCGCATTAAAACGGCTTGGGAGCATCGGGGTATCTAAAAAAGCGGCCTCATCCGCATTCCGAATTCTTGAGTCCAAGACATCCATGCGCGGCGCATCGGTCTTGGATGCATGGTCGGGGAAACGGCTCGAACCCGATAAAAAACGCGGCATAAGGGCGTCCATGCTCGGAATCGAAAAGAAAACAGAGTTGGGACTGAAGCGCTTAGTATCAAAATTAAACGGCTCGACAAATACAATACTCGAAGCATTGATATTAGCCTCGAAGGTGGCGTCATGCCCTATGATAATCGCCGAAATCTGCATTTCGGACGACCCCGACTATACGACCGGGTACGTGGCATCCCGCAGCACCGGTTATACGCGGATAAAAAACATGAAACAAAAAGACGCGATGCACGGCGGACGCGTATTTTTTGCAAAACCGGGTTCTAACATCACCTTAATAAAAAATTATCTCGAACAAACACCGGTGATTATAAGCAATGAACGTTAAACTGGACTTTCGGCGATAATAAGCGACAGTAGGCCTCAAATGCTTGATAGTGGCTGTTTCAGCGTTTTGAAATCTGTAAGACCCAACCGTCCTTTATTTCGTATCCAAATGCCTTTAGG
>SCQE01000055.1 GCA_004321915.1 Nitrospirota bacterium
CACATGATTTGTCATTCCCGCGAAGGCGGGAATCCAGAAATATCTTGAAAATACTGGATCCCCGGGTCAAGCCCGAGGATGACAGATATGAGGCTTTGTCATGTTAGTTCTTAGTAGCATTCAGAGAAACTGACTACTGAACGCTGAGTGCTGATGGCTATTGCCTATTACCGATGGAAAGGTAATGTATGACTGAAAAAGACATTGAATTCCAAAAACGGCTTATGGCCACCTTTAGGGTCGAGGCAGAGGAGCATGTAAAGAATATTTCCTCCGGCCTTCTCGAACTCGAAAAGGCCGCTTCGTCTAAAGAACGGACGAGGCTTGTGGAAACGGTCTTTCGCGAGGCGCACAGCCTGAAAGGGGCTGCCCGCGCCGTTAACAGGGGCGACATCGAATCCCTCTGTCAGGCGATGGAAAGCCTCTTTGCCCGTATGAAAAAGGACGAGCTTGCGCTGTCTGTCAAGCTATTCGATCTGCTTCAGGAATCCTCGGACTGTCTGTTCGGGCTTATCTCTGAAGCCGATACTCCATCTGAGACAGGGGAAAAATATTCGCACAAAAAGCTTATCGGACGACTTGCGGAAGCGGCACAGAACTCAGGTATCGGGGCACAGGAATCCGGGGCCGGTAGAATTGTTGGCGAGCAGCCTCCGACTCCCGACCCCCGGACATTGTCCCCTGTTTTCTCAGATACCATAAGGGTGTCCACAGCAAAGCTTTCTTCGGTGATGCTTCAGGCAGAGGAGATGCTTTCTGCAAAACTGGCCGCGCTTCAGCACGCCGTGCAACTCAGGCAGGAGGCTGTCACGTTTGTATCGTGGGAAAAAGAGTGGGCCAAGGTGCTGCCTGTTATAAAAAAGATCAGGCGCTCTTATGAAAGAGCGGCGCTGCGTGATAAAGATAATCTGAATAAGACGCAGGACCACCTTCCGTCAAGGGTTTACGATTTTCTGGAGTGGAACAGCTCTGTAGTCAAAACGCTTGAACAGCGGTTCCGGGCGGAGGCCAAATCGGCCGAGCGCGACAGCATTGCCTTGTGCGGGATGGTAGACACCCTTTTGGAAGACATGAAGAAGGCGTTGATGTTTCCCTTTTCATCACTGTTTGAAATTCTGCCCAAAATAGCGCGCGATATTTCAAGGGAGCACGGCAAAGATGTCGATATTGTGATACAGGGCGCCGATATCGAAATCGACCGGCGCATACTTGAAGAAATGAAAGACCCTTTTGTGCATCTGATCAGAAACTGTATAGATCACGGCATCGAAATGCCTCTGGAGAGGGAGTCGAAAAAAAAGTCTCGACGTGGGACCATAACGGTCACTGTTTCTACGAGGGACGATAAAGTCGAAATTTTAGTGGCTGACGACGGAGCGGGCATCAGCATAGCCGGATTACGCTCGGCAGTCCGGAAGCTCGGGGCCGTTTCAAAAGAAAGGGCTGAAGAGTTCGCAGAGGATGAACTGTTGCAGCACGTTTTCCAGTCCGGGATTTCAACCAGTCCTATCATAACCGAGATATCGGGCAGGGGACTTGGCCTAGCCATTGTTCGGGAAAAGGTCGAGAAGTTCGGCGGTACGGTCTCTCTTTCGACTCAGCCCGATGAGGGGACCGAGTTTCGCATTGTCCTGCCTCTGACGGTGGCCACGTTTCACGGCATCCTCGTCCGGGTAAGCGATCGTCTGTTTGTAATTCCTACAACGCATGTGCAACGTGCGGTGAGGGTAAAACGCGAGGACATCAAATCCGTGGAAAACAGAGAGACGATAGTTTTCAACAAAAAGACCGTATCTCTGGCTAGGTTGCACAAAACTCTGGGGCTTTCAGGAAAGGAGACCTCGCTGGAGCAGTCCGGCAGGCTTCCGGCGGTGGTCCTTAATGCGGCGGACAGCAGCGTGGCGTTTTTAGTCGATGAAGTTATCGGCGAACAGGAGGTGTTGTTGAAGGCGTTCGGGAAACAGCTTTCCCGTGTGCGCAATGTAGCAGGCGCTACAGTGCTAGGTTCCGGAAAGGTGGTGCCTATATTGAATGTCCCTGACCTGATCAAATCTGCGGCAGGAGCAAAACCTGAGGCAGCAGCAGAGTCTGCGCCTGAAGAGGAAAAGCGGCAAATAGCGGCAAGGAGCGTTTTGGTCGTGGAAGATTCAATAACATCGCGCACTCTCCTGAAGAACATTCTCGAATCCGACGGATACAATGTCACTACCGCCGTTGACGGGCTCGATGCCTTTACTCGCCTGAAAAGCGGGCATTTCGATGTAGTAGTCTCGGACGTGGATATGCCGAGGATGAACGGTTTTGACCTTACATCTAAAATCCGGGCGGACAAAAAACTGGCTGACGTCCCTGTCGTGCTGGTGACCGCGCTCCAGTCACGCGAAGACCGGGAGAAGGGGATAGATGTCGGCGCAAACGCCTATATTGTAAAGAGCAGTTTCGATCAGGGCAATCTGCTCGAAATAATAAAAAGATTGGTATAGGGGACAGGGATCGGGGATCAGAGTTCAGGGAAAGGAAAGGGAAAAATGAGTGTCAAGAGTTATCGTGATTTAGAAGTTTGGCGGAGGGCAATGGATTTGGTTGTCGAATGCTATAAAAGAACAAAAGGTTTTCCAAAGAATGAGGCCTTTGGCTTATCAAGCCAATTACAACGCTCGGCCGTATCTATTGCCGCTAATATCGCTGAGGGACATGCACGACAGCACACCAAAGAGTTTATCCAGCATATATTCATAGCCTGCGGCTCTCTTGCCGAACTGGAAACACATATTTTTATAGCCGAACGTTTGAACTATATTAACGCAGTTCAGTTGAAAGAACTAATAGATAAAACAGAGGAAATAGGCAAAATGCTCAACGGGCTTCGCAAGGCTTTGGAAGTGCGCTCCGGAGGGATAAAATGACCGACGCCCGATCCCTGACCTCTGACGCCCGATCCCTGATAAAGGTGCTTATTGTCGAAGACTCGCCTGTGGTTAGGGAACTGCTGTTATATATCTTGAGTTCCGACCCTGAAATCCGCGTTATAGGAACGGCAAACAACGGTGAGGAGGCGGTCGAATTCGTGCAGCGCGACAGGCCTGACGTCATTACAATGGACATAAATATGCCTAGGATGAACGGTCTCGATGCTACCCGCGCCATTATGGAGACCAATCCTGTACCTATCATTATCGTAAGCGGCAGCTATGACGTCAAGGAAGTAGATACGACCTTCCGCGCTATGGACGCAGGAGCGGTCGCGGCAGTGGCAAGGCCCGGTGGTATCGGGCATCCAGACCATGAGACTACGAAAAAGGAACTGCTTCATACAGTCAAACTTATGTCCGAAGTCAAAGTGGTGAAACGATGGAAGCATTACCGGCAAAAAGAGGCGGCGCCGGTCATTAAGCAGGATTATAAATCCGATATCATCGCCATTTCTTCCGAAATAAGGTTGGTTGCCATCGGTGTTTCTACCGGCGGACCTCCGGTGCTTCAGGCCATACTGTCAGGGCTTCCTAAAGACTTCGGCGTCCCTGTTCTGATCGTACAGCACATTGCTGCCGGGTTTTTAGGCGGCATGTTGGAATGGCTTGGCAAGAGCAGCGCGATACCTCTTCATACTGCCATACACGAAGGACCTGTGCTGCCGGGGCACGCATATTTTGCGCCTGACGGCTTTAACATGGGCGTAGATCGGCAGGGCCGGACAATCTTAAGCAAAGACGTTCCTGAAAACGGGGTATGTCCTTCAGTCTCGTTTCTATTCCGCTCGGTTGCCGCCGTATACGGACAGAAAGCCGTAGGCGTATTGCTCACAGGCATGGGAAAGGACGGGGCGGAAGAATTGAAGCTGATGAGGGACAAAGGCGCAGTCACTATTGTTCAGGACAGGGAAAGCTCGGTTGTCTACGGGATGCCCGGCGAGGCGATCAGGCTTGGGGCGGCGGCCTATGTGCTTTCCCCTGACAGGATCACTGCGATGCTGTCATATTTGAAAACCTAATAATCGAGGTGCATGGTCATGGACGAACACTGCGGCAGGGGTGAGATACTTGTAGTGGAAGACAGCGCCACACAGGCGGAAGGGCTGAAATACATTTTGGAAAAAAACGGCTATGCAACGAGAGTGGCCGCTGACGGGCGTGCGGCCATTGACTTGATGCGGCAGAGCAGGCCTGACATGGTCATAAGCGATATCGTTATGCCCGAGATGGACGGCTATGAGTTGTGCAAAAGAATGAGACATGAAGAAGGCCTCAAAGACGTGCCGGTCATACTTCTAACATCTCTTTCCGACCCGAAAGACGTTATCAAAGGCCTCGAAAGCGGGGCGAACAACTTCATCATGAAACCCTATGACGAACGCTACCTTCTTTCCCGCATTCAATACCTGCAATCCAATGCCGAGTTAAGAAAGGACATGACGGCGGAGATGGGCATCCGCGTATATTTCGCGGGGGAGCATTTTTTCATAAACGCGGAAAGGCTTCAGATACTGGACCTGCTGCTCTCGACCTACGAAAACTCCTACAATCAGAATTGCGAGCTTATCAAGACCCGGAACGAACTGAATGCGCTGAACGACGAACTCGAAAACAAGGTGCTGGAAAGGACTGCGAAACTCGATGCCGAGATAATGGAGCGCAAGCGCGCCGAGGAGGAAGTTAGAGAGATATCCCAGCAGCTCTGGCAGGCGACGAAGCTGGCGACGATGGGGGAATTGGCGGCGAGCATAGCGCACGAACTGAACAATCCTCTTGCGACGGTAAGCCTGAGGGTCGAGACCCTCCTGTCCCAAGCGGGACCGGAAGAAGCGTTTAAGCGACCGCTTGAGATCATAGCGCAGGAGGTTGAGCGGATGGGCAACCTTGTTGCGAACATGCTGCAGTTCAGCCGCAGGAGCGCTCAACACATATCTACCGTTGACGTGCGCGAGGAGATAGACAAGACCCTTGAATTGATCTACTACCATCTGCGCAAACGGAGCATAAACGTCGTAAAGGAGTTCCCTTCCGATGCAGCGCATATTCACGCGGACAGGCAGCAGTTGAGACAGCTCTTTTTAAACCTGTTTACGAATGCGGGCGACGCCATGCCGAAGGGCGGGACTTTGACGATACGGGTGTCATCAAAAAATGGGACGGTTCCATTTTTTGACGACAAACCCGAGAAAATAGAACCGTCCCATTTTTTGAGTATCGAGATCATCGACACAGGGAGCGGCATATCCCCGGAAAACCTTCAAAAGGTGATGACGCCTTTTTTTACCACAAAGATGGAAGGCAAGGGCACGGGGCTGGGACTGCCTATCTGCAAGCGTATTGCGGAGGAGCACAAGGGGACGATTGACATAAGGAGCGAAGAGGGCAAGGGTACGGCGGTGATCATTACGCTGCCGGTCGTGAACGGCAACAACGTGAAGCAATTGAAAGGAGGCGACTGATGACAATGACCTCTCTCGGCAGACTGCTAATCGTTGATGACGAAACCGAACTGATGGCGGCTTTGTGCGAAGTGCTGAAAGATCAGGGGTATGAAGTTGAAGGGTATGCTTCCGGAAAAGAGGCGGTCGATGTGTTGAAAGACAGGTCGTTCGACGTGCTCCTGACCGACCTTATGATGCCCGGGATGGATGGAATAGAGCTGCTCAAGTCCGCGCTCGAAATAGACAGTCACCTTGTGGGGATCGTCATGACCGGACAGGGGACGGTGCAGACCGCGGTGGAGGCCATGAAGATCGGGGCCTTCGATTACGTTCTTAAGCCTTTCAAGATCGGCACGATCATGCCGGTCCTGTCGCGGGGGATGGAGGTAAGGCGCTTGAGGCTGGAGAATATCCATCTGCGCGAGACGGTGGAGATATTCAACTTGAGCAAGGTGGTGGCGCTCACCCTCGATGCGAACACCATCGTAAGCAAGATAGCCGAGAGCGCCCTTCAGCAGTGCAATGCGGACGAGGTCTCGGTCATGCTCCCCACCGACGACGGCAAAGAACTCTATATTGCGACGATCAGGGGCGACAACCGGGAGTATTTTTTAGGCCAGAGGATCTCCATAGAGGCGGGTATAGCGGGGTGGGTCGCGCGTTCGCACGAGACGGTGCTGCTGAACGGCGAGGTGGAGGACAAAAGATTCGGATCGTTGAATCCGAGGCCTGATATCTGCAGTTCTGTCTCCATGCCGATGATGGCAGGCGGCAGGCTGGTCGGTGTACTGAACGTAAATGTCACAAAAAGCAGACATCAACTGAATTTCGGGCAGGTTAAGGCATTGAGCATCTTGGGCGGCATGGCCGCTCCGGCGCTCGAAAACGCATGGATGTACGCGCAGGTGCGGCAGGCGGAGAACGAGTGGAAACGTACGTTTGACGCCATAATCGATCCCATTATGATCCTCGACACGGGACACAGGATCATCAAGGCGAACAGAGCTATGGCCGATAAACTGGGCATCGAGCCGTCCGTGGCCGAAGGTCTCACCTGTTACAAAGAGGTGCACGGCATGGAAGGGCCAATACCGACATGCCCGCTTTCTCTGTTGTTGACCGACCGCAAGACCCATACCGTTGAAGTTTATGAAGAACGTATGGGAGGCCATTTTCTTGTTTCCACATCGCCGCTCTATACGCCGCACGGAGCGCTGTACGGCGCAGTGCATTATGCCAAGGACATTACCCGGCGCAAGCTTGCGGAGGAAACGCTTGCAAAGAGCGAGGAGCGGTTTCGCCGTCTTGTCGAATCCGTAATCGACTATATATACACGGTGATGGTTGAAAACGGCCGCACTGTTGCAACGACCCACAGCCCGGCCTGCGCTGCCGTAACAGGCTACACTGCCGAGGAATACGATACCGATCCGGACCTTTGGTACCGTATGGTGTATGAGGAAGACCGGGGGGCCGTTATGGAGCAGAGCCGCCACATACTTGCCGGGGAAATTCCTCCGCCTGTCGAACATAGGATCATACATAAAGACGGCTCGATCAGGTGGGTAAGGAACACATCCGTTCCTTCGTTTGACAATGAAGGGCGTCTTACGGGGTACGACGGGATGATAACCGACATCACCGAACGCAAGGCAGCGGAATTTGCGTTGCAGTTCAGGAACCTTCTTCTGGCCACCCAGCAGGAAGTCTCGATTGACGGCATTCTGGTTGTAGACGGGGCCTCGAAGATCGTATCGTTTAACCGCCGTTTTGTTGAAATGTGGGGTATACCGGCCCACATTGTCGAATCCGGCGATGACGGCTCGGTTTTGCAGTCGGAGCTCGGCAAAGTAAAAGACAGGAAAGAATTCCTCCGGAGGATCAATTATCTTTACAGTCATAGCGATGAAAAGAGCATGGATGAAATTACACTCCTTGACGGTAGAACGTTTGACCGCTATTCCTCCCCGATGTTCGGCGAAGACGGAAAGTACTACGGCAGGGTGTGGTATTTCAGGGACATAACAGAGAGAAAACAGCTTGAAGGAAAGCTGAGGGAACACGCCGAGACCCTTGAGGGAAAAGTAAGTGAAAGGACAAGGCAACTCGAGAGCACTAACGCAGAACTCCAGTTATTGAATAGAGAACTTGAGATAAGGAAGCAGGAATCCGACGAAGCAAAATTGCAGGCTGAAGAAGCAACAAGGGCAAAGTCCGACTTTCTCGCCAACATGAGCCATGAGTTGAGGACGCCTCTTAACTCGATTATAGGTTTTTCTGAAATATTGAAAAAGGGGATGTTCGGACAGTTGAGTGAAAAGCAGGATGAATTCGTCGGTTATATCATCGGTTCCGGCAAACACCTGCTGAACCTGATCAATGACATACTCGACCTGTCCAAGGTGGAGGCCGGCAAAGTCGAGCTTGAAGTGGGCGCTTTCAATTTGATCGAGACTCTGAATGCCTCTCTTATCATGTTCAGGGAAAAGGCCATGAAACACGGTATATCTCTGAAGTTCGATACCGGGCTTGATACGAATACCGAAATAGAGGCGGACGAGAGGCGTTTAAAACAGATACTTTTTAATCTGCTGAGCAATGCGGTAAAGTTTACGCCCGACGGAGGAACGGTGTGTTTGAGGGCGGAAAAGAGCGGAGGGGAGGGTATAGAAATTTCTGTCGAGGACACAGGTATCGGGATAAGGGAAGAGGACATTACCAAGCTGTTCAAAGAATTTTCGCAACTTGAATCAGCATACGACAAGAAATACGAGGGCACGGGGCTCGGACTTGCATTGACGAAGAGGCTGATAGAGCTTCACGGAGGGAGGATACGGGTGGACAGCGAATACGGGAAGGGCAGCAAGTTCAGTTTTGTCGTGCCGCTTCGCCAAGGAGACGGGCATGGCGCATAAGATACTTGTAGTCGAGGACAACGAGAATAACCGCAAATTACTGAGAGAGGTCTTGGTCTATAACGGTTATGAGGTGATCGAAGCGGTCAACGGTGTCGGTGGACTGGGGTCTGCAAAGGAGCATAAGCCGGACTTGATACTCATGGACATTCAGATGCCTGTCATGGACGGTCTTGCATGCATGAAGCTTATAAGAGAAGATGCCGACATAGGCCGTGTCAAAATTATAGCGCTCACGTCGTTTGCGATGAAGGGTGACAGGGAAAGGTTTCTAGATGCCGGGTTTGACGGCTATATGACTAAGCCTATAGACATAGACGGGCTTACGGAATTTGTAAAGGAATTTATCTGAAAAGGGGGAAGTAAAGTATGCAGCAGGTCAGGCATAGGATATTGTGCGTTGACGACGAGGTGAAGAACTTAAAACTGCTTGAGGCGCTTCTTGTGCCTGAGGGGTATGAAATGATAGAGGCCAAAGACGGTAAGGAGGCGCTGAGTAAAATCAGGAAGGACCGCATCGATCTGATATTGCTCGATGTAATGATGCCGGAGATGGACGGTTTCGAGCTGTGTAAGGAGATAAAAGGGAACAAGAAATACAGGAACATTCCTGTGGTCATGATCACTGCGCTTACGGCCAAGGCCGACAGGATCAAAGGCATCGAGGCAGGGGCCGAAGAGTTCCTGTCAAAGCCCTTTGACCAAGGAGAGGTGATCGCTAGGGTAAAGATGCTTCTCAGGGTCAAGGACCTTAACGATAAGCTGAATTCCTCTTACAACAACATCAATCGCCTGACCGATTTCGGAGAGGACATTATCAAGACCTTCAATCCTCTTGAATTTGATTTTATGTCTAAGATAGACGGTATAGTCGGGCAGCTTATACGCCAGACCAGCGATATGACGGACAGGCCCGAAACCGTGCTGGTAAGGATCCCTAATGAAAAGCAAAATTACGAATGGTACCGGTATGAGTTTATTTTCGACAAGCTCGACAGACTGAAGTTTGAAATGAACATACTGCTGAAACTGCCGAAAGCCGACGATTCAAGACTTCTTTTCTACAATGAGGCGGTGATGTCAGGCCCTATGTTCGAAGCCTTTACAGGGAAACTCAGGGCTTACAATATATCCGCAAAGAACATGGTTTGCTATATGAGCAATAACCTCAGCGTTTTTGCCCTGAATTACGGCAGGGATGTGACTTCCTACGATGCTGCGGTGCTGAATAATATAGTCATGCAAACGCTTTTTCTTCGCTCTCTGTCTTCGCAGGTCAAAGAGACCGAGAACGCCTTCGAATACATGGTACATGCGCTTGCGCGGGCTTCCGAGGCAAATGACGAAGACACAGGAAACCATATCCTCAGGATAGGCTTCTATTCCGCAGTCATAGCAAAAAAACTCGGAATGAACGACGGTTTTGCCGAAACGATCAAGCTGCAGTCCCAGATGCACGATGTGGGGAAGATACACACGCCTGCCGAGATACTGAAAAAACCGGGTAAACTGACCAATGAAGAATGGAAAATCATGAAGATGCATACTGAGCGCGGCGGCGCTATTCTGGGCAGCCACATACGTCTTAAAACGGCAAAGGCCATTGCACTGACCCATCACGAAAGGTGGGACGGCAGCGGTTATCCGAGAGGGTTGAGCGGCGAGCAGATCCCGATCGAAGGCAGGATAATCAGCATTGCGGACCAGTATGATGCGTTGAGGAACGCAAGGGTATATAAACCCGCATTCGACCACGATAAGGCCCACCGCATTATTGAGGAGGGCGACGGCAGGACAATTCCTGCGCATTTCGACCCCCGTGTGCTTACGGCCTACAAAGAGCTGTCAGGCAGATTCGAGGAGATTTACGAGAAGCTGAAGAATTGAAGGCAGGGGGCAATAAACAGGCGGGATTAATACGTTGCATTTCATAGCGTATAACGGTAAATAAAACCTTGACAATTTCATTGCATTGGCATATTCTTATTATCAAATAAACTTTCTTTATAGGAGGGGAGCATGCAGGATGAAAGCCTCTTTAGTGATCTTTCCAAGCGGGGGATCTCGAGAAGGGATTTCCTGACCTTCTGCAGTACGATGGCTGCGACGCTCGGTCTGCAGTCAACCGTAGTTCCGCAGATAGCAGAAGCTCTGGAAAAGAAGCAGAAACCGTATGTTGTCTGGCTTGAGTTTCAGGATTGTGCGGGGGATTCGGAATCCATTCTCAGGTCAACTAAGCCTACTATCGCGCAGTTGGTCCTCGACGTGATTTCTCTCGAGTACCACGAAACGATAATGGCTCCGTCGGGGAAGAATGCAGAGAAGTCTTTGGCTGATGTAGTAAAGAACCACAAGGGCAAGTATATTGCGATTGTGGAGGGGTCTATTCCTATGAAGGACGGAGGTGTTTATTGCTGTATCGGCGGTAAGACCGCTATCGATATGGCAAAAGAGGTTTGCGGAAACGCCCTTGCCACAATAGCTGTAGGCTCCTGCGCGAGTTACGGCGGCATTCCTGCGGCAGCCCCGAACCCTACCGGCGCTGTCAGCGTAAAGCAGGCCGTGCCTAATGCTACTGTAATAAATCTTCCGGGCTGTCCGGTCAATTGCGAGAACCTGACCGCTACGGTCGTTCACTACCTTACCTTTGGCGCTCTTCCTCAGTGTGACAAGGAAGGCCGTCCGTTATTCGCTTACGGCAAAAGGATACATGACAATTGCGAAAGGCGTCCTCATTTCGATGCAGGGCAGTTTGTAAGAAAGTGGGGCGATGACGGCCACAGGAAAGGCTGGTGCCTGTACGAAATGGGCTGCAAAGGTCCTCAGTCGTATATGAATTGTCCTACGATAAGATGGAACGAAGGCACGAGCTGGCCGGTAATGGCCGGGCACGGCTGCTTCGGGTGCGGACAACCACAGAACTGGGACGCCTTGGGCTCCATATACTCCAGATTGCCTAATGTTCCGGGCGCCGGCTATCAGACCACAGCAGACAAAATAGGTCTGGGTGTAGCTGCAGCCGCTGCAGCCGGGGTTGCGGTGCATGCTGCGGTCAGGGCCTCGAAATGCAAAGCTGAAGAAGATAAAAAATAATTGAGGAGGACATAGAATGGCAAAAATAGCTATAGACCCTTTGACGCGAATAGAGGGGCACCTGAGAATAGAAGCGCAGATCGAAGGCGGCAAGGTTGTGGACGCATGGTCTTCGAGCACGATGTGGAGAGGTATAGAACTGATCGTCAAGAACAGAGATCCTAGGGAGGTGTGGGCGCTTCTGTCCCGTATATGAGGCGTCTGAACAACGGTTCACTCCACCAGCTCCGTGAGGGCTGTCGAAAACGCACTTAACATCACCATACCTGACAACGCAAGGATCATAAGAAATCTTATTTCGGGCATCCAGTATGTTCAGGACCATGTGATTCATTTCTATCATCTGCACGCCTTGGACTGGGTCGATGTCGTCAGCGCATTAAAGGCCGATCCGACCAAGACTTCAGCCTTGGCGCAGTCCATATCCGACTGGCATAATTCTTCTGCCGCATATTTCAAGACGGTGCAGGGGAAGGTAAAGGCCCTTGTCGAAAGCGGTCAGCTCGGAATTTTTGCTAACGGTTATTGGGGGCATTCCGTATATAAACTTCCTCCCGAAGCCAATTTGATGGCTGTGGCGCATTACCTCGAGGCCCTTGAATGGCAGCGGGATGTCATAAAGATGCAGGCGTTTTTGGGCGCTAAGAACCCGCATCCTCAGACCTTCCTTGTTGGAGGGATGTCCATTCCGATCGACCCCAACAGCCAGAACGCCATTAACGCCGGAACTTTGGCCATGATGCTCGGTCATGCGCAGAAAGCGCAGGAATTTGTCGAGAAGGTTTATATACCAGACCTTCTTGCTGTGGCCTCCTTCTATAAGGACTGGGCGGGGATCGGCGCAGGCGTAGGCAACTATCTTTCCTGCGGCGATTTCCAGAAGGACAATGTAAGCAACTCCACCAATTGCTGGCTGCCTGCTGGATTTATAAGGGGGAAAAATCTTTCGAAGGTCGAGCCTGTAGACCACAAGAAGATAACCGAAGATGTCGCGCATGCTTGGTACAAATACAGCGATGACGACAAAAAGGGCAGACATCCGTGGGAAGGCGAGACCGTTCCGAACTATACCGGTCCTAAGCCCCCGTACGAATGGCTCGAAACTGACAAGAAATACAGCTGGGTCAAGTCCATCAGATACGACGGCCTTTCTACCGAGGTTGGACCGCTCTCGAGAATGCTGGTCGCTTACGCTTCCGGCCACAAGAGGATTGTAGAGGTCGTAAACAGCGTGCTCGGAAAGCTCGGAGTAGGGCCCGCGGCATTGTTTTCGACCCTCGGGCGCACTGCAGCACGCGGCGTCGAGACCCTTGTTACCGCAGAGATGCTTCCTGTCTGGATCAACGAGCTTGCCGCCAATATCAAAAAAGGCGACTACAAGATACACAACGGCGACAAGTGGGAACCATCCACATGGCCGGCAGAGGCCAAGGGATACGGTTTCCATGAGGCCCCGCGCGGCACGCTCTGCCACTGGGTGGTGATCAAAGACAAGAAGGTCGCCAACTATCAGTGCGTTGTGCCCGGCGGATGGAACTCCTCGCCTAGGGATGCAAAGAACCAGAGGGGACCTTTCGAGGAAGCCTTGATAGGCACGCCTGTGGCGGACCCGAACAAGCCTGTGGAGATTTTGAGGACCATACACTCTTTTGATCCCTGCATGGCATGCGCGGTGCATCTTGTGGATTCAGAGGGAAAAGAGCTGTTTAAAGTCAAAGTGAAATAGGAGGGCGGCCATGGCGAATAAAGAATATGTCTGGGAAGTGCCGGTAAGGCTCACGCACTGGGTAAATGTGCTGAGCATACTGGCCCTGATCATAACCGGCTTCTATATAGCCAACCCGTACATCCTTGCAAGTTCGGAGACCTCGATGATAATGGGCAGCATGAGGTTTATCCATTTTGTTTCGGGCTACCTGCTGGCCGTGGGCCTTTTTGTCAGGATATACTGGTGGTTTGCAGGAAACAAATACGCAAGGCTGGACCAGTTTCTTCCTATGAGCGATGAGCGCTGCAAGAACCTTACCGGGACCACGCAGTTCTATTGCTTTATGAAGAACGATATGCCGCATTACGCAGGGCATACGGGGCTTGCCGGAATCACCTATTTTGCGCTGTTCGTCCTCTTTATCGTGGAGATCCAGACCGGCTTCGGCCTTTATGCCCAGTCGCATGACGGGGGCATTTTCTGGACCCTGATGGGAGGCTGGCTCGTGCCTGCAGGGAGCAGCGGTTCAGGTGTAAGGCTCGTTCATCATCTGATAATGTGGTGCGTTATTGTGTACCTGATAGCCCATATTTACATCGTCATACACAACCATCTCATAGAGAAGAACGGGCTTTTGATGTCTATCTTCAACGGTTACAAAACTATGGGGGACAAGTAGTCTTTTGAAGACGACCCTCATAGGATTGGGAAATATCCTGCTGATGGATGAAGGTATCGGGGTCCATGCGGCAAACGAGATTCGGGAGAGATATTCATTCTCTCCCGAAGTCGAGATAATCGACGGCGGCACGCTGGGCCTCGACCTTCTTCCGTATTTTGAAGACCGTGACAATATCGTAATAGCGGATGCGGTGAATTTCGGCAAAGAGCCGGGCTTTATCGGAGTGATCGAAGACGATGATATACCTTCAGTTCTCAGGGCCAAGCTTTCTGTCCATAACATAGGTCTTAACGATGTTGTTGCAGCCACCAAACTGATGGAAAGAATGCCGTCAAAAATGAGGCTTGTGGGAATTCAGATCCTATCCACAGAAGTAGGACTCGATATGACCGATACGATTAAAGAGAAGTTCCCGCGCTTCGTTCAGGTCATAATAGAAACATTACAGGAGTTGAATATAGAATGTGCCTTGCGGTCCCCTCAAAAGTTATCAGCATAGATAATCTCCTTGCAACCGTTGATGTTATGGGCGCAAGAAGAGACGTGAGCCTTATACTATTGCCAGAAGACGCCCGGATAGGCGAGTATGTTCTCGTACACGCCGGCTTTGCCATCCAGAAGATAGACGAGGCTGCGGCCCTCGATGCACTTACGCTTTTGCGCGAATACGCCGAGCTGCTTGAATCTGCGGACGAAGAGGCCTTCAGCAGAATGACCGCAAGCCCTCCGCAGGGATGATCTGTTTTTAGATTTCAGGGCTTGCCCAAGAAAGCGAGAAGTTCCTCTTTATCGCTTATTAAAAAATATTCTCCCCTAGTTTGACTGCCGGTGTGTGGAATAATTTTCAGAAGACTTTTGAAGTCGAGTTCTACGAACATTGTATGGAGCTTTTCCCAGTCGGGTGTTTTTATCTTTAAAGAGAATACGTCAAAATCAACAGGCACAGAGATGTCTATCGTAGCAAGGGTTCTGCTAAGTTTTGCGGTTTCTATATTTTCTGAGATCATCTTTCTTATGCGCTCGTTTTTTATCTTTGATGTGTCTGCAAGCAGTTCATCAAGACTATGGTTTTGCAAGAGTTCTTTTGCTGTTTTCTCGCCAACGCCTTTTACTCCCGGGATATTGTCGGCGGTATCGCCGGTAAGCGCCATAACTTCGGGTATCCTTTCGGGCGGCAGTCCGAAGCGGGTTAGAACGGCGGTGTTGTCTATCACTACGTCTTTCATAGGATCGTATATCTTTACCCGGTCGCTCACCAGCTGCATCATGTCCTTGTCTCCGCTCATTATGAATACATGCATCCCATGCGATGATGCCTTTTTTGCTATGGTGCCTATTATATCGTCCGCTTCGAACCCCGGCAGTTCGAAGGCCGCGATGTTCAGCGCTTCGACGATGCTTTTCATATAAGGGATCTGTGTGATCAGATCGTCGGGCGTATCGGGACGGTGGGCCTTGTATTCCTCGTATATCCGGTGCCTTTCTGTGGGCGCCTTTGTGTCGAAGGCGATAGCGACCGCGTCAGGTTTTTTTTCTTTGAGGACCTTCATCATCATGGTTGTGAAGCCGTATATGGCATTGGTCGGCAGGCCTTTTGAATTGGTCAGGCTTTTTATCGCATGATATGCGCGGTAGAAATACGAGTTGCCGTCGATCAGATATAAGTTCATTTTTTTATCCCGATGATTAGAACTGTTTCGGGAAGATGCTTTATTTCAATGTTTTTGAACCCTGTTTTCCTCAACCACTCTTTTATTTCGTTAGGGCTATAACACCGTCCTTTTTCTGTTCCAACCAGCATGTTTACGGCGAAGAGGGCGCTGTTTGCAGGCGCGGTCATGTTGTCGTTTATAGGGAACTCCTGCACGGCAATCCTGCCTCCCTGATTCAATGATTGCCTGCATTTGTCGAGCAGGGCAATATTTTCTTTCTCGGAATAAGCGTGGGCTATCTGGCTTACAAGTATGAGGTCGTACCCGGAGCCTATGCTGTCAACATGGAAATCACCCGCGATGAAATCGATATTTTTGGCACCCTCCTTTTTTACAACCTTTTTGGCTATCCTGATAGTTTCCGGCATATCGAAGATCGTGGCTTTAATGCCCTTCTGCGCCATAGCTATTGCGTTGGTCCCGGGGCCGCCGCCTAAGTCGAGCATATTTTTTATCCCTTTAAGCGCTATCGCTTTTGTAAGAGCTTCTGTTCGAAGTATAGTCAGGTTGTGCATTCCCATAATGAACGCCTCATGATCGAATCCTCTTCGTGCAGGCTTGCCGGTTTTTAGGACATCATCCAAGCCCGAAAAGTTCTGCCACATGGTTGATGCATGCTTGATGATGTCGCCCTGATAAAGGGGGGCGTTTTTAACAAGATATTTTGAGCTTATAGGCATATTACGGTATAGGCTGTTTTTGTTTTTTGAGACCAATCCTATGCCTGTAAGCGCGTCAAGAAGTATCCTTGTTGCCCTGAGGTCGGTCTTAAGTTTTTTTGCAATTTCCAAAGCGGAAGACGCTTCTTTCAGGTTGTCGAAGATACCGAGATTGTTTGCGGTCAATATAACTCGCGATGAAGTAAATCCCAAATACAGTCTGCGCAGTTCAGCCGGCTTATCGGTCGCCATTTTATTCCCCCTATGATATCGAGCGGTATTGTTGCATATATTATAACTAATAGAAAAATTTGTTTTGGTAAATTTTTAGGCATGCATGCTCTCTGCAGGCCCCGGCCTTGATGCGGAGCGGGTGTTTACACGATAAAAACGCCTCTCAACGATTGACCCTATAAGACTGCCTGTAGTACTCTAAATAGATATGATGAAAGTTCGTTTTGTAAATATATTTTTCACAATCTACTTTTTGTTGTACTCGGCTTCCCCGATAATGTCCGACTTTAAAAATAGCAGTATGGCCCACGGCGAGGGGTCGAGTGTTTTGACTGTGTTTATTATCGATGAAGCGTTAGGATTGCTGGTTGATCTGACCTCGGGTGTTAATTCAGAGAGTGATAATAACGATGACGACGACAGTATTATCGTCAAAAAGAAAAGGTCCGTATTGCGCAACAACGGGATCGGCGAACTCATTAAGATACAAGCAGGCTTCAATATCGATCTGTTTCAGGACAATAGTTTGCTGAATGCGCAAGTGAACACTCATTTTGCTCCCAATAATCATGAAGAAAATTATCATAATAAGTTTAAACAGGACGAACTGTTCGTAACTCAAAGTTCGGGTATCTCCCCGCCTTATATGTCGGCTTAGATCGCCGGCATTTAAAGACCCCCGTTTCTATTTATATCTCTGCAATGCCGGCAGCGTAGGTTGATGTCAAAGTCCGGACATACGCTTTGCGTATTCACGGGCTTCGTCATATGACCGGATGATATCCGGATTATCTATGAGGTGCGGCTATGAAGCGTTTATCTTTCGTAATACCTGTTTTCAACAGCGAAAAGACCATCGGGACCCTGTGCGAGAAACTGATCGCATATTTTTCATCGGAATTCTCGCTGGAGATTGTTCTTGTAAACGATGCCAGCACCGACAACTCAGATGCGGTATGCAGGCAGTTGCAGGCCGGTCATAACGATATAATATCGTACATCAGGCTGTCGAAAAATTTCGGAGAGCATAATGCCGTAATGGCGGGCTTGAACCATGTGAGCGGTGATTATTGCGTGACCATCGACGACGACCTTCAGAACCCTCCGGAGGAGGTCGGCAAGCTCATATACGAAATTCAAAAAGGCTACGATGTTGTGTACTCCTATTACGAGAACCCGCAAATGAGTTTTTTCAGAAGGATCGGGAGCAGGTTTAACGACAAGATGGCCAACATATTGTTGAAAAAACCGGCAGACCTCTATCTTTCTAGCTTTAAGGTCATGAACGGGTTTTTGGCGAGGGAGATCATCAAATATACCGGCCCTGACCCTTATATAGACGGGATCATATTAAGGGTGACTTCCAATATCGGGAGGGTGAAAGTGGAGCACAGGGGGAGGGTTTATGCCAGATCGGGCTATACCTTCGGGAAGCTGGTTTCTCTGTGGGGCAATATGGCGGTGAGTTTTTCCCTCTATCCCATTCGGGCGTTGGGGATATTGGGTTTTATCATGATGATTGTAGGCTGCTACAGCATATTGGAGTCGGTTGTAAGGCTGTGGACTCCTCTGAAAAACCCGTCCGACTACGAGTTCCTAGTAGACGTGACCGCTTTCTACAGGGGCATTCAATTGTTCGCTATCGGCGTCGTGGGCGAATATATCGGCCGTATCTATATGTCTATCAAGAGAGACCCGCAATTTATAATACGAGAGATTTTACCTTCGAAAACATGTGCGGATTCGTACATGTCCGACCACGTAGGCAGGAATGAGAGGAGGAGATGTACAGGGCCTAGGGGAGCTGATCCTAAATGAACGAAGTCGAGTACGTCCGGATGTATGAAGCCGAAGAAATCCATTGGTGGTACGTCGCGCTGCATGAACTCATACTGTCTTTTGTCGTTCTCGAGTGTCGGGACAAACCGCTCAATATTCTGGATGTAGGCTGCGGGACCGGACGTTTGTGTCAGATGATGTCCGAGTACGGAGAGGTGTCCGGCTGTGATAGGTCCGGAATTTCCGTGGCTTATTGCCGTAAAAGAAACTTGTCCTCGGTTTTTAGGGCCGACCTTAATACTGTAGTTTTGCAGAGCGACTTTTATGATGTAATTACATCGATAGATGTTCTTTGCCACCGTGCGATAAAGGATGACGTTACTATCTTGAAGAAACTTTATACCGCACTGAAACCAAGCGGGATACTTATTCTTAATCTGCCTGCTTACGAATCCCTCAGAGGCACCCACGATGCGGCAGTGCATACTGAAAGAAGATATTCAAAATCGGATCTGGTTTCCGTCATGACCGAAACAGGGTTTGTCGTAGAAAAGGCGACGTATCGCCTGTTATTTCTCTTTCTGCCTGTGCTCATTTACAGGCTGTTTAAACGTCTGTTTTTGAGACACGGGGGAGCGAAGGAAGTTCTATCCGATGTTTCAATGCCTTCTGCGGTAATCAACAGAGCGCTGCTGGGTCTTGGCAGGATAGAAAACCTTTTTATTAAGAGATATTCCATGCCGTTCGGCACATCGGTCTTTGCTGTCGGGAGAAAACCTTTATGATGGTCCTTCTTATTCGCCCGCCCGATCCTCTTCAAAAGGTCGGGTTGCTCAGCCATACGAAACCTATGAATCTCGCCTATCTGGCCGCCTACCTTCGAAAAAGCGGTTTCGATGCATATATTGCGGATTACGAGATAGAATCTTTTAGTCACCGCGCCTTGCTGACTCTTATAAGCGAAAAAAAACCTGCGGTCATCGGTGTCTCCTGTATGACACCTACGATAAAGGGCGGTGCGATGATATGCGGTGCGGTAAAGGCCTTTGATAAGAATATCGTGACGGTCGTTGGCGGTCCTCACGCAAACAGTCTCCCTGAAGGAACTATGGAAGAATTTAAAGAGTTCGATTTTCTGATATACGGGGAGGGGGAAGAGACGCTCAAAGAGTTATGCGTGCGCTTCAGGGACGGTGTAAAAAAGTATGACATTCCGGGAGTTGTTTTCAGGGACGGGGATTGTATTGTTAAAAACGGTCCGAGAGAATTGATTTCAGATCTGGACAGCATCCCGTTTCCGGCAAGAGACCTTATCAAATATGATATCCAGAAAGGCCATTCGACAAGGGGGGTCTCGAACAAAATTCTATCGGCAGAGGTTTTTACTTCCAGAGGGTGCCCGTTCGGTTGTGCTTTTTGTGCAATCCGTACGACTTTCGGCAACAGTGTGCGGTTTAGAGATCCCTCTTTTGTGGAAGAAGAAATAAGGCAGATAATAAGAGACTGCAGGGTCAACCACATTATCATCGCGGACGATACCTTCACGCTCGACAAAGCCCGCGCATTGAGAATTTGTGACATTCTCGGACGGTCGGGCATTAAATCGTGGAGTTGCGATACGAGGGTAAACAGCGTTTCAAAGGAGCTTCTTCTGGCCATGAAGCAAAGCGGATGCCAAAAGGTGGCGTATGGAGTAGAGTCCGGAAGCCCTAGAATACTTGATCTGATAAACAAAAAAATAACGCTTGAACGGGTAAGTGAAGCGGTGCATTGGAGCAAAGAGGCAGGAATCAAAGATATAGAAGGGAACTTTATTATCGGCAGCGACCCCTCGGAAACAATGGCGGACATTAATTTGACGGCTAGGGTGATAACATCCCTTCCTTGGACTTTTGTGTCCGTATCTATCATCGTGCCGTACCCCGGCACCCCGGTCTATGAAAAGATGAAGGCCCAAGACCTTATCGAAAAAGACATAGATTGGGACGACTTTGTTATGTTCGGTAAGCGTCCTCGCTGGAGGACCGAAAACTTTTCTGCAGCGGAACTGATTTCGATACAGAAGCGCCTTACAAGGGCTTTTTATCTTGATCCCGGATATATACTCGGACGGCTGATGGAGATAAGGTCGTGGGGCGATTGTGCGTATTGGTTTTCTGCAGGATGGACTTATCTTAAATGGTACTTTTGGGGCAGGCTGTGATAGGGGGTGTTTGGGGTCATGCAAAACGAAAACATGATGAATTTTAATTCTAAAAACATACTAATAACGGGCGGTCTGGGCTTTATAGGTTCGAACCTTGCCATAAGGCTTGCGGGGCTCGATGCGCACGTGACTCTGGTTGACAGCCTAATTCCGGAGTACGGCGGGAACCTATGGAACATCGAGCCCGTAAAAGATAAGGTCGTTATCAACATTTCCGACGTGCGTGACGAGCATTCAATGAAGTACCTTGTGCAGGGTATCGATTATGTATTCAATCTTGCAGGACAGACCAGTCATCTGGATTCTATGACCGATCCTTATATCGATCTCGAAATAAATGCATACTCGCAGCTGTTTATCTTAGAAGCGTGCAGGAAGCATAATCCGGGGGTCAAAATTGTTTTTGCCGGTACCCGCCAGATATACGGCATACCCGAGTATCTGCCGGTGGATGAGAAACATCCGTTTAAGCCGGTCGACATAAACGGCGTCAATAAGATGGCCGGAGAATGGTATCACATTGTTTACAATAATATTTACGGTATTCGTTCAGCGGTGTTGAGGCTTACCAATACCTATGGTCCCCGTATGAGGGTGAAAGATGCGCGCCAGACTTTTCTCGGCATATGGATCAGGAATTTGGTGGAACGAAAACCGCTGCCGGTATTTGGGGACGGCAAACAGCTTAGGGATTTTAATTATGTGGACGATGTTGTCGATGCACTGCTTCGGTGCGCCCTGTTTGAAGAGTCGAACGGAAAAGTCTACAACCTTGGGGCCGACGATCCGGTAACACTGAAGGATACGGCTGAGTTACTGATAAGCCTGAACGGAGGGGGGAGTTATAAAACAGTACCGTTTCCTCCTGACCGCAAGGTCATAGATATAGGAGACTATTACGGAGACCACAGTAAGATAACTTCAGAGTTGGGCTGGCTGCCTAAAACCGGACTTTCCGAAGGCTTGTCCGAAACGCTCGAATATTACAGACGTTTTTCGTTGCATTACTGGGGAGACGGCGATGCAGCCTGACGTTGTACCCGTTGCTAACCCTCTGGCCCAGTATATTGCTTACAAGGACGAGTTTGTTCACGCGCTGCGTGGTGTTCTTGAAAGAGGACGATACATCTTAGGCGATGAGGTCGCGTCTTTTGAACTTGAGTTTGCCGCATTTCTAGGTGTCGGCTATTGCGTAGGTGTCGGCAACGGAACAGAGGCCCTAAAGATTGCGCTCAAGGCTTGCGGGGTATCTGCGGGTGACGAGGTAATCACAGTGTCCCATACATCGGTTGCCACGGTTGCTGCTATAGAAGAGGCGGGGGCTGTCCCTGTTTTTGCCGACATAGACCGTTTGACGAGGTGTATGGACCCACACACAATAGATTACCTGATTACACCAAAGACAAAGGCCCTGCTTCCCGTGCATATTTACGGTCAGCCGGCCCCTATGCGTGAGATCCTTGAGATAGCCAAGGCATACAAACTTAAAGTAATTGAAGACTGCTCTCAGGCCCACGGGGCCGAGATATCAGGCAGGAAAGTCGGATGTTTCGGAGATGCGGCTGCGTTCAGTTTTTATCCCACCAAAAACCTCGGGGCCTTTGGAGACGGGGGCGCTGTCGTAACTGATAATGCAGATATCGCCGGGAAATCGAGACTTCTCCGGGAATACGGGTGGAAAGAGCGCTATATAAGTTCCATTAAATGCGGGAACTCAAGGCTCGATGAACTTCAGGCTGCTGTTTTGAGGCTCAAACTTTTAAGGCTTGAATCCGACAATGCAAAGAGAAGACGTATTGCGCAAACCTATATGGCGGCTATAAACGGCTTTAAAATCACAGCCCCGACATTTATCGAAAATACTCTGCATGCGATGCATCTTTTTGTCTTGGAAACGGACATGCGTGACGATTTCAGGGAGTTTCTGTTAAAAGAGGGCGTGGGGACCGCACTGCATTATCCGATGCCGGTCCATCTGCAACCGGCTTATGCAGGACCGGTAAGAGGCCCGCAGAAGCTTAAAAACACTGAAGAGTTATACGCAAAGATAGTCAGCCTTCCGATGTTCCCTGAGCTTACGGATGCAGAGGTCGAGAAAGTTTGTTTAGCGATTCGGAAATGGGCGGCACAACATGAAAAATAAAATAAACCGTTATGTAAAATTTATAAACTCAGGGGACATTCAATTCTTTGTATATATGCCCGCGGCTATAGGTTTGCTTATTCTGTTCAATTACGATGAACTTAAAAAACCTGATTTGATACCTGTTATGGATTCGCTTGCCCAATTCACCGAGTTTTTGTATGCGGTATCGGCTTATCAGAACCATGAGTTGCCTCTGTGGAACTCCTATCTTTACGGCGGGCAGCCCTTTTATCTCCTGATGAACCACGGCCTGCTTTTAAATCCGATAGTGTGGATATGGATAATTTTAGGAACCCTTATAGGATTAACGCATCTTCAAATATATGTCTGGTATCATTTGACCGAAATTGTCTTCTACGCGCTGGGCGGTTTTTTTCTGGTCCGAAGGATAACAAAGAACAATATCGCGGCCTTGATCGGTTTTATAATCCTGTTGTTTTCAGGCGACGCAGCCTATTGGGTGAACCAGATATACATCTTTACCATAATAATGCCGGTTCCTTGGATTTTATTTTTAGGCCTAAGATATTTCGATAAGCAGACGGTCCCCAACGCATTCGTCGCTGCGTTTTTCTTAGGCATAACGCTCAATGTTTATTATCCCATTTATCTGATAGCGTTTTTGTCGATTACGGCGGTCTTTCTCGCTCTTTTTTATTTCCGTGCCATGGCGGAGATTGATCATAAAAAACTCTTCCGCCATCTTCTGCTTACCGTTCCGCTCATCGCCGTTTTAGTCCTTCCGACCTATTTTGCATATACCGAGATCAACAACGATTATTACCAGATCAGCCGCTACAGCAGCGAAGAACAGGTAAATGCCGTGGATGTGCCTCTTGAACATACCTCGCACGTCGCATTGGCTGACATAGCGCCGCTGATGCTGGTCCCGCAGAGGGGATTTCACGATGCAACGGCGCTTATAGGAACTCTTGCTTTTGTGTTTATGCTGTCCGGACTCTTGTCCCGTTCGAAAGCGAGCCTGTTATGGACCGGGATCTTTATCGCCATGTGCCTGAATATAGCGGGCAGGCATACGCCCTTCTTTTATCTCGGTTACCTTTTGGTCCCTTTTTATAAGCTGATCAGATCTTTTTCATTTTTTTCGGGGTTCATTTCTTTTTCAGCAGCGGTGCTGGCCTGCATTGGGGTGGGGAATTTATTACGGAAGATATCGTCCTTTTCTCCGGATATGTCCGGGATATATTTCTGGCGCAGGGAGACATTAATATTTTTGCTTTTCATAGGCCTTATCTTTTATCTGCCTGAAGGCCATAGGCTTTATCCCGCGCTTGCGGCAGCAGCGCTCGCTGCAGTTTTTTTTCTCGTTATTAAGCGGCCGGGCGATAAGAGATCTCTTGTCCTGTTCGGTCATATTGCGATAGCCGCCTTTCTCGTTATCGGCGCGTTTAACTTGTCGCTTATTAAAGGAAGCAGTCTTGAAATCCCCGGTTTCTTCAATTATACCGGCAGGTTCGGCTTTTCATTCGACAGGCCTGATGAGTATCTTTCGATAGACGAAAAGACCAACAAGAGCATTCCGTTCACCAATATCGGGGACAAGACCGACGCCCCGTGGTATTTTGACGACTGGGGTTCGGACAACACCTTGTTCGTTGACAGGCAGTACTATCACCGGTCAAAGACCATGGGTTTTGACGGGATGATGAAAAAGAAGCTCCATTTTCTGAAATATTATACTGTTTATGATAAGGCGCTGAATTATAATTTTTTTATCGATAAGTCCATACTTGTATTGAGAGATGAAAACAATGTAGGAAATAAGAATGCCGGACTTGAATTGGACCGTGTAGAAGACATCGAGGAAAGAGAAGAGATCCTCCCCGCAGCATTATTTCTGAACAAAAAAACCGCAAACAGGGTTGTTTTCGATATAACGGTCAATGAAGATGTTTTTCTGTTATATACGGACCGTTATCATAAAGGTTTCAAGGCTGCAATAGACGGCAAGGAAGTTCCTGTTTTAAAGGGAATGGATATATTCAAAGCTGTCGAACTGCCTGCAGGCAAACATTTGGTGGAGTTTGTATTTCAACCGTTTTACGGATATGTCCTGATTATTTATCTTGCTGTTGCTGTCGGTTTTTACTTGGTAATGCTTGTTTGCGGCACGGTAAAAATCTATGAATCGGTTGTCAGGAGCTACCGCTGCAACTTTCTATCTCCTTAAAAATTTTCAGCACGGAAATAAATACCGCTACCACAAGGGGCCCCATGATAAGGCCGATCAGCCCGAACATATTTATGCCTCCGAGCACGCTGAAGAATATTACCAGAATGTGCATTTTGGTCTTGCTCCCGATTATTATGGGTTTCAACACATTGTCCACCATGCTGATGCCCAGTACGCCTACGAGGATCATAACTACGCCTTTCCACATTACGCCTTGGATGAAGAAATATACCGATATGACCCCCCATACGGCGAAGGTGCCGACCAGCGGTATGAATGAAGATATGGCTGTTGCCAGTCCCCATAAAACAGGCGAGTGCGTGCCGAGCAGAGCGTAGGTTATCCCTCCGATAATGCCTTGAACGATGGCCACAACCACCCCGCCGTAAATAGTCGACACGATAACGTCCCTTACCTGAACGGTAAGCGCATTTTTATTTTCTTCGGAGAAAGGCAGGTAGTCTCTCAGTTTCTGCATGAAGTTTGCTCCGTCCTTTAGAATGAAAAAGACCGCAAACATCATGAATACGAAGTTTGCCACCGCGGACATGACGTTGCCTATACCTGTCGGTATCATGCCGATTATGTTCTTGCCGACTTTGGACAAGTTCTCTGTAAGTTCCTTTTGCATCTGCGCGTCTGTAAGCGAGAGATTAAAAATCCTGCCGATATTTTTTGCCAGCTGATGGACCGTCGGGTTATTGAGGACGTTTTTGACCGATTCCAGTTGTCCCCTATCGAAAGATTCGGAAAGGTTTCTGGCCTCGTCGATCAGTAAATAAAATGTGTATGAAAAAGGGCCTATGAGGACTATTGTTATGAGCAGAAGCACTGCAAGGGAGGCAACTATGGGCCATTTTATGTATTTGAGCAAATAAGCGTAAACCGGATAAAACACTATCGAAATAACGACCGCCCAAGCGAGCGGAGCAAGAAAGGGCTGAAGTATTCCATATGTCAGGTAGCCTAGCAGTAAAAGCAGGGCTGTGCTGGCCAGAATATAGAATCTGTTGGTCTGCATATTTCTATCCTTCCTCTTTTGCCTTATATATAAACGTCTTGAAAATCCATGCCGACAGCTCTTCTTTCTGAATCCGCTCAGGGTGCCATTGCACACCGACCATGAAATTATAGTCCTTTTTGATAATGCCTTCAACTATGCCGTCTTCGGAAGCCGCGAAAACTTCAAGACCGGCGCCGACTGTTTTTATAGCCTGATGATGCGAAGAGTTGACCGTTGCTGTTTGTTCTTTAAAGCCTAATACGGGATGGATGTTTATTTTGTGTGTGCCGCTTCTGTGATCGAGCGCATCAGGCAGGTTATGCTTTATGTCTTGATGTATGCTGCCGCCGAAGGCTATGTTAAGGAGTTGCATGCCGTAACATATTGAAAGGACCGGCATCTTTCTTCTTGTGCATTCAATGAGAAGCGCAAGCTCGAAATCGGTCCTTTCTTTTTTTGCGGACTTTAGGCATTCAGAGGGGACCGAAATTTTTTCACCGTAATATTCCGGCAGTATGTCGCTGCCGCCCGATATCAGGAGCCCGTCAATCTTTTCGGAGGTCCCGCTCGCGTCCTTTTGCGGAGGCAGTATTACCGGAATCCCCCCGTGGCCCTCAACAGCCGATATATACCCGTGTTTGAGTTTGTAGAGATCATCGTCCATGTCGGACGTAATGCCTATGAGCGGCTTTATTTCAGTATCCTGCCTGAACGGCTGCCTGTAAACCCGCCGTGCTTAAGCGCATGGACCCCGTTTACAAATACATGCTCTATACCTTCCGGTTTGCTGAAAGGGTTTTTGAATGTGGCTGTATCGCGGATTGTCTTATAATCGAACAGCAGTATGTCTGCGAAATAGCCTGTTTTTAAAAGGCCGCGTCTTTCGATACGGAAGGTCCTTGCCGGAAGTGAAGTCATTTTTTTTATCGCCTCAGACAGCGAAAACAGTTTCTCATCACGCACGTATTGGGCGATTATTTTTGGGAAGCTGCCGAAGCCTCTCGGGTGGGGCTTCCCGCTGCTTGTAACGCCGGAAAACGACCGCACAGAGCTGTCTGAGCCTATCATGGAGTAGGGCAGGCTGAGAAATTTTCTGAGGTTATCTTCATTCATCGAGAAGAATACCGCGCTTGTCCTTACCTCTTCGTCTATCAATATTTCTATCAGGGTATCATCGGGCTTTTTTTCGAGCTTCGCCGCTATCGCAGCTATGCTTTCGCCTTCCATCCATCGGTTGCGCTCTTTTACGGCTGTGGCGACAAATATCTTCTCCCATGAATCAGGCTTGTTTGCTAACTCCGTTTTAATTTTTTTCAGTGCGTCAGGGAACTTTAGCCTGTTCAGTTCGTCCTGATATCCTCCTTCATAAACCCATGAAGGCAGTACCGTGTCGAGGTCCGTGCTGGATGCGATGTATGGATAACGGTCGCAGGTGACTCTGGTCCCGGAGTTTTGTGCCTTCTCGATTGCCGATATGGCGTCATCCGCCTTATGCCAGTTGCGCTCGCCTGCGGTTTTTATGTGTGAGATATGGACGGGGATGCCTGATTCACGGCCTATCGCTATTGTTTCTTCGATAGATTCGATAAGTCTGTCCCCTTCGCTTCTCATATGCGAGGCGTATATGCCGTCTCTTGATTTAGCGGTTTTTGCAAGTCCGACAAGCTCTGCGGTATCCGAGAAAATGCCCGGAGGATAGATGAGTCCGGTGGAGAGGCCTCTTGCGCCTGAGTTCATGGCATCGGCAAGAAGTTCGTCCATTTTGAGCATTGAACTTTTGTCGGCAGCGGTATTTTTGTATCCGACTACTGAGCCCCTGATATTGCCGTGTCCGCAGAGCGTAGCAAAGTTTATCGCAATGCCTTTTTTTGTAAGCAGGCCGAAATACTCGTCAAAGGTGTGCCAACGCTCTTTTATGTCCAGCTCGTTCATGTCCGTCTGTCTGCGCTCAAAGGCCTCGCCAAGGAGCGGAGCCGCTGACAGGCCGCAGTTGCCGTTAATCTCGGTAGTCACTCCCTGAGAGAGCTTACCCTCGGCCCTGCCGTCTGCCAATATAGTAAATTCCGAATGTGCGTGGGTGTCTATAAAGCCCGGACATGCGATGAGTCCCGTTGCATTTATTTCATGTTTTGCATGGGGTGATCCATTACCTAAAAAAACGATGGTCTCAGCTTCGATGCCGATATTGGCCTCGATCGGCCCATTTCCTGTGCCGTCGATAAGGACTGCGTTTTTGATCAGATAATCGAGCATTGGTGAAAAGCGGTTTTGGTGATAGGTCTATATCCTGCGGGTGTTCTTTGAATAACGGGCATTCTTCTTTGCTTTAGGGGCCTTTGCAACCTTGCCTTTTTTTACAACTGTTGCTTTGCGGCTCTTAGAGATCTTCTTTACCAGTTTGGTCTGTTTGGCGGGTTTAATGTCGTAACCGTTTCTGTATGGAGTTTTGTGTGAGACCAGCATATGAGGAGAGGCTGTAGAAAAGTAGGAGTTTATTCCGAGCGCGATAGAATTGGCGAGTTGGTCCCTGTATTCGTCCGTTGTGAGCAGCCGCTCTTCCTCCCTGTTGCTTATGAACGAGACCTCCACAAGAGCGGAAGGCATTTTGGCACCGACTAGGACATAGAACAGCGCCTGTTTTACGCCGTGGTTTGCGACTTCAGGATATTCCGAAGTTATATTGGTCACAAGCGCGTTCTGCACATAGCCCGCAACCTTTACAGATTCGTCACGTTTGCTTTCCCTTTCGAGGGCGGTAAGTATCACTCCGAGTTCGCCCTGCGCTTTTTTCATCTCTTTTACGGATATATCGTTCTCTCTGGCCGCAACACGCAGGGCTTCCGCGTCGTCGGTCCAGTTCAGAAGATATGTTTCTATGCCGCGCGCCTGTCTGTTCGGGCTCGCATTAGCGTGTATGGACAGGAACAGGTCGGCCCCGCTGTTGTTGGCTATTTCGGCGCGCTCCCTAAGCGGTATGAAAATGTCCTTCTCTCTCGTCAGGATTATCTCATATTGAGGATGTTCCGAATGCATGATTTCGCGTATCTTTAACGCAACATCGAGCACCACATCTTTTTCATAAAGGCCTTTGGGCCCTACTGCTCCGGGGTCATGCCCCCCATGTCCGGGGTCGAGCACGATTCTTTTATACGCAGGCCTTGCCTCGGTCCTGTCCGGGACCCTTTTTTCTTTTTCGCGCTCAGGAATAAGCTCTCTTTCTTTTACGCGTTCCCTATCGGGTTTTTGCTGGATTGTCGTGCCCTTATGAAAAATATCTATGACAAGCCTCGGCGGGTCGTCCAGATTGATGACTTTGAAGTCGTAGTCATTAGTTTCAAGATCGAAGACTATCCTGACGGTAGTCGCGGTATTTTGGCCTAAACGCACCGATTTTACCAGCCTGTCGTTTACCTGATAGCTTGGTTGTATGCCTTTTTGGAGTTTTGCGTTTTTGAGGTCGAAGAAAAGCCTGTCAGGATTCGACAATGTGGCTTTTGAAAATTCTACAGGTCCGCTCAAGTCAATGGCTACACGCACATTATCGGCGCCTGTCCAGTGTCTGATCCCTTTTATTTCGATCGGCTCATCTGCAAAGGATAACGCAGGCAGAGAGACAAGAATGCAGCAGAGAACAAAAAACAGGGTTACGTCGGATTTTCTGAGTTTGGCAGGTATACGCAATACTCTATATCGCCTGGACCGCCTTGGTTCCCGGCACTTCCTTCTTGAGGGTGGTTTCAACCCAGTTTTTAAGGGTCAGACTCGACATAGGACAACTGCCGCACGCGCCTTTTAGTTTCACATATATAATATCGTCTTTTATTTCTACAAGTTCAATATCTCCGCCCTCTGCCTTCAACCCGACCCTGACTTTTTCGAGCGCTTTTTCTATCTGATCCTTAGTTATCATTACAGCCTCCTTCTAAAAAGGACTTAATAAAAATAATAAGCCCCAACAGGCTGAAAAGTCAATTTCTCATTTATTCTCAAGAAGTTTTAATGTTATTTGAGTTTTTAATTTGCCCTTGTATTGTGTTTATGCTAATATCTTCAAATGACAAAAATAATGTCGATATTATCTTGCCGGTCAAACATCAAAAAAGTTTTAACCATTTACGTTCTTTTTGTCCCGATTTTTTGTTTGTGTCCTTCTTTCTCAGGTGCCCAAGATGTCCGCCCAGAGATAAGGATTTTCTTGAAAAATGACACATCCGAAATCAGGACGGAGGGCCGTGCCGGCATATACGGTAATTATCCTCAAGCATTCGGAAATTATTTTTTCGGACGTCTCTCCGATGAGCTCCGCAAGTCGGGGCTCCTTTCGGAAACTCAGGCCGTATCGAATATGGAATGCGGAGTGAAGCTTATAGAGGTGAACGAGGCGAATGCGGACGGCGTTCTAAGTTGGATTTACAAAAAGGCATGGGCTTTGTCCGAGGTAAGCTGCACAGCCAAGGGCAGGGAGCTGAAACGTACGGTGAAGGCCGATACGTCCGATATTTTTTTGAAGCATAATGCCGTAGCTGAGTTCTTGTGGAGAAGCAGGACCATCCCTGCCACGAGCCCGGTATTTCAAAATACGCCCGTCGGGATTACGCTCAACGACCTTGCGGCAATGACACATAAGGCAATGGCCGATATGGGCGAAGTTTTATCAAAATGAACCGTAGCCTTGGTCTTCCAAAGAAAGCTGCGTATATGCTGTTTTATATCGCCTGCGGATTGGTCCTCGCTTTATTTTCCGGATCTGAAATAAGCGCATCGAACATGAACCATCTTGCGGAAGGCAACAGGCTTAAGGGTGTCGGGGATTGCTCCGGCGCCGTAGAAAAGTACAGACTCGCAAAACAGCAGAGGCAGTTCAGGGAGGAGTGGGGCTTTTATCATGCCGCAGCCGACTGCTATGCAGCTCTCAGGGATTACGACAAGGCCATTGTTTCTTACGGAAAGGTCATAGAATCCACCAAAAACAGGGCGCTTCAGGGGGAGATGTACAGGGGCAGGGGGAAGGCCTATTACCTTAAGGCCAAGGGCAAAACTCTCGACGGCCACTACGTAGATCTTGCTTATAAAAATCTGGCCGAGGCAAAGGCAAGGGCTGTCGATGTGGCGGACATCGAGAGGGAGATCAGCGCGGACATAGACAGGCTTGGGGCAGCCGTGACAGGGGAACCTAGAAATGCTGCCGAGGAAGAAAGAAAGATAGATGAGAAGATGCAGGAGTACTTGAATAGGGTCCCTCAGCCCCCTGTGCAAGAGGTCCCGGTTGTTGTTAAGCCGGAAGTCAAAGAGACTGAAAAGACCGAAAAACCGTCAAAGAAGAAAACAATAAAAAAACCTCTAAAGAAAGGCTCTCTCAAAAAGGCCCCTGTCAAAAAAGGCGCTGCGCCAGACAATTCATCCTCCAAGCACCGGAAGCTGTCGGACCTTCATAAAGGCAAGACCGACAAGGACGGGGCAAGTTCCGGCGAACTGCCTTTCAAAGATATATTCCAGAAATACGGAGAAGGCAAGGCGCCTCCGAAAAAACAGAAGAGGGCCGCAGCCGTTGATAAGGACACCACTTCAGAGGAACTCGAAAAGCTGCTCAAAGAGGTTGTCGGCAAATGAGAGAAATTTTTCCTATGCGCAGAGTTGGATTGATATACGACGATATTTATCTTAAGCATGAGATGCCGGCAGGGCATCCTGAATCAAAGTTAAGGCTGATAAGCATTCTTGAGGCCCTTAAGTCGTCCCCGTACTGGAACTATATCCATTGCCTGAAACCGCGCAAGGCCGGGCTCGACGAAATCGCGACGGTCCATAAAAAATCCTATATCGAGAGGATGAGGGACTTCGGCACCGGTTATTTCGATCCGGATACTTACGTTTCGGAGCATACGCTCGAGGCCGCTTTTTTTGCAGCAGGGGCCGTGGTCGAAGCTGTCGAAAGGTGTAGATCAGGAGAACTGGAAAGGGCGTTCTGCGCTGTAAGGCCTCCCGGCCATCATGCCGAAGCTGACAGGGCCATGGGGTTCTGCGTGTTTAATAACGTCGCGGTCGGCGCAAGGCATGCTCAGAAGATCGGATATGAAAAGATTTTTATAGTAGACTTTGATGTCCATCACGGCAACGGCACGCAGCATATGTTTGAAGAGGACGATTCCGTATTCTATTTCAGCACGCATCAATATCCGCATTATCCGGGCACAGGAAGCGGGTCGGAAAAAGGGAGGGGCAAGGGGCTGGGCTACACGTACAATGTCCCGATGGGGCATGGCGCAGGCGACAACGAGTTTGAGGATATATATAACCGGACGCTCCCCGCGCTGATAAAGAAGTTTTCTCCTGACATGGTCATGGTTTCGTCGGGTTACGATATTCACAGAAGAGACCCTCTTTCGGGGCTCAGTGTTTCGAATGAGGGGATACGCAGTATTGTGAGGGGTATACTATCGTCCGCAGATGTACCGTTTGTTTTTACATTGGAAGGCGGATACGATTTGACAGCGCTCGCGGAATCTGTAAGGATAACTGTCGGGGAATTGCTTGGGGCATAGTCCGGAATTACTAAGGAATACATTTACAATGCCACACGATTTGTCATTCCCGCGAAGGCGGGAATCCAGAAATATCTTGAAAATACTGGATCCCCGGGGCAAGCCCGAGGATGACAGATATGAGGCTTTGTCATGTTAGTTCGTAGTAATTAATTTTATGAATAGGGGGGAGTCTTTATTATGATCAAATGGTTTTACAACATGGGGTTGAGCAAAAAGTTCTACAGCACCTTCGGTGTCATCATTTTTTGTTCGATGATAGGCATTGCCGTAGGACAGGTGGTTTTCACAAAAGTGCAGATAGGCGGCAGGTATTTTAAAGGCATCGAGTTGAAGAAAGACGCTGTTGACGACATCGCAAGAATACGGATGAACCTTAATCTTATGCGGAGCATTTATTATGAGCAGTTATTTAAGTATGACGCTGATTCTGTGGCGGGTCTCAAAAAAATAGCCTCAAGTGCAGACAATCTTTTTGAGCAGCTAAAGAGCAAACAGACGCAGAAGAACGGAAACGATAAACTCTACTGCACCTCATGTCATTCAGGGGAAACCATGGCGGCTTTCTTTACGGATATTGACAATGCAAAGGTTTCTTGGGATTCTTTCAAGGCACTTTTATTCAACCGGCTGATTCCGCTCGCCGCAGCCGGGAACGTGAAAGGGAGCATAGAGATCGTAGAAGGCGACTTTTCGACACTGTATGACGATATTATGGAGAAGACCAAAAACCCTGTCGACACTCTGAGGGTAGTCGCACCGATGCAGGTCGAAAAACTGAAGAAGGAGTCCACCATAATAAAAGTCGGTTTTCTTATAGCCGGAGTGCTGATTGCGGTCTTTCTCGTGATGATAGCATACTTTCTTTCCGCGGACATCGTAGAGCCTGTTGTTTCGGTCGCCCGTTTGTCGGGATACATGGCTGACGGAGATTTTAAAAAAGTGGATATAAAGACCAAGGGCAACGACGAGATAGGACAGATGGCCAATGCTTTTCAGCGCATGTGTTCAAACATGGGCGGTTGCGTAATGAAGATGAGGAGCGGGATAGACAGCCTTCAGTCGACCGCCGAAAAGCTTTCTTCCACATCCGAAGAGCTTTCCAATGTAACGGATGGGCAGCTCAGACAGGCCGATCAGGTTGTTGCGCTCACGAACGAAACCTCCGAAAGCATCGTGAATGTAGCGCATAATGCGTCTAAGGCCGCGGATGCGGTCCAGGAATCATCCAATCTGGCGTCGCACGGGAAGACCATTGCCGACAGTGCGGTTGCAGAGATCAACAGGATCGCGGATTCGATAAGGGACGCTGCGGGCACCATAGAAAAACTTGGAGAAAGCTCCAAAGAGATAGGCGAGATAGTGCTCGTGATTACCGATATAGCCGACCAGACCAACCTGCTTGCGCTGAATGCGGCGATCGAAGCTGCAAGGGCAGGCGAACTCGGCAGGGGATTTGCCGTTGTTGCCGATGAGGTAAGAAAACTTGCCGAAAAAACATCCAAGGCCACCAGCGATATAGCTCAAAAGATCAAGATAATCCAGACGGAAACGCAGCGCTCCGTAGATATGATGAAAGAGAGCACCGAAGAGGTCGACCGCGGTGTAAAGCTCATGAATACGGTAAGCGAAGCGCTCGATTCCATAGCTTCGGCCTCGTCCAACGCTACAGGCATGGTGAAGTCCATAGCCGAAGCCTCGGAGCACCAGACCACGGCCTCTGAGGAGATAAAGGCGAATGTGGACGATCTGTCGGGTGGGATCAGGCATTCAAGTGCGGTGGCTAAGGAGTTGAGCGATATCTCGATAGAACTCGCCCGTTCTGCCGATTATCTGAAAAAGGAAATGGAATGGATCAAGGCTTCATAACGGTTTTTGGGCTCTTGTTTGTTTTGACCCTGCTCAGCGCCAGCAGGCCGGTTATGAAGAACAGCGCTATTGCAAGGACCGCGGGGCGTTGGCTGCCGAACCATGACGATAAAATGCCGAATACGAGCGGACCGGCTATCGCAGACGATTTGCCGACAAGAGAATAAACGCCGAAGTATTCGGCTTCATGGCCTTCGGGAATAAAGCTTGAGTAAAGCGCCCTGCTTGCGGCCTGCACTATTCCGAGCCCGGCCCCTGCAACGGCCGCTATAATGAGAAACGCCGGTTTTTGGTGAACGAACGCGGATGCAAAAGATACCGCTGTCCAGAGTACTAGGGACAGCATTACTACTTTCTTGGGCCCTGCCGTATCTATGGTTTTTGCGAAGGCGAATGCTCCGGACAGCGCTGTAACCTGCACAAGCAGGTATAGGGTGATCAGTTCTTCGCTCGAAAATTTGAGCGTAGTGGCCGCGAAGATGCTCGAAAATACTATTACCGTGTTAACGCCGTCCTCATAGATCAGATATGAAAAGAGGAACTTTCTCAACTCTTTTTCCGTCCATATCTTTTTGAGCGTCTGTAGTATTCTGCTCGATGCCGGGGCCCCCTGCGTACGCTCATCCGCAGGCAGTAAGGCAAACGAAGGGAGCGCAAAGATTATGAAGAAGACCGATACCATCGGCCAGACATAGTTGAACATGTTTTGTTTTATGAGCAGCAGCGCGAGAAGGAGCGAGAGTATCGAACCTGCATAGCCTATCCCGAAACCCCATGCGGAGACCCGTCCTTGGACAGATGGCGAGGCTATCATGGGAAGAAAAGAGTTGTAAAAAACGAGTCCCCCCTCCATGCCTATATTCGCGAACGTCATAAGGAGGAAGCCCTCCAACGCCATGCCCTTTTCGAGCAAAGAGAAGGAAGCCACAGCCGCAACGCACATAAAGGTGTAAAGGCCGAGCAGTTTTTTCCGCAGCCCCGAATAATCCGCAAATCCGCCCAAGATAGGCGATGTCAGCGCCACAATCGCCATGCTCAAGGAAATTGCCCGTCCCCACCAAAGGTCGCCTTGCCCTGTTTCGTTGCCTACGATGACATTCGCGTAATAGACAGGGAATATCACGGCTGCTATCACCGCCGAATAGCTCGAATTCGCGAAATCGAAAAGACACCATGAGAAGATACGCTTGTTCATCGGTTTTATTATACCCTCTCACGATTTTACTTGAAAGATTCGTCAAAATCTGTTATCCAATAAGATATGACCGATGACCCCACCATAACGGTTTCCGAGAAATATCTGCATGACATAAAAAGGAAGCTATCGGATTACGAGACGCTTATCGATGTTTCGTCGATCATCTCCTCCACTCTGAAGCTCGATGATTTGATGAACCTTGTGATGGAAAAGGCCAAGCAGGAACTTGATGCAGAGGCATGCTCTATACTCTTTTATAACAGGGACACCGACAAGCTTGAGTTTGAGGTCGCTCTATGCGCCGAGGACTGCGCTTCGGACATCTTAAAGAAGAAGATAGTCCTCGATATGGGACAGGGCATTGCCGGGTGGGTAGCGGCCAATATGAAACCTCTCGTAATCAACGATGTCGGTTCCGACCCGCGCTTTTTTGCGGACGCGGACAAGATGACCGGCTTTACCACGAAGAGCATAATAGCTGTGCCCCTTATCGGGCGGGGGGGGCTGATTGGCGTGGCAGAACTTATTAATCCCCGCAAAAAAGATTATGACATAGAGGTTTTCAATATACTCTGCGGCCAGTTTGCGATCGCAATAGAAAACGCGCTCTTTCACAGAGAAGTTGTCGAGCAGGAAAAACTCAAGCAGGAACTCGACATAGCTGCAGCGCTCCAGAAAAGTTTCCTGCCCGAACTGCCCGTGTTCGGCAAGGGCAATGTGCTGGTGTCTGCCGTCAATATACCTGCCGAACAGGTGGGCGGAGACTTGTATGACTTTATTGTTCCGTCCGACGACAAGATAGGGGTTTTTATCGGTGATGTCTCGGGCAAAGGCGTTTCAGGGGCTTTGTATATGGCGAAGATAATCAGCGATTTCCGTTTTATCGCATTGCAGAGCGATTCCCCTGAAATAGCCTTCAACAGGCTCAACGCGATGCTTGCCAACGCGCCGAGGGGGATGTTCCTCACCGCCGTTTATATCATAGCTGATGTAAATACAGGGGAACTTAAAGTTTCTGTTGCCGGACACCCCCCGTTTTTAAGGATAGGCAATGACGGCGTATATGTAGAAGACATGGCCGGGGCCCCTCCTATCGGCATTCTTCCTGTAGAGTATCCGATGACTGTGATCCATCTTAACAAAGGCGACAGGCTGCTTCTTTTTACGGACGGTGTTTATGAGGCAAAGAACAGGGATTCCAAAAGGATAGGCTTTGATGCTTTTGTCGACTTTGTTTCGACCAATAAAGATGAGGAGAATCTTATCAAGGCTGTCACCGATTATGTCGAGAATTTTTCGGAAGGCGTAGCAAGGGCCGACGATATCACATTGCTTGAGGTCAAATGGCTTGGCTGATATAGGAAGGCTCATAGTTAATATAAAGGTCCCGTCGCACCCTAAATATCTCTCTCTGGTCAGGACCGTGACCGTCAAGGTTGCTGAAATAAGCGGCATGCCCAAGTCTGTCAGGGAACATGTTAAACTTGCGGTTGACGAGGCTTGCGCCAATGTCATAAGACATGCCTACAGGGGCGATCCCGGAAAGAGTATAGGGCTGAGATACGAAGTTACGGAAAAGGGTTTTGAGGTGGTCATCGACGACGAAGGCCGCAAGGCGGAACTTGAGAAAATAAAGGGCAGGGACCTCGGCAAAGTCAAGCCCGGCGGGCTCGGAACGCATTTCATACGCAGGGCCTTCGAAATTATTAAGTTCGACGGCAGGAAGAGGAAGGGCAACAGGCTCCGCCTTATCAGACAGAGAAAGGACGGCAAATGGAGATAAATATACGCGAATATGAGGGCGGCAAGGTAATAGCTGTTTCGGGCGAGATAGACCTGTACTCGTCTCCGCTTTTAAGAAAACAGCTTATGGTTTTTGTGAAGAAAAAAGAATCGCCGCTGCTCGTGGATTTCGGGGGTGTTTCGTACATAGACAGTTCCGGCATAGCCACCTTTGTAGAGGGCCTTAAAGGGGTGATGTCTTTCGGGGGCAGGATGAAGATGTTCGGCATTCGGCCCGCGATAATGGAGATATTCAGTTTTTCTAAACTCGACAAGGTTTTTGAGATATACGGAACAATAGATGATGCTGCCGATAGCCGATAGCCTTTTCGGGACCGTAGGGCGCAAGGGGTTGTCTTTATTCAGATTCAGCCATTCTGCAGCAAGCCTGATCAATACTGTTTTTTACTGGACATTCATTTCTCCTTTCAAAGGCAGGCCTGTTCGCGTCAAAGCGGTCGTTTCAGAGATGGTGCGGGCGGGTTACAATTCTGTTCCAATAGTATCGGTCATATCGCTTTTTGTGGGCATAATCCTTGCGCTTCAGTCCGCATACCAGTTGAAGAAAGTCGGGGCCTTAATTTATATAGCCAATCTTGTCGGGGTTTCCATAACGCGTGAACTGGGGCCTATTCTTACCGCCATAATAGTTGCGGGCAGGAGCGGGTCGGCATATGCGGCAGAGATAGGTTCTATGAAAGCGGCAGAAGAGGTTGACGCACTTACCAGCATGGGGATAAATCCTGTCAGGTTTTTGGTCGCCCCTAAGATGCTTGCTATGATAGTTATGCTTCCTGCTCTTACCCTGTTTTCCGATATCATCGGCCTGTTCGGCGGTTTCCTGATCTCTGTGACCGCTTTTGAGATACACCCGTCCAACTATCTGCAACAGACCGCCAATGCGCTTGTTGTAAAGGATGTACTCACAGGACTCGTCAAGGCGGTCGCGTTCGGAGTTACTATCACGCTTGTCGGTGCATACCATGGTTTTAAGGTCGAGGGCGGTGCGGAAGAGGTGGGCAGACGGACAACGGCATCTGTTGTCGCTTCGATCTTTCTGGTTATCGTGTTCGACCTGTTCTTTACTGCCGTATTTTACCTGTTCGGTTGATTGATAGCTGTTCAAAGGAACACTAAGCAAAGAGAATGTGAAAAGTACCTTGCTTTCAAACTGTTTTGTGTAGTATCTTTTAATTTATGAATATGCTGCTTTCATCGGTGTTTTTGCTTGTCGCCCTTTCCCTTGCCGCGCCTGCGGTCGCTTTGCAGGTCAATGAGACTGCCCCGCCTATATCCTTGCGCGACAGCAACAATGATTTTTTCTATTTGAGCAATTATGTTAACGCCCCCCAACCCCCTCTTAAAATAAGAGGGGGCAAAGGGGAGTTAGATAAGGTGAAAGGTATTATCGTAAACTTCTTTTCCTCCACTTGCAAACCCTGTAAAAATGAGCTTCCGGTCTTGAATTCGCTTGTTGATGAATTCGAGAAAAAAAGCATTAAGGTAGTGATAATCGGGTACAAAGAGAACTTCGATAAGTTCATCGATATGCTTGATGAGTTAAAGGTTGACAAGCCGATAATACTTGCAGACCCTTACGGAAAGGCAGGCGAGAAGTACGGCGTCTATGGCCTGCCGCTTACGGTGTTTATCGGGGCGGACGGTAAGGTTAAAGACATCATCAAAGGTGAACTGCCGAATATAGGCAAGGTTTTAAGGGAAAAGGCAAAGAAGCTGTTAAAATAAAAAAGGTGGAATTTGCGTGTTTCTTATAGATGATATAATATGGCTGGATGCGATAGTAGAAAAACTCGCATGGAAGCACAATGTTTTTATTTCTGAAGTGGAAGAAGTATTAAGCGGCAAATGCAGGATATTCAGGAAGGAAAAAGGGCTGGTAGAGGGGGAGCATTTATATAATGCTCTCGGCAGAACAAACGGCGGCAGGTATCTGTCGGTATTTTTCATAATGAAGCTGAACAACAAGGCTTTGATAGTAACCGCCAGAGATATGACAAAGAGCGAAAGGAAACGCTATGACACAAAGTAAGAAGACAAAAGAGATGACCATTTATGAGGCCTCTGATTTTTGGGGCGAACATGATTTTGGGGCGGCTGAAGATATCAGGGAGACTAAAGAGATAAAATTTGACCTGAGAAAGAAAAAGTATGTAGGCATTGACCTTAAGCTGTTTTCGAGGATTAAGACCAGAGCCAAAAAACTGCACAAAAATGAAGATGTGCTGATAAACGAATGGCTGAATGAAAAGGTGAGAGTTTAAGAAATGAATCGGGTTTTCATGCTGCATAGAGCCTTATCCGTTCTTTTCGTCCTCATATTCGCAGCTTCCGCCTTTGCCGCAGAGAGGCAAAAGCCCAAGCAGAAACTGATGGACAACTACATTGCTGTTTTTGACGTTGAAACGATTGATGTGGACAAAAAACTCTCCCGGCCTCTCACAGAAAGCATAAGGCGCGAGCTGGTGATGTCCGGCAAATACGATGTGGTGGACCGCGGCAATATGAACAAGATATTGGGCGAGCAGAAATTTCAGATGTCCGGCTGCGTATCCGGGCAGTGTATAGTGGAGGCCGGTCAGCTTTTAGGCGCGGGCAAGATAATCAGCGGCTCTGTAAGCATGATAGGAAAGACCTATTACCTGACGCTTTCACTAATCAGTGTGGAGACCGGGAAAATAGAGAATGTTTCAGAGGATGAATGTAAATGCGCGGTTGACGATCTTCTTAAATCAAGCAAAAGGCTTGTAAAGAAGCTTTTGGGCGAGAGCGTGCCTGAACAACAGACAACCGGAACGGCTACAACCCCCTCTGCCCCCTTTTCTAAGGGGGAATACAAAGACCCTACAACAGGCATGGAGTTCGTATCTGTCAAAGGCGGCTGTTATCAGATGGGCGACACCTTCGGCGATGGCGATAGTGATGAAAAGCCTGTGCATGAGGTTTGTGTTGATGATTTTTACATGGGGAAGTATGAGGTGACGAATGCCCAGTACAGGCAGTTCAAGCCGAGCCATGACAGCAAGAGCTATGAGGGAGTGTCTTTGAACGGAGACAGCCAGCCGGTGGTAGAAGTATCATGGAACGACGCCAAAGAATATGCAGAATGGCTGTCATCAAGGACAGGACAGAGATACAGGTTGCCGACCGAAGCGGAATGGGAATATGCGGCAAGAGGCGGCAGCAGCAGCCGCAACTATTGGGGTAGCAGCAAAGACGAAGCGTGCAGATATGCGAATGTAGCGGACAGGACAGCAAAAAGAAAATGGAGTAGTTGGACAACGCACGAATGTGAAGATGGCTACGAGGGAACAGCACCTGTCGGGCGTTTTCAGCCGAACAGTTTTGGCTTGTATGACATGATGGGCAATGTATGGGAATGGACAAGCGACTGGTACGGAAAAGATTATTATTCGAGCAGTCCCCGCAATAATCCTACCGGCCCAAGTTCTGGCGAATACCGTGTGCTTCGGGGCGGTTCGTGGATCGGCATTCCTCAGATCGTTCGCGCAGCGCTTCGGAGCTGGGGTACGCCAACGCTACGGATCGACAACGGCGGCGGTTTTCATTTGGTCGCCCCCGCCCGGTAGTTATTTTCTGAGTTCTGATTTTCTATTTTCGCGGGCAGGCGCGAAGCGTCTGCCCGCCGCATTTTTAGGAGTTATTAATAAGGGACAACCCCATTTGTTAAGGTGGAATAGATGTGAGGGGTTGTTTTAAGAGTCCCCCTTAAAAAAGGGGGATTGAGGGGGTTGTTATAAAAATTAACTACAATCCAAAACTTAAATCTCTTTCGCGTGAGCTAAGAAACAATAGCACATTGTCTGAGGTGTTGCTTTGGAATAAGTTGAAGGCGCGAAAGATGAGAGGTTATCAATTCATGCGCCAGAAACCGATAGATGAATATATTGTGGATTTTTATTGCAGCGAATTAAAGCTTATCATAGAGATTGACGGTGAAAGCCACGACGGAAAATTTGAAGAGGATATGACAAGACAACGAAAACTCGAATCTTTGGGGTTGACGGTGTTGAGGGTTAACGATCTGGATGTAAAAAGGGACATGGAGAATGTTTTAATGGCTATTGAAGGTTGGATTGAAAATAACAACCCCTTTACAACCCCCTTGCCAACGGCGACAACCCCCTTGCCCCCTTTTCTAAGGGGGAATAATATATGAAAGAATCTCCGATTTTCGTAAAGACCTATGATTTTACAAAATGGCTTTTGGAGCATACTATCAAGTTCCCGAAAAGCCAGCGTTTTGTTATGGCGAAAAGAATAGAAGAAGCGGCGCTTAATTTTTATGATTTACTGCTTCTTGCCGTGAAGAAAGAGAAGGACAGAAAAAGTTTTCTGGAAGATGCGAGCTTTGAGCTGGAAAGGATAAAACACTATATGCGGCTTAGCAAAGACCTGAATCTGATGACTTTGAAACAGTACGAATATTCCTCAAAAGAGATAGTCGAGATAGGCAGGCTTTTGGGCGGCTGGATTAAAAAGGTGTAGTAAAGGGTATGGGCTTGCTGTGCTTCGGGGCGGTTCGTGGAACAACAAACCTCAGAACGTACGCGCAGCGAAACGGAACAGGAATACGCCAACGAAACGGAACAACAACAACGGTTTTCGTTTGGTCGCCCCCGCCCAAGACTGTTATTGAGAAAGGCCGAGATGCCGTATTTTCAAGGAAATACGGATAGTGCAGATGATAGTCTATAAGCCCATATCCTGCGCCGGAGCGATCCGGACGAATATAAAAAAGGCCGGGTGATTCCGGTAGCGTTAAGCGAACGATTCATCCGGCCACCTGTATTCTTCCCCCTTAGCAAAGGGGGATTGAGGGGGTTGTTATGAAACGATACGGCAATCTTTTCTCTCAGATAACCTCTTTTGAAAACCTTTATGCCGCAAGCAGAAAGGCGCGCAAAGGCAAAAGGTTCAAAGATAATGTTATGGCCTTTGAAAGAAATATCGAGGACGAACTTTTCAGGCTTCAGGATGAACTGCTTTCAAAAACCTATAAGCCCGGAACATACAGGGAATTTAGCATTTACGAGAGAAAGCCGAGAAAAATAAGCGCCGCGCCTTACAGAGACAGGATTGTTCATCACGCCCTCTGCAATGTTATAGAGCCGGTTTTTGAAAAAACTTTTATATTCGATTCTTATGCCTGCCGAAAAGGCAAAGGCACTCATGCCGCGGTTGACCGGTTCACAGAATTTTGCCGTAAGAACAGATATGTGCTTAAGACGGACATAAAGAAATACTTTCCGAGCATTGACCATGAAATCCTTTTTGCGAAAATTAAAAGAAAGATAAAATGCAGAGACACGCTTTGGCTTATCAAGGCTATTATTGACGGCAGTAACAGGCAGGAAGCTGTGAATGACTATTTTGATGGAGACGGTTTGTTTGAACCGTATCAGCGCAGGCGCGGAATACCTATCGGCAATCTGACCAGCCAGTTTTTTGCGAACATCTATCTTGATGAGCTTGACCATTATGCAAAGGAAGTTCTGCGCTGCAAACATTACATCCGCTATGTTGACGACATTACGGTTTTAGGCAACGACAAGAAAAGGCTGTGGGAGGTTAGAGACGGCATAGTCGGATTTCTTGAAAAGCACAGACTAAAGCTTCACCCTCGCAAAACTTTGGTATTGCCGGTTTCAGAGGGTATAGACCATTTAGGGTATAGAATATTTCCAACACACCGCCGGCTTAGAAAAGACAACAGCATGGGATTTGCGCGCAAACTGAAGATTATGAATCGTCTTTTTTTAGTCGGACAAATAAGCTTTGAAAAAATGAATGCTTCGGTACAAAGCTGGCTCGGGCATGCGAAGCATACAGACAGCTGCGGACTGAGGGAAAGGATTTTTGAGAAATATGTATTTTGTTGTTAGTTTGTCATTCCCGCAGTCTGTAAGCGGGAATCCATGGTTCGACAAGCTCACCATGACAAATGTCACCCTGAGCATGTCGAAGGGTGGATGCCCGCAAAAACCTTCGGGCATGACGAGTCTTCGGCTGTCCTTACCCGCCTCCGCGCGCGTTGACAATTACCTCTCACTCTTTTAGAATGTTAGCATTCACTTACATCTAAACATCCTCTGAAAAAGCGGGAAGGAGAATACATCTCATGAAGACCCGAGGTTTTACGTTAAAAATTTGCGCTCTGGCATGCGTTTTTATAAGTTTGATTTTTATTGTTTCATGCAATAAGAAAACCGAGAAACAGGCTGCCGAGAGAAGAATAAATGTAACGGTGCAACCTGCAGGCAGGCAGCAGTTGCGTCCTATGATCGAAGCTGTAGGCACTTTGGCGTCTTTTGAAGAAGTGCTTGTAAGTTCGGAAATAGAGGGCATAATTAAGGAGTTGAAGGTAAGCGAGGGGTCTCTCGCATCAAAAGGCATGCTGCTTGCAGCGCTTGACGATACGGACTATGCGCTCGACGCAGTCAGGGCCGAAGCTGCATTGAAGCAGGCCAAGGCGGCATTGGAAAATACCAAGGTCGAGTTTGGCAGAAAAAGGGCCCTGTTTGAAGAACAACTCGTTCCCCGGCAGCAGATGGACGATGTTGCAACAAGACTGAACATTGCCGAAGCCGAGGCGGACAGGGCAAAGGCGTCTCTGGATATGGCAAGGCATAAACTGTCCAAGACGAAAATTCTGTCGCCTATTGCAGGAGCAGTGAAAGAGAAGAGGTCATCGAGAGGAGATTTTGTAAGGAACGGCTCTCCTATGCTTGTTCTGATACAGGCAAATCCTCTTAAGCTCTACTTTTCGGTCTCTGAAAAAGATGTTTCGAAGATAAAGGCCGGACAGGACATTTCCCTGAAGGTGGATGCGCTGCCTGATAAGGAATTTGCAGGTAAAGTGGCATCTGTATTTCCCAGCCTCGACGACAGGACCAGAACGCTTCAGATAGAGGCGCACATACCGAACCCTTCCGGGATGCTCAAGCCCGGCTTGTTTGCTAAAGTTACGGCGTTTACCGGGGCCCCTAAGGAAACGGTTGTTGTGCCTGCAACCGCGCTGCTTTACGAAGGAGATTCAGTAACGGTTTATGTTGTTGAAGGTGAGCAGGCAAGGGCGCGCAAGGTCAAGACCGGCGCGAAACACGGTGATTTTGTAGAAATAGTTGAAGGGGTGAAAGAGGCCGAGCAGGTCGTAGTTGTCGGACAGCAAAATCTAGCTGAAGGAATAAAGGTTAATGTTTCTCGCTGATATTTCCATAAAACGCCCTGTCTTTGCAACGATGGTGATACTTGCCATCGTGCTTTTAGGCGTGGTCAGTTACCCTAATATCGGGGTCGATCTCTTCCCGAAAGTGGATTTCCCTATCGTCAACATAATCACAAAGCTCAAAGGCGCAAGCCCGGAGATAATGGACATCGACGTCACCGACAAGATCGAGGAGGCTGTCAATACCATCAACGGGGTCAAGACCATAACGTCATCGAGCATAGAGGGCGTATCTACGGTAACAGTAGAATTTGTTCTGGAAAGGGATATAGAGCTTGCAGCTCAGGATGTCAGGGAAAAAATATCTCTCGTGCGAGGCAAACTGCCGCGCGATATCGACGAACCGATAATAGAAAAAGTCGATCCGGATGCCACTCCTGTTTTGTGGATGGCGCTGTCAGGCGAGAGGTCTGTCAGAGAAATATCAACTTATGCCGACGAGGTGTTGAAGGAACAGATACAGAAGGTCAACGGCGTAGGTTCTATAAGAACGGGCGGTCTGCGGCTGAGACAGGTCAGGATATGGCTGGATTCGGCCAGAATGAATGCCTACAAGATTACGGCCCACGATATAATCAGGGCGCTCCAGAGGGAGAATGTCGAGCTCCCCGGCGGAAGGATCGAAACCAACACAAAAGAGTATTCGGTAAAGATAAAAGGCGAGTTTGCAGACCCGCAGGAATTTAATAATTTAATCGTGGCCTACGCAAAAGGGGCGCCGGTCAGGCTCCGCGACATAGGAAGGGTTGAAGACGGGATGGAAGAGAAGCGCTCCATTATCCGATTCAACGGTAAAAACGCCGTGGGTATGGGGGTCCAAAAACAATCCGGCACTAATACCGTAGAGGTCATAGACAGGGTCAAGGCAGAGCTCGAAAAAATAAGGAAAACCCTGCCTCCGGGCATGAATCTGGATATAAGTTTCGACCAGTCGGTATTCATAAAACGCTCGATAAACGAAGTCCAGCACCATCTTGTGTACGGCGGGGTCTTTGCAACGCTCGCGGTACTGCTCTTTCTTAAAAGCCTGAGAATAACGCTTATCAGCGCTTTGGCCATCCCTACATCCATAATCTCGACCTTCGCCATAATGAACGCCTTCGGTTTTACCTTCAACAATATGACGATGCTTGCGCTTTCCCTTTCGATAGGCATACTGATTGACGACGCCATAATCGTAATCGAGAACATCCACAGGCATATAGAGGCGGGTAAAGGGCCGATGGAAGCTGCGTCCACCGCAACAAAAGAGATCGGGCTCGCAGTAATGGCCACAACCCTTGCGATAGTAGCGATATTCCTGCCGGTGGCTTTCATGAAAGGGCTTGTCGGAAGGTTTTTCGTACAGTTCGCTTTTACAGTGGTCTTTGCGGTCCTTGTATCGATGTTCATCTCTTTTACGCTGACGCCTATGATGGCTTCGAGGTACTTAAGGATAGAAAAAATAAGGCATTGCCATGAACTGACCGGCGGCACAAGCCTTTGCAGCAGGCTTTCGGACATGCTCGAACGAAGATACATGCAGATAGAGGAACTGTACAAAAAACTACTCGGTTATTCGATCGAGCATAGGGTCAAAGTGCTCACAATTTCACTACTCGTGTTTTTGTTCAGTCTTTTCATAACAAAATTTATAGGTAAAGAGTTTGCTCCGTCCGAAGACCAGAGCAGGGTGGCTGTAAGGCTTCAGGCGCCGATAGATTATTCCGTGGACCAAGTGGATAAAATGTTCATGCAGGCGGAACAGGCCATAGGCAAGATGCCTGAAGTGGTGTCGGTATTTTACGCTCAGGGCTTTTTCGGGCCGACCAATAAGGCCTCTATGTTCGTGGGGCTGAAACCCAAGTCGGACAGAAAAAAGAGTCAGGAGCAGGTGAAGGCAGAGATGCGAAAGCTCCTCAAAAACATCGTCGGGTTGAAGGCGAGCGCGGAAGATATTTCTCTCATCGGCGGCGGCATAAGAAATGTGCCGATACAGTATGTGATAAGGGGCAGAGACCTCTCAATGCTCGAAAAATATATGGACAAAATATCGTCTGAATTTTCGAGACTGCCGGGTATAGTCGATATTGACTCGTCTTTAGAGGCAGGCAAGCCGGAAGTAAAGGTCTTTATAGACAGGGACAAGGCCGCAGACTTGGGCGTCGAGACCGCAACGGTTGCAGAGGCCATAAATTTTCTTATCGGCGGCGAGGTTGACGTGACTAAATACAAAGACACAGCCAAGGGACGGCGTTATGATGTAAGGGCCCGTCTCAATCCTATCGACAGGGCCGATCCTGACGCTATAGGCAAGTTGTATGTGAGGGCAAAAGACGGAAAGCTTGTGGAAGTCTCGAATATCGTGAACATCAAGGAAGGCGGCGGCCCCAGCGTTATAAACAGGGTCGACAGGCAGCGGGCTGTGATGATGTTCGCCAATTTAGAGAAGAAACCGCTAGGTCAGGCCAAGGGAGAGCTTGACGCAATTGCGGCCAAAACGCTTTCGCCCGACTACACAACCGCCTACAAAGGCGCGGCTGATATGATGGGTGAATCTTTTTATTATCTGATATTCGCTTTAGTGCTGGGAGTTGTAATGGCGTACATGATATTGGCGGCGCAGTTCGAAAGTTTTGTGCATCCTGTGACCGTGCTGCTCGCAATGCCGTTTTCGTTCATAGGCGCGTTCGGGGCCTTGCTTCTGACCAACAATACCTTGAATATTTTCAGTCTTATCGGACTTATACTTTTGATGGGACTTGTCAAGAAAAACGCGATCCTGCTTGTGGACTACACAAACACGCTGAGAAGTCGGGGTTTGAGCAGAAAGGATGCAATACTTCAGGCAGGCCCTGTAAGGCTCAGGCCTATACTTATGACCACTGTTGCGATGATATTAGGCATGATGCCGATAGCGCTCGGCCTCGGCGAAGGCGCTGAAACACGTGCCCCGATGGCCATAGCCGCAATCGGAGGCCTTTTGAGTTCGCTTTTTCTGACTCTGATAGTCGTGCCTGCGGCTTACGATATATTCGATGATTTACAGGGCAGGTTTTTTAAAAAATAAGGACAGCGCCGTTCGGCGCTGTCCTTATTTTAATTCAATAGATCTTTGCTTATCCGTTTTTTTACAACAACCGGTTTTACGGTCTTGCCGACTATATCGACAGTGCCTCCGACCTTCAGCTTCGTAAACAAAAGAGCGAACTTCTCTTCCAACTCTTGCATTATCGGCTGTCTTACGTTTTCGGGCAGGTCCCACCATTTTTTCTTGTTCGGGCCGAACGCTTTCTTCCTGCAGCCATAGATAAACTGCTCGTCCGTCTGGCTTTCTTTTTTCTCTTTAGCGCATTCTGTCCTGATGAAATCATACATTTCGTTTCTGAATCCGGACGGCAGATGTTTGCTGTCATAGATTATATTCTGGAACCCTGTCGCTAAATGCACCTCGGCAGTGCCGGTCTCGGGGAACATATTAAAGGCGTCTTCCGGCAGGGTAGAGGCCCCGTGCTGCACACAGCCCGCAAGGCCGTACTCGTTTCTCGCGGTCTCGGACAGCGTTTTCAACGTGTCGAAGTCTATCTTGACTTTGGCAAGGCTGCCGTCAGACAGGACCACTCCGCCGTGGCTCGTGCCGGTCTGCACGCTTATTTTGCTCAACCCTTTCGGGCTGATGAACGTATCCTTGAGACCTTGGAGAAAGGCCCTGAGTTCGTCAGGCGTGCTGTTTTTTGCGCCTATCTCGCCTATCTCTCCTCCTATCGAAATATCTATGCCGTCCGGCTGGTTTTGTCTCACATGTTCAGCAAGCGCGGAGGTCATCTCAAAATTGGGCCTCTGCTGCGCTTTCATCGATGGGACGGAAAGATCGACGAGCGTTGAGGCGTCGATATCTATATTGTAAAATTCGGCCTCTATGGCCTCTGAAATAAGGCCTTTCACATATGCTGTTTCGGCCTGCGGGTCGCTTATGTAATTCTTTTTCACTAGCTGAAAGTGGTCGCCCTGAATAAATACCGGCCCCTGATACCCCTCTTTTACGGCAGCTGCAAGTATGACGGCAGAGAATTCCAAAGGCCGCTGCTTTGTGTAGCCTATTTCGGACCTCGCTATCTCGAATATGACCGCCCCTGCTTTAGATTCGAGCATCTTTCTGAAAACGGCTTTTGCGGTGTCGTAAGCAAGGCCGCGAATATTGACGGCCGGGACCGTAAAACCCGTATAGTTTCTGCCCATCTCGTCATACAGTCCCTGAATGGATGCGGGCACCGCCCCGCAAGCCTTTGCTATCTCTTTGATCAAAAGCAGTTTTGCTTTTTTATTTTCCTCGTCCTGTTCGAACACCGCGTCATATACGAGGTCGTCCATAGCTGCCCGGATGCCCTGAACGTCTTTTACCTCAACTCCGTCTTCTCTCGTTTCTATCGCTTTTTTGAGAACTGACATATTCATCTAAACCTCCTCGGTCCGATGCTGAAGACTATAGATGCCTCTCTACGGTATTGTTGATTTCTTTAAACGATGCTTTGTACTTTTCGGGTTTTCTGCCGAAGCATGTGCCTAAGCTTTCGAAGAGGGCTATTTCTTTGGTGTCGACCTCTCTGCGTTTGATGGCTTCCGTGGTGGGCATGAAATAAACCTTGTCGCCGTCGACATTCACAACCGTGGTGCCTGATTTGCCCTCGAGCAGAAGGAGTACTGCGGCAGAACCGGCTTTATGTCCGAAATTAACGTCGAATGCGGATGATGAGCCGCAGCGCACAAGGTGTCCCGGTGTGACTTCCCTGACTTCAGGCACCTCATAAATACCCGGAGCGTACATGCCTGTTTTTTTCATGAACTCTTTTATTTCAGGGTCTGCCTTCAGTCTTTTTTCGAGCTGCTGTCTTACGAATTTTCCTGAGCCGGCAAGTTTTTTGTGGCCGAAAGCGTCAACGCCGGCCGACTCGTCATACAGCATCTCTCCGTTTGCCATCTTGAGCCCTTCGGCCACGACGATAATATAAGTGCCGGCCTTCACATCGCTGCGCAGCACGCGTCCTGAGTAGGTGGTTTTCATATGTTCATAGACCACATCAAAATCAACAGGAATTTCCGGAATAAGTATGCAGTCCGCCTCGGCCCCGACCCCGCCCCTGAATGCCGTATGTCCGACATACCTGCCGAACACCTCTACGACAATCACACGGTTATGACTCAAGCCGGTTGTCTTCAGGTCTCTCGTGAATACCGATATCCTGTTTACTGCGGAATCCCCGCCTACGCTGTACGGCTGGAGGTCGAGGTCCATTGTCTTCGGAACGTGTATGCAGGGGATGCCCTGCTCAGAGAGGTCTACTACAACGCTGCCGGTATCGTCCCCGCCGCTGATGATAAGCGCGTCGATGCCGAATTTTTTGAGGCCGTCTTTGATCCTCTGATACTTGTTTTCGTCCTTTATCTTGCTTATTTTAACGCGGGAGTGCCCTGCTTCTGAGCCTGCAAGCGACGCTTCTATCCTGCTGACCCTTTCTGCGTTCAGGGTGACCACTGAATCGAGTTCCATAAGGTTATAAAGGCCTGCGTAACCGTTAGGAATAACTACAGATTCAATTCCCAGCGAATACGCAAAGCGCGCAACGCCTTTGATTACGGCGTTAAGGCCTCCGCAATCGCCTCCGCTCGTGATGATGCCTACTTTTTTGATGGACATAGACCCCTCCTGAATTTATTGTGTGTGTATTATTAAGAAAGATTTTTTAATGTTTGATGCTTAAAAAATACCACACTATAATGACATTTGCAAGTCGAAACTACCGCTTCAAGTGCAAGGTCCTTTCGGCGGTGAACAGGCTGTACTGTGAAGCGCTTTTGAGACCGAGTCTCGACGAAAAAGCGGTCGGATACGGCAGATATTTCAGGTCGACGATCAGTGTCAATTTGTTTTTTGCGTGCTTAGGCAGTTTGAAGTTATAAGTTTCTTTTCTGACTTCGAGTGGATTCAGCCTGTTGTCGTAAAGGACCTTTGCCGCTTTATAAGAAGAAAAAGTCTGTTTGTTTTGAGTGTCGGCAAAAACAGTCCTGTATATTCTCGCCCCTCGCGGGATGTCGTCCCCTATTGTTTCGGCATCCGACGCGGAAATTCCGGCGATATCGAGCTTTTCGCCTGACGCTATGTTTGAAGACGCAGGGACCCATATAAGCGAATTATTGTCCAGTTTTACCTGAAGTTCAAGCCATAAAAGCCTTAATTCAGCGCTGCCTGTCGGCATCATATGGCCTACGTTGGTGTTGTCGACTAGGACCGTGACCGTCATATCTTCTCCTTCGACATTGACTTCGCTGATCGAGACGGAAATGGCGGCTTCCACCTGTTTTTTATTGTGGGCGCCCGGGAACTTGTGCGTGTAAAGTCTTTCGTAGTCTTTGAACTGTATCCAGTTGGTCTCGCCTACCTTGCCTGACTCGAATAAGGCCTGCCCGCCTGTCAGGTATCCTTTTATGTTCATGTGGCAGTCCTGACACTGAATGTTCTTTTTTGCGTAATCGCTCTGTTTCCATTCCGTGAAGGTCGATTTGATCTCGATACCGTTGTGATTGGTGGCGTTGTGGCATACGGCGCAAAACTCGCTTTTATTAAAAAAATCGGAGTAGGCCTTATGATGGTCGGTGAGGGTAGGGATCGGCCCGTATTTTACATCTCCCGGCGAGGAGATGTAATTTCCGTTGCCCGGCTCTTTTCCTGTGAAGCCCGTCATGGTATGACAGAAATCGCAGGTAACACCGGCCATTGCGTTATTCACCTGGTCCTTTGAAACTATGTATCCGTTGTTTTTTATATAAGACACCGGTGTATGACAGGCGATGCATTTTTTCGCCTCCTCGGCCATGGAAGCATTGTCCTTTATAGAGGGCACGACCTCGTTGAAATACTGGGCCTGAAATACGGGGTTTTCGAACGACTTATCATGCATGGATTCTGCGTACTGGGAATATACCTTGCTGTGGCACCCCCGGCAGGATGAGGAGCGCCAGAACTCTCCCGAACCCGAAATCGACATTACCGTTTTTTCGTCGCTTTCCTCTGAAAGGATTATATCGACTGCAGCGCAGCCCGCAAGGGAAAGTATAGATAATAAGATGCATAGAGCATAACGAGCAGTCATGATGTTCTCCCCTAGATAAACAAATTGACGATACGTGAAATATTGAAATATGAGAATAAAACTTTTTAACCGCAGATTGCAAGATTTAGCGCCGCAGATTTTCGAATAGGGGATAGTGTATGAAGATTATCCGTCAGCCCCGGCCCTTAAATCCCGGACATCCTTCGAAGCCTTTGCAGCCCTGTTTTCTCAGTTTGCATTCCGAGTTTGAACATATTACGGCCGGAGATTTCGGCTTTGGCGCTCGCTTATGAGTTGTTCCGGGCGATTTTTTTATCTGTTTTGTCCGGGGCATATTCCGGGTTTCAGTATAGCATAGAGGAACGGTCGCAAATCTTTTTCGGGAATAAACTTTATATTGACTGGAAAATCAAATCTACTCTCTGTTAAAATGATTCCTGCTTTTTTGAGGGCATTTCAAAACCATGAACGGACATACAGCAATAATAACGGGCGGAAGCCGGGGCATAGGCAAGGGGATCGCGGAATGCCTTGCCAAGAGGGGCGTTAATGTGGTCGTTGCCGCGACTAGGCTGGAGGCTGCCGAAGAAACCTCGGCCGCCCTGACGGTCTTGGGCGTGAAAAGCATAGCTGTCAAGGCCGATATAGCCAAGGCGAGCGATGTTTCCGCATTGTTCGAAAGAGCTGTCGCGGAATTCGGCAAGGTGGATATACTCGTAAATAATGCAGGGATTACGAGAGACGGGCTTTTGCTTCGCATGAAGGAAGAGGACTGGGATTCCGTAATAGACACGAACCTTAAAGGGACTTTTCTCTGCTCGAAAGAGGCCGTTAAATTAATGTCGAAACAGCGTTACGGCAGGATCATAAACATAACCTCGATAGTCGCTTTTATAGGAAACGCAGGTCAGACCAACTACAGCGCGTCCAAGGCCGGCATCGTAGGGCTCACAAAATCGATAGCAAAGGAATATGCAAGCAGGGGTATAACGGTCAATGCTGTGGCCCCCGGTTTTATTACGACCGCCATGACCGATGTTTTAAATGAAAATGTGAAGCAGGAAATGATGAAGGCAATTCCGATGGGAAAATTCGGCAGCGTTGAAGATATAGCGAACGCGGTCGCATTTCTGGCCTCGCCCGATACGTCTTACATAACCGGACAGGTTATACACGTAAACGGCGGGATGTATATGTAAATAAGTGAGAAGTAAAAAGTGAGGGGTGAGAAGTTTTACTTCTTATTTCCCATTTCTCACTTCCTAATTAAAGAAGACAACTGGAGGGTAACATGGTAGATGAAAAAGTAAGCGATATTATCGCGAAGCAGCTTGGGGTGGACAAGTCCGAGGTCACGTCCGAGGCCTCTTTTGTGGATGATCTTGGCGCGGATTCTCTCGACACTGTCGAACTCGTCATGGCCTTTGAAGAGGCCTTCAATATCGAAATTCCGGACGAAGACGCAGAGAAGATCACCAAGGTAAAAGACGCGATAGACTACATTAAAAGCAAGGTAGGATGAGTTCTAAAAGAAGAGTAGTAGTCACCGGGCTCGGTCTCGTTACGCCTATCGGCATCGGGGTCGAAGAGTCTTGGAAAGCCGCTTTGGCCGGCAAATCAGGGATAGACAGAATCACGCTTTTCGATCCTGCGCCTATTCCTGTGCAGATTGCGGGCGAAGTCAAGAATTTCGATCCTGCGCCTTACATAGAGCCGAAGGAAATAAAAAAGATGGACAGGTTTATCCATTTTGCCATGGCTGCCGCAACTATGGCTATGGACGATTCCGGGTTCAAGGTCACGGAAGAAAACGCAGAACGCGTAGGTGTAATAATAGGCGCAGGCATGGGCGGCCTGCCTGCGATTGAACATTACCACAAGGTGCTCATGGAGAGAGGGCCCAAGAAAATATCGCCCTTCTTTGTGCCGATGATAATAATCAACCTTGCGTCGGGCAATGTGTCGATAAAATACGGCGCGAAAGGACCGAATTCGACTGCGGTCACGGCTTGCGCTACGGGCAGTCATTCAATAGGAGATGCCTTCAGGGTTATCCAGCGCGGTGAAGCCGATGTTATGATAGCAGGCGGTACGGAATCGGTCATTACTCCGCTCTGCATATCCGGTTTTGCGGTAATGAAGGCCCTCTCCACAAGGAATGACGAGCCTCAAAGGGCGAGCAGACCGTTCGATTCCGACAGGGACGGCTTTGTTATGGGCGAAGGCTCCGGAATAGTCATACTCGAAACCCTCGAAAGCGCGGTAGCTAGGGGCGCCAAGATATACGCCGAGATTTTAGGTTATGGAATGTCGAGCGACGCGTATCATATCACAACGCCTGCTCCGGCAGGAGAGGGCGCTGTCAGGTGCATGAACGCAACACTAAAGGATGCGGGGGTGGATCGCACAACCGTCAGTTATATAAATGCGCACGGCACTTCCACAAAGTACGGCGACGAACTCGAAACCGCAGCAATTAAAACCGTATTCGGAGACCATGCCTACAAGCTTTGTGTGGGCTCGACAAAATCCATGACCGGCCATCAGCTCGGGGCGGCAGGAGGGGTGGAAGCGGTGTTTTCTGTCCTGAGCATTTTTAATAATATGGTGCCTCCCACCATAAACCTCGAAAATCCCGACCCTGAGTGCGACCTCGACTACATACCCAACAAGGCAAGGCAGGTGGATGTCGAATGCGCTATGTCAAATTCCTTCGGTTTCGGCGGAACCAATGCCTGTCTCCTTTTCAGAAAATACAGAGGGGCTTGATAAGTCTTTAGGCTACGTCTTTAAGGACAAGCGGCTATTAGCGGAAGCCCTTACCCACAAATCGTTTCATAACGAAAATCCGTCACAGGCAAAGGGCTATAACGAACGCCTCGAATTCCTAGGCGATTCCGTACTCGGTCTCGCTATTTCCGAAATTCTTTTCAGCAAGGACCCACAACTCAGCGAATCCGAAATGTCGAAGATGAAGTCTTGTCTTGTAAACGAGAATGTTTTGTATGGAATTGCCGAAAAACTGTCTGTAGGGAAGTTTCTGAAACTCGGCAAGGGCGAAGAGCTTTCGGGCGGAAGGCTGAAAAAATCGATCCTGTCCGATGCCGTAGAAGCCATATTGGGGGCCGTTTTTCTCGATGGCGGCTATAATGCCGCTTATGGACTTATAGAGGCGCTTTTAAGGGACAACCTGCATTCGGTCGTATATCTGAAAGAGGATTACGACTTCAAGAGCGAGCTTCAGGAAAGGTGTCAGGCCGGGTTCGAATTGCTGCCCGCTTACCGCATTGTAAAACAGGAAGGTGAGGAGCACCAGAAAGTGTTCACAGCCGAGGTTTACATAAAAGACGTTTTTTGCGGAAGGGGCAAGGGCAAAAGCAAGAAAGAAGCGCAGCAGAGTGCCGCCAAAGAAGCCATAAAAAAGCTCGACGGAGGCGCTGTCGATTTATCGACGCGTTGACGACAGGGTTTCCGATACCCTTTTGGTCAATTCCTTTGCAGCCTCCAAGACCGCGCTGTTCAAGGCCTTTGCAAGGTTCCTGAATGCGTTGTCCTCAAGCTTGACCTGTTTGGATATCCGTTGATTGTGAACTTCTTTGCCTTCGGGCGAGATCAAAGAAACGTCGAAAAGCAACTCTGCCGACGACCCTTCAGCGCTGTCTGAACGTTCGAACCTTTTGAGATCGATCTTTGCGTGATATGCTCCGGCAGGCGCCGCCAGCGAGCCGCTTACTTCACCGAAGCCGCCGGAAGCAAGCAGCGAATCTTTTACGATATCTCGTACAGTCTCTGAAGGTGGGGCGTCCCACTTGGAGTATTTGGAGATTGTGAGCTCGTAAAGCGAGGTCCTGTAAACAATATACGGTTGCGACAGATGTCGTGGGGCGTTTATCGTTATATAAGCTTTTGGTTTGTCTTGGGGGATGTTCGAGGCGGTCTGCCCTGAATAACCGATACTGTAAATCTTTGTTTCGGGCATGGAACATGCGGTCAAAATAAGGCTTAATAAAAAAAATTCTAAAATCAAAATCGGTCGCTTATTCATCTCCGCTCCTCTCTTTATGGATTATGCTCCACGGTTTGTGCTTTATCTCATGCATCACATCTCTCAGGTCTTCGCTTGTTTTTTGTAACGTAAGGACCAATGCTTCTATATTCTTCGATTGCCGGTCCACTGCAGAGCCTACGGACTTGGATGTCTTGCCTACCTCGGAAGCCGCGTCTTCCATGTATTTCATCATGGCGTTTGCCTTCTCTATACCGTCTTTCGCTTTTTTCAGCAGGTGGGCGGCCTCGCCTTTGTTTTCCTTCATCATATCTTCCAATTCGCCGAGCACACGGCTGAGTTTGTCGTTGGTGTTTTTTAACGCGGTCGCTATTTTGTCGAAATTCGATGAACTCGATACGAGCGTCTTATCGGCGGTGTCGATAAGTTTTTCGATATTTTGGATGTTCTTTTTGCTGAAGACCCCGTTCATGTCTTTTATCAACGAGTCGACCGATTGCGATATGCCCCCGACCTTCGCCATCATCTCGCCGAACTGGAGCTGCTCATCGGCAGGGACCAAGTCTCCGGGACTGAACCTTTCGGCGCCCGCATTGCCGAGCGTCAGCAGTAAATAGAGGTCGCCCACCAAGCCTACCTGAGTAATTACTGCCTTACTGCCTTTGAAAACAGGGGTGCCTTTTTTTATGCCGACCGTTATGGTCACGGGGTCTCCGGCAGTTTCAGGAGTTTTTATGTTCAGCACCCTGCCTACGCGCACCCCGCCGAGCCTGACCTGAGCGCCTTCTTCGAGCCCCGCGGAGTTTGTGACTTTAACGTAATAGGTGTCGAACTTTTCGAAGAGGCCGCTTCCGCCTATGAATATTACAAAGCCGCTCAGTATCAGGGCTGCGGACAGGATTATCACACCCGCTTTTATCTCTTCTTTTAGGTATGCCAAACGAAATCCCTCCGTTAATTTCCTGCTATGAACCTGAAATAATCGTCAGGGGAATATGTAGCCGATTCGGGTCTGCGTTCAAGAAACATTTTTATCCTGTCCTGCTTTGAAACCTTGAATTCATCGATTGTTCCTGCGAATATGACCTGTCCTGCGTCAAGCATGATAACATAATCGGCGATAGCGAATACACTCGGAAGTTCATGTGTCACAACTATTATGGACATGCGAAAAACGTTCCTTAGTTTTATTATCAATTCGTCAAGGCCTGCCGCGGTTACAGGATCGAGACCGGCTGACGGCTCATCGAAAAAAAGCAGCTCCGGCTCAAGCGCAATCGCCCTCGCAAGTCCGGCCCTTTTCTTCATTCCCCCCGAAAGCTGGGACGGGTAAAAATTCTCGAACCCCGAAAGCCCGACAAGGTCGAGCTTCATTCTGACCATTATTCCGATGGTCGATTCTTCAAGCTTGGTGTGCTCTCTCAAAGGCAGCGCCACATTGTCTGCTATAGTCATGGAATTGAGCAAGGCCGCGCCTTGGAACAGGATGCCCAGTTTTTTTCTGACTGAGTTCAATCCCTCTTCGTCAAGGATAGTTATGTCTGTGCCGTTAATGGATATCCGGCCTGAAGAAGGTTTTAAAAGCCCTATCAAATGCTTGAGCAGCGTGCTTTTGCCGCACCCGCTTCCGCCTAAGATAACTGTCGTCTTGCCGCGCGGGGCCGAAAAAGAAACATGCTTGAGGACCTGCCTGTCGCCGTAGTGGGTGACGAGATCGTCTATCTGTATTATGCTGTCCATAGGCAGGGTTTATTATATCAAAATCGAGCGTTACCCATGAGGCAATTCGAAACATTGACACGTATATTTTTAAAAGTTACACTATTGTATAACTCTTAAAACGGAGGTTATATGCGTTTTGCAGGGGTAAAAGAGCTTAAGCAGCAAACGATGGAACTGCTCAAATCATCAAAAAAAGAGGATATAATTATAACCGCCTACGGGAAGCCTGCAGCCGTGCTTCACCACATTACAGAGGAGGATTTTGAGGATTATCTTATAGAGAACGATCCAAAGTTCAAGACGAAAATAGCTGAGTCCCTTGCCGCTTATGACCTCAGCGGCGGCATAGAGGCTGATGCCCTGCTAAGAAAGCTCGAAAAACGCCGTGCAAAAAAGGTTTAGGATTGTTTTCAGCCCTTCTGCTCAAAAGGAAATAGAGGGGCTTGAGATCGCAAAAGCAATACAGCTTGTAAAGGACATTAAATC
>SCQE01000121.1 GCA_004321915.1 Nitrospirota bacterium
GCAACGGAGGTTCCCTGTGCGATGCCATGCACTTTGCCGAAGAACTTTCGGGCCGGTTTCGGGAAAACAGAAAAGCGCTGCCTGCAGTTTCTATTTCAGATTCTTCGCATATTTCCTGTGTTGCCAATGATTATGGATATGATTTTGTTTTCTCCCGTTATATTGAAGCCATTGGTCGCAAAGGCGATGTCCTGCTCGCCATCAGCACCAGCGGAAATTCAAAAAATGTCATTAACGCCATTGTCGCTGCAAAGAAAAAAGGAATGAAAGTGATAGGGCTTACAGGAAAAGACGGAGGTAAAATGGCCCCTCTCTGTAATGTTGAAATTCGTGCGCCCCATTCCAAATATGCCGACCGGGCACAGGAAATTCATATCAAAGTGATACATTCGCTCATTCATTTTGTAGAAGAAAATATTTAATAATAATTCTGAAAAGAATAAAATCACAATGCAAGAACAAGAAGTATCTGAGAGCGAACCTAAGAAATCGAAAGTCAGATTGGCAAAAACGTATGGCTGCGCTGTTCATGGAATAAAAGCCACACTGGTAACCGTTGAGACGAATATTTCCACCGGAGTAAATTTATTTATTGTTGGCCTGCCCGACAATGCAGTGAAAGAAAGTCAGCACCGCATTGGTGCTGCCTTGAAAAATATAGGATATAAGATTCCCGGTAAAGGAGTTACCATCAACATGGCTCCTGCGGATGTTAAAAAAGAAGGATCCGCATACGACCTGACTATGGCTATAGGGATTCTCGCTGCCAACGACAAAATCAAGAGTGAAAATTTAGGCGAATATATCATCATGGGAGAACTTTCCCTCGATGGGGAACTTCGCTCAATAAAAGGGGTTCTTCCGATTGCACTTGAAGCGAAAGACAGGGGGTTCAAGGCCATCATCCTTCCCAAACAAAACGCGCAGGAAGCCGCTGCCGTTGGCGAACTGGAAGTTTATGGCGTTGAAAATATTAAAGAGGTAATTGATTTTTTCAACAATAAAAAATTGCTGGAAAGAACGATTGTCAATATTTCTGAAGAGTTCTATTCTCGTCTTGGAAAG
>SCQE01000056.1 GCA_004321915.1 Nitrospirota bacterium
ACTCTCAGGCGCACTCATCCTCGGGCTTGACCCGGGGATCCAGTATTTTCAAGATATTTCTGGATTCCCGCCTTCGCGGGAATGACAAATCATGTGGCATTGTAAATGTATTCCTTAGTATGTCCTTTTCATGTGTCACCTATCTGCAGAAAAATTACTGAAGGGGTTGTATGCAGCGGCATTGAAAAAAATACCCCCTAAAACTCATAATCTGATTCACCTTTTAAATGCAACAGGCGTTGAGCTTCCAGAAACAATCGAATCGCTGAATGCCCTTAGCATTGTTACAAGATACCCCGAAGACATCGAGGCGATGGTCAAGGCGTTCAAGAGAAAAAAAGCCGGGGATTATTTGCAAAAAACCAAGGAGCTTCTAAAATGGTTAAAAAAAGACAAGAGATTGAGAATATCATAGACAGATATATCGCCAAACTCGGACAGCTTGGAGTAAAGGTTTCGCAGGTCATATTATACGGCTCTTATGCGAAAGGAAACCCTAAAAAATATAGCGACATAGACCTTGCTGTTGTATCGTCGACATTTCAAAAACTGGATATTTTCGAACGCCAGTTGCTTTTAAGCAAAGCGCACCATAAATTCGGCGAGCCTATCGAACCAATCGGGCTTACTCCGAAACAAATCAGGGACAAAAAGGGTTTTGCCAAAGAGATACTGGAAACCGGCATTGTTGTGTACAGCAAATAAGAAACCACTCCTACCTGACCCCGTATCTCCCCTTCCCCTTAAACTCCAGAATTCCCCTGTCCCTTAAGATTTGCAGCTGTTGCCGGATTTTGGTGATAAGGAATTGTGGTCACAATTGTTGACACAGTTTATTTGGGCCGTTATAATCATAACAGGAGGAAACGATGAAAGTAGCTACTGTAAGAGAATTCAGAGACAAGGCAACAGCCTTTTTCAAAGATGAAGAACCTATTCTTGTAACAAGACATGGAAAGGCCGCAGGTCTTTATCTGCCGATCGAGCACCCTGAAAACTTCCCCGTAGAACTCAGGAAGGAATTGATTGTCAGCTTCGGCGAGGCCATAAGGCATTCACTTGTCCCAAAGGGGATAACAGAGGAAAAACTGATTGCAGGCTTCGACGCATTTAAAAAAAATCGCCGCAGACGCTAATGTAATTCTTTCCGCTGTTGCCGGCAAGGCAGCACTGAGGGTATTTTTAAAAGACGATATTGAAATTGTAACCACACAATTCAATATAGATGAAGTCAGGCAATATCTCGGCGTTATTGCAGAAAAATATTCGCTAAGCGAAGAAATTCTTGAATCACAACTAAAACTTCTTCCCGTTAAGATATACCCCCTGCATTTTTATGAGGAATTTATTCGGAAGGCATCAGGAAAACTGTCGGACAGAGATGAGGATGACATCGAACTCCTTGCCCTTGCAATGAAACTAAAGATTCCAGTATGGAGCAACGACAACGATTTCAAAAACTCAGGGGTGGATATCTATACAACAGCAAAACTGCTGAAGATTCTCAAGGCCTAAATCCCGTATCTCCCCTTCCCTTTAAACTCCAGAATTCCCCTGTCCCTTAATATTTGCAGCTGTTGGCGGATTTTGGGGCGGATGTGTTGGCTTTATATAATTACATGATGTACATTATATAAAGAGTTTAAAAAGCATCCGCATACTGGAGGAGACATGAATCCGCTTATCGAAAGAATATCGGCAAATCCCAATATTTGCTTCGGCAAGCCGTGCATTAAAGGCACGCGCATCTGGGTATCGCTGATTCTTGATTTGCTTGCTGACGGGATGACAACAAAAGAAATTCTTGAGGAATATCCGCACCTCACCGAACAGGACATTAGAGCGGCAATAGCTTACGGCGCGGAGATGTCGCGAGAGCGTTATGTCGAAATTCCGGCATAAATACCGGAATGAAATTCAAACTCGACGAAAACTTCGGGACAAGAACTCAGCAGCTTTTTCGCGCGGAAGGTCATGACGTAGAGACCGTCAAAGATGAAGGTCTTCAGGGTTGTCCTGATAATGAACTCTATCAGAAATGCTGCGAAGAAAAACGTTGTCTTGTTTCACTCGATCTCGATTTTGGCGATATTACACGCTTCCAACCGCACAAAACATCCGGAATCGTTATAATCAGGATTCCTCAAAACCCAAGCTTTGCAGTGCTTGAACAACTAATCCGCCAATTTCTGAAATCCCTCTCCCAAATGTCTGTAGAAAACAGCCTGTGGATAGTTGAAATGGGACGAATTAGAGTACACCAGCCGGAAACAAACGACTAAACAAGGTCTTTTATAAACCAACGCGCTACCTGACCCCGTATCTCCCCTTCCCCTTGAACTCCAGAATTCCCTTGTCCCTTAAGATTTGCAGCTGTCGGCGGATTTTGGGGCGGATGCAGCGCAAAACATAAAATATTGACTCTGCAAATTACACAATGCTACCATAATTAATGGTTATGTTACCAAATATTATGGTAAGAGGTACGAAATGTTAGAAGGCCTGTTCGGCAACGTAATGGTCGAAAAGATACTCTTCACACTATACGCATACGGTGAAGGCTATCCCCTCGGTATGGCAAAAACCTTCGCAGTGCCGGTAAACAGGATCCAGCAGCAACTCAAACGGCTTGAAGACGCAGGCATAGTGGCGAGCAGGCTCGTAGGCAGAGTCAGGATATATACATTCAACCCCAGATATCCGTTTAAAAAAGAACTGCAATCCCTGATTGCAAAGGCATATGAATTTCTCCCGGAAAAAGATAAAGACAACTATTACCGCATGCGTACAAGGCCGAGAAGGACCGGTAAACCGCTTTGAAGATCGACTGGAAACATATCGGCATTAAGGATATTGCAGCGCTCATATGCTGCAAATTAACCGAGCGGGGAATAGATGCCCTCATTGTCGGGGGCGCATGCGTATCGATTTACACAAAGAACAAATATCTTTCGGGCGACATAGATTTTATATCGCACGCCGAGATGAAAGATCTATCAAGCGCCCTTGCAGAGCTCGGCTTTAAACGGGAAAGTTCGCGCCATTTTGAGAAAAAAGGATGCCCTTTTTTTATTGAGTTTGTTCCTCCGCCCGCCGCCATAGGAGAAGCTCCGGTAAAAGGGAAAAACGAGCTCAAAACAAGGTACGGCAAGATTGCCCTGCTGACACCAACGGACAGCGCAAAAGACAGGCTCGCGGCCTATTATCACTGGAACGATCCGCAAGCTCTTGATCTGGACTTTCGGCGATAAGCGCAATTTTTCATTCTAACTCATTGAAAATAGACTGCAAATAGCTTTTCATAATGTAAGACCCACCAGATACTCCGTTGTTGCAACCTAAAGAGCAGGC
>SCQE01000119.1 GCA_004321915.1 Nitrospirota bacterium
GGCTCAGGATCTACGATCTCGATTCGGTCCACCATTTCAGGTGGCTCAAGAAGTGGCCAAAACCGGCCTGCGGGGATTTCTCCGACAGGCTCCTAGAAGAGCGATAGAAAACTGTCATGACGAGCGTCGCGACCGAAATCCCCCCAACCCCCCCTTTAGAAAGGGGGGGGGCGAGGGGGGATTTGTGGTTGATTCGCGCCTTGCGAGATAATGTAGAGCCTTCAGCCTAAACGCCTAAGCAGCTACCTCGAGATTGCAGATTTGGTTGTGAAACGGAAAAAATTCGTGTAGCATAAAAGAGGTGTTACTCAAGCATAGCAATAGTGTAAGAGGCGAAGTCTCTTTGGAGGAAGCTTGTCGCGATGACAAATAAGATCAACAGTATTATCGCTCACATCTCGTCCCAGAACACTGACCAACTCAAGACCGCCTTGGCGGAGGTCTTGACGCTTTCCGACCTCACTTCCGAGGAGAAGCAGGAGCTGGCGGCGGCGATCGCCACTATCTTCTATCGAGACCCCGCCGGCGATGAGGAGTTGACTCGACTCATTTATCAAGGAGAGTCGGCTCTCGCCTCGCTTGGCGCAGAGGTGGCTGAATGGACCATCGAGCAACTTGTTGAGGCTGATGCGGAATCGGTGGCACATTTCGCCGGCGCCTTGGGGCGGATCGGCGCGCCTGCCGTTAATCCACTGCTTTCCCGGTTTGATGCGAGCAGGGGCGACGACTACCCCCAGATAAACCTCTTGTTGGCAGCGGGACATTTTACCGATCCGACTATTGTCAGAGTCTTGCCTGAGGCCTTGAGATGCGCGGAATCCGCCAATAAACAACTGAAGTCCGCCGCCTTTTACTGCATGGGGCGGGTTTTCAACCGCATTGCCCCTGAGACGACCAGTGATGCGGACCGATCGATATTGTTCGACAAACTCTTCGCCGGTCTTTCGGATCCATCGGCCCTTGTTCGCAGGCATGCCGTACGCGCCATAGGGAAAGGCGTTCGCCAATCCTATTTTACGCCGGAGCAAGTAGACAAGAGTTACAATGCCTTTCGCGCTATCCTTGGAATGGATCACTTCGACTGGGATGATGCCTTTATTGTCCGCAGTGAAGCCGAACATCAACTTCACTACTGCCAGCATCGCTCGCAAGAGAACGGGAACCTATCCAGGGGTAGATATCACCAGGATTTTACGATACTTGAAAAGCGGGAACTATGCCCCAACACCTACTACTTCAAGGTGAACGCGCCGCTTTTGGCTAAGAAGATACAGGCCGGACAGTTCATTATTATGCGTCCTAACCATGACAGCGAGCGCATCCCGCTTTCCATCGCCGGATGGGATAGAGACAAGGGGTACATCGAGATCGTCATCATGGCTGCGGGCAGGACCTCTACCGAGGCTACGCTGAAAAACGTGGGCGACAGCTTCCAGGATGTCGTTGGGCCGCTAGGACAACGCTCCCATGTCACCCGCTACGAAGGAGCCTGTGTGGTGCTCGGCGGCGGCTACGGTACGGGCGCCGTCATCCCCACGGCGCGGGATTTGAGACAACTCGGCAACAAGGTCTACGGCGTGGTGGGCGCCCGCACGAAGGAGTTGCTGATACTGGTGGACGAGCTCAAGGCGGTGTGCGACGAGGTGTTCGTCACCACCAATGACGGGTCGGTCGGTATTCAAGGCTTCGTCACCCACGCGCTGGAAAAGATTATGGCGCGGGAAAAGGTGTCCATGGTGTTGGCAGTCGGCCCCGTGCCGATGATGATGGCTGTCGCCAAGCTGACGGAGGGGAAAGGGATCGAAGCATGGGTCTCGCTGAACGCCATCATGGTGGACGGCACCGGCATGTGCGGCGCCTGCCGAGTGACGGTGGGCGGGAAGACCAGGTT
>SCQE01000005.1 GCA_004321915.1 Nitrospirota bacterium
CGACACGTTGAAGACCGGCGCAGACAATTTGACACTGGCCGACATGAACGAAGAAGGCGCCAACATGCTTATGCTCCAGACACGTCAGTCTCTGGGCATCACTTCGTTGAGCCTTGCTTCACAGGCGGCGCAGTCAGTATTAAGGATGTTCTAACAACAGTATCATGCACGGTGGAAGTGGGGAACCTCTTCCACCGTGTCCTTAAACTCTACCCACAATGGCATTAAAATTAACTCTTAAACCATACGAACGGCTAATCGTTGGCGGGGCCGTAATTGCCAACGGGAGGCATAAAGCAGAACTCTTCATAGAGAACAAAGCCCTTGTTCTGCGTGAAAAAGAGATCATGACCTCACAGAATGCCGACACGCATTGCAAAAAACTTTACCTGACCATTCAGCTTATGTACATAGATGAGAAGAACGTGGCAGACTATTACAAAACTTACTGGGAGCTTGTCCACGAGCTTCTCGATGCTGCGCCAAGCCTTATCGTAATTATAGACAAGATTAACGAACACATTGTTTCCGGCAGGTATTATCCCGCCTTGAAGCTCGCAAAAGAATTAATACATTTCGAAGAGGAGGTATTAAATGGACTCAAAGGGCCCGTCATCGACAAGCAACAGCCAATCGGGGCGTGAGGTAGAGGCTTCCGTTCTCGAAAAAGCGGCGGCCATGCTTAAAGACTGCAAAGAGAGATGGAACGAGCAGGGACTTGAAACAAGGCTTAATGATGCTTTAGGGTTCAACAACCTGATCTGGAGCATTTTTAAAAGTGAGATTTCCAAAGGCACCACACCGATTCCTGTTGAGATCAGACAAAATCTTTTGCAGCTTTCGGATTTTATAGATAAACGCTCCGAAGAGATAAAGAAGGCGCCGTCTGCGGATAAAATGGATATTTTAATAAATATCAATTTGAATATCGCGTCCGGGTTAAAAGGGGTCCCTTCGGATTAAACAGGGCTGAATGAGCAGCGATGACCTTTTACAAAATGCTTTAGAACATCATAAAAGCGGTGATTTTCATAAAGCCATAGAGATATATTACAAGCTGCTCGAAAAAACAGCCGATCCCAAAATACTCAATTTTCTTGCGCTTGCCCTTAAAGACATTGGCGATTACAAATCTGCCTTAGAACATATACACAAAGCCTTAGCGCTGGCGCCCGGCTTTGTAGAAGCTATCGTCAACTCGGGCATCATAATGAATGCCATGGGCGATACCGAAAAGGCCATTAAGGCCTATCAAAAAGCGATCAGCCTTGAGCCAGCATTGTCCACCGCTTATTTCAATCTTGCCAATGTGTTCAACAACAAAAAAGATTATGACAAGGCCATTGTATGCTACAAAAAGGCGCTTGAGCTTGACCCGTTACTGCATGATACATACAGGAACCTCGCCCAAATATACGCAACAAAGAAAATGCCTTCTCAGGCGATAGAATTTTATCTGAAAGCCATCGGGTCATCGCCCTCAAATGCTGAACTGCACAACAATCTCGGGGTGGTCCTGTTCGAAACGGACAATATAGATGAAGCTATCGAATGTTACAGAAAGGCCCTTACGCTTGACCCTGATTATGCCGCGGCCTATTACAACCTAGGCAATGCCCTGCGCGCAGACGGAAATATCGAAGAAGCGATAGATTGTTACAAGCATTCCGTCAAGAACGATAACTCGCTTTCCTATGCGCACTGGAATCTGGCCATACTGCTTTTGCTTACAGGCAGGTTTGATGAGGGCTGGCAGGAATACGAATGGCGCTGGGAACTGAAAAATTATATTACAAAACGCGATTTTGCCCGGCCGCTCTGGGACGGGACGGATTTGAACGGGAAGACCATCCTGCTCCACACAGAGCAGGGATTCGGAGACGCCATACAATTTATAAGGTATGTCCCTTTAATAGAGCAGCGGGGGGGCCGTATAATAATCGAGTGCCAGAAAGAACTCATCTCTCTTTTCAGTTCCATAAAAGGGATAGCGGACTTCAAAGCTCAAGGAGAAGGGCTTCCACCGTTCGACCTCCACTGCCCTTTCCTGACCATTCCATATATTTTCAAGACGACAAATGAAAATATACCCTCAAAAACTCCTTATTTAACGGTAAATAATTCTTTGGTGCAAAAATGGACGGAGTCGGCAGGAATAGACCGGAGCAGATTCAATATCGGCATAGTTTGGGCGGGCAATCCCAGAAATTTAAACGACAGACAGCGTTCGTTATCCTTAGACCTATTCTCCGCTTTTTCCGGGCTTAAGAACATTCAGCTTTACAGCCTCCAGAAGGGGCCTGCCTCGGAACAGATAAATTCGAGCGCCATCCCCATTAAAGATCCGACTGCGGAAATAAAAGATTTTTCCGATACTGCCGCATTAATAATGGGCTTAGACTTGGTCATATCTGTCGACACCGCCGTAGCGCACCTTGCGGGGGCCCTTTCCAGACCGGTCTGGCTGCTCATCCCGCCGATACCTGATTGGAGATGGCAGCTAAACAGGGAAGACAGTCCATGGTATCCTACAATGAGGCTGTTTCGGGGGACCAAAAACGGACAGTGGAATGATGTCATCGAAAGAATAAAGAACGAACTTTTATGCAGACAGGAATGATTTATAGTATTGTTCAACCTTACGGGTAAACCCTGAGGCGTTCATCAACGGAGAATCCATCAATGTATTGCGTAATGTTCTGCGAAGTGTCTTTAGTTTCTCCTTATCTTCAGCAAGCCTGACAGCAATATTCACATATTCATCGACGCTCTTGGCGATAAATTCTTGAAGCCCTAGATTGGAAAGCAGGCTGACACCTACCCTTGACCTGTGATCATTTCCCTCCAGTGCGATCAAGGGCACTCCCATCCAGATCGATTCGCAAGTAGTAGTGGTCCCATTATACGGGAAGGTATCTAAAGCTATGTCCACCTGAGAGTATATTTTCAAATGCGCGGCCGTCTCCTTTTCAAAGGGGGCTATCCGGACCCGTTCACTCGGTATTCCTTTAGAGCCGAACAAAGAAATAATCCTGTTTGTAAGGGTGGCATCATCCAGATATCGGGCTTTAAGCAGAAGCTTGGAACCGGGCGTCCGTTTCAATATTTCGGACCAGACTTCCACTACATAAGCGTTTATTTTAGATGTTAAATTAAACGAGCCGAAAGTCATACACCCATGTTCAGACACCGCAACATCAGGACTTTCCCTGTCCGGCAGGTAACATAGAAAACTGTCAGGCATCCTGATCAATTTCTCGGTGTTGTAGCCGTCGGTCAGGCCTTCAGGGTCGGTATATTTATCGACCAGCCTATAGTCCATTGTGCTCAAACCGGTTGTATTGGGGTATCCTATCCAACTTACCTGAACAGGCGCTGGTTTTCTCAAAAAAACGTTCATACTGTTAAATCCGGTATGCCCTGCGAGGTCAACCAATATGTCTATCCCATCGCCCTTAATCAGGTCTTCCGCATCTCCTGCGTCCATTTTATATATGTTGCGCCAGTGTTCGGCCGATTGTCTTATTCGTACGGTTGTCCCGTCCGACAGGAAGCCGTTAGAATAACAAAAGATCTCGAACTCTCCCTTGTCATGATTTCTCAGCACCGGCTCAAAGAAATAGCTGACAGAGTGCCGCCTGAAGTCGGCCGAAACATAACCGACCCTGATCCTTCTGCCGCGCATATCGGGAATAGATAAAGGCCTTTTTTGATGGGCGGGAACCCCGAAATGCTTCTCGTATTTCAGGTGTTCGACAAACATCTCCTGCAGCGTAATATCGGGATTGAAATTCTTCAGATACAGAATATTGCTCCATAAATGCGGCAAATTCGGGTTTGCTTCGATCGCTTTTCTGAAAAACCTCTCCGACGCATCGAACATTCCCAGTTCCCTATAAACATTTCCAAGATTATTAAGGGCGTCCACATGGTCGGGCTCGGCATCGATAACTTGTGAAAAACAGATAAGCGCCTCGCTGAGTTTGCCGAACAAAAACAGGGTCACTCCAAAATTAAAAGAGGCCAGAGTATAGTCGGGCTTTAACGCCAAGGCCTTTTTGTAGCACTCTACCGATTCGGGGAATTTATTAAGCTCCTGATAAGATAACGCTATATTTAGAAATGTCTCGGCACGCCCCGGTTCAAAGCGGGCCGAAGTATTAAAACTCTTTATCGCTTCCTCAAAATGTTTTTGCTTGAACTGGATCGTACCGATATTAAAGTAGGACTGCGCGGGGTTCAGGTCTAAATCTATGGCCTTCCTGTAACAAATCCGGGCCTTGTCAAAGTCTTCTGCGGAGAGATGGAGATTGGCGAGGTTGAAATACGCCGCGCCGAAATCCGGCTCAAGACTTATCGCTTTCTCATAATGGTCCTCGGCGGCGTCTTTCAATCCCATGCCTGCAAAGATATTTGCCAGACTGAAGTAAAACAAGGCGGAAGAAGGGTCGAGTTCTATCGCCCTTGAAATAAGCTCCACGGCAGCCCTATATTCCTTCAGTTGAAACTTGAGCGTTCCGAGCAGGTGCAGGGCGTCGGCATTATCGGGCTCGACTTTCAAAATATCCTTGTACCCGTTCTGCGCATAATAAAGTTTTCCGGCGTTATGCAGTTGGACTGCAGCGGCCATCTCTTCCTGAACAACCACGTTGTTTCGTCCGACATCCTTACAATAACGTCCCCAGACACCCCTATAGACATTTTCTATCTCCCGGGTAAATGTCATATAATCGAACAACGGCGATCCCTTCATCAGTCCCCGAATGCCAAGCCTCGTTTCTGCAAGAGCATTCAGGTCCGATGCAAGGGATACGGCAATATTTATATACTCTTCATCATTTGCGGCTATGAGCCGATGGAGTTTAATATTGGACAGAATGCTTACGCCTACCAGTGCGGCGTGCGTATGCCCTTTCATGACTATTACCGGCACTCCCATCCAGAGGGCTTCGCAAGTGGTTGTGGTCCCATTATAAGGAAAGGAATCGAGAGCGATGTCCACAGTGTTGTAAACTTCAAGATGGCTTGCCGTATCCGGGGTCCTAGACATAAAAACAATCCGGCTGCCATCTACCCCATGCCCCGCAAACATGGCGGCGATTTTGGCCTTCATATCCTTCTCATCGAGGCCTCTGGCCTTCAATAAAAGTCTGGAATTTTCTACACGTTTCAGTATTGACGCCCACAAAGCAACGGCCCTCGGGGTTATTTTAGAGATTTTATTAAATGAGCCGAAGGTTATATGTCCTTTATCTAAAGCGGGCAGCGGCCCCACTCCACCGCTTGCACTGTTAGGCAGATAACAAAGAAAACCGTTTCTAAGCCTTATAAGCTCCTCTGTGTAATACGGATCAGTCATGCCCTCCGGATCTGTATACCCGTCCACTATGCGGTAATCCATGGTCTTCAGGCCTGTTGTGTTCGGATATCCTATCCAGCTTATCTGCACCGGCGCAGGCTTCCTCGCAAAAACGAGTATGCGATTGTATCCTGTATGTCCTGCAAGGTCAACCAGTATATCGATACTGTCGCTCCGTATCCGTTCGGACACTTCTTCGTCGCTCATCCCGCATATGTCGACCCAAGCTGTCGCATAGCCTTCTATTCTCCGGGTGACATCGTCAGGAACAGCCACATCCGAGTAACAATATATGTCGAAACTTTCCTTGTTATGGTTCATCAGCACAGGCTCTATGAAAAAACCTACGGAATGACACCTGAAATCAGGGGAAATGTAAGCGATGCGCAGCTTTCGTCCCTCTGTAGGCCTGCACCGATAAGGCAAAATGTCTTTACTCAACGGCCCCGCATGGACCGCGGCAAATCTAAGATGTTCCTCGAACACTTCTTCCGGTGTCTTTGAGTCGATATAATTCAGGGCCAGCAACATATTACTGTGCGCTATGACATAATCTTCCTTTATAGACAAGGCCTTTGCGTAATATTCGATCGCCGTCTCGACATCCCCCGTCTCTTGCAGCACCCCTGCCATTCCATTGTACGCATAAGCAAAATCAGGGCTAAGCCTTAAAACAGCGGAATAGTTCTCCAAGGCCTGACTTAACTTCCCCATCTCTTTCTGTACATTGGCCAGATTATTGATTGCCTCGATATAATCGGCCTTGCTCTGTACGGCACGCTTAAAACATGCCTCGGCAGCATTCATCCTTCCTTTTTCAACATAAATAATTCCCAAATTGTAATGGGCTTCGGCAGCATCGGGCATTATCGAAAGAGCCCTGCCGTAACTTATAACAGCCTCATTCAATCTTCCGAGAGACTGAAGCGCCATGCCGCGGTTGAAATGAGCCTCGTATGAGTCCGGAAACAAATTCAGGGCTTCGCCGTAAGCCGTTACCGCATCCTCAAAACGTCCTGCTTTATGAAGCTTAAAGGCCCTCTTCAATGCCGTCTCAGCAGGTCCCATCGGTTTCCCTCCCGCATTTGGTCAAAAGCTCTTTTACCCGGTCATCGGCATCGCCGTTGTCAACAATTGCAAAAAGAAGCGCTCCGGCATAATCGGGTCTGCCTGCGGACAACAAGCTTTCTGCAAAAGCATGAAATTGAGAGGCATAATTCAGTCCGGAACCATTAAATAGTCTTGCATGTTCAAGGCCGGCTTCTCTGTTTCGGGTTATATAAAAAAGCGCTGAAAGCATCAGGTGGAAATTGGGGTAGTCCGGATTTTCCTTAAACGCCTTGTCGACGATGGAAATGACCCCGTCCAACCCGTCATCTCCGGCATGCAATTCTGCAAGCGCATAATTTACAATCATCTCTTTATGACCTGAAGCAAGATTTATCCCCTTTTTAGCTGCTGCAAGCGCCTCTTTATAGCTTCCGGTCTTCAGACAAATTGCAACGAGATTGCAATATGCATAAACCATATCGGGGGCCAAGATTAAAATCCGCTCGAACAACCCCTTGGCCTCCTCGTACTTCCGGAGCCCTGCGGCTATGAGGGCAAGCTCGATCATAGCGTTCACATTTTCCGGCTCTTTCTCAAGCTTTGATTTGCCGTACCGGTAATATAACAGGCTCTTATTCTGCTCCTGCCCCGAATCGACAAAGCCATAATGATGGACGGGTAAATCCGCTATTTCCATCCGGCAGCCTATATCTTTTAAGGAATCTTCAACCAGTTCATGAACGGGATGCTTAAAAAATATCCTTTCATCATTGGGGAAAAGACGGACCTTGAGTGTCGGGAACCAACCGGTCCCGGCCTCTTCCTTATACCAGCCGTCGTTCGGTTGCCAGCCGAACAAATTAATATTGGACACATAATTCCTTGTAACAAACTGGTACGCCAAGTCCCCGTCATTAAGGAGCATTGCCTCCAATACATTGAAGTCCCGCTTGGAAATGACCTCATCGGCATCGAGAACAAATATATAATCCCCTCGGGCAAAAGACAACGAGCAGTTCCGGGCATCCGAAAAATTGTCATTCCAGCCAAAATCAAATACCTTGGCGCCGAACACTTCCGCTATGGCTTTTGTTCGGTCCGACGAACCCGTATCCACCACGATAATCTCGTCAGCCACAGACTTAATGCTGTTAAGGCATCTCCCGATATTCATCTCTTCGTTCTTCACTATCATGCATAAAGAGAGTGTTTTTCTTTTGCCGGGATTTCCTGTTATATTTTTGGGGCCTATCTGTTTTCTGATACGCAAGCCCATAGAGATCATTTCATTCTCGTAATAGTTATCGACCAGTAAATTCTCGATCTCATCCATCGCAAGGCCATGCTTATTCCGCCTGAGAAGCAGATCGATATGAAAAGCAAGAAGGTTCCTGTTGTTATAAAAAATCCGCCTCGCGTTCCTGACAATGTCTTCGGCCCTCTCAAGCCTGCCGGTCAAATTGATTGCGCTGCGATAATTCCCGGCAATACGCCTTACCAAAGGCGAAAGTATGAAGCCCCGCTCCGCAAGCCCGTATCCTTTATCAAGCTCTCCCCTTTCACACAACAGCATTCCAAGGTTCGAATACGCCTCTCCGTCGCTCCTGTCCGCATCCATCGCTGCGACAAAAAAGCGCTCCGCTTCGTCATGACCGCTTCTCTTCAGGGCAAGTCTACCTTTCAAATTAAGTGCCCGAACACTTTTATTCCCGGATGAGAGTATTCTGTCGGTGCACTGCACTGCCTCATCGTCAATGTTGATACCCTCTTTGCAATACCCCATCAGTTCGAGCCGCCTTGCATCGAACATGCCGACGGTCATCGTATCCAGCAGATTGATCCCTGCCTTGTACTGTCCCGAATCCAAAAGATATAAGGCAAGCCTGTAATAAAGCTCTTTGTTGTAAGGCAACGACTTGATGCATTCGCTCAGCGCTTCAACATATTTGCCTGTTTTCCCTTTTTGAAAAAAAGTGTCGGAAAGCTCTAAAATCTGAAGAGCAATGAGCTTCTTGCCGAGTTCGCTAAGCGCGCTGAGTCCGGACCATTTGTCGCTCAAAAAGGCTTTAGGGGCAGTATTCCATTCGACTTCCGCAGCATCCAGAAAAACAGCGGCAAAGAAAGATCTGAACCCCCGGAGGGAAGCCCTGAGACAGAAATCAGAAGAGAACTCCGCCGTATTCAGGTCTGCATCGAATAAGCCTATTTTCTCCGGAAGGCTGCGCCTGAACAGCATACAAAGTCCCGACATTTTCGAAGTCTCAATACGTCTGAAACGGTTTCTTTCCGAAAAGAACAGGGCGAACTCGTCTATCCCCTGAAATCCCTCCTCCAGATAGTCCTGCGACCCCTGAATCCCTTGCGCGCCGCCCAACATCGCCCCCACAATACACTCTTCACCCGTGCTTTCAAGACATTCCAGCATTGCATCCAACCACCCTCCGGTGACCTTTACCCCGGCACAGATTGCAACGATATTTTTCCCTCTTGATGCAGTTATCCCATGATTAAAGGCTTCGGCAAGACTACAACCGGGACCTATAGTCACAAGCGAAATGTCAGCACCTCGCTCCGGAAGAAAGGAAAGCGCCGGAGAACCCTTTTCCACAACAAAAATAGTCTCATGTCCGGTTACGGTGTGAAGGGTCATCCTGTCCCAAAAGTCCTTAAACCGGGACGGACCGCAGAGGCCCGGCACTGCGATTACTATAGATGTATCGAAATCATACGATGAAAGACCGGACAGTTTGACCGAAGCAAGCTTTTTATCGTATATCGAGAGGTCATCCTCGATCCATGCCGTCCTTTGGACCCACCAATCTGTTTGTCGCAAAATTTTTCCGGTCATGAACTTTACAGCCCCTTCTCTATTTTCATTCTGCAAAAGATCATGGTCCGCACAACTCATATAGGGGGCCGAAAACGAAAAATCCGGTCCGTTCCCGTGATCCGCCTTTTCTAAAGGCCTGAATTTAACGAGTGTCCCTTCCTCTGCAGCGGTCCGGTACATTGAGATTACCCGGTAATCCTCCATTTCTTTTGTTTTTTCGTTGCTGTGCTCGATGCTATACGGAGATTTCAGATAAAGTCCGAGCGGTATTTTTATATGCATGAAATCGAAAGTTTGCGATATGCGAAGCCAAAATTCATAATCGCCCGAGACCGTTAAGGATTCGTCGAAAAATCCGTAAATATCATGGACAGCGCGTCGCCAGACCGGTTGAGGGCCTATAAAACACCCTTTGTCCAAAAGCATGTTCCTGCTCCAATCGCTCCATGCATATTCATCCGATTTTGTGTGCCTGTCAAATGTTTCATTCTCGCATTCGGTCACTATCAGGTCCGCATAGGCAAGCGCGATTTCGGGATGGTCATCGAGCGCACCGCACATTATCTCGAAAGCATCCTTGCGATGACGATCATCTGTATTGGCGTTTGTAAGATACCTGCCGTGCGCAGCGCGAATTCCCCTGTTCCATGCGGCATAAACGGTCTCACGCGTTTCTGTTCGCAGATATGCGATGTTAGGATGAGTGCGCTGAAACTCCCTTACAATGGCGCCTTCATTTTCGGTGGAACCGCTGTCAACAACGATAATTTCAAGGCGGGAAGCGATAGTCTGAGATAGAAGGTCTTCGAGGCAGCCCCTAAGGAAACGCCCCGAATTATAGGTTGAAACTATAGCGGATATCAGATATGAAGGTATTGAGGCCCCGGACAAAGACAATAGCAGGGAAACAGCGCTGTTAAGCCTTTTGCAAGGCTTCGAGGTTGTCCATCGCCGTCAGGTTCCACGGCTCTATCTCAAGCACTTTATTGTAAAAAACAGCTGCGTCCTCTTTCTTGCCTAAAACCGCCGCAATGTTCCCGATTATAAGAAATGTATCGACATCCTCATCATTTAACGACAAGAGCTTAAGATATATCTTCATCGCCTCTTCGATAAGGCCCTGCTCGCCGTAATAATAATCGGCAAGGTTCTTAAGGAAAGTGGCGTTCCCGGGCTCAAGTTCTACGGCCTTTTGATAATGGGCAAGGGCCTTTTCCTTATCGCCGATCTCGTAATAAAGAACGCCGAGATTGTTTTGGGCTACGGCATAATCAGGATTGGCTTCTACAAATTTTTCGAGGGCCATCAACGCCTCGGCCTTCTTGCCGTCCTTAAAGAGTTGATGGATAATTTGATAAACAGGCCAACGCTCGTCACCCGCGTTTTTTGTCTGGTCCCTCTTGATGTAAAGTGCCATGTTAACTCCTTGTCAAGCTGATTTAAGCGATTTCATTATATTTATGTTCGTGGCAAAAAGTATTTTCTTTAAACATTATTATAACTGATTTAAAAGCCCAAAAACCTCATTGTCTTCGGGACAATGACGCATATAATCACCAAGCAGATCCCTAGCGTCTTCGCGTTTGCCGGTCGCGCTTAAAACAGCCGCACGGTTCATAACGGAATCTCTGTCATACGGGTCCACCTTTAATGCCTTCAAGAAATATTCCGTTGCTTTATCGCTGTCGCCCCTGTTCCAGTAAATCACTCCAAGGTTGTTCAAGGGTTTTACGTATTCGTCGCATAATTCGAGGACCTGAATAAAAACTTCCTCAGCGCCTTCGCTGTAGCCTTGAGAAAAAAGCCTTTCCCCCATGGCATTAAGTTTTTCGAGCCGCTGCAATAATTCTCTCAACGACTCCAAGGAATTCCGGGCTTTAGCGTTATTTTTTATTCTGTACTCATAACGTTCTAAAACTTTCATTGCGCTAAATTGTTTCTTGATGTAGATAAGAATATTACAATAATAAAGTATAGTATTGCTGTCGGAATGATCGTCAACCTCAATCTTATCGGCCAAATATTCGAACAAGTTGACTGCATGGAAATTTGCCCCATCTTCGACATAAACATCTTCTTTGATTGTTTCCCAAAACTCTGAAAAATCCTTGCCTTTGAAAGCCCCGATATCCCCAAGCGAATAAGGATAAAAATATTTCTGAGATGGAATAAAGCTTAATACTTCATCAAGTTTTGGCAAAGCAATCAGTTCAATTAAATAACTTAAACCCAGAAAAAGTGTTTTTTCTCTGTATTGGATTTTATCAGGATGTAATATCCCGGTTGCCGGCAAATAAAATTTTGTTACATCTTCGTTTGCATTACCATTGAATAATTCACGCGTAACAGATCTGTAGCTTTCCGGCAGTAAAACGGTCCATCCTCTATTAAAGCCACTTTTTTTAAGATAAGCTAAAATATCACCCGCTTTTATAGGAAGAGGCGCATCCAATGGTGTTATCGAATTTTCCCTGTAAAAATTCCTTTCACGGGCAACGATGCTCTCGGCTTCATCACAATATTTATCCAATGCCAGATAAGTTTTTTGTGAACCGCCATAAAACCTGAAGCCGCCTATAAAAGGATCCACCGAATACAACTGCTCATAACGAAAAAATCTTGCCCACAACTCCATATCGCCGGCTAAAGAATAATCCGTAGATATGAAACCGCCGGCTTTTTCCCACAAACTCCTGCGCCAGAAGATCGACTCCTGTTGTATGAACCTATAATCACCGTTCAGATACCTTTGTGCAAACCATCTATATTTACCATCTTCAATATGTGACATTGCTCCATTCTCATCCCACTGTGTGGGATGTCCCAGTATCCACGCAACATCATTTCTGGCATCAAAAATTGCAGCAATTATATTCAAAGATGAAATATGCAGTTTGTCGTCAGAATTAAGCCAGCCCATAATTTCACCCGAAGTCCTCTTGAAACCCTCGTTCAAGGCTGCATATTGGCCGCCATCAGGCCTGCTCTGCCAATACGCAAGATGTTTTTCATATTTTTTGATTATTTCGACCGAATTATCAGTGCTTCCTCCGTCCATAATTATATACTCAAGATTAGGGTAATTCTGGCTCAGGATAGAATCGATACATTCCTCAAGAAAACGGCCTTGATTGTAAGAGGGGGTGACTATGGAGATTTTGGGAAGCATTAATTGGAGATTACCGTCATTAATGCGTTTCGAAGCTGAATGCCTATTTCGTCTTTCTCGGGGTAACGCTCCAGAAGTCTCATCGCCGTAGTGTAATCCTTTTTAGAAATCAAATACCCCATGCACCTGATAAAAAAAAGTTTCTCCGCCTGATCATACTTTGCGGTCTCATTAAAACTTAGGATGATCGAGTCCCAATCCTCTTTGCATATGTCGAGAAACAGCTTGCAGGCGTTTTTGTAATAAGACTTCCGTTTAAGAAGGTCTCCTGCCGCTGGTCCCGTTTCATTATCGTCCCCGTTACCTTTCGCTTCTTCCGCCTGATCTTTCCCATCATAGTAAGGAAATGCGACTGTCTTGTAATGCTCGCGGCATTTGAAATTCTCCATGCTCAAGTTTATTCCCGGTTTTTCGTATTTTATTTTTGAAGAATGCTCGATAATAAACTTCAACCCTGCGGAACCCACATAATTTATCGCGGAGTATAAAGGGTGTTCATTGGCTGCTTGAAGCGGGGCTATTGCATCGTATAGTTCTTTATTTACATGTTTAAGAAGTTTTTTGGCAAAACCGTACCAGTGATCGGGAGAATAATTGAATTCATGCTTGACGTGAAAAGCTATGGGCGATACCAGTTCTTTAAGAAGCTTTCCCTGCAAGATAGGCGTACTAAGCATCCAGTAGTCCCACCAAGGGGCCCCGATACAGAAATCTTCGGAAGGATAACAATCAAGTACCGAAATGTCGAAGAAAAAATAATCGAACCCGTAAACGTAAAACTCGCCCTTTGCGGAATCCAAAGCATCAACATCTACCCGTGCCCCGAAAACAAGAGAGTCACGGGCCTGTTCCATAAGAAAAGCCGCGAACCCCTGATCTGCGCGGAAATGGATGTCAGAGTTTACTATGCCGCAAATCTTTGAGCCGCAGCCCTTCAGATAATCGATAAGCTCGTTTATAAAAACAAGCGGCCGTCCGGCCAGATATTCGGCGCTCCGCGCTGCCCTTATAAACATGACGTCAGGGAAATGGCCGGCAAGTCTTGGAATTTCCTCCGCTATATTGAGGGACACTACACGAAAGCCGAGGTCCGTCCAGCTTGCTACGGCAGCCTGTTGAGCCCCGATATTATTAGGGGCGATGCTTGTAGCTATAACGATACCCGGCGTTTTATACGCTTCCGCCGGCATTCAGTCCGCTTTCTCTGTAGCTTGCTTTCTGATATTTTCAAGCCTTACCAGCAGTTCGCGCACCTCTTCATCGTCAGGCATTCCGCTCAGATAATTTTTGAGGACTTTCACGGCGTTCTCGATCCTTCCCAACTCGGCCAATACATTGCAGAAGTTGAGCACCAACGCCCTGTCAAACGGGTCGCCCGCCAAGGCCCGCTCAAAATATTTCAATGAGGTATCGATTTCTCCGGTTTCCCAGTACAAGACCGCAAGGTTGTTGCAAGCCGAAGTAGAGTCGGTGCATATATCCATGACCGACAGAAAGGCATTCTTGGCGCCGTCGATATCTCCTGAAGAGAAGAGATCTTCTCCGATATGGTTCGCCCTTTTTACCTCGGCAAGGACCGACTCAATATTTCTCAGCAGCTCCATCATTTTAGGATCGGCGTTCACCATGTCCATATGTTTATCTAGGAGGTCCTTAATCCTCTTGAATTCCTTAAGATGGATGAAATAATTCGTATAACTTATCAATGACTCTTTATCCAAGACATTTTTTACGTTGACCTTCTCCGGAATCGGGTACTTATACGCATTTTCCCCGCTCCAGCAGCGTCTGATAAACTCAAACTCGTCAAGGAGCGACATTACTCTTTTTATATAACCCTCAGGCTGTAAGGCTGAGGCCTTCTCATACCCGCGCTCTACAAGCATCCGGCGAAGGTCCTTATTCTCATGAAGATCCTTGACCGCATCGGCTATTTCCATCTCGCTCTTTGGATTTATCAGGACAGCCGCATCTCCAAGTTGTTCCCGGGCCCCGGGCACATCGGCTGCAATAACAGGACATCCCAAGGCAAACGCTTCAAGCGGAGGCAGATTGTCGGGGCCGAAGAAAGAAGGGAAAACCAAAGCAAAGGCATTTTTATACAATTGGATCAATAAACTGGAGGAAACAAATCCCAAGAAGTATATATATTCCGACAGCTCCAGCTCCATAGTCTTTTCCTTGATATACCCTTTATTGCCGTGGTCCGCCCCGATGAACACAACATAAAAATCGAGACCGTATTTCTCTCTTACTATCTTCAAGGCCAACAGAACAGCGATATGATTTTTATGGGGCCAGAACTGTGCAGGGAAAAACAGATATCTTTTCCTGTTCTCACCGAAAAGTTTCGAGTATTTAAGCATATACGCCCGGTCGTCTTCGGAAATATCATTCTTGGCATATATTTGGGAAGGGACAACAAGAGGGATTACCTTTATCCTTTCATTAGGTATCCTGTAAAACTGATTTATCTCGCTGCGCCCTGCATTAGTGCCTGTAATGATATAAGCCGCACGCGGCAGAATTTCGCGGTAGAAGTTCTCCCTGCTTTCCCAGTTCCACCCGGCAATGCTGACCTCAGGGAAATAAGGCTGGAGCCGGTGCTGAAGGTCCCAGACCGGCATTATGTACGGGATCTCGATCTTCTCGTCCAAGATCATAACCGAAAGAAACCATACAACCTCTATCTTATGCCGTCTAAGAACTTCTGAAAGAGAAATCTTTGTTTTTCCATCACGGGAAGCTTTATCGAGATCAACAAACTCGAATCCGCTATTTGGCTCCAAGTTTCTTGTTCCGCTCGTAAATATGACAAGTTCGTGTCTGCTTTCAGTTTGTAAAAAAGCCTCGAGAATGGTTTCTGTAAAAGTATGCCCTCCGCCCACCAAGGGGCTAATTTTAGGTACAATAATGCCGACTTTCATTATCCCCCCGAAACATCTGTGATATGTACGGTTTCATTTTGAACGATTACCCCCATTTAGCATCAGCCATTTCAATTTGCCCTGCAAATAACGCTAACATACCACGAAGCCGTGCTAGGTTCGTTTTGGGATAGCCACTCAAACTGATTTGCAAGTGAAAAATTGGTTTGATCGCACAGCAAAGCAATCTCGGGCAGAAACAGATAGCGAACAGAATGATTCTCTTCAAATTCCGATAGTGTTCCCTTGACAAGGTCTCTTGCAAATATCCGGAAGCAGACATCCACTACATTCTTGTTGACATGTAATGTTGGCTGAGCAATACGCGTTATTGCATAAAGTTCATCTTTCATCTCTTTAATTCGTATTTTAGGTGAATCAGTTAATACAGCAGGCCCATACCAAAAATCAAATATAAAAATACCGCCGGAGTTGAGATGAGAATGGGCTGTTGTGAAAGCGGCTTTAAGATCATTATTTGTTACTTGATACCCGATAGCATGAAATAATGAAACTACAACATCATATTTTTCCCCAAGCCTAACGGTTCGAATATCTCCATTATGATATTCTAGAGCATCGCACTCAGAGCTTCCCTGACGGGCGGCTGCAAGCATATCATCAGAAAAATCCACCCCGGTAACCTTATAACCAAGCTTCACAAATTCTCTATCATGCCTGCCGGAACCGCATCCAATATTGAGAATTGACCGTGCTCCGGAACAGCGCTGCTGAATTAGGTTATGAACATAAACTGCTTCACCGGCATAATCCTTGTCCTTGTAAAGCAGGTCATAATAGAGGGCATACTTATTAAATACGGTCATTAGGCAACGGTGGAGCTAATTATTTTCTTAAGCTTATCTGCAATATACGCAATGTCGTCGTCTTTAATAATCGGTCCGGACGGCAAATAAAAACCTTTATAGGCAACATCATTGGCGACAGGGCAGTCATCTTTTTTAATGCTCGGATTAAGCGGTAAGTTTTCCTGCAAATTATATGGAATAAATGTCTCCCTTGTTTCTATGCCTTCCAGTGCAAGACTGCGCATAATTTCTGAACGTCGTTCTGAGACATTACCCCGAAGCACAACATGATACATCCAATACACATTACGAGCATACGGCTTTTCATCCGGCAGCTGCAAATAGTCGCAATCATGCAATAAGGCATTATACTTATGCGCCATTGAACGTTTCATATCTATGATATCCGAAATTTTCTCAAGTTGAGCGCATCCGATGGCAGCTTGGATATTGGTCATTCTATAATTAAAGCCGATATCGCTATGCATAAATTTATTGCTTTTGCCGAATGCCAACGATTTAAGAGAACTTATTTTATTGGCAATAACAGGATCATTTGTGGTGCACATACCACCCTCACCGGTGGTAATGATTTTGTTGGCATAAAAACTGAAACACCCGATTGAACCTAAACCACCAACCTTCTTGCCTTTGTATTGGGCGCCGTGGGCTTCAGCACAATCCTCAATTACAAAAAGATTATGTTTGCAGGCAATTTTATTTACCGGGTCCATGTCAACAGGGTGACCGAAAAGATGTACAACTATAACAGCTTTTGTCTTAGTTGTTATTTTATCTTCAATTAACAGCGGATTAATATTTAGAGTATCTGCTTCTATGTCTATAGGAACCGGTACAGCTCCAAGATAGTGCACTGCAAAAAACGTTGCCATATTTGTCATTGTGGCAACAATGACTTCGTCCCCCTGTTTTACTCCTATGGCAGCCAAAGCAATATGCAGGGCAGCTGTTCCGCTTGACACTGCCACGGCATGAGAACAACCGCAATATTCGGCAAAGTTCTTTTCAAACAGCTCAATATAAACGCCATAAAAACCGGAAATGGCCCCATCGTGCAGCGCTTTCAAAACATTGCTAATTTCTTGCTCTTCTATAATTGGCTGAGCAACGGCTATTTTCTTCATTTTTCTAAGCGCATTTCGGGAGACAGAGAGGGACCTCAACACGGAATGTGTCCGTTTCGTATTCTGATCCCATACGCGGTCCCTGACAGCAAGCAAGCAAAACTGAGTCTTCCAAGGCCTCAAAGGCATGGCTTTCCATCGGAGGCGAAATAACCAGATCGCCTTTTGCAATTATTACCTCTTTAGTTTCCTCATTGGGCGCTTGGGCGTAATATCTAAAAGAGCCCTCGATGACATATGTGTATTGAGTTGTTTCTTTATGGTAATGGTTGGCTCGAACATATCCTTTTTTTGTGTTGAGAATGGTGATAGAATTTACAGATGTGTTTTCAATAATATCCGTTATCTCTCCTCTTTCATCGACAAAATTGGGTTTTTTATTAGCAACTATCATAATATCTCCTTTTGCAGCCTTATTTTACTATACAATTGTTAACGAAGGAATGGGGATTATGAATTTGCCGCCGCGTTTTTTATATTCGTCTAGGTTTAACATTATTTCTTTAGCGAAGTTCCATGCCAGCAGCAATGCATAGTCCGGAATTTGTTCCAGCAGTTTTGCATCCGAATATACAGGAATATGTGTTCCCGGAGTATATCGCCCTATCTTGAGTGTTGATTTTTCGGTGATATAATCTAATGTTTCTGTGCCGATACGGCAGTAATTGAGCAGTGTCATGCCCTTTGCCGGCGCACTAACAGCAACAATTCTTTTGCCTTCATGTTTTAATTTGTGCAGTAACCACACAAGAGATTGTCGGTTTTCTTCCACGGCAATTGCAAACTTTTTTAGGACCGAGAGGTCATAAATACCAAAATCTTCTTCTTTTTTCAGCATTTGTTCGACTATCGGCAAGACTTCCTGTCGTCCCTTCCGCGCCACATACACTCTAAAGGAGCCTCCATGTATATCCCTCTCCTCAATGTCAAAAACCTCCATTCCAAATTTACCGAAAAACGAGATCAGCGGTTTTACAGAAAGGTAGGAAAGATGCTCATGATAAATCGTGTCGTACTCGAATTTCTTTATAAGATTAACAAAATAAGGGGCTTCAAATATGAAGACGCCTTTCTCATTCAGCAATATGTCTATAGCTTTCATGAAGTCATCCAGATTGTCAACATGGGCAAAGACATTTGTGGCCGTTATTACGGACGCTTGCCCCTTACTGCTTATGATCTGGCGGGCCACATCCACACTAAAAAATTCATTTAAGGTTTCAACACCTCGCTTTAATGCAATAAGGACTACATTGCCGGCGGGGTCTACTCCCAGTGTTCGCATGCCATTATCACTAAATGCTTTCAGCAAAACACCGACATTGCTTCCCACATCAACAACGAGGTCTTCCCGATCAAGATTCAATCTATCAACCGTCGTCTTGGCAAATTCCGTCCAGTGAATCTGACCTGTTTGTGTAATCGAAGATTCGTATGGATAATCATGTCTGTATAAAACTTCCGGAGAAACAACATAGCTGAGCTGGGCCAAACCGCAGTCTTGGCAAAGCATTACTTCCAAGGGATAATGGATAGACGGTTCGCGCAGCTGTTCGCTGCGACGAAACTCATCTGCCGGGGGGTGAAAGCCAAGATCTAGGAATTTGTACAAATTATCTTTCTTGCACATTCTGCATACCATTGGGGTTTGCTCCTTTTGGAATTATAGATTTGTATTAAGACAAACAGACATATCGCATTTTCCGGGGCTAATACAAGCGGCTCTTCAGAATATGCGCGGTCTGTTTCATTCGCTTTGCAATACAGTGTTCATCAAGGGTCCGTTTTTGCCCGGCTTTTGCAATCCCTTCGGCTTCATGGGGGTTTGCAAGATAATATCTGATAAGGTCAGCGCACTCTTCAGGAGAACGATACGCCACGACCTCTTTGCCTATTTCGAACAACTCATTCAAATTATCTTTATATTCGGTAACAAGCAATGCGCCGCAACCGGTAGCCTCAAAAAGACGCATATTATTGGCATAATTTTCCGAAACATCAATGTGTCTATTTACAGCTATTCGGGATTGGCTTAAAATTTCAAACATATCCAGCCCCCACGCTTCTCCATGATGTTGCCTGCGAATCGGCGAATCTGCGGGAAGGCTTTCAGCGCCGTAGCCCCAAAAATCAATAGGCACAAGGTGCGCAAGCTGTTCAAGAAACTGCGTGCCCTTACCGTGAGCCATTGAAACCCCTCCGACAAATGTCGCAGCATATTTCCGTTCGTTAAAACTTACGTAAGCATTCAACCTGCCCAGCACACGCGGTTCAAATGACAGCGGTTGATAATACGCGTTTATGCCTGCTTTACGAAATCTTTCAACAAAATGAGGGAATGAAGAGAAAATAATATCAATGTCCAACAAACTCGCTTGTGGAGGCACGGGTGAAGCTATTTGCCCAACAATCAGTTTCGTGTAAGGACGGACTATTGAGATAAATTCTTTTGTTGCAACACTCAGATCCTGCAAATATATGACATCCGGTTTTGCCCTACGAATTTGCTCAACTGCTATACTAAAACCCTCTCCATCATAATTGTTTTCTATTGCCCATGCTTTTTGCAGCGGCCAACAATTTATTATCAGATCTTCAGCGTCCCAACCAGCCGCCTTCAGTCCTTCGGAATAGAAATCACAATCGCCAAAACATCTTCCATGAAGAGATTCTTTCTGTTTTTGATAGTTATCACGTGCCAACTGAGGATGTCTTCGATAATGTTCGATCATAAATGCTTGGTAATAAACATTAATGAAAAGACAGAAACCTCTTTCTTTTTCGGAAAGATCCGGAACAGCAGCAGTACTGATATTTATTTTACGTATCACCGAGCTGTAAGCATCCAAGATTATTCTATCATCCGAATATCTCGTCAAATAAAGCTCATAAAGATTTTTCGCTTCGTAAAACTGTCCTGTTTCGGTTAATATGTTGCCGAGATTTATTACCAAATCCCGATTATAAGCATCTACGGCAAAGCCCCTTGTAAGACAGTCTATGGATTTTTGTATCTGGCCTGTTTGCCAATAAACAACTCCGAGGTTGTTGTAAGTCGTGATAAAATCCGGCGCAACAATGAGAGCACTATTGAATTTCTCTAACGCTCCGGCCATATCGCCGTTGTTGAAAAACTCCTCGCCCTGCTGATTCAGCAACGCGGCTTCTTCTACGGCACAATTATCTAGTGCAAAAAGCGAATAAACCTGCATGAAATCCGAATAGAACGGATTTGAACGGTGAAGAAAGGAAGATAAAATATTCTCAGACTGTCTGTATTCATCCTCATCGGCAGCCTGCGATGCCTTTTCCATGGCGCACGCCAGTTCCCGCTCGATAGATTCTTGTCCGGCAGGGGACACCACACCTTGTTTCATAAAGACAGGGACCCCCTTTTCTTTTAGGGCCTTCAGATACAAGGGCATGTGCCTGCTATGTTCGAGACAGAATAAAGGGGCAACATGCTCCTCATCATCCTGCAGCAATATCAAGTACAGACATTCGAGTTCTTTTATTTTCCCATGCAATAAAAGCATCGCGGACGGAACCAAACAGTCATTCGGGCCAAACTTGATATCCTGCAATGCCTGTCGCCATAACGCAGTCCTGAAAACCAAACCTGTAAGCGCATAAGGTCTTTGCAGGTAGGAAGCCCAACGCCCAAACGCATCTTCATGGTCGAGATTGGGTAAATGCAGATACCGGGCCTTCTTAATACGGCCGTCGGAGTTTGAACGCATATGGATTATACTCCCGCCGGCAGCGCTATAATCCATATGGGATTCAAGAAACCCGCAGCATTTTATAAGTGCATTGGGGACAACAATTTCGTTATCGTTCGAATATACCGCATAAGGCGTTGTGATCATACTCATTAGCAGTGTCATTTGTTCGCCGTGTTCAAAATCCATACAATTTAACAAACTGCGATACGCAATTTTCAACACATCCCGGTACGATTGTATAATCTGTTGGTTTATGTCACAAAGTTCAGGGGCGCTCGAATCGCAAATAACAAGCGTCCCTCTGAAAGCAACTGCTGCATAGTATTGCAAGGTTTTTCTTAATTTTTGAGGTCTGTTTTCTATTGCAATCAGTATACTGACTTTTGCATCAGGCATTATTTTATCCCCCATCAATATCCCACACCTTTATCAAATCCACAAGAAAAGACATCAGGCGCCCTCTTCCTTTTTGGGGCCATCCGAAACAACCTCGGTCATAATACTTATTTTACGCATAAATGAATTATATGCATCCAAGATTATTCTATCACTTGGATATCCCGCCAAATAATGCTCATAAAGGCCCTTCGCTTCCTTATGCCGTTCTGTTTCGGTCAATACCTGTCCGAAATTTATTATTAAATCCCGGTTATGCGGCTCTAAAGACAGTCCTTCCGTAAAATATTCAATGGACCGTTGGGCCTGACCGGTTTGCCAATAAACGACCCCTAGGTTGTTGTAAGTCGCCGCAAAATCAGGCGCAACAGTGCGCGCTCTAATGAATCGCTCTAAAGCTCCGGACACATCACCGTTATTGAAAAGCTCCTCACCCTGCTGATTCAGCAACGCAGCTTCTTTCAGCAGTGCCGACATAGCGGGTTGTTGATCGACATTCCGGCCAACATCAGGAGAGGTTGCAGTGGCATCACGGTTTGGCAAAATTTCCATCAGTTCTTCGGAAATATCATCGAGCGCTGCATTAACAGTTATCTTAAACAGGTACCAATGGAGATCTTCATTCTTCTTGCTGTCAAAAACAAGCATCTTGGACAAGGTAAATTTTCTGCCGCTGACCTGAGTCGCAAGCGTCAAGGAATTAAACCCATATATTTCCGGGTAGTCATGCACTAAAAGTTCGGCGGGGAAATACTTGGGAAGCACCAAAACCTTGTCTTCCAGCGCTGTGCCAACCAGAGAATGTCCGTTTAATCTTTCGTCATAATGCGGTTTTAAATGGATCTCTTTGCCGAGCTGAATAAGTTTTGATAAAAATCCCACTACACGGTCTCTCGATATGTCAATATTCAATCCCTGAAATACTTCCATAGGGCCGTCTACAAACAAAACGGTATTATGCGATATATGCGGCTTTTTCCATGAAAATATTTCATCTAACTTTTCCCAAGAATGTGGAATTATTGCATTATCCTTATATTCGTCTCCCAACCCGATATCCACCCATAGCGGGAATTTATACACATAGAGGTTGCAGCCTATTTTCCTCTTGAGGTTTTGCAAATGCATCAGATGAGGCAAAGACAAGGAATGTTCGGCAATCCGTTCAATCCCCTTAGCGAATGATGGGGGTACGAGATTGATATATTCGATATCCAAGCCTCTTTTCTTCAGATCGGAGATCAGAATGAAGAAATGCGGCGTATTGTACTTGGAAAAAAAATAAATTTTCGTAGGAGGCCCTATATCAAACAATATATCACGGTATTGCTTGCACCACTCATCTATTTGTAAAAGTTGCATGTCAAACTCTCCTGCACTTGGAAAGTAATTTATGGGGATACGTGGAACAATGCGCCTGATTTGATCCGGTAAAACGTCTTGAAAGAAGGCCTCAAGGGTTTTGTCATCGGACATTACAATCAAATTTGATTCTTCGGGACGGTATAAAGTGAGGAAGTAATTTATTGCAAAGACCTTATCAATCACATATACTTTGTCGTAAGGCATGCAATTAGCCCCTTCTTTTTTTCAGTCGAACCATCTTCTTACTTATGACTGCCGGAACCCTCTAAAAGTTGTATCTTTCTCATAGTACAGCTTCCGCGCATTTTCTATATTTTTCTCAACTTGGGACTTGCCGTAATGCTCTATAAGTATTTTATTTGCCTTAAAAAGTTCATCATGGAATTCGTAATCCGTTAAATCAGTGAAGTTCACAGTTAACAGGTCAGAATTTAAATGCTTATTCTCGTAAAAATCTTCACAGTCTTTCAGCAGCCCCTTTTCTATTGCATAGTGATATAATGGGGAACCGGGATAGGGGGTGACAGGGCGTATCGTCCTCAGTTGAGCATGATCATCATACCTAAGCAAAAAGTCCACCCCCAGCCTTAAAGATTCGGCGGTTTCTCCAATATTGCCGAATATTATATTAAAGCCGGGACTAATACCGGCGGCCAATGTATTTTCTATGCCTTCTGTTATCTGCTTCACTGTCAGCCCCTTTTTCATTGTACGCAAAGCCTTTTCGTCCAGCGATTCGATGCCGTAATTTATAAAAACACAACCCGCTTCCTTCATCAATTTTAAAACATCGGCTTTAGCATAATTCAATCTTCCACTGCACCACCATTTGAATTTGAGCTTAGAGCGAATGAAGGCTTCGCATAATTCAACTGTTTTTTCGACTGAACTCATCAGCAATTCGTCCTGAAAATCAACATAGGTAATATGGTAATCCTGCTGTAATTTCCTTATCTCTTCAATAATGCTATCACTGGATCTCGCCCGATACCCATCACTCATCCGATAACAAAAATTACACCTGAAAGTGCATCCCCTTCCGGACAGAACTATCATGCACCGATCGCTGTTCTTTATATTAGGCTCTCTCAGCAGCACATAGTGCTCCATCGGAAAAAGGTCCCATGCAGGAAACGGGATATCGTCGATATTTTGATTTAGCGCTCTATGAGGAGTTTGCGTGCAAACCCCGTCACGAATAAAAGCTATGCCATCTACGCATGAGAGGTCTTTTTTGTCTTCCAGTGCCCTTAAGAGGTCTAAAACTGTATCTTCCCCCTCGCCAATTACCGCTGCGTCAGCCCCGGTTTTTCTCAAGAAATATTCAGGTTCCGGCGAGGGACCATGCCCCCCTATGATATAAAAGGGCCTACTATCGGCCTTATTTATTGCTTCAGAAATCTTTAGCAGTTTCCTATATTGGTAATATCCACCAATTACACCTACGCCGATCACATCGAAAAACTCTCTGTTCAATAGGTCCGTCAGACGCTCTTCCGGCCAATGATAGACATCCTGATTGTATATTTTCACTTCATGTCCGGCATTCCTGCATACGGAGGCGATGTAAGCCAGTCCCATAGGAAAATAAGATATGTAAGAATTGTTATCATAAACTACAAGTAGAATTTTCATTTTTCAAACCTCGCAAACGGGATGATAGCGCTGAGGGGGATAAGGCACAATAACAAGATAAGGCGTTTCACGAATTTAATAGCCTCTTAGTTTCTTTCTGATCTCAATCTCTTTTTCACTAAGCTTTTTAATTCCGTCTCCTAAAAACACACCAATATCTTTAACTCTTTTATGCAACATGCCCATCCCATGCACTTCAATACTTGCGAAGTGATCAGACCCCCACATATTATGATCAAGTGTCACATGACGTTCGATAATGCTCGCCCCTAACGCGACGGCAACAACTGTAGGTTCCAAATCATATTCATGTCCGCTATAGCCAATAATGCAGTTATAACGCTCCTTAAGAAAGCCTATCACCCTTAAATTAAGGTCCTCCTTAGGAGCAGGGTACGTAGAGTTGGTATGCATAAGTGCATAGCTGCCTTTTGCATGTTTTTCGAGGATATTAACAACAGCGTCAATCTCCTCTATCGTGCTCATGCCGGTTGAAAGTATCAGCGGTTTACCGGATTTAGACGCTTCAATAATATATTCGTGCTCTGTTAATTTGGCCGATGGAATTTTAATAAATGGAACATCATAACCTATCAGAAATTCGAGGCTCTTCATATCCCAGATGGAAGCAGTCCATGAAATCGGCTTTTCTTTACAGTATTTGTCGATACGATCATACTGCTCTTTTTCAAACTCCACTTTGTATCTGTACTCCAAATAGGTTATCCTGCCCCAAGGCGTATCGCGCATAACGTTTTTTTGGTGCTCCGGCACGCATATTTCAGGAGTACGTTTCTGAAATTTCACGCAGTCCCAGTTCGTTGCAAAAGCCGCATCTATAAGCTTTTTGGCAATCTGCATATCGCCGTTGTGATTCAGACCAATTTCTGCTATCATGTATACCGGTTGTTGCTCTCCAATTATTCGTCCGTCGATCTTAATAGTTTTCATGTGAAATCTCCCTTCAGAATATGGTTCATTAACGCTGCTATTACTGCAAAAACTGCCCGACAACCTTCATATCGCAACGCTCTAGACATTTCATGCCTTTTTTCGCGGCAATGTGGTCTTTCCTGAACTGATGGTATTTTTCCCCGTTCCATATTTCATATAAAGACTCTTTTCTTGCATCTCCCAGTATGATTTCATTGTTAAAGTCTTCCATGCACATTGCAACCTCGCCGTTGGACTTTATCGTCATCGACATCCACGGATGCTTGCACACCTCGGACCAATGAATGGAACAGGTGCCATGAAAATCCTTGCGATACCATTGCTGGTCTTCGCTCTTGAGATAAATATATACATCAAGTCCTTCAAAGGCCTTTCTCAAATTTGCATACTCTTCCAACTGGTTCGGGCTGTTCAAATCAAGCATCGTAATAATAATCGTTGTCTTATATTTTCGCGCTTTCTTTATGTCGAGAAGCTTAACTATTTTTTCATAACTGTGGCTGAAATTAGACGCCTCTCCGCGTATCTGTTTATGGACATTGTCATCCACGCTCTCTATGGAATACTTGATATAATCAAGGCCGTTTTCGAACATTTTAACGGTCTTTTCAATATTGATATTCGAGGGATTGCAACTAAAATATGAAGCGAACCCTTTTGAGTTCAGAAGCGCGATATAATCGGCCATGTTTCTATCGAGCAGAGGATCTCCGTATCCGTGCAGCTGTATTACACGCGGGATGATGTGGAGGAAAAAATGGTTTTCGCTCATGGCGTCTTTGGATATCCCATATTCGCTTTCGACAAAAGCTTCCCATCTATTCCACAGTTCCGGAGAATGGGGCTCTATTTGCTCTACAATACGCCTGAACAACTCCGGAGACATTGTTTCTACAGGGCGTGTCATCATTGTTGTGCGGGGACACATTTTGCATCTCATGTTGCATGCGTTTGTCGTTTCTATGTTGTAGATGACCGGTTTTTTATTTCGTACCGCCTCAAATGCCTCAGAAACAATTTGCTTGTCCTTTATTTCTCCGCACGCAAGCCGTTTCTTCAATTCATTCACCTTCATATAAAAAGCGATATCAAACATATGCCTACCTCGTTATGACTGCCCCGCCATCAAGACGAGAACCTTTTGATTACCTTTAGTAGGATTTCGGCTTTCTTTTCGGCAAGCGTCAAATCGCGATAATTGGTCTTGAACTGCATAATCTTCGGCTGTATGCTCTCGGCCACAGGGCATATGCCCTCGCTGTAGCTTATCTTTTCGTACACCCAAGGGCAGCGTTTAACAAACCGGCGGGTTGCGACCATAGGCTCAAGATACGGCACGCTCCAAGCCCCATAAATGCCGTCACCGCCCGCCTCGACATACGCCTTCCTGAAGTCTTCCCATTTTACCCCGATACTATCCAGCCCTTCGTATATAACTCCGAGCGTGTAGTACGAATTTACATACCCGTCAGGCACCTGCTGGGGTATAAGATAGTCGCATGTTTTCATTGCATCGATAAAAAAACCAGCCGACTTCTTGCGCAACTCGACCAGCTCTTCGATTCTCTCCAGTTGGGCCAACGCTATTGCCGAATTAAACTCCGACAGTCTATAGTTCCATCCAAGGACATCGTGCCTTTTATAATGCGGGTTCTGAAACACCTCCATATTAAGCCTGATCCGCCCTTCATCGGCGCGCAGGTTCTTAAAACCATGTCCGCCTATTTTCCTGACCGTTTCCGCATATCCCTCGTTATTCGTAACAATCATACCGCCTTCTCCGCAGGAGATATGTTTAGTGTTCTCAAAGCTGAAACTCGCCATATCCCCGATAGTGCCGAGAATCCTGCCTTTGTAATAGCTGAGAACGGCCTGCGCATTGTCCTCTATAACAGGGATGTTTTTCGCCCTTGCGAGTTCCATTATGGGAGACATGTCCGGCGATAGTCCATAGAGCGCCACCGTGATTATGGCTTTTGTCCGAGGGGTGATTTTCCTCGCCAAATCCCCGGGGTCCATAGTAAACGTCCTCGGATCGACATCCGCATATACCGGCACGGCATTTGCGTGAAAGGTAGCGGTAGTGTCCATGATAACGGTCATTGCCGGGGATATTACCTCATCCCCGGGGCCGACACCTGCGGCTTCAAGCGCTGCATGCAGCGTTGAAGTCCCGGAGTTAAAGGCGATCCCGTATTTCACGCCGATTTTCTCGGCAAAAGCGCGCTCGAGACCGATTGTCCAGCTCCCTCCAGTTGCCGACCAAGATTCCGCATTCAGCACTTTTCCCAAATACGTCAGTTCATTGCCAAGGTACTTACTCGGGTTATTCATAGCTTTTGTATTCATATCATAGCCTCATCACCTGCTTTAGATTTGTTCACTCCCTCTTTACGCTTGATATGGTTGTTCATCCGCATAATTTCAGGGTGCGTTTCGAGCAAGCGCAAAATATCGTCTTGCAAAAAAACAGGATTTTTTTCATAAAGATAGTCATAAACAGTTCTTGTCATCTCGTAATCGCACATATAGTCGATGGTCCAACGCAGGTATGAATAGTCTTTTGCCTGTTTAAAGACAATTATCTTAAATTCTTCCGGGTGGTTCTGGAAATAAGGGAATACATGCTCACGTTCGGACAACAGCCGCGCTTCTCCCCATGCCTTCTCCAATGCCTCTATTGAATAAACCTCTATATCAAGTCCTTCCGGAAAGGTCGGCTCAAAATGGTTATTCACAAAATCTACAGAACTGTCCTTGAAGATCGTAATAGCGCGATCAATAATTTCATGATCAACAAAAGGATCGTCAGGGGTTGCCCTGACCACTACATCAGCATGGTATTTCTTTGCACACCGGTAATATCGATCCAGCAAATCATTCTCGCTTCCGCGAAAACAGTCTATTCCGATATGCTTTGCCAATTCCTCGATGCTGTTATCTCCGGCATTTTCCGTGGTGGCTATTACTATTTTGTCTATCAGCCGGCTTTTCCTCACCCGGTTAACATAAAGCTCCAATAATGTTTTGTCCTTGATCTTCAGCAAGACCTTATTGGGCAGTCGGGACGACCCGGTACGGGCCTGTATAATTGCGACGATCACCGCGCTGTTAATCCTTCCATGCATTGCATTTTCAGCCCGCCTTAAACACCAAGGAATTGAATTGATAATATAACTCTTCCAGTCTCGCTTTTGAGAGTTGCGGCATTTCCAGAATGGTGGAGTAGTTTACCGATATATCTTCATAATACCGGTCTTTTATAAAACCTTCCCTGACGCATAGGTCATGCAGTATCGATCCGTGGTAGGGCGCAAATATCGATATTGCAAGGCTATGCGCTTTGAGTTCCCGGCAAAAAGCCGCTGACCGCAATATATCCTCTTCCGCTTCATAGGGCAAGCCTATCATGATATATGCCGTTGTTCTGATATCGCAGGCATTACAATTATCAAAGGCCTTTATGTACACCTTATCGGAAGCCTTTTTGTTCAACACCATGGCCCGCACCTTTTCGCTTCCGCTCTCAACGCCTATGCCGATAGTCGCACAACCGCACTCTTTCAGCCTATGGACTTTTTCGAGGTCCAGCAGGGTATCGGCCCTTGTCTGGATAAAAAATGGCAGATTGATACGTTCCTTATAGCCGGTCAGGAATTCGTCAAGCCGGTCCTTCGACATCATCAGAAAATTTTCGTCATTAAAGAAAATCAATTCTAAAGAATACTTCGCCTTCATATGCTCTATTTCCTTGATGCAATACTCAACAGGCTTTTCGCGATGATATTTTCCTAAAGAACTGAACAGCTTCTGATATATATGGTTAGCGCAGTATGTGCAACTGAATGGGCAGCCTCTGGACAACTCAAAAAATCCGGTCTTCCATACCTTACCCATAAACGGCTTGTACAGGTGTCTCTGATCGAATATATCAAAATCTTGGTATGTCAGAGGTTCCCAATCGTAATATTTCGGGAAGCTGTTTTTAATTATATTGCCGCCATTTTTGATTATGAGCGAGGGGACAGAAGATATGTCTTCCCTGTTATCCAATTTATCCGCCAGTTCCAATAAGGGATATTCGCCTTCACCCATGCATATAATATCGACATTCCCGTCCTCTATAAAAAACTGGGGGGCTACTGTCGGAAATATTCCGCCCACAATTATGGGCTTCTTCGTAACCTCTTTTGCGGCTTTAAAAAGTTCTCTTGCGCAGCCATAGTTATTTTCAACAATTGAAAAGGCGATAAGGTCCGGATTAAAAGACGCTATCTTGTCTTTAAACCCCTTTATAATATCTTTTTCCTCGGCAGTCCCCCAGTAATCACTCACATTTACCTTCGAGACAACACCGGTATTTTCCCTCGCTTTATGGTCCAGCCTTTCAGGCACCATAAATGTGATGTCGAAAACTTCTACAGTATGATGTTCTCTCTTTAGAATACCCGCTAAAACGGATATCCCCAAAGGGATTATAGGATAACCTTCTTTATTTGGATATACAAACAGGACCCTACACAAATTAACACCTCTCGGATAGCATTATGTGTCCTACCGCTTTTCCATGTAGTTTAATAATGCCCTGACAACGCCGTCGCCGCCATTAACGGGAATAACAAATTTCGCTGCGGTTCTGGCTTCCGGATACGCATCTTGCGGGCAAAAAGAATAACCGACAATATTCATAACATCAACATCATTGATGTCATTCCCGATATACGCTACATCTTTGAGAGCAATTGAATTTTTTTCGCAATACCTACTGAGAATATCCTTTTTGTTATCAACTCCCCAAAGAACCGGTATTTTCAGTTTTTTTGCCCTTCTAACAACAACTTTATTTTTTTCCTTCGACAAAATGAGTTGTCGAATGCCCAATTTCTTTATGATTTCCACAGCCAATCCATCCGATCTGTTGACAATTACACTCTCAAGCCCATCTTCACGCAAAACCACTTTGTTATCAGTCATTACACCGTCGAAATCATATACTATAAGCTCAATGTCTTTCATATGCACCGAATTATTAACGGTCTCATAATAATAACGACATCCGTCATTCCCGCAGTGCGTTGAGCGGGAATCCAGAAGTCTTTGTATTTTTTACTGGATGCCCGATAAAAAACTTCGGGCATGACAAAATAAATGTGCAGTCTATAATGAGACCGTTAATAGTTTTTAATTTGACCATGAAATGACGCGCAGCAATTCATTTCCAAGCCCCCAATTCTCACCGTTTGGCGCATAGCTCGTGGGCATGATCTGAGGGTTCATTTTATGGGGCGATTCGTTGATACCCTCCGGGCGGGTTGTGGAATAGTGGTTCAAGTGATAGAACCGCATGCCGTACAGGTCCATATCCGAAATTGCATACCGGCTTATGATCCTGTAATGAAGTTCTATATCTGACCAACCCCAGTATATGAATCGCTCGTCTAATCCGCGACATCCGTCCCAGATAGATTTCTTTACTAAAAAAGCCCCTGCGCCGCCGAGGAAATTGGCCAGATCAACTATACGGTGTTCGATATCCTGCGTGTGGTCCTCAATGTATCGGTCCAAGACCTCGGAGGATGGGTTCGCAGAATGATAGTCCTTGGGAATATGGTAGCGCGATCCCCAGAAAAATGTCCGCTCATACGAATAACCGGCGATTGATTCCATCTTGAGACTTTCGTATAGAGTACGCATGGTATCGAAAGGGACATAATTATCGGTATCGGAAAAGAGCAAATATTTTCCGCGGGCCCGTCTGGAGATTGTATTCATCGCATGGACCGCGGAATAACGGGAATCAGCGTCATATTTCGCTGCGGTTGCGGGTGGAACGATTACGACCCGCAGCAGCGTCTTAGTGATGTCCGCGAGATCGAGCTCTTCGATTAGAGGGTCCCGGCTGCCCCAATCGCAAAAGACGATCTCGATCTCTTGTTCGGCCCCAAGCATATATATGGCATGGGCCAATTTATTGAGACAGGTTGTCATGCGCCAAGAAAAATTGCCCATATAGCCGTCGTTTCGTCCGTGCATAAGAATCGATAATCTCAGCGGGGTGTCCGTCATGGATGTTTTCTCACCGGCTGGCCGGCGGCAGTAATTCTTTCATTGGACCGCATAATAGATCACTTGGCTTCCCAGCGTGTCAAAGCGGAAAGGCACATGCAGCAGCGGAGAAAGTGCGGATTTAAGTTGTTCCTGCTTCTCGGGGACTATGTAGAAAAGAATAAAACCGCCTCCGCCGGCCCCCAGTATTTTCCCGCCCAAGGCCCCGGCCGTCATCGCCTTGGCATATATGTCATCTATCTGCGAGGTGGAAACTTTGTCCGAAAGGTTTTTTTTCAATAACCAGCTTTCATGAAGCAGCCTTCCAAAGTCATCATACCCGTTGACACCGTCGTTGAGAATATCGACGGCGGACTCGACCATACGCTGCATGGACCTGAGTTCGTGTTTCTTGTTGCCGAGGTTCCGGATCTTCTCCTTTTCGATCTCTACGGCAAAACGCGGGAACCCGGTAAAGAAAAGCATGAGGTGGCTATGCAGGTGAGCAAGGTTGTCGCTCGAAATAGTCACCGGATTGACTTCAATGTTGTTTGCCGAGAAGACTATCTTGTTGAACCCGCCGAAAGACACGGCAATCTGGTCCTGAGAGCCTACCGCTTCTTTGATCATCTCCTGTTCGACATGGATGGCCTCCAACGCCAGCCTTTTCTTGTTGACCATCTTCCCTTGCAAGGCGTAAAGGGCATTGAGGAGGCCCACCGTAAAGGCGGAACTGGAGCCCAGCCCGGAATGAGAGGGGAGGTCTCCGTCATGCTGCACCAATAATCCTTCGTTAACATTCATGAAACGATACGTTTCGCGTACGGCGGGATGTACGATCTCGTCGATATCGTTGAAATCCTCATGCTTGGAAAAAAATACTACTTTATGCTTATGGTCAAAAAACGGCGGCAGCTTTCGGCAATGAATATAAGAGTATTTGTCTATGGTTGTAGAAAGCACGGCCCCCCCATGTTCCCGGTACCATGCAGGGAAATCGGTCCCGCCTCCAAAAAAAGATACTCTAAACGGTGTTCTTGTTATTATCATCCCGACACCTCATAAAATGGATTATTAATACTTAGGCGCATCCGCTTGGCGAAAATGCCAAGCACCCAGTGAATGCAGTCGCCGATCATCTTTTTGTAACATCTTGAATCCAAAATAACTTTTAAATCCGGGCCTGAAGCCGGAATCCTCAAGCACCTTTCTCAAACAACTTCCGGGCGTTGCCCAAGTAGCTATTTTATTAGCGCCGCTTCGCACCAAGTGCGAGACCGTAATTGCCGTTAATTCTCTTATTGCATCCGCATCATCGGCTTGGCATTCTAAGTCCACAATATCGCCGTACATCCCGATACCGCCATGTATCGGGATTGTCTTTACGATTGCAAAGACATTATCGGACAACATCACCTTGCGGTACCTGTACACAGGCGTCTTTGCAAAACGCCACAAACGGAACTCCCGGGTAGCGGCAAGACCGACCCTGTCGCCGTGAATGTAACTGACGGACGGGAAAGCGGTATCGAGCGTCACGTCCTCCACGGCAATATCAGGCTTCACAGCCGGCCCCGCAGTGTCCGTTTCCATTGCCCCTATCGGGTCCGGGAAAAACAATCCCAACGCCGCCTCACAGGGTTTTACGGATTTTTCATTGTGCGTAAAAATACAAACAAAATCGAGGTCGCCGAAAAATGAAAGGGCCGGAGCGGATATCTTCTTCAGGAGTCCTTTGCCGACCCAATCAGGATGAATATTCATGCTGATTATCTGACCCGCAGTCTGACCGGTAGTAGCAGGCCTCTTCTGCACACCGAACATACCCACCAATGTCTCGCCGGCGAAAGCGCCGAAACAAACGGTCGGGAAAACATTCTCGAACAACTGCCATTCAAAGTAGCCGGCATGCCGTTTGTTCTCATAAATCGCGCCGATCAGGTCGACACACCCGGGAATATCCTTGTGTTCCAACCGCCTGACAATAATATCTTCAGCTATGTTACGCGGTTGTCCCATTTATCGAATAAATATAGTCGCCTTTTTTATATCCGTACCAGACCACCTGCCTGCACCAGTCCTGCCAGTTGTTCCAGCGTTGAGATGAACTGTCTATCGTGTAGCAGACCTCCGCTTTTTTTACCGAATATTCGTCCCCTTTCAAGACCGCCTGATAAACGTCCCAAAGATTGTAATCCGCTCTTACAGTAATGTCCGTATTAACAAAGGGTTGTTTTAACAGCTTATGATTAAAGTTAACGGCCTGAGAAATCAACTGCGGGTAATCCGGCTCCAGCCTGTCCGAAAAAACCTTTAGACGGTCCTCCGCTTCCCTATAAAAGTCGTCCAGCAGCCCCTCGGTACACAATTTAATGTAGGCCAGTTCGTCCGAATGCCACGTTATGTTGAGCCAATCTTTCGATGGACTGAATTCACCGCTTCCGTTCCGGATCTCCCGGGCCTTCTCCTCGAACGCCGCTACGATTCCGGTCAAAACAGGGTGCCCATGGTCTTTTATTGCAAATGCCTCGATAAGTTCACGGTATGGCGCCTTGCCCAATTCATGAAGGAAAATAAAAGGCAACTGCAACAGTTTGCCGAAATGCATAAGCGATGCCGTCCATGCGAACAGTTTGGCTTTTATCCAATCCTCTTCCGGCATTGCGGACGTGGCAACGACCAGAGAATGGGTCTCGCAAACTTCATCCTTCTCTTTGAGCAAGGTGTGATGCGATTCGAAATTGGCCTTTACCGTTTTCATTCCGTATCGGCTTTGGTACGCCTCGTTCGCCATTTCGGTGTTTTCAAGGATCACCAAATTGCCGAATTGTATTCTGTTGTGCTGCCCGTTATGTATAATTTCCGATATGCCGTCCGCATACGAATCATAGGTCTCTCCCGGCAACCCTAAAAGAATGTCGGTAAAAGTCATGATATTGCTTTTGGTGAACATGCTTTGAAGTTCGGTGTAGGTTTTGTTGTCTATATTGCTTCTTTCTACGAATTTCAGCGTCTGCTCATTAAGCGATTGCAAAGCCAAGTTGACCCCTTTTTGAAGGCCGGACTCGTTTAATATCCGATATAGATCGAAGATTTTCTTTTTCGAATTTTTGGTGTTTTGCACAGAAAACGCGTTGGGATACTTGAACCGCTTTTTATTCTCGACCACTTTCCGGACGATTTCGAAATCTCTGTCCAGAATCCCAAAATTGGCGTCGCAACAAAAAACAAACTCGACTTTATTATCGCTAAACCAGTCGATTTCCTGAAAAACCCTCTCGATGCTGAATGTTTTTACCGCTCTTTTGGTCTTTTTGCCCCAGTAGCAGAAGGCGCAGGTGTGCGGACATCCACGGTTCGTTTCCAACAATCCCTGCCATTTCTCGCCGGGGTTAAGCTGTAATAATTTGTCGAACACTCCGGAAAGGTAAGGGGATGGGATATCATCCAAACCCGGGACCTCTTCCGCTGGCCAAGTAAAAACAAAATCACCATGCTTTCCGATAAACCCGGCTGATGGAAGAGCGGCCCGGTCTCCACCCCTGAAATGTTCAAGCACCCTCAAAAAAGGAAGCTCCCCTTCGCCGTAACTAACAATATCTACAAACGACATCTCGCGGAGAAAAGCCTCCATTCTCTCCGGTTTTTCGGGGATCTGCGGCCCCCCGAAAACATTAATGGTTTTGGGGTTTCCTGATTTGATCCTCCGGGCTATCTCGAGACTGATCCGATAATTCCACAAATATGTGCTATAAAAGACTATGTCCGCGCCGTAAAGGTCTTTCTCTATATCGCCCATTGCGGACCGCTTATAAATTATGGGCGCAAACTCATATGCGTCCGGATTCGGCAAGTTCTTCTCCGCATACGCCTGCAGCAGTCCGGCAGAATAGGGAAAATAATATTGGCCGCCGAATGAATCGCCTATCTGGACCAGCCCGACTTTTGTCCTGCTCACCTTAAGCAACCCATATTTTCATTGAAATAGTTTAATTTTTCTTTGTGTTCTTCCGGATGTGAGATAAACCATTCCCACGTTTTCCGCAAGCCGGAGAGCAAATCCGTAACAGGCTCGAACCCCAATGTCCTGCGCGCCTTTGATATGTCCATTATTCTCCGGGGAGCCCCTGAAGGCTTGGTCGCATCAAACCTGAAATCGAAATCTATAAACGATCGCAAGGCTGTAATAACTTCACGGATTGCAGTCCCTTTACCGCTCGCGATGTTGACAAATTCCCCGTCAGTGCCGAAGTATAATGCCCGGATGATGCCTTCGGCAGCGTCGGAGCTGTATAGAAAATCCCGCACGGCATTCCCGTCACCCCAAACCACCACCGGATTTTCTTTGTGGTAGATGCGCGAAATCAACGCAGGAACGACCATTGCAGTGGCCTGATCAAAGTTATCGCCCGGACCGTAAATGTTGCCTAATCGCACCAACGAATAACCTCTTATATCGTACTGTTTTTTGTATGCATATATCTGGAGTTCGGCCATTCTCTTTGCCCAGCCTGCAAAAGCCATAGGTGAGCTTTCTATTCTATAATTCTCTTCCGAAAGAAGCTCGCCTTCCGCATACGCGCCTATAGAACTGGCATAGACCAGCTTTTGCACCTTGTTCTGCCTGCTTGCTTCGAGTATGCAGGAACTCATCATCAGTGTAGGCACGAAATGGCTGGCCATTTTCGATGCGGATGTTTGGACCGTCCCTTGTACCCCGGCAAGATGGCATACAAAGTCCATCCCTCTGGTTACCTCCTTGCAGTAATCGAAGCCTGTAAGGTCTCCGATAACATGTTCGGCCCTTTCATGCACCTTCAACCGGTCCAGTGAAACGACTTTCACCGCAGCACCGGCACTGCAAAAGATATCAACAACCTGCCTGCCTATCAGTCCTGTCCCGCCGGTCACCAGCACATTTTTGCCTGCGAATCCGGTAAGTATTTTATCGTTCAACATTGTCTTTCAGCGCCATACGATGCTTAATAGTTGGTCGCATCCGCCTGCCTGAAATACCAGTAATCAAGCGAATAGGGGTTCCCATCAAGTTCTCTCATACTCCTTAAACCAAACTGCGTTTTGGCCCCAATCGTAAAACCGATACTTGCGCACTCTTCGGCAAGTTCGGTCCCCGGCAAAGCCCATGTTGTAATTACTTTTGCCCCGTCTTTAATAAGCCCGGAACATGCGCCGTGCAACAAATCAGCCAGCCCATGACGATCATCGGGCGGACACTCCAAGTCCACAATATCCCCAACGCCCGCCCCCCCTTCAGGGGGGTGGAACATCTTTACCACCGCAAACCTGTACTCGTCCAAGGACAATTTTTGGTACCGGTGATACGGTGATTGCGAGTACCGCCAGTTCCGGAAATCCCTCCCGCACAAAAACGCGGTGCGTTGGCCGTGGCTTAAACTTTTAAGAGGGAAAAGCGTACCATGGTCGATCCATTCAGACGAAAGCCCAATCGAACGCACTTTAGCGTGAACGCTCAATTCCAAGGCAGCGATCGGTGCGGTATAAACAAGACCGAACGCCGCCTTGCACGGTTCGACCGCTTTTTCATTCGAAAAAATGAACACCATATCAAGGTCGTTGAAAGAACCTATGGCTTTGTCGCCCATTCCTTTAAGCAACCCCTTGCCTCTCCATCCGGCCCCGATGTTGACCCCAGTCATTTGTCCTGCAATCAAACCGTTGGTGAGAACACGTTTTTGAATGCCGAAGATCCCGGCCAATTCTTCCCCGTCAAAGGCGCCCCAGAAAATAGTGGGGTGGACATTATCGAATAACTGCCAACTAAAAAATTCAGGTGGACGCCGGATTTTGTAAAGAGGCCCGATCAACGAAACGACCGCGCCCAAGTCACGTCTGTCTAACGCGCGAAAGGAAAAACCTTCACCCACACCGGATACCGTTTGACCATGCCATTTGATTCCATTAATCGCTATTTCCGCCCCGACAACAGTCTGTTTTTATACCAAGTCATCGTCTTCCTCAAGCCCTCCTCCAATGAGGTCTTTGCTTGGAACCCGACAAGCTGTTTTGCGAGCGACGCATCGATCATCCTCTTCGGGATCATTGTGGGTTTGGTTGCGTCGAAAACAATTTCAGCATCATCGTAGTTGTCCAATCTTAGAAGGGTATCAATAACCTCTTTCACGGAACACGGATGTCCGGCAGAGATATTTATCGGCTGGAATTTTTCCAACTTCTCCATTACCAGCAATAACCCGTCAATAAAATCCTGAATGTAAATAAACTCTTTGATGTCGGTCCCGTCGCCCCAGACTTCCAGCGGCCTATGCCGCTCGACAACCTTTCGGATAAGGGCCGGTATAACGTGGGAGGTTTCCCAATCGAAATCATCATACTCCCCGAAAATATTGGCGGGTCTCACGACAAGGGTCGTCATCGGTCTCTTTATTTTAGTCGCATACATCTCGCAGGTAAGCTCATTGAACCGCTTTACCCACCCCGCGATAAAATATTTGTGGAAAAACTCATTGGTAACATCAGACTCCTTGACAGGATAATCCGTAAGCGGATAAACAACATTGCTGCTTATCATCAAAAACTTTTTCACGTCCGCCTCGTATGCCGCCTCCATAATCGATAAATTCATGATTACATTCGGCGTAAGATGGACAAGGGGGGTCTTCTCTATGACAGCCGCCCCCGATGTATTAGCGGCGCACATGAACAGATAGTCAATACCCTCGACCGCCTTTTTGCAGTCGTCGGCAAGCCGAAGGTCCGCTTTGATATATTGCACACGGGCATCGTTCCAAACCGCAGGCTTTTCGTGTAACGTCGCGCGAACATCGGCGCCCGAATCCAAAAGACGTTTTACCAGATTGCTTCCGACGAAGCCTGCGCCGCCGGCCACTAAAATTTTTTTCCCATCGAAAAAATTACGCGGCACGGGGTTATCCATTTTCCGGGGGCGAAGGCGCTTGCCCTTTTACGCGGTATGTATGGTGGAACATGCCCTTGGATTCAAGTTTCTTCTTGACCATAACATCCAGCAATTCATCCACTTTTTTGCGAAAGTCAAACAGCTCTTCCATCGTCAGGTTATAAGGCTTAAGATAGAAATTCTTATTCCCTACGACGTGAAAGGCCTCCATTTTCCAGATGTTATCCAAATCGACATTGTTAAGGAACAACCCGTCTTTAAGGGCCTGCTCAAAAAGCAATGTGCCGGGGAAAGGCATAATATTGTTCACATACGGTTCATCCACATCAATTTCTTTGATCATTTCATATGTTTCCATCAATGTTTCCATTGTATCTTCAGGCATGCCGATAATGAAAAATGCTTTAACGTATATCTTGTCTTTATACTTTTTGGTGATTCGTACCGCATTTATTATGCTCTCCCGGGACAAACGTTTTCCCATGACCTTGTTGCGGATAAAATCAGACCCGCTTTCGATGGCCAACCCGATCCTAGTCAATCCCGCTCCAACCATGGCCTCCATCACCTCATCATCGATTGTTGCGGTCGCTACATTAGGGGTCTCGAACTGAAGCTTAAGGTTTCTCTTGTTGATCTCGTTGCAGATTTCCAATACACGGGACTTCTTAAAAGTAAAATTATCATCGATGAATGAGAAATGACGATGATTATGCTTGTTGTAAAAATACTCTATCTCGTCGACTATGTTATGAACGGACCTATACCGCCAACCACGCCCCATTATGTTGACCGCCACACAAAAGTTACAAAGGTTCGGACAACTCCTGCTTGACAGTATAGGGACCGTTGCATTGATCGGCATGTTCCTCGGGTTAAACCAGCCGGACGTATCATGGTAATAGTCTTTTATGTCAACCAGTTCATAGGCCGGAAACGGAATGCCGTCAAGGTCCTTAATGTAGTGGGTCCTTTTGGTCGTCACCACCTTGCCGTCCTGCCTATATGTTATTCCTTCGATTTTTTCAATACCTGCCGGATAAAAGCCTTCGCCGCTTTCCAATGTCCCGACAAGTTCGACAAGCGATTTCTCACCCTCGCCCAATACAACATAATCTACGGAACCGCAATTTTGTAATATCTGGGCGGAATAAAGCGTAGGATGGATCCCGCCGATCACAATCGGGATGTCGGGAAATCTTTTCCTTATTTTCTGCGTATATTCCAAAACCACAGGAAAGCTGCCCGAAAACATACAACCTATTCCAATAAGCCCCGGCTTGCTGTCCGCTATTTTGTCTTCTATAAGAGATTGACAATAGGTGGAGCTGACGCTGTCGTCACCCTTCAGCCATGGTTTGTATACATTAAGGTCTAATATTTCAGGGCCATGCCCTGCGGCCTTTAAAGCTCCGGCAAGATACAGAAGATTTAGTGGAAGAATGAATTCTTTGTTTACTATCCAGCCCGGATAGTGCGGATTAATCAATAATACTTTCAATGTGATCGTCTCCTTCAAAAAGTTGATAGTCTTCGGGCTTTAAATTTCTGGAAACCATACCGGGTTGTTCTTTTATAGACATCAAAGCAATTTTTTTCGTAACATTTCCTTAATGGAAATTACATCCAGCCCTATGTCCTCTCGAATCGCTTCAAAGGTCCCGTAGGTATCACAAAACCGGTCTTTCGGAAGACCGTAATAGGTTGCCGAAAGTCCCGCAGTTTCGCAAACAGCCTCGAATAAGCCAAAGGCGTCGTGAATAATCACAATGTCCGTGTTCCTGAACTTTTCGATAATTTCTTTATCTATCGGCTTAATAGTGTGGAAATAAACAAGGTTGACCTGCAGGTCTTTACATGCCTCAAAGACATTGCCTAGTATCGGGCCGGCTGTCATAACAGTCACTTTTCCGCTGCAATCCTTTAGTATCTCGGCCCTGCCGAATTTGACCGGCAGATCGATGGTGTGAGGCTTGTCGGACAAACGATAATAAGTGACCTTGCCGTTATCGTACTGGGACCTCAGCAGAACATCCAGTTCCTTGCGCGACCCGGGCTGTATCACTTCGACATCCGGCAACATACGCAGGATTGCAAGGTCCGTGTAGGACTGATGTGTAGCGCCGTCCCACGCATAATCGAAAGATGCGCCGCAAGTCACGATATTACCGCCAAACCGGTTGTAGCACATATCGAGTTTTATCTGCTCATAACTTCGCTCTGTCAGGAACGGGTTGATAGTATGAACAAACGGATAAAATCCTTGGGAGGCCAGTCCGGCTGACACGCTTATAAGAGTATTTTCACAAATCCCCATATTATAAAACCTATCGGGATACTTGTCTTGAAATTCCTTGAACAGATAAACACTCACGTCCCCCAGCACCATCACGAGTTTATCGTCCCCTGCGGACAGGCCCATTACAGTGTCTTTAAACTGTCGTCTCATCCAACTCCCGTAATAATATTTCATATTCCTGTTCGCAGGGAGATCTCCGGTGCCATTCATAATGGTTGTCAATCATCGTCTTGCACCCAAAACCCTTTTTTGTATCAGCTATGATTACCTTTAACGTATCATGCCGGGCAAGATACTCGCTCTTTAGCGCCTCCACATCATGGCCGTTCACTTCGACAACCTCGGCCCCGAACGATCTGAACCGGTCGCCGGGATTGCATATCTGCAAGCCCCGCCGGTGAGACATGTTGTTGTCGTACACCACCTTAAGGTTGTTCAGCTTCAAATTCACTGCCACCATTATCGCTTCCCAAACAGTCCCCTCGTTCGATTCACCGTCGCCGATGATTACAACAACTCTGCGTTCCGACTTTTGTATTTTAAACGCGAGCGCCATCCCCACGGCAAGCCCTATGCCGTGGCCGAGCGAACCGGTAGAGGCCTCCACGCCGCGCACTTTCAGCCTGTCAGCGTGACAACCGAAAACCGATTTAAAGGAACCGAAAGTCTCCACGTCTTTTATGTCAAAATATCCGAATTTCGACATTACGACGTATTGGGCAAGCGCGGCATGACCTTTACTCAGTATAAAAATGTCTCTTTCATCCCAAGACGGGTTGGCCGGGTCATGTTTCATGGCCTCGTAAAACGCATAAATAGCTTCTATAACGGAAAAACAGGTGGGGATGTGGCCGTGGCCGCTTATTTTCGAAATCCTGAGTATGTCTTTCCTTATGTCCTTAAATACCGGTTGCATCATTTTTCCTGCTATGTTACTTTGTCCAAGCCCGTAAACGAACAAACCCCGCTATTTCTTCCAAGTAAGCCTGTTTTCACGCCACCACTCAACGGTCTTGCGTATTCCATCCAACGGCGTAAATTCCGGCTTCCATCCTATCACTTCATTGATCTTCGAGCAATCCAGTATTCTGGCCTTAGTTGTCGCATGAGAGCTCTCTTTATATATCACCTTCGACGGCTTAAAATCAGCGGCCAAAAGCACAGTATCAACCACAGAGCCGACCGTTACCGGCCGGCCATAGCCGAGATTGAATATATCGTACTTTATCTCTACTGCATTATGAAGGGCCAAAACCGCTCCGCCGAAATCCTCCGAATAGATAACGTCGCGCGTAATATCGGGACTTCCCCACAATTCAAAAGGGTCCATGCCGTCGACCGCTTTCCTTATGATGGCAGGAATGAAGTTAGATCTGGCCGGGTCGAATTTCGCAAAAGGTCCGTAAATGTTTGAAGACCGGGCTATCACGATCTCCATGCCGTGCGTTTTGTTCCAGAACCAGCAAAGCTTTTCGGCGGCCCGCTTGGCCCAAGCCACTCCGGCATAGGTTGGGTGAGGATCTTGGTTAAGATCAAGCATATCCTCCCTAACACTCCCTTCCATGTCTTGATAGACTGTGGCGCTGGATATATATACGACACGCGCAACCCCGGCATCATGCATCGCTTCCAGCATAAGGGTGTCCATCACAAGGTTGTCGGTCACTTGGTGTCCTTGATTGACCATTGCCGACGCAATACCTCCGCCGTTGGCAGCAACCATAATGGCTGAACTGCACCCCTTTACCGCTTCTCTGCACCCGTCACGTGTGGTCAGATCGGCCTTGACCCATGAAACAAGCGGAAACTGCAGACTTGGAGCAGTTCTGTTATAGGTCGCCGTTACAGGTGTGTCCGGCATTTTTTCATGTATGGCTTTCAAGACGCTTAACCCGGCAAGACCGCTCGCCCCGGCCACCAAAACTCGATTATTTGCCATCACGTAGTTCCATCTGCATGCTATTTAATTTTAGCATTTGCCGACACCGGCCTGTAAATACATTATCTGTTTAAAAACACCCTTCCCGATTTTACCCGTTCACGCCAATATTCAAGCAGGTCCTTCATAGTCTTTTCAAATGGTATCTCCGGTTCCCATCCGGTATGTGCCTTGAACTTTGCCGTATCAGGCACCTGCAAATCGGCATCCAACGGTCTCATCCTTTCCGCATCCTGCTCGATCTTAATACGGTCTTTATGCGTTGATAATGAAATTAGGAATGCGAGCATGTCTCCCACCGTGCAGGAATATGTGCCCCCGATATTATATGATTCACCGGGCACGGGATTTACCGTCACCAGCATGTAATAGGCACGCACTGCGTCTCTTACATCAGACCATGTTCTGAGCGATTCGAGATTCCCGGTCTTGACCACAGGAGGGATCAATCCATTTTCTATCATGGCTATCTGTTTGGCAAAAGTGGATTCGGCAAATACATCACCCCTGCGGGGACCGGAATGCGTGAACATCCGTGTTATAACAACCTTCTGCCCGTATGCTTCGGCATGAAATCTTCCAACCAGATCGGTCCCGATTTTGGAAATGGCGTAAGGCGAGGCCGGATGGAAAGGACAATCCTCGTTTATAGGCAGTTTTTCTCTCGGCACCCTGCCGAAGACTTCAGATGATGAACATACGTGGATGACCGGAGCGATTTCCTTACATCCTCTTAATGCCTCGAGCAATCGCAAAGTACCGAGGATATTCGTGTCCAGCGTATGAATGGGCGAACTGAAACTCGTCTTCGGATAGCTCTGCGCGGCCAAGTGAAATACGTAGTCCGGCTTGGCTTCATTTACAGCGTTCTGAAGAGATATAAAGTCGCAAAGGTCTCCATCGATAAAAAAAAGCCTGTCCTTTTTATTCGCGCGGTCCAGCAAATGCGCCACATTATCCAGAGGACTGCGCCAGCGGCACATGCCGAATATGTCCCAGTCGGTATTTGCCAATAAGAAATCTGCCAGATGTGAGCCGACCATGCCGGTAATGCCTGTAATAAGGGCTTTTTTCTTCATCGATTGTCACTCCTGCCTTTCTCTGCAGCAACAAATTTACCAATCTTCACAAAGAACGTTTCAGCTTCTTTATAAGAGCTTGGCGTGCCGATATCTATAAGTTTTGCCTCTTGAGGAAATGCAAAGAACCTCTTGCCGATCAGGGTCGGGAATAAATCTTTCTCGAGTGAAATATTCATGTCCGCGGGCAAAGTCTCTATCAATTCGCGTTCCATGCAATAAATACCGGCATTGATCCAGCCGCTTTCCCCGGCGGGCTTTTTCTCGCTAAATGAAGTTACCGCGCAGTTCGAGTCAAAGTTGACGCTGCCGTATCTGCTTATGTCCTGCATTTTTACAAGCGCCAACGTGCATGATGAATTTTTTACGGAATGCCATGACAATAAGTCTTGCGGGTCAATATCGCAATACGAGTCCCCGTTAAAAACCAGTACCGTATCGGACTTTATAAAGGGAAGGGCCAGTCGCAATGCGCCCGCCGTTCCCAAAGGTGCGGCCTCATGGGAATAGGCAAGCGACATATCACCATAATTTTTCCCCATAGACTTGCTGACCTTTTCGCCCATATAGCCGGTGCATAAAACAGTATGCCTGATACCGGAGTTCCTGAGCTGGTCCAGCAGGTAAGTCAAAAATGGCCGTCCACCCACCTCGGCCAGCACTTTGGGCCGGTCTGACACCGCTTCGCGCAGGCGTGTGCCAAAACCGCCCGCGAGAACCACAGCCGAAATATCATGCAATTTCCGGATGCCTCGAATACTTTTCTATGGGGATAACTTCTCTCAAGAAGGTCAGTACGTTTCCCGATACCATTGATAGGTCTTTGCTATGCCTTCCGGTAACCCTGTTTGAGCTTTCCATCCAAGCCTGTTAATTCTGGTCACATCCATTACCTTCTTCGGCATGCCGTCAGGCTTGGTCGCATCCCAGCGTATTTCGCCCGTGTACCCTACTATGCCGGCAAGGAGCTCTCCCAATTCTTTTATTGTGATGCCGCTGCCGGTCCCGATGTTGACGAACTCGCCGATCGCCGCCGCATCATATTTTTCCATTATGAAAACAAGCGCATGGGCCAAGTCATCGACGTACAAAAACTCCCTGATAGGACTGCCTGTGCCCCATATCTCCATATGGGCCGCGCCGCTACGTTTGGCTTCGTGAAATTTGCGCAGCAATGCAGGCAGTACGTGCGAGGTTTCCAGATCAAAGTTATCGTACGGCCCGTAAAGATTGGTAGGTATGACCGAAACGAAATTGGTCCCGTATTGCTTGTTATACGAACTGCAAAGCTTTATAGCTGCGATCTTGGCTATGGCATAGGCCTCGTTGGTAGGTTCGAGGGTATTGGTCAGCAGATACTCTTCCTTCAGCGGTTGCCGGGCGTGTCTGGGATAGATACAGGAAGAACCGGGGTTGAGGAGCTTTTTGACATGATTTCGATAACTGGCGTTGATTATGTTAGCGCTGATCATCAAATTTTCATAACTGAACTGTGCCACGTAGGTGCTGTTTGCCAATATGCCGCCTACCTTGGCGGCGCAGAGAAACACGTATTCCGGCCGCTCTTCGGCAAAAAAATCATCTACGTTCTGCTGACGTGTAAGATCGAGTTCGGCATGTGTGCGGGTGCATAGGTTGGTGTAACCTTGCTCTTTGAGCCTTCGTATAACGGCTGACCCCACCAGACCTTTATGACCGGCAACAAAAATTTTCGAATCTTTATTCATACCGCTCCCTTTATCACTGATGTCTTTTATCTGTATCTCGAGAACTATCTGAAATGCAATGAATTTACAGGCTTTATTTTGCCTTGCTTCTCACTGCTCCGCCCTCTCGGTCACAAATCTCAACCTGAATAAGCAACCCGATATCGTCAGTATTGATTTACCTTAAGTTTGGGCCATAAACAAGTATTTAGCCGCCCATCACCTGTTTTCTGTTATCGTGATATTATTATAAACGTTTATGCTATAGTTATGAAACGGAGACGCTATGAAACGCTATATTACCATCGCAATACTTATTTTCCTGAGCATCGATCCGGCCGCAGCCGTAACAGACCGGTCTTTCACCGATATTAACGGGGCGGTCATCTCCAGCGCGGCCGGAGATGAGTTCTCTTTCGCAGTATGGGGAGACTTCAGGACGGCAAGGCGTGACAGCCCGTATCATCAGGCGTTCGAATCCATAACCGAAGACCTTAAGATAATAGCCCCGCACTTCATCATCAGTACAGGCGACGCATACTACGGTTACGGCGGCCCTATGCAACGGTTTAAAAATGAAATCGACTACTTCGTCAGCAAGGCCCAAAAACTGCCGTCGCCGTTTTTCAACATAATCGGAAACCATGAGATCGGAGGCACGGCAGAACGGGAAAAGTTCGTCAAGGAACGCTTCGGCAACTTTTACGGCTCGTTCGATTTCGGCAATTCGCATTTCGTAATGTTAAACACCGAAGAACCCGGACGTGAAGGCACGATATCCGGCGAGCAGCTTTCTTGGTTGGAAAAAGACCTTGAAGCCAACAAAACAGCCGCCAATATATTTATATTCCTGCACAGACCGCTGTTTTCGGCTGTCGATCCGCTGCTTATGTCAGGAAAATCCTTTAAAGACAAGGCAAACCGCGATAACCTGCACAGCCTATTCAAAAAGTATAAAGTAAAAACGGTCTTTGCAGGACACGAACATCTTTTTAACGACACCTCAAAAGAGGGGGTACGCTATCTCATAACAGGCGGGGGAGGGGCTCCGCTGTATGAAGCTCCATCCAAAGGCGGGTTCTTTCATTACATGATCGTAAAGGTAAAAGGAGCGGAAGCGACCATAGAAACACTTGCGCCGAACAGCCTTCAAAAAAGGACCATTTCCGGCAATGACGGGTTTGAAGCGAAGGCCGAAGTCGAACTCGTAAACATCTCTCATACCGCTTTACGGGTCCGGAACCTTTATTTTCTTATGCCTGCTGCGGACGCCTCAAAATTTAAAGCAAAGGCCTTTAGCGTATCGAAAAAAGGAGTGCAGAAAGAATATCCTGCAAAGATATATAAAGTAACCAAGAACACCGACGGGACCTCGACTGTAGGCGTGGAGGTCGAGCTGCACGGAAACGGCAGCCTCAGGATAATTCTGGAAACCGATATCTAACCGCACTCCCCTTTTATCTTATCGAGATAATCGACTATCTGCCTTGAAACCTCCTCCATCTCCCTGAAGGTGCTCTCGGCCTTCCTGTTGTCGCCTGCCTTGTGCGCTTTTATAATATCCTTTGCAAGCTGATGGATCTTTTCGTGCGGCGGTACTATCGCTTTAAAACTCGATAAATCTCCGCATATTATAGTGCCTTCTTTGTCATACCATTTCCCGAATCTGCAGGTGTGATGGTCAGGCAATTTGTCCGGCTCGAGGTCTATCTCGCCTCTCATGCAGGCCGCTACTTTGCCCACAAATCCTCGGTGGTCGCTCTTTGCGAGTTCGAGCATAACCATGGCGCTGCCCCTTGTTCTTACGCTTGCTGTGGTGGTCCTTAATTCTTCGGCGATTGTAGAAAGCTTAAGCACCTCCTGAAGGACCTTGCCGGACATGTCTTCCATGGCTTTTGCCTCGTTTAACGTCTCTTCGATATTTCTGGAAACCTCATCGGAAGCCGAAGACTGCCTGCTGACCGAAGCCGAAATCTGGGCTATCTGGTCTTTAACTCCGCTTACCGAACTGAAAATATTATTCAAGGAATCCCCAACCTGTCTAATGTAATCCGTAGATTTGGAGACCTCGGAAGTCGCATCAGCCATTGACCGGGTGGTGCGTTCCGACTCGGACTGGACAGCCTGAATTTTATCGGAGATCTCGGTCGTGGCCTTTATCGTCCTTTCGGCCAACTTTCTTACCTCGTCGGCAACCACCGCAAACCCCCTGCCCTGCTCTCCAGCCCTCGCAGCTTCTATCGCGGCGTTCAAGGCAAGAAGGTTTGTCTGATCGGCTATGTCCTTAATGACCGTTACGATCGTTCCTATTTCGGCCACCCTGCCGTTCAGTTTGTCTATCATCCCTGCAAGCTCGCCTGTTGACGCATGCACTCTGTTTACCGTATCTACGGCCCCGTCGGCAACCTCTTTGCCTTTTGCGGCGCTGTCCATCGCTTCGGTCGAAGTGTCCGAAGCGGCCGAGGTGCTGTTGGCTATTTCCGCGATTATGCTGCCCATTTCGGAACTTGCCGAAGTTATATGCGAGGCTTGGGCCGCCTGTTTCTTTGAGCCTACCGAGGTCTTTTCGGCCATGTTCTTCAGAACATCGACTATAGGAAGTATCTTGCTCGTCGCTATCATTATGTTGTTAATCATGTCGTTGAAGTATAGGATAAGCTTCCCGACATTTTGGGCCACGGATCCGACCTCGTCTTTGCCCACAAATTCGATCTTCAGCTCGAGATGCTTATCTGTGGTGTCTTTTAACTTTTCGGTCAGTATTTCGAGCGGTTTATGTGTGAACTTAACGACAAGGAGAATAATGGTTATTATCCCCAATATCCCGGCAAGCCCGAGACCCATGAACAGATACTGCACATCTCTTATCCGGCCGACAGAATCTTTAAGGGAAACCGTAATACTGATAGCGCCCAAGACCGTACCGTCAGCCACCTTATGACACGAAAGGCAGTTCTTGCCCATAAAGTTTGACTTCGCAATATAAGGATAAACCCCCCGCACAAAATCGTCTCCGGCAACAACCTTTTGAACACCCTTCGATATGACCTCTTTTTCTATCTCATCCTTCGCATAGTGGTCGGCATCTCTTTTACCGTACTCTTTATCGAGCGATTCGGCCCTTATCACCCGAATGTCGCCTATGTGCTTCATTTGCTCGATAAAAAGTTTCTCCGACTCTTTATAATTTCCGCCGACCATAAATGTGGTAAGCGCGTTAATGACTGTATCGCTGTACGCGGGGTTGGTTGCGCGTTTAACCTCTTCAAGAACGATCTCCCTCGCAAAATGGCCTGTGACTAGGATCGTGATCACAAGCATCGCCACGTTCGCAATAATAATAGGAATTGCGGTCTTCCATTTAATCGATATGTCCCTCAGGTCCATTCTTCCCCCTTTTGTATTTGTATCACAATACAGGCTATTGGTATCTTGTTATAAGCACGTTGTAGCCCTCATCGGCAAGCTTGCCGCCTATTTTCCGGGCATCATCCTTGCTGCTGAACTTACCGATCCGGACCCTATGATACTGCACTCCGTCAACATTCGCCTTCGTTATATAAACATCCTTGTAATTCAGCTCCAAGGCCATTTTCAGGCGTGAGGCATTCGTCTCCTCCCTGAATGCTCCGGCCTGAATCGTAAGCACCCCCGATGTAGAGTCATATCTTATATATTTAACGTATTTCATGTCCCTGCCGAGCGGTTCTATTATCACAGGCGCGGTCCCGGGGCCGATCATATCGATGCTCTTTGCGGCTGCGTATGAGAGATCGAGGTCCCTTCCTGCAATAAACGGCCCCCTGTCATTCACTATGCAGTCAATGTCCTTGTTGCTCAGTGTGCTTAAAACCTTGAGTTTGGTGCCGAACGGGTATTCCTTATGAGCGCAGGTGAGGTCGTACATATTGAATATCTCGCCCGAAGCCGTCGGCTTGCCGTGAAAATCTTTTCCGTACCATGAGGCTACGATCTGTTTCTTTTCCCCTCGAAGCTCCTGAAATCCTGTTGAGGGTTTGTCGTCAGGTTTGACAGAAGGCCTGTCTGAAGGCTTTGAGGGGACTGATTTATCGTCACGCACGGAAAAGTATTTTGTCGAGCATGAAGAGAGAAGAGTGAATAGTACCAAGAAGACGCATGCGCCCCCAAAAGCCGCCCTCCGCTTTAAGCGCCTATAGAATATATTTACTGAGATCTTGGTCTTTAACGATATCGGAAAGCTTGCCATTGACATGTCCTTTGTCTATTTTTACAGACTGCCCCTTCATTTCCGGGGCATCAAACGATATATCGTCGAGGAGCCGCTCAAGCACCGTGTGCAGCCTGCGGGCCCCTATATTTTCGGTCTTCTCATTTACCGCAGCCGCAATCTCAGCAATTTCGGATATCGCATCGTCTCCGAAACGGAGAGTTACCTCCTCTGTATCGAGCAACGCTATGTATTGCTTTATAAGGGCGTTGTGAGGTTCGGTAAGAATACGCACGAATTCATCCTTGCCGAGGGAATCGAGCTCTACCCTTATCGGGAAGCGCCCCTGAAGCTCCGGTATCAGGTCGGACGGCTTGGCCGTATGGAAAGCACCCGCAGCTATGAACAACACATGGTCGGTCCTGACAGGGCCGTGCTTTGTGGAAACCGTCGAACCTTCCACAATAGGAAGCAGATCGCGCTGGACCCCCTCCCGCGATACATCGGGGCCGTGACTGTGTCCCCTGCTCGCCACCTTGTCGATCTCGTCTATAAAAACTATTCCGGTCTGCTCAACCCTTTCCCTTGCCTCTTTAGTGACCTTTTCCATGTCTATCAACTTGCCCGCCTCTTCCTGAGTAAGCATGGCGACAGCTTCGGGTATCTTGACCTTCTTCCTTTTGGACTTTTCCGGCAAAAGCCCGCCGAGCATATCCTTCAGGTTTATTTCGAGCTCTTCGAGTCCTACATTGGATATCACCCCAAACGGCATCGTCTTTTCTTTTACCTCTATGTCCACATAGCGGGAATCGAGCTTGCCCTCCCTCAATTGGGTCCTCAAGCGCTCCCGCGTATCTACGTTATGCTCCCTGTCCGTCTCGACCTCATCCGGAATCAATGTCTTGGGCTGCCGCGGCGGAGGCAAAAGCAGGTCGAGCACCCTGTCTTCTGCGATAGACTTGGCCCTTTCCTGCACCCTTTCTATATGTTCGGTTTTTACCATGCCGAGCGCTATCTCCATCAGGTCTCGTATCATAGACTCCACATCCCGGCCTACATATCCGACCTCTGTGAACTTGGAGGCCTCGACCTTTATGAACGGCGCGCCTGCAAGCCGCGCAAGCCTCCTCGCTATCTCTGTCTTACCCACTCCTGTAGGGCCGATCATGATTATGTTCTTTGGCAGCACCTCGTCCTTAAGGTCCGACGATATATTCTGCCGCCTCCACCTGTTCCTGAGCGCAATAGCCACAGCGCGCTTTGCCTTGTTCTGTCCGATAATGTATTTATCGAGCTCTTCTACTATCCTTCTGGGTGTAAGATTATGCATCAAGCTCCTCGATCGTAATGTTCTTGTTGCTGTATATGCAGATGTCGGCTGCAATCTCCATCGCCTTTTGCACTATCTCGTTTGCCGGTAATTCGGTGTTTTCGTATAACGCCCTTGCGGCTGCCTGAGCAAACGGGCCTCCCGAGCCTATGGCGGACACTCCGCTTTCGGGTTCTATCACATCTCCCGTGCCCGAAATTATAAAGGTATGGTCGGTGTCCGCAATGATCAGCAAGGCCTCAAGCCTTCTTAACACCTTGTCCGTACGCCAGTCTTTCGCAAGCTCGACCGCAGCCCTCGTTATGTTCCCCCTGTAAGATTCGAGTTTCGACTCGAATTTCTCAAACAGAGTGAAAGCGTCTGCGGTGGCCCCTGCAAATCCGGCCAAAACTTTATTATTATACATTTTCCTCGTCTTTTTGGCATTGTGTTTCAGTATGGTATTGCCCATCGTAACCTGCCCGTCGCTCGCAATAGAAACCCGTCCGTTTCTCCTAACGCAAAGTATTGTGGTGGCATGAAACATTCTTATATCCCTCCTTGTCAGTCCTTGTTTTCGGTATTGCCGGACATTGGATGGGCCTTGTCATAAACATCCATCAAATGCCCCAGATCGAGATGCGTATATTTTTGTGTTGTCGAAAGCGAAGAGTGTCCGAGCAGTTCCTGAATGGTCCTCAAGTCCGCCCCCCCTGTCAGAAGGTGCGTAGCAAACGAATGCCTGAGAGTATGCGGCCCGATCTGCCCTTCTATGCCTATGGCGCGCGCATACTTGACCACCATGCCGCGTATCTGCCTGTCGGAAATCCTTCTTCCCCTCCTGTCGATGAAAAAGGGGGCCTCGTCATTTCCACTCGGAAAATCCTTCATAAGCCCCGCGCGCTCCGAAAGGTATGCTTCAAGCGCCTTGAGCGCCTTTTTGCCTATAGGCAATATCCGCTCTTTTTTGCCTTTGCCCATGACCTTTACAAGCCCTTCACGAAGATTGACATCTCCATCATTAAGACCGGCAGCCTCGCTTACACGAAGCCCGCTCGAGTATATCAGCTCAAGCAGGGCATGGTCCCGCGCCGGAATCGCGCCTTCTCCGGTCGGCTTTTCAACAAGTGTGAAGGCATCGTCCACCGACAAAAAATTCGGAAGATGTTTGGCAATTTTCGGCGAGGGGACAAGCTTTGCCTGATTTATCTTCACAAACCCTTCGCGGTAAAGCCAGTTAAAAAAAGAACGCAGCGTGGCCAGTCTTCTCGACACCGTTGTCTTGGATTTTTTGCTCATGATCTGCTCCGACACAAAACCCCTTATGTCGAGCATCTCTATTTCTGACGGGATTTTATCGCAGGAATTTTGAAATTCCAGCAGGTCGCCTGCATAGGCACGGAGCGTATGCGGAGACATCCCCCTTTCAACATCGAGATGGCGCAAGAATTTGTCGATATGCTCTTTAAGTCCTGTGTTTTCCATAAGCCGGATCGTTTTTAGTATATCAGATGGCGTTATTGTTTTGAATGCGTAGGCAGAACTTCGAACACAGCCAGAGATGAGCTTTTATCTAGCGCCCTGAGCTTGGTGTATGAAATCAGCGAGGCGGCTACCATGGCCCCGAAACCCGCAATCACATCAAGGTTCCTTATCGCCATTCGCTCAGAAAAAATATTGCCCGCTATCGCACCTGCCAAAAGCGCAAAGAGCGGTATCACAAATGAGAACAGATAACCTTTTCTTCTCACGCGCCCGTCAAGCCCCACCTTCACAGTGTCTCCGGGCTTGGCTGCCGCCCTGTTTTCCGCCTTTAAGAAACGGGCGTTCCCTCCCGGATTGCAGAGACCCATTTTACCTGCCCCGCAGCCCTTGCAGGCATGGCCGCCGTCAAGCATTACGACCGCTTTAAGGCCTTCAATCCTTACAACAGTGCCTGTTTCCGGAATAGACGGTTTCATTATTTAAGCTTAACCTGAAAAAACAGAAGCTGTGTATGACACAGCTCATAAGGGAGGAGCATATATATAAACGTGTCTTCAGGCCTGCTCTATTCCGTACTTCTTAAGTTTAAGGTAAAGGGTTTTTCTGTCGATGCCGAGTATCTGGCTCGCCTTGGATTGATTGCCGCCGGTATCCTTCAGCACCTTCAGAATATGGTCCCTCTCCATCTCTTCGAGAGATAAATAGGGTTTCTCTTTTTTAGATTTGCCGGTCCCTGAAATCGAAAGGTCTTCCAGCCCTATAACGCTGGAATCGCAAAGTATGACCGCCCTTTCTATGACATTTTCGAGTTCACGCACATTACCCGGCCAATCATACGAATTAAGGGCGGCTGCGGCTGCAGCAGTCATGCCGGTGATGTCTTTCGACATTTTTTTGCCGTATTTCGACATAAAGAATTTCGAAAGCTCGGGAACATCCTCTTTCCGCTCCCTCAAGGCTGGCATTGTCAGATTTATCACATTAAGCCGATAAAAAAGGTCCTGCCTGAACGCGCCTGATTCGACCGCTTCAGTAAGGTCCTTATTGGTTGCAGCTATCACGCGCACATCGACCTTCAGGTTTTTGTTTCCGCCCACCCTCCGGAACTCGCCCGAATCAAGAAACCTCAACAGCTTGGACTGAAGGTTGAGCGGCATGTCCCCTATTTCATCCAGAAAAAGCGTGCCTTTGTCAGCCACCTCGACAATGCCGTATTTTGTCTGGTAGGCGCTCGTAAACGCGCCTTTCTCATGCCCGAAAAGCTCCGACTCCATCAGGTTTTCGGAAAATGTGGCGCAATTGAGAGCGGTAAACGGCCCGTGATTTCTTCTGCTGTAATGCCAGATGGCATTGGCCACCATTTCCTTGCCTGTGCCGCTTTCTCCCTGAACAAAAACCGACGAGTCTGTGGGGGCGATCTTCTTTATAAGGGCCAGCAATTCCATAAACGGCCTGCTCCTTCCCACAAACTCGGGCATAGATTCCTTGCGGGCAAGCTCCTGTTCGAGAAGCCGGTTTTTGATCTTAAGCTGCCTGTACTCGAAAGCCCTGTGAATGATAATGACAAGTTCATCGAGCTTGTAAGGTTTGGACAGGTAGTCATAGGCCCCGTGCTTCATGGCATCGACAGCCGTCTCGACCGTGGCCCTGCCGGTAAGCACCACTATAGAAGGCATTGCCGAGTCTTTGCTTATTTTTTTCATGAAAGATATGCCGTCAATACCGGGCATAACAACATCGAGAAGTACAACGTCGTATGCGTTGTTCTTCAAAAGTGCAAGCGCAGTTTCTCCGTCAGGCGAGGTCTCGACATAAAACCCCTTCCGCTTCAACTCCCTGTCCAGAAGCCGTCTGAAAGGCTCTTCGTCGTCAACAACCAAGACCCTGATCATATTAAAATAGAGCCATTGAGGCCTTCTGTTTTGTAAGTTTCCCAAACTCCATTATATCTTTCACCGACGCCCCCTTGTCCCTTAAACTGCAAAAAACCGTTTCTCCAAGAAGCACATAGCTCTTTTAATCATAGACCTTCTCTTCTGTGCGCTTCCAGCGCTTCCGAAGAAAAAATATCAGCCTGTTTTTGTGCAGTATTCAGCAACTTGTCTACATTATGTTTTGACCTCGAATTCTGATCGAAAATCCTACCTAAGGCAACAAAAAATGCTGTTTGTAAGGCGCCAATGTTCGTACGCCAAAAAAGCGGTGTCCGGTTAACCAAATCAAGGGCTTTTTTATCCTTGGAGAGAACAGCATTAAATGTGAGGAATGCATAAAAAAACTGTATTGCAGATTCAATCTCTGTCCTGAAAATTTCAAGCTCTTGTGTAAACATATCTTCTTTTGTTTTCATTCTTTATTAGCTCAAATTGTTCTTTAAGTCAGTTTGTTAGCCTTTCCATCATCCTCTCGACCTCTTTCCCTCCCGCTGCAACAATCTTCGGCAGTTGTTCTATTAGAGTCTCAGACATCCGGAATATCCTTAACCCACATTATCAGTTTTTTCAAAGACCCGCTTTTTAGGGCATTGTAAAGTTTGAGATCAGCCGTCACCATTGGGCAATTCCGTGTTTGTGCAATCGCTATATAGACGCTGTCATAAAAGCTTCTCTGGTGCTTACATGCGATATTCAAGGTGTTCGACATTAGAGACTGAGAGCTTACAATATTGAAAGAAACATCATTAACAGCGGCAATTATAGTCATGGCTTTTTCGTGGGACAATTCATCTTTTATTCTGCGTTTCCATAGGATATTACCGATTTCTGAAAACAAGAGATCTGGAACATAAAGTTCAAATTTCGGACTAAGCAACCGGAAGGCCTCCTCGCTATGAACTTCCGGCATATACCATTTTATCGCTACGCTCGCATCGACAACAAACTTGCTCAACGCTCTCTATCCTCTCTTATGAGTTCAGCGCTGTCCGAAAATGTTTTCCCTGTAGCCGCTAATTTCTTTCTAATCCTTTCAGCAATAGTCCTCGACTCCTCTATAGATATTTTCTGTGCTGCCTGTTCAAGAATCAGCTTTGCCTCGCCCTGCAGCGAACGGTGATGGCGACTTGCCCTTTGTTTAAGACGTTCAACGGTTTCAGTTTCCAGCCCTCTTACAAGCAATTGAGCCATTTCAAGCCTCCGAAATTAGTGATAGCATAATGATAGCATATATACGAAAAAGTCTCTACATCGTAAAGGGGACAGAGTCAATCCCTTTGATACTCATTAAGGCCCTAAGTAAGACCCCATGTGCCGTTATTCCCGCGAAGGCTGGGACCCAGTGTTTTCAAGGTGTTCTGGATTGCCCTATCAAGTCGGGCAATGACAATGAATGCGGCTTTAGTAACGGTCTTCTTAGTAAGAGCATCAAAAGCTCCCGCTCCTTACCGGCAATTTTATCGTGAAAACCGTTCCCGCGCCCGTGCTGCTCTCCACATCTATCGTGCCGCCGTGTTCTTCGGCTATCTTATGGCATATCGAAAGTCCGAGCCCGGTGCCGTCCCCCACAGGTTTTGTGGTGAAGAAAGGGTCGAAGATCTTAGGCAAGTCCGTAGTATTAATTCCGCATCCGGTATCGCTTATCGAGACCTTTATAGCATCGTCAGGCGGGTAAATAGAAGCGTTTTCGCTTTTTGAAGTCCTTATCACTATCCTGCCGCCTTCAGGAGTGAAATACATCGAATTGATGATTATATTCATGAAAAGCTGCCTGAGCTTGCCCGGCTCGGCCTGTATCTTCGGCAGGTCGCCGACCAGATCGAGATCGATCCGGTGCCTCAACCGCTTTGCCTTGTGGTTGACGAGCAGAATGACCTCTTTAATGAGTTCGTTAATGTCTATGCGGCGTATAATCCCCGCAGCAGGCCTTGCAAATTCAAGCAAAGTGGCGAGTATGTCCTTGCACCTGAATATTTCGTTATGTATGGTCTGGAGATATTCCGGGAAATCCTGAAACGCCTCGCTCCCGGCAAGCGCAGGGTCTCCGCAACGTTCGAGCAGGGCCTCGGAATATCCGGCAATAATACCCAAGGGGTTGTTTATCTCGTGGGCGATGCCTGCCACAAGCGTGCCGAGTGAGGCAAGCTTGTCGGTCCTGACAAGCTGCTGTTCAAGGCGTCTCTGGGCCGTAACTTCCCTCAGATAATGGACGGAAGCGTACAGATTGCCGTCGTCGTTCAATAAGGGATATGACCAAAAATAAAATATGCCCCCCCCGGCCCCTCTGATTTCGGCAAAGCCGGGGTCTATGACCTTCAGGGGGGCATCGTCCGCCGCGCCTATCAGCCTGAAAATGTCCTTTCTTGTCTTGCCCGAAAGATCGACCGCAGAGAGGCCTACGGACCTAAGTAAAGATTCGTTAGCCCGCATTACCCGCTGCTTGTCGTCCTCTATCCAGAGCATATCGGTTATGGCATCGAAGGTCTTCACCCATTCTTTCTTTTCTCTCGATATCTCCTCGAAAAGCAGCGCGTTCTCCAAGGCGATGGAAATATGTTTGGTGACAGGAAACAGCACCTTCAGGTCTTTTTCCGAATACTTCGAGGCGATCATGCTGTCCAGATTAAACACGCCCAAAAGCTTGTCCTGAAAAAGCGGCATGCTGACGGTTGAGCGTATCCCCTCGCTCAGGAGCTTTTGGTCGAGATGGAAATTTATGTCCCTCGACAGATCGTAGTTTATCCACGGCCGGTTGTTTCTGATGACCCATCCCGCGCTGGTGCCCTCGATCGGGGCCTTTACGCCTTTTGTCATTACGGTTTTCATTTCGGTATCGAGCGCAAAGATTATCAGCTTGTTTTTCTTGTCGTCGAACAGAAGAAGGCTTGCCCTGTCATAGTCTATAAGCTTCTTTATCTCCGAGGCCATTATCTTGAAGATGGCCCCGATGCTGAGGCTCGAATTTATCATGCCGCTGATTTCGCTTATAAGCTCTATCTGCGCCATCTTTTCCTGAAGCTGCGTTATCAGCTTCATGTTCTGTATCTCCACTCCGAGCTGTCCGCCGATTGTGGACAGAAGTCTTATATCTACAGCGCCGAAACACGATCCGCCCCCGCAGCCTATGCCGAGCACCCCGATGACCCTGCCTCTCGACGATATCGGAACGCCTGCCATACGCATGATTTCAGGGTCTCGATAAAGCACCCTCGGATCATCCGCAGCATTTTCCACAAGCAACGCTTCGCCCAGTCCGAACACTTTGCCGGCAAAACACTCGCCCGATTTGAGTCTCCATACGCGCTGAAGAAACTGGGGAAGAAAGCCTCTATGCGCCACAAGCTGCAACTCTCCATACGTTTCATCAAAAAGATATATCCAGCCCCTGTCCGCATTCATCTGCGTCACAAGCATATCCAGCGTATCCTGAACTACGCCCTCAGGCGTATTGTGCCTTCCGAGAATGTCCGCAAACGCGTTGAAGACCGCCAGCTCTTTGGCTATCTGATAGGTGTTGTCCCGAAGGTCCATGCTTTTTCATTCTATCACAGGTCCCGATGCTGTTCACAGGGCAGGATTGTCGGGTATAATAAAAGACAATGTTTTTCCGGGAGGAAATCAAATGAAAAAAATATTCGTGCTTTTAACGCTTGTTGTGTTTTTCTCGGCTTATCTGGAGGAAAGCTCCTTCGCGCGGGCAGGCGGGGGCAGCAGAGGCTCGTCAAGCTACGGCAGCAGGGGCTCCAGAACTTACGCGCCGCCTGCGCGGCAGGCGCAGCAGCAAAACCAGATGCAAAGACAACAGGCGCAACCTCAGCAACAGCATATTCCGCCGGCCGCGCCTCAGCCTTCGCGTTGGGGCGGAGTACTCGGAGGACTTGCAGGCGGACTTATGGGAGGAATGCTGGCCACGATGCTCTTCCGGGGCCTCGGCTTCGGCGGAATGGGCTCAGGCGGTTTCGGCGGCGGCATAGGTATGATCGAGATAATATTGATCGGACTTATCATCTTTGTTATCTACAAGATGGTCAAATCAAAAAAAGAACAGGCGGCAATGGCCACTTCTCAAGGCTACGGCCGGTATAACAGCCCTGAACCGCAACAGAATTATCAGTATCAAGGCAATGCGGGCGGACAGACCGCATACACCCAGCAAGACGACCTCTCGGCAGGCCTTTCGTATATAAGACAGTTCGATTCCACATTCGACGAAAACAGATTCAAAGAAACCGCAGGCGATATATTCTTTAAAGTACAGGCGGCATGGATGCAGAGGGACATCGGTCAGGTCGGCAATATCCTCGCCCCTGAAATTGCGGACCAGATGAGGAAAGACGCGGCCCAGTTGAGGGCCGACGGCAAAATAAACAGGCTCGAAAATATAGCGATGAGAAACGTCTCAATAAGCGAAGCATGGCAGGAGGAAGGCAAGGACTTCATCACCGTAGAGTTCACGGCCAATGTGCTCGATTATGTTACGGACGAGGCAGGCAGGATACTCGAAGGCAGCAATAAAGAGCCTGTGAAGTTCGTGGAATACTGGACTTTCATGAGGAAGATCGGGACTACAAACTGGCAGCTTTCGGCGATACAGCAGGATTAGATCCAAAACCAAACAAAAAAGGGGCATGAAATTCATGCCCCTTTAAATACCTTTCTCTTTATTTACTATTCTTCGACTTCGACTGTTTCCTCTTCTTTTTTGAGCTGCATTTCATAAAAATCACCCATTATAAAGGAGTCCCTGTACATAGGCGTGCCCGAACCTGCAGGTATGACCCTGCCCATTATAACATTCTCCTTGAGACCTTCCAGTTGGTCCACCTTGCCGCTGAGAGACGCCTCGGTAAGGACCCTTGTGGTCTCTTGGAACGATGCGGCCGAAACCCAGCTGTCGGTGGCCAAAGACGCCTTGGTTATACCGAGAAGCATAGGCTTGCCCTGCGCGGGCTTTCCGCCCTTCTGCTTTGCAGCATCGTTTGCGTCTACAAAGATCGGCCTGTCGATCTCGTCGCCGATAAGGAATTCTGTGTCTCCGGGGTCTTCTATCTTGACCTTCCTCATCATCTGTCGCACGATTATCTCTATGTGCTTGTCGCTGATCGTAACGCCCTGAAGCCTGTAAACCTTCTGCACTTCATCGACAAGATAACGCTGAAGCTCCTTGGGGCCGAGAATGTCGAGAATGCTGTGAGGATTCACGGAACCGTCCATCAAGGGCTCTCCGGCCTTTACCCAGTCGCCTTCGTGAACTGTAACATGCTTGCCTTTCGGTATCATGTATTCCCTAGACTCATCGCCGCCCTTTACAACTACGACACGCATTCCTTTGTGCGCCCCCCTGAACTCGACGATACCGTCTATTTCGCTTACAATCGCCTGCTCTTTCGGTTTCCTCGCCTCGAACAATTCTGCAACCCTCGGCAGACCGCCGGTTATGTCCTTGGTCTTTGTCGTCTCTCTCGGCATCTTTGCGAGTATGTCGCCCGGATGCACCGCCTCGTTCTTTTCAACGAGTATATGCGCGCCGGCCGGCAGCAGATAACGGGCCTGCTGGTTGGTGCCGGGGATTTTCGCGGTGCGGTTATGGTCGTCCTTGATCGATATTCTGGGCCTCATGTGGCCCGGGTAATCGATTATGACCTTATGCGCAAGGCCCGTAGTCTCGTCAACCTCTTCCTTTACTGTGACCGACTCGACTATATCTCCGAACGCGATCTTTCCGCCGAGTTCCGTAAGAATAGGGGTCGAGTAAGGGTCCCACTCGACGAGCTTCTGGTTCGCCTCCACCCTTTGTTTGTCATCGACGAAGATACGGGCGCCGTAAACAAGGTTGTATTTCTCCTTTTCCCTTCCCGCCTTGTCCACAATAGCTATCAAGGCGTTCCTGTTAAGGACTATTAAAACACCTTCCTTGTTCTTGACCGCATTCAAGTCGATGAACTTTACAAAGCCGGAGTTCTTTGACATCAGCACCGCCTGCTCTATGACCTTGGTCGCCGCGCCTCCGATATGGAAGGTCCTCATCGTAAGCTGCGTGCCCGGCTCGCCGATCGACTGGGCGGCTATTATACCGACAGCTTCGCCTATCTCGATAACGTCGCCCCTCGCAAGGTCTCTTCCGTAGCATTTGCCGCACACGCCTATTTTTGCGGTGCAGGTCAGCACCGACCTGATTTTGATCTTGTCGATTCCGGAATCGATTATCTTTTTCGCGAGCTGCTCGTCAACGTCTTGGTTCCTGCTCGCTATTATCTCGTTCGTAGCAGGGTCTTTTATGGTCTCGGCAAGGGTCCTGCCGAAAATCCTGTCTTCGAGGGGCTGTATTATTTCCCCGCCTTCTATCAACGCGGTCACGGTTATACCGTCCCTCGTTCCGCAATCCACTTCCTGCAGGTTGACATCCTGAGCAACGTCAACAAGCCTTCTGGTAAGGTAACCTGCATTTGCGGTCTTTAATGCCGTATCGGCCAGACCTTTTCTTGCGCCGTGGGTCGAGATGAAGTATTGCAGCGGAGTCAACCCCTCTCTGAAATTGGCGGTGATCGGCGTCTCCATGATCTCACCCGAAGGTTTTGCCATAAGACCTCTCATTCCTGCAAGCTGCCTTATCTGGGCCGCGCTTCCCCTTGCTCCGGAGTCGGCCATCATGAAGATGCTGTTAAAAGAGCGTCTCTCTTTGAGGTCTTCTTCGGACAGGTCTTTTCCTTCCTCTGCTCCGAGTTCGCTCATCATCTCTTCCGCCACTTTTTCGGTCACATTGGCCCAGATATCGATGACTTTATTGTAGCGTTCGCCCTGAGTTATCAGACCGTCGGCGTACTGCCTCTGCACCTCTATGGCCTCCGCTTCCGCTTCGTTTATCAGTTCGTCTTTTTTGGAAGGCACATGCATATCGTCGATGCAGATGGAGATCCCTGACTTTGTGGCGAATTCAAAACCGAGCCTCTCGATCCTGTTAAGGAACATGACCGTTTCGCGTCTGCCCGAGGTCTTGTGAATATACTCTATCAGTTTGCCGAGCTCTTTCTTGGTCATTTCCTTGTTGGCCATCGAAAACGGAATATTTGCAGGGAGTATCTCGCTTAACAGTATGCGGCCTGCGGTCGTCTCCACATGCCCGATGTCCATCCTGACTTTTATCGCCGCATGCTCATCGATGACTCCGGCGTCATAAGCGCACCTGACGTCTTCGCAATCGGAAAATATTTTGCCTTGACCCCGCGCGTCCCTCTTGAGCTTGGTAAGGTAATAAATACCCAATACCATGTCCTGCGTCGGGACCACTATGGGCTTTCCGTTGGCCGGGGACAACAGGTTGTTCACGGACATCATAAGCACCCTGGCCTCTATCTGCGCTTCTATCGAAAGCGGCACGTGCACAGCCATCTGGTCGCCGTCAAAGTCTGCGTTGAAAGCTGTGCATACAAGAGGGTGAAGGGTGATGGCCCTGCCTTCGACAAGTATCGGATCGAAGGCCTGAATGCCGAGCCTGTGCAGAGTAGGCGCACGGTTTAGCAGCACCGGATGCTCGTGAATGACCTCTTCGAGCGCGTCCCAGACTTCATGCCTCTCTTTTTCAACAAGCCTTTTCGCCTGCTTTATGGTTGTAGCGTAGCCCTTTTCTTCAAGCTTGTTGAATACAAAAGGCTTGAAAAGTTCAAGCGCCATCCTCTTTGGAAGCCCGCACTGATTGAGCTTAAGCTCGGGGCCGACAACGATGACCGAACGTCCGGAATAGTCGACCCTCTTTCCTAAAAGGTTCTGCCTGAACCTGCCCTGTTTGCCCTTTATCATATCGCTCAGGGATTTGAGCGCCCTCTTGCCTCCGGCCTTCAAGACCTTGGCCTTTTTGCTGTTGTCGAACAGGGCGTCCACCGCCTCCTGCAGCATTCTCTTCTCGTTTTTGAGAATAACGCTCGGGGCCTTAAGTTCCATAAGACGTTTAAGCCTGTTGTTCCTGTTTATTATGCGCCTGTACAGATCGTTGAGGTCCGAGGTCGCAAAACGGCCTCCGTCAAGGGGCACAAGCGGCCTTAGGTCAGGCGGAAGAACGGGGATAATGTCGAGGATCATCCACTCGGGCTTGTTCTCGGACTTCAAAAACGCCTCGACTATTCTCAATCTTTTAGTGAGCCTTTTCTTCACCCCTATCGAAGACGCATCATCTATCTTCTGTTTAAGCTCTTTGCCGAGAGAAGGCAGGTCGACCTTTCTGAGAAGCTCACGAACGGCCTCAGCCCCCATTCCGGCCTTAAACCTGTTGCCGTATTCGGCGAACTTCTTTTTGTACTCCTCCTCCGAAAGCAGGTCCTTCTCCTTAAGAGGCGTATCTCCGGGATCTATTACGATGTGTTCTTCAAAATAGAGGACCCTCTCAAGATGCCTGATAGTCATATCGAGCAATGTCCCTATGCGGCTTGGTACCCCGCGCAGAAGCCAGACATGCGCAACCGGCGTAGCGAGCTCTATATGCCCCATACGCTCTCTCCGGACCTTGGATTGTATGACCTCCACCCCGCACTTGTCGCATATGACCCCGCGGTGTTTCATCCTCTTATATTTGCCGCACAGGCATTCCCAGTCTTTTACCGGACCGAAGATCTTTGCGCAGAAAAGACCGTCGCGTTCGGGTTTAAACGTACGGTAGTTGATGGTTTCGGGCTTTTTGACTTCGCCGTAAGACCACTCGCGTATCTTTTCGGGAGACGCCAGTTTTATCCTTATAGCGTCAAAGTCCTTAGGGTTTTTCGGCTTTTGGAAAAGCGAATAAATGTCTTCTATCAAGCTATTCCTCCCTCGTTCTCTTTTTCTCCAGAAGCTCTATGTCCAGACCTAAGCTCTGAAGTTCTTTTATTAATACATGGAAGGATTCGGGGATGCCCGGCTCCAGCACCGGATCACCCTTTACGATAGCCTCGTACATATGAGACCTTCCGCTAATATCGTCGCTCTTGACCGTGAGAAACTCCTGCAGCGTATGCGCTGCGCCGTAAGCCTCCAGCGCCCAGACTTCCATCTCTCCGAGCCTCTGTCCGCCGAACTGGGCCTTGCCGCCGAGCGGCTGCTGGGTAACAAGCGAGTATGGGCCGATCGAGCGGGCGTGTATCTTGTCCGCAACCAGATGGTGCAGTTTGAGCATATACATGCACCCTACAGTCACAGGCCTCTCGAAAGCCTCACCTGTCTTTCCGTCATGAAGAATTACCTGAAGAGAGTTCGACTCGAAACATTTACGGCCCAACACCCTGCCGTCATGCAGTTCAAAGCCGTCCGATTTTTGCTGACCGGCCTTCTTCAGAAGCTCCTTGATCTCCTTTTCCTTGGCGCCCTCAAAGACCGGCGTGGAAACATGCAGACCCAGCGCCATTGCCGCCCACCCGAGATGCGTTTCGAGGATCTGCCCAACGTTCATTCTCGATGGGACGCCGAGCGGGTTCAAAACAATGTCCACAGGCGATCCGTCAGGAAGATACGGCATGTCCTCTTCTGGAAGTATCATCGAAACAACACCTTTGTTACCGTGACGGCCCGCCATTTTGTCGCCTATCTGTATCTTCCTCTTCATGGCTATATAAACCTTGACCGTCTTGTTTACGCCGGGCGCCATTTCATCGCCTTTTTTGACCCTTTCGGTCCTCTCCTGATAAACGGCCTGCAGGTCTTTTATGCTTTGACTTATCTCCGCCTTGACCTCTTCCATCTTGGCGAGCACGCTGATGTCCTCGACCCTTACACGCGTAAGATGGTCGTCTTTGACCTTGAGAAGATTGTCCTCCGCCAGCTTTTTGCCTCTCTGGCAAATAAGCTCTTTTGTCTTGGGGTCCCTGAGGTCCTCTGTGAGCTTATGCCCTATCAAAAGCTTTCTTATCTTGGCGGCCTTTTCTTCTTTCAGGATCTTGGTCTCTTCCGTAAGGTCCCTAGTCAGTTTGTTTATATCGTCTTCTTCGATACTCCTTGTGCGGGCGTCTTTTTCAAGCCCCTTCCTCGAAAGTATCCTTACATCGACGATTATGCCCTCGATTCCGGGCGGAACATAAAGGCAACTTTCTTTTACTTCTTCAGCCTTTTCGCCGAATATGGCCCGAAGCAGTTTTTCCTCCGGGGTCAGCATGGTCTCTCCCTTAGGAGTAACCTTGCCCACTATAATGTCTCCGGGTTTTACCTCCGCGCCTATCCTGATTATGCCGCTCTCGTCGAGGTCCTTGAGGGCCTCTTCTCCAACGTTGGGGATGTCCCTCGTTATTTCTTCGGGGCCGAGTTTGGTGTCTCTGGCTTCGACCTCGAATTCCTCGATATGGATCGAGGTGTATACGTCGTCCTTTGCAAGCCTCTCGCTAAGGAGAATAGCATCTTCGAAGTTGTATCCGCCCCACGGCATGAAAGCCGCAATGACGTTTTTACCGAGGGCAAGCTCGCCCTGCTCTATCGAAGGCCCGTCGGCAAGTATGCTGCCCCGCTCCACCTTGTCTCCCACATTGGCTATCGGCTTTTGTGTCATGCATGTGCCTTGGTTGGAGCGCTGGAACTTTACGAGATTGTATATATCGACCCCGCCGCCTTTTTCGTTGACCCTGACGACTATTCTCGCAGCATCGACGCTCTCGACCGTCCCTGCCCGCTTGGCAAGAACAAGCCAGCCCGAATCTCTCGCAGCGGCATGCTCTATGCCTGTGCCTACGATAGGCGCCTCCGGTGAAATAATCGGAACAGCCTGACGCTGCATGTTCGAACCCATAAGGGCCCTGTTCGCGTCGTCGTTTTCAAGAAAGGGTATCAGAGAAGCGGAAACGCCGATAATCTGCTTGGGAGAAACGTCCATGTACTGGACTTCTTCTCTGGTCACAAGCCTGTAATCGCCGCCGACCCTTGCGGAAACGGTCTCGTCAACAAGAAGGCCTTTCTTGTCTGTAGGCGATGTAGCCTCGGCTATGACGTATTTTTCACCTTCGATGGCCGAGAGGTATTCCATTATATCCGTAACCTTGCCGTTTACAACCTTCCTGTAAGGCGCCTCGATAAATCCGAATTCGTTGATCCTCGCATATGTTGCCAAAGACGTTATCAGACCTATGTTCGGTCCTTCAGGGGTTTCTATCGGACAAATTCTTCCGTAATGCGTAGGATGAACGTCTCTCACCTCGAAACCCGCCCTCTCTCTGGTAAGACCTCCCGGCCCGAGGGCCGAAAGCCTTCTTTTGTGCGTAATCTCGGAGAGCGGATTGGTCTGGTCCATAAACTGGCTCAACTGGCTCGATCCGAAGAACTCTTTTACGGCGGCCATGACAGGCTTGGCATTGATAAGGTCGTGCGGCATCGCTATATCGAGTTCCGTAAGGGTCATCTTTTCCCTTATCGCCCTCTCCATCCTGACGAGCCCGATCCTGAACTGGTTTTCTATAAGTTCGCCTATGCCCCTTATGCGCCTGTTGCTCAAATTGTCTATATCGTCTACCTCGCCCTTGCCTGTCCTGAGGTTAAGCAGGTAACGCACTATTTCTACAACATCCTTGTCGGTCAAGACCCTTACCTCGAGCGGTATGGTGAGGCTGAGCTTCTCATTGACCTTAAGGCGGCCTACAGGCGAAAGATCATACCTCTTAGGATCGAAGAAAAGGCCGTTGAAAAGCTCACTGGCAGCATCGCTGGTTGCCGGCTCGCCGGGCCTGAGCTTCTTGTATATCTCCTTAAGGGCCTCTTCCTGCCTGCCGACTTTATCGGTAAGCAAAGTTTCCCTGAAAGAAGGCAGATAGTTGACATTATCTATAAACAGAAGATGCAAAACATTTATCTTCATGTTAAGGATCTTGCCGAACACTTCTTCCGTAATCTCTTTATTGCCGTCAAGGACGACTTCGCCCGTCTGCGGGTCTACTATGTCGTGAAGGGTGACCCTTCCGACTATTTCGGCGCGCGGTATCGGGATTTCCCCGATCCCGGAAGACTCCATCTTTTTGAGCGCCAGCTTGGTGATCTTACTGCCTTCCTTGACTATAAGTTCTTTGCTGCCGGGAGCAACAATATTGTTTTTCACTCTTGTCCCCGCAAGGACATCGCTCACAACCCTGAAATAATTCTCCTTGTCTTTTATCTTTATCTCTTCAACCGGATAAAAGGTCTTCAAAAGGTCTTCATTGGAATAGCCGAGGGCCTTGAGAACAATTGTTGCGGGCAGCTTTCTTCTCCTGTCTATGCGGACATACAGTATGTCCTTGGAGTCGAATTCGAAGTCGAGCCAAGAACCCCTTGCCGGGATTACCCGGGCGTTGTAAAGGAGCCTGCCGCTCGCATGGGTCTTGCCCTTATCAGGAGCGAAATATACTCCGGGCGAACGGTGCAGCTGGCTGACTATGACCCTTTCTGTGCCGTTGATTATAAAACTGCCGGTATCGGTCATTATAGGCATTTCGCCTATATAGACCTCCTGTTCTCTCGACTCCTTTAAATTCTTCTTGCCTTTTTCATCCTTTTCCCAGATATTTAGCCTGACCTTGATTTTAAGCGGAGCGGCATAGTTAAGCCCTTTTAACAGACATTCTCGCGGGGTGATCTTCGGATCGCCGAGAATGTAGGACAAGAACTCGATAGACGCCGTGTCATTGTAATCGGTAATCGGAAAAACACTGTTAAATGCGGCCTGAAGTCCCTCGTCGGTCCTCCCGTCCCTAGAAACATCCTTTTGCAAAAACCTGTCGAACGATTTTTTCTGAAACTCGACAAGATAAGGCACCTCCATCACTGTAGGTATCTTGCTGAAACTTACACGCTCTCTTAAAAGCTTTGCCATAACGCTCCTTATTGTAAAGGTTATAGACCATAGGTGAAAGACAATAGGATTACCCTATCGTCTTTCACCCCGCGCCAATCGCCCGTCTTTATTTTACTTCTACTTTTGCGCCTTCAGCCTCGAGCTTTGCCTTTATAGACTCGGCCTCTTCCTTCGAAATTCCGGTCTTTACCGGCTTGGGTGCGCCGTCAACAAGCTCTTTCGCCTCTTTAAGACCGAGGCTGGTAAGCTCTCTTACAACCTTTATGACCTGTATCTTCTTGTCGCCTGCAGCGGTAAGGACCGCGTCGAAGCTGCTCTTCTCCTCAGCTGCCGGGGCCGCCGCACCGGCGCCCGCGACTGCCGCAACCGCAACCGGCGCTGCCGCCGTCACACCATAACGGTCCTCGAATTCCTTAATGAACTGGGACATCTCGAGTATGGTCATATTGTCGATAAATCCGAAAACATCCTCTTTTGTTACTGCCATTTAATTTTCCTCCTGTTTGATTTCTGCTTTTATTTTTAGTTTTTACGGCTAGCTATGCAGCCTCGCCCTTTTTGTTCTTAACAGCCTCCAACGCATACGCAAACCTGACAACCGTAGCATTGAGCAAGCGCGCCATCTTGGATGCAGGCGCCTGAAGCGTTCCGGCCAACATGCCGAGCAGGACAGGTCTTGCAGGCAGTTTAGAGATCGCTTTGACCTCTTCGACCGTACAGATCTTTCCGTCGATTATTCCGGATTTTACTTTGAGCTTTTCATTCTTGCCCGCATACTCAAGCACCTTTTTAGCTGCGGCCACAGGATCTTCGAAACCGAAAGCGATGCCTGTCGGCCCTGTGAAGAAATCCTTAGCGGCTTCTACAGGCGTACCCCTCGAAGCTATTATGCTGAGGGTGTTCTTGGCGACTTTATAGTCTGCCCCTGCTTCCTTCAGCTGTTTTCTCAGTTCCGAAATCTCTGCCACGGTAAGGCCTTTGTATTCGGTAAGAACAACAGCGTTGGCCTTTGAAAATCGTTCGGCAAGATCGGCTATCTGTTTGGATTTAATTTCCTTGGTTGCCAAAAACCATCCTCCTTTCCGCAGAAACCCGAGAATAGTGTTTAGCGGTTCGTGGGCAGCTCAAAGAAGCGCTCCAGAACTCAGCATCCACTCTACTCGTCTCGGTAGGCGGGACAATCCCCATTAAACAGAATGCTCTGCACCTACTGTCTCTGACATTGTATAAAAGCAGGCAAAGCCTGCTGAATTCCAAACTACGCTACCTTTAACTTAGTCGAATCTATCTTGACACCGATCCCCATGGTTGAAGACATGGTGATCTTCTTTATATATTTACCCTTAGAGGTCGAAGGTTTTGCCTTTGTAACGGACTTAAGGACAGCCATCGCGTTTTGGAGCAGTTTATCTCCCTCAAAAGACAGCTTGCCGATCGGCACATGTACGATACCGGCCTTCTCTGCCTTGTATTCCACTTTGCCCGCCTTAATCTCCTTGACAGCCTTTCCGACATCGAAAGTAACGGTCCCGAGCTTGGGGTTAGGCATAAGGCCTCTAGGTCCGAGCACCTTGCCGAGCTTGCCGACAAGACCCATTATGTCCGGCGTTGCAACCGCCTTATCGAATTCGAGCCAGCCCTTCTGTATCTTTTCCACAACGTCCTCTGCGCCCACAAAATCGGCGCCTGCGTCCGTGGCCTCTTTTTCCTTATCGCCCTTCGCAAAAACAAGGACCCTCACGGTCTTGCCTGTTCCATGCGGCAGGACCACGGTGCCCCTGACCATCTGGTCGGATTTTCTCGGATCGACCCCGAGGTTTATGGCCATATCGACCGTCTCGTCGAATTTGGCGACAGGACTGTCCTTGATCATGGTAATAGCGTCTTCGATAGCATATTCCTTCTCAAGATCGTTCTTTCCTTTTATAGCGTCAAGTTTCTTACCCATCGTATCCTCCTTGCTTACTCTTTGATTTCAACGCCCATGCTTCTGGCAGTGCCTTTTATCGTGCTCATTGCCGACTCCATTGACGTGGTGTTGAGATCGGGAAGCTTTGTCTTTGCAATTTCCGCCACCTGCTCCGATGTTAACGAGCCGACCTTGTCCTTGTTGGGCACGCCCGAACCTTTGACTATGCCTGCGGCCTTTTTGATAAGCTCGGACGCAGGGGGGGTCTTCAGAATAAACGTAAACGAGCGGTCATTGTATATGCTGAGCAATGCAGGGATCAGCATATCACCCACATTTTGCGTCTGGGCGTTAAACTGCTTACAAAACTCCATAATGTTTATTCCGTGCGGTCCAAGCGCCGGTCCTACGGGCGGCGCCGGATTTGCCTTCCCGGCAGGTATAACGAGCTTTACCTGAGCCACTACCTCTTTTTTAGCCATCTATATCCTCCATTCCTTCCTAATAACGCATGAAGCCATACGTCACAGAAAAATTTATTGCGCCTTCTCTATCTGCGAAAACGAAAGCTCTACAGGGGTCTGCCTGCCGAAGATGCTTACCATGACACGCAGCCTCCCGTGGTCCATATCAACTTCATCTATAAACCCTACGAAATTACTGAACGGCCCGTCCGTAATCCTTACATTTTCACCCTTATCGAACTGGCTCCTGACCTGAGGCATCGGGCCGCGCTCCATCTGCTGAACTATAATATCGACCTCTTCCTCCGGAAGCGGCACAGGCTTTGCGCCGCCCACAAAACCGGTCACCCTCATAGTATTTTTGATAAGGTGCCAGGTATCGTCGTCGAGCGCCATCTCGACCAGTATATATCCCGGATAGAACTTCCTATCGGTCTCTCTTTTCTTCTTGCCCCTCAATTCTATGATCTTTTCAGTAGGTATAAGTATTCTGCCGATTCTGTCTTCAAGGCTTTTCAACCTTACCTTCTCCTCGATAGAAATCTTGACCTTTTCCTCAAAACCAGAATAAGTATGAACCACGTACCAGTGTTTATCCATAAATCCTACCTTACCAGCATTTTTACGATCTTTCCTAAAGCCATATCTACAAACCCCAGAAAAAGCGAGGCTATAATAACAGTTGTAATAACGACCCATGTGGAACCGATAAGCTCATCCTTCGACGGATAGATCACCTTTTTGGCTTCGGTCTTTACTTCATTGAAAAAATTTTTTGTCTTTTCAATCATCACTTCTCCTTTTAAGTGAGAAGTAGGAACTGGGAGGCAGCAAGTAAACTTCTTACTTCCCACTTCTTACTTCTTTAATACTCTTTAATGGCAGGCCAGGAGGGATTTGAACCCCCAGCCCTCGGATTTGGAGTCCGATGCTCTAGCCGTTAGAGCTACTGGCCTTCAAAAAACCCGCCTAAGATTTAGTCTCCTTGTGAGCAACATGCTTCCTGCATGTTCTGCAGTATTTTTTCAACTGCAGCTTCTCGGTAGTGTTCTTCTTGTTCTTCATGGTCGAGTAATTTTTGTTCTTGCACTCGGTACATTGAAAAAGTATTATCTCTCTCATAACAACTCCATTCTATAAAAAATATTCACTTTTTACTCCAGAATTTCGGTGACAACGCCGGCACCTACCGTCCTGCCTCCTTCTCTTATTGCAAACCTCAATTCCTTGTCCATCGCTATCGGCGCTATCAACTCCACCGATAT
>SCQE01000006.1 GCA_004321915.1 Nitrospirota bacterium
GTTCTGTTCTTGAAGAGGTAAAGCGTATTATCAGGATTAAACATTACTCATACAGCACAGAGCGCACATATATTCAATGGGCTGAGCGTTTTTTTAATTATTTGGCCGATACAGGCGGAATGCCGTATTTTAGGGTCAGGCTTGAAAATAGGAATTTAGCATTTATATTCATTGCATGCCCTCCCCCAATCTTTCACGCCACCTTCAAAATCTTATCTTTCCACTGCCTTCTTCTGCTCCACAGCAGTATTTTAGCCACGTCCGACAAAAGCACTTTTGGCTCATCCGGCCATTCGTTGTCCTCGTCATCCAAAACAGCATACAGCGTATAACCAGCCTCAGGCTTGTTTTTGAGGTCGTAAAACTCCTGAAACACTGTGGCTATTTTTGTCCAGTCTACAGCCTGTATGGGATGAGGCAAAGGCTCGATGATTGCATTAGCACTTTTTATAAAATACGTTGCATTATATCTCTTGCCTGAATTGCCCTCAACCTGTTTTTTGAATTCAAGATTTTCTTTGTCATGTGCTATCTCTTTAATAAGCTCTTCAACCTGTCTGAAAAAATCGCTTTTGGGCTTCTTGGCCCTCTGGAGAAGCTGAAAATCGCTTATTCTCAGTATTGTATTTACCAGACTAAGCATATCATCGCTGATATTGCCCTCTTTGCTGTGCTTATAGAAAATGCCGTCTGTAAATTTTGTATCGAATGAGGACATTACCGACTTAAGAACATTTGCCTTATTTTCGGATTCCTCTGGGTCTATCTGGTATGACGCAAGATAGCGCAAGGTCTCCCCTTTATCGGAAAGAATGACTTCACCATTCGGCAGGGTTTCTACAAAGACCTGTATGCCGTCAAGGTTAGGGTAAGTAAATGGCGTATTTACGACGAGATAATGTGACAAAGGGCGGCATTCAAACCGGTCTCCAAAGGTTGTGGCAATGTTCCTTTTTATAACATCACACGTCATCATCTTAAAATAACCTCGGAGCGCTTTTAATTAACGTCGGTGGAATATGCTCAAGATTATACACCAATCCGGCAAGGCTTTGGAAATATTCAAACCACTCTTTGTGGGTCTTGTCTCTGGCAGGTATAGCAACCGGAATCGCACATTTATCACCGTTGTCCGGATTCCATATATGCAGATGACTTCCAACGATTCTTGCGCCGCCATGTGCTGGACATGACAAGGGATTAATTCGCATATGGATGTCATCAATATCGAGCCGCCGTATATTCTGACCCCGGTAATCCAAGACAAAGGTAAATCTGTAAAGGTCTTCGTCCTGATTAGCTGTAAGTATAATTCTTGCAGTAGGTATGCTGATGCCGTCTTCGTCAATAAGTATTGAAGACCATTCAAGAAAAGCCTTCCCTTTGTTCTTCCACTTCATCTTACTGTCGATCTCTTTCTTTTTTGTAAGGAAATCGCCGACTTCAGTAAGTGACGGCAAAAGCTCAGACAATGAGACCCCCGATCAATTTGCTATATCGTACGCATTTTAATGCATAACTATAACAAAAATGTCCTTAAATTTAAAGCATTTGCCGATTCCGCTGTCACTATCCATTCTCTGACTGCCCACTGTTTCTGTCCTGTCTTTAATTTATGTGTTTATAGTGCCCCCCAATTTTCATGCAACCTTTAATGGCCTATTGGTATTCGGAAATCAGGTCATGATAAAATCTCTCATGGAAAATGGGTTTGCGGACATAGCTTCGTACATCGATAAAGAGCGGTTGATCAATACATTCACCGATCTGATAAAGATAAATTCTCCCTCATTCAATGAGCGGGAAGCGGCTGAATACATCGCTTCAAGGCTTCGTTCCTTAGGCTGTGATGTGTTTTTTCAGGATTATGGCGAATCGTTCAACCTCATTGCTCATCGCAATGGAGGGACAGAAAGCGCTGCGCCGCTTATGCTCAGCGCGCATATGGACACCATAGAACCTACACAAGGAATATCTTTCAGCAACGACGGCTCTGCGATAAAAAGCATTGGCAATACGGTCCTCGGTGCTGACGACAAGAGTGCGATAGCACAGATAATCGAGGCGATTACGGTAGCGCATGAAAAGAAACTGCCGGTTTGCGATATAGAAATTGTTTTTACATCAGCCGAAGAAAAAGGGCTTTGCGGCGCAAAGAACCTCGATTTTAGCAGGCTCAAAAGCAAACACGCATTGGTGCTCGATTCCGGCGGGAGTGTGGGCAGCATAGTGGTAGGCGCACCTTCACACCATACCTACGAGATGCTCATAACCGGAAAAGCCGCCCACGCCGGGATAGAACCCGAAAGAGGTGTCAGCGCAATAAGATGCGCGGCAAAGATTATTGCGGAAGTTCCGGACGGCAGGATAGATGAGGTCACGACCGCGAACATCGGCATAATCAAAGGCGGCACAGCCACAAACGTCGTGCCGAAAGAGGTTGTCATAAACGGCGAGGTTCGAAGCCATAATGCCGAAACCCTCGAACAGGTCAAAAAAAGAATTTTCGATACTGCGAAAAAGATCGCATCTGAACATGGCGCTTCAATCGATATCAATGTAAAAGAGGAATATAATTCATTCAGGATACGCGAAGACGATTCTTATCTCAAATTCCTTTCAGAGATTTTTGCATCAAACGGAATAGAGGCGAAATTGGCCATAACAGGCGGCGGCTCTGACGCGAATATTTTCAACAGCCACGGCATTAAGGCTCTGAATATATCCAACGGCATGCAGAAGGTCCATTCTGCAGAAGAGTTTATATTGCTGGACGACCTGTATAAAGGGTGTCTCATTGTTTTGGCCACCATAATCTCTTTTCAAAGATAATGGGAACATTTCCTGTAAGCCTGCAGAAAGAAAAGGCCCTGCTCGAAAAGATGGAGTCGTTCGGCATCCGCGAGCAGGACATCGAGGAATCGTTCGTCCGCTCGGCAGGAAAGGGCGGGCAGAACGTGAACAAGACCTCTACCTGCGTTTATCTAAAGCATATTCCGACAGAGATTGAAGTAAAGTGCCAGAAGGAAAGATCGCAGGGGCTTAACCGTTATCATGCCAGAGTTATGCTTATCGAGAAAATAGAATGTATGATCAAAGGCAGGGAGAGCGAAGAGGCGCGTAGAATATCAAAGATACGACGGCAGAAGGCCAAAAGGTCCAAGCGCACCAAAGATAAGATACTTGCGGACAAGGCAAAGGTTTCTGAAAAGAAACAGCTGAGAGCTGCAGTCAGACCTCCTGATGAATGATCCGGGGGCGGATAAAATCTCTCGAAGGGGTTACTTCTATGTGATGCTGGCCGCTGTTTTCTGGGCAGTGTCAGGATCGTCGGCAAAATTCTTATTCAATCAGGGCGTGACCGCTTATGAACTGGTACAACTGCGTGTTACTATAGCGTCAGTTTTGGTTTTTTTCTGGCTCATTGTTTTTAAACGCAGCCTTCTCCGTATTCAAAAAAAAGACATCCTTTATTTTTTTGTTCTCGGCGGCATATGCCTCGCATCGGTACAGTTTACCTATCTTTTTACCATAAGCAAGATAAACGTGGCTGCCGCAATTCTTATGCAGTATCTTTCTCCGATCCTGATAGCTTTGTATTCGGTTATATTTGCTAGGGAGAAGCTGAGTGCAACATTCGTAATTGCCTTGATAGGCGCGACATTAGGATGCTACTTGATTGTTGGAGCATACAACATGAGCATGCTGAGTCTTAATCTTGCAGGAATAATCGGCGGACTCCTTGCTGCCGCGACTTTTGCGTGGTATTCGATTCAGGGCGAGTACGGCATGATTCGTTATGATCCTTGGACAGTGCTTTTTTTCAGTCTCCTCTTTGCAGCTCTGTCATGGAACATTATCACCCCGCCTTTCGGCTCTTTTTTTAAACCTCATGCAGCTGTAGAATGGCTTTGGATTCTGTATATAGTTGTGTTCGGCACAATAATACCTTACGGCCTGTATCTGAAGGGCATACATCTTATACATGCTACAAGGGCTAGCATTACCGCAACGCTGGAGCCTATTACTGCAGGCATTCTGGCATACCTGTTTCTCGGCGAGAGGCTGGAGGCTCTCCAGTTATTGGGAGCCCCGCTCATAATAGGGTCGATAATATTGCTGCAACTAAAAGATAAAAATCAGGGAAACAAATGAGTGGCATCTTTTGATATGCTTCGTATAAGTCTTTAATAAATATCCAGTTGGATTTTGATCGCCTCGTTTATGCCAAGCATATCTTCCTCTGATATGGCGCCTGCGCGCTTGAAAAGTCGCAATTTGCTTACGGTTGCCAACTGGTCGGCCATCGCCTTACTCTCTTTGCCGTCAAATAAGACCATCGCCTCACTCGGATAAATACGATCCGTATTACTGGTTAGCGGAATAACCTGCACTCGATTAAGGAATTTGTTGGAAGCGTCGTTACTGACAATTATGGCGGGCCGCTTTTTTTTGATTTCCCCACCGACTGCGGGACCGAAATTGACCCACCAGACCTCACCTCTTTTCATGTGCCATGTCCTTAAAAGTAGCCTCTGCCCAATCTAAAGCAGTTGCCTCTCTCTTTTTGTCTTTTGACATAAGGGAGTAAGCCATTTCCAGATTCGGGCGAACTACATGCGGGCGGACCAGATCCTCGATAAATTTACCGATCTTGCGGGGGCCGATTGTTTTATGAAGACCTGCATAGACCTCTTCTTCCACGGTTATCGTCAACTTTTTTTGCATTGGCCGCCTCCTTTATATACGTATAGTGTACGTACAATAAATGACTATGTCAAACACAGGGCGATGTGCGTTTATGAGGCATTTGCGCCATAGCTATGCATGGATAGGCGAGTCTTAATATCTTCAAATAGTGTCTTGTAGTTCGGGGATAACCCGGATACATCGAGTCTTACGAACTTTTTTCGGCGAAAAACAGAATTTAGACCGATGAATAGGGATACGAAGCCTATCTGGCTTGAATGATCAAGACGTTTTCCTAACAGGAATGAAAAAAACATTCCACCTAACGAAATATCAGGGGCTGGAGATGCAAACGGTATAATAATGCCGCCGCAAAACGGTATGCCGGCAAAAAAAGTTACGGTATATCCAAATCGGCCGTATGTTGAGATATGGTAATATCTGTTAGTTTTCTGTCTTGAAGTTAGTTCGTCTGCATCAAGCATCGTATGAATGTTACTTTTATTCTTTAATTCCGTAATCCCTCAGGCATTCATGATACGTGCGGGTCCGTCTTTTCATCGGGTCATTGACCGGGCGTTTTCGCGCGTTAACTATCTCTTCGTGGGTGCACCTTGATCGTATCTCGACCGGTCTGTATACAATCCAGTAAACCAAAAGAAGTCCGATCAGGCATAGCAGTACAACTACGGCAAATATAATGCTCCATGTTTCGTAACTGAGTAGTTTTTGTTTTCTTTTCAATTAGGTTTTAGTGCCTGAACGCCCTCTGTCCTGTGAAGACCATGCTGACTTTAGGGTTTGCCTCATTACAGGCCCCTATGACTTCGAAGTCTCTCTCGGAACCGCCCGGCTGGACAATAGCGGTGATGCCCTCTTTTATGCCGACATCCACGCCGTCCCTGAACGGGAAGAATGCGTCCGATACCATGGTTGATCCTATCAGTCCGCCTTTTTGTTTTTTCGCTTCTTCGTCTATTTCGCGCAGCGCCGAAATGTCCCTCTTGCCTGCCGCAGCCTCAAGCTCGAATGTTTTGTATGGAACGCCGTATTTTCTGAAGCAGAGCGCGTCCGCATATTTTGTGTATGCCTTGAATATCGCTATTTCCGCGACCCCGACCCTGTCCTGCTCGCCGGTGCCTATTCCGACTGTGCAGCCGTCCTTCACGTATATGACCGAGTTCGATGTTATGCCCTGCTCGACATTCCAGCCGAACAGCATGTCGTCGTATTCTTGCGCCGTAGGCTGACGTTCGATAGAGTACTCTTTGCCTTTGAAAGTTGTTTTTGCAGGCAGAAAATCCTCTTTTGTCCTGATTTTGTTCAGGGGGGACTGCTGGACGATAAGCCCGCCGTCGATCAGCGATTTGAACTCCACAAAACGTGTCGACCTGTACTTTTCGAGGTCGGATATTTTTTGTATCCTGACTATCCTGAGGTTTTTTCTCTTTGCCAATATTTCGACCACGCCTTCCTCGAAGTCTGGGGCGGCCACAACCTCAAGATAGTTTGCGCTGACCATTTCGGCAGTGGCCTTGTCCATGGCCCTGTTGACGACGAGACATCCTCCGAAGGCCGCGATCCTGTCGGACATGTTGGCCCTGTCGTAAGCCTCTGCTACGGTCTTTCCGTATGCCGCGCCGCACGGGTTGTTGTGTTTGAGTATGGCCGCAGCCGGTTTGTCCGGGAGGAATTTCAGGATATTAAGCGCGTTATCGAGGTCCGTAAGATTCGTCTTTCCGGGGTGTTTGCCCGCCTGTATCATGTCCTGCTCCGTAATGCTGCTTACAAGCCCGTTGCCTGCGTCGATAAACCTGCAGTCGCCGAGCATAAGGTTGCCGTTTGCGAGTTCGTATAGCGCAGCCTGCTGGTCAGGGTTTTCACCGTAGCGCAGACCCTTCTCTATGAGTTCGCCGGTTTTCTCGTCCGGGATCTTCCATGCCCGTTTTTTATAAACGAGAGTCTGGTCTCCGAACCTGACGCTCATTTCATCAGGAAAATTATCGTCCATTATGGTTTTGTACATTTTTTTCAGGTCTGTCATTTGTTTCATTATGTCAGTCTGTTGAATTAATCAACCTGACATGCCTCCTTTAATTGGTTTATCGGATATGCAATAAAAAAACGCTGAATAAGTTCAGTATGTGAAAAAGGTACAAAATTTTAAAATTACAAGTACGATAAATGCAAATCTCTCTGCCGTCACATTGAAAAACGGATTTTATTATGCAATACTTGTAACAATATGAGGAAAAGGATTATGAGGTTTATATATTTATTTTTTGTTTTATATTTTTCGGGATTTTTTGTAGCTCCGATATCCGCCCTCCTACCTTGTGAGCAAGAAATGCTTCTAGAGGGAAAACAGAGTTTACTGGAGAAGCGGAAAGAGCAAATAAGCGTTTTATTATATGACATCGCTATGTGGGAGGTACTAAAAAAAACAAAACTGCCTGACGATCTAAAACGCATTGAAATCTATAATAATGACAACAATAATGGCAAACTAAACATCTCCGCTAAAACAGTATTATCCTTAACCGACACCGCCACCTTCCATGAAATATATGCTTATGGCATATCTGCATATATCGATACACGCAGTTCAATAGATAAACAATACAATTCCGGGCTTTCTCCTCCCCCTATAGCTTGACTTTACAATAGATATTTCCGAAGAACAGTATCGTGATAGTGTTTGCAAGCCGCTCCGGCATTATTCACGAGCTCTTCTCCGGATTGTTCTTTTGGCGGCGTCCCAATGAAATATTTGTAATCATTAATATCGGGCGCAATTATGATTGCCTAACAATAAAACGGCCAATCGGAGGAATATATGAAACGGTGCATCCTGTCAGGAGTTGTAGTTGCGATTATTTTATTCGGTTTCTCAAGCCGCTCATTTTCACAGGTAAAGATGCAGAAAGGGCAAACAGTATATGTCCCTGCGTACTCGCATATATTGAAGGGTGATAAGGCTGCGGAACATAATCTCGCCATCACGTTAATGATTCGAAATACGGATATAAAAAACACTATTACGATCACGGCAGTCGATTATTACGATGATGACGGAAAACTGGTAAAGAATATGGTGCTTAAACCAGTTAAGGTTGGACCTATGGCATCAATCGCCTTCTTCATAAAGGAGAGCGATACCACGGGAGGGATAGGGGCCAATTTCATAGTCAAATGGGAATCAGAAAAAGCTATAAATGTGCCCATCATTGAAGCGGTGATGGCCGGGGTCCGTCTGAATCAAAGCACAGTATTTATCAGTCCGGGCCAAGTAATAAAAGAATAATGGACACCGTATTTCTAAAGGCGCTTGTTATCATTTTCAGCGCATCGGCGGTGATGGTGTATGTGCTGCACAGGCTGAACGTACCTTCCATAGTAGGATTTCTTATAGCCGGGGTTGTAATAGGTCCTTACGGGATAGGGCTGGTAAAAGACATACATTCTGTTGAAGTGCTTGCCGAACTCGGGGTCATCCTGCTTCTCTTTACAATAGGCATCGAGTTTTCGACCTCAAGGCTTGGTCGTATGAAAAAGGCGATCATAAGCGGCGGCGGCTCTCAGGTTTTGCTCACTATAGGTTTGTCGTCCGCGTCGGCCTATTTGCTGACCGAACGTGTCGAGCAATCCGTCTTTATCGGCTTCCTGATAGCATTAAGCAGCACCGCAGTAGTTCTCAAGATACTATCGGACAGGGGAGAAACAGACACACCACATGGAAGGATGATGCTGGGCATACTGATCTGTCAGGATTTATGCGTCGTTCCTTTGATGCTTCTTGTTCCGATACTGTCAGGCGAAGGGAACAGCATTATCGAAGTCATGCTTAAAATGGGCAAAGCCGCACTGATAGTAGGGCTTGTGCTTTTAAGTTCGCGCTGGATAGTTCCGTCCGTTCTTCATAAGGTAGTGCATACCAGAAGTCGCGAATTATTCATTACGACAATTATACTTCTATGTCTCGGGATAGCTCTGCTCACCGCTGAGTTTGGACTTTCTCTGGCGCTCGGGGCTTTTCTTGCGGGTATTATAATCTCGGAATCGGAGTATGCGCATCAGGCGACTTCGGATATCCTGCCTTTTAAAGACAGTTTCATAGGGATGTTTTTTGTTTCTACCGGAATGCTTATGGATATCGGTTTCTTTGTGAATAACTTTTTCAAAATAACAATAGCTGTTGCAATTATCTTAGTTCTAAAAACAACGGCGGGACTGATCGCTTCGCTGATTGCTGGAGCGCCTTCGAGAAGCGCTGTCCATGCAGGCTTGGGAATCGCACAGATAGGTGAATTTTCTTTTGTCCTTGCCGTTACGGGCAAAGCATCGGGACTTATAAATGATAACTTTTACCAGCTATTTCTTTCTTCGTCGGTGGTGACCATGATGCTGACCCCTTTTGTTTTGATGGCAGCCCCTTCGTTGTCCGCATGGATAACCGCGAGACATCTACTGGCGAAAGCTGGCAGACGCAGAAATGTGTCGGAGGCGGAAGGGTCCCCTCGTAAAAAACAGGACCATGTGATCATTATCGGTTTCGGGCTTAACGGTAGAAACTTGGTGAGGGTGTTAAAAGAAACAGGCATCCCGTATGTAGTGCTGGAAATGAACAGCGATACTGTACGAGAGATGAAAAAAAAGGGTGAGCCTATCTACTACGGAGACGGTACAAGCAGGGAACTGCTGCACAAAATCGGACTGGAAAGAGCGCGTCTTCTTGTAATAGCTATATCCGATCCTGCTGCTACAAGGAGGACCGTATCTATTGCAAGACATGAAAATCCGGGGATAGAAATATTGGTCAGAACGCGCTATGTGTCAGAAATAGACGACCTGAAGTCCCTAGGCGCAAACGAGGTGATCCCTGAGGAGTTTGAGACATCTATCGAAATATTTTCAAAAGTGCTTCACAAGTACAACTTTCCGAACAATATCATTCTGGATATGGTCGAGAAAATCAGGAGCGATAGCTATACGGCATTGAGGGGCGGAGGACTTCATAAAAGCCATCTTTTTGAAAAATATTCGTGGCTTCCTGACATGGAGATAGATGGATATATGGTCACGGAAGGGTCCCGGCTGGTAGGGAATACTATTGCCGGACTTCAGGTAAGAAAAAAAACAGGTTCTACTATTATAGCCGTGAGAAGAGGATCGGAAGTTCATACCAATCCTTCGCCTGATTTTTCCATACGAGCAGGCGACATAATATTATTTACAGGCAACAGGGATAATATGAATGCTGCACTGACTTATTTTGTAACAGCAAGATAAATAAGGGGCTAAAAGGTTATTTTTATAATATCACATCTGTTCAACGGCATAACCTTTTTGCCTTAACAGCTGCACGATGCCTTTATCTCCCACTAGGTGTCCTGCTCCGACGACCACAAAGTAGGTTTCGTTCGAATTCAGATACGCTTCGATTTTATAGGTCATGCTTCTGTTTCTGGCGAACAGCAATTTTTCGCCGAGTTCCGATTTGGCGCCTTGCGCCGCAAGCTCTTTCATGGTCAGTCTTTCAACAGCCTTTGTATTGCCTGTTCTCCACGCTGTTATAAGCTGCTCCATGTCTTCTTTCAGGGCGTCCCTGTCTTTTACGGACGAGAGGAGCAATACTTCCTGTTCAGCGTCGGACAGGTCGTTAAAAAGATTCAGCTGAAATTCTATGCTCTCCAGCTCTACCACCCTTTTGCTTCCGCTGCTCTTTGTCAAAAAATGAGAGTCTATACCGTATTCAGGCTTATATCCCAGTTTATCGAGTTCCATCGAAGCCAGCGTGATCCCGAGCACCCATGCCTTGTATCTGCTCATTATGTTGTACGGAAGGCCTGACTCGCTCATCCTCGCTTTTACGAGGTCTGCGGTTTTTGCCGAGACATGTTTTTCGAAGCCTTCGCCGTCCGGATAAGCCACACTCAGGGCAAGCAGCATAGGATTGACCTTTTCAAGGTCGTTTATGTTTGCCTCCACCGCAAGCACCGAAGAGCGGGCGAACGAATCCTCGATGGTTTTCGAGAGGGGATAGACGTCCTGCTTCATGGAATGTATGGAGCCCAGAAGGTAAAGGGTGTTGGTCTTCGAACGTACTTTCCATAGGAAATTGTTTCCGCCGTAGCAGGTCGATGGAATGTATACGAAAAGACATATGAGCGCGACCGCCGTAAAAAGCGATAATTTCTTAATGCGAGAAATGTTCATCCCGGTCCTCTCTTGGCGCTGTTTTGTTTAATGTAGTACGAAGAAACAGGATCCGTCAAGAAATACGAAAGGTCGTCCTGCCCGGTTTTTTGCCGGGCCCCCGGTTATTTAAATTTTAAATATTTGTATAGTTCTGTACACCGGCAAAAAACGGCATGCTAAAGTTATAAACTATCCCGCAAAAAGGTCAGGCCGACGGAGGAAGATAATGAAGACGTCCGAATTTAACATCGATGAATATTACGGAGAGATTGGCAGCGTACTTACCGACGACAAAAAAAAGAGAGGGCTTCTGATACATGCCTTTCAGGAGATACAGAAAGATTACAACTATCTGCCTGATGAGAAGCTGAGGGAGCTGTCCAAAAATCTCGACATCCCCCTTGCAGACGTTTACAGCACCGCATCATTTTATAAGCATTTCTATTTCAAGCCGCGCGGCAAGAACATAGTCTGCGTTTGCATGGGTACGGCGTGTCATGTCAGAGGCGCATCCAAGGTCCTGCATAAGCTTGAAGAGGAGTTCGGTGTCAAAGAGGGTGAAACCACCGAGGACATGTCCATGACCCTCGAAACCGTAGGATGCGTGGGCTGCTGCGGTCTTGCGCCCGTGGTTACCGTTAACGAGGAGGTTATCGGCGGCGTAGGAAGCGGCAAGCTTAAAGATATCATAGACGGCGTAAGAAAAAGCCGCTAGACGGGATTGAAAGGAGGGACGATGGCTAACAGACTTGGAAGCATAGATGATTTAAGAAACCTGAGACAAAGACTGTCAACCGAGACTTTCGATCCCGGCAAACCGAGGATCAGGGTCTGCTGCGGAACGGCCTGCACGGCGTCAGGCTCCCATAAGGTCATAGATTCCTTAAACGGAGAGGCGTCAGGAAAAGGGATCGATATGGAGATAGTCAAGACCGGCTGCCAAGGCATGTGCCAGAACGGCCCTATAATGAAGGTCGAACCATATGAGATCTTTTATCAAAAGGTAAAGCAGGAGCAGGCGGCCTCCCTTATCAGTTATACGTTTGTCGGCGGACTGCCTTACAGACAGGCGCTCTACAGGGAGAACATCTCAAGCGAGCCCATAAGTGAAATGCCGGACTTGCCGTTTTACAAGAAACAGGTGAGGATAGCGCTGAGGAACAACGACAAGATCGATCCCACCAACATCGAGCACTATATTGCGGTCGGAGGTTATTCCGCGCTCGAAAAAGCCCTCGCTTCGATGACACCGGAAGATGTTCTGGACGAGGTGGACAGGGCCAACTTAAGGGGAAGGGGCGGCGCAGGTTTTCCCGCAGGCCAGAAATGGAGGCATTCCAAGGGGGCCAAGGGCAAGGTCAAATTTGTCATAGCTAACGGAGATGAGGGCGACCCCGGCGCATTTATGGACAGGTCTATCATGGAAGGCGATCCGCACAGCCTGTTTGAAGGAATGATATTATGCGCTTACGCCATGGGCGCGGAATACGGTTTTGTGTATGTAAGACATGAATATCCGCTTGCCGTCAAAAATTTAAAACATGCCATAAAACAGGCCGAAGAACTCGGCTTGCTCGGCAGCAACATACTCGGCAGCGGTTTTAACTTCCATCTCGATGTAAGGGAAGGCGCGGGCGCTTTTGTTTGCGGCGAGTCCACCGCTCTTATAGCATCGATCGAGGGTGAGAGGGGCTTTCCCCGTCCGCGTCCTCCGAGGCTTTCGGAGCAGGGCGGTGGTGTCTGGGGGTTCCCGAGCAACCTGAACAATATAGAAACTTACGTATGCGTCCCCCCTATCATCGAAAAAGGGGCCGACTGGTTCAACGGTATAGGGACCATAACCTCTCCCGGCACCAAGGTCTTTGCGCTTACCGGAAAGGTCGTCAATACCGGGCTGGTAGAGGTGCCTATGGGAATGACGCTGCGCGAGATTATTTTCGATATCGGCGGCGGCATACTGAACGATAAAAAATTCAAAGCGGTGCAGACCGGCGGGCCGTCGGGCGGATGCCTTCCGGCAAAATATCTGGACCTGAAAGTGGATTTCGACAATCTGTTTGCGGTCGGCTCCATGATGGGGTCGGGCGGCATGGTCGTACTCGACGAGGACACCTGCATGGTGGACGTGGCCAAATATTTTCTTTCGTTCACCCAGTCCGAATCCTGCGGCAAATGCCCTCCATGCAGGATAGGCACCTCCCAGATGCTGCAGATACTGCAGAACATAACGGAAGGAAAAGGGAAGCCCGGAGACATAGAGAAGCTTATAGACCTCGGCAAACACATACAGGCAACCTCTCTTTGCGGCCTCGGACAGAGCGCGCCTAATCCGGTGCTTTCTACGATCAAATATTTCAGGGACGAATACGAGGAGCATATCTACGGCAATTTCTGCAGGGCCAACGTCTGCAAAGGCACCGGCGTTTTCGTGATAAATCTCGCCGAATGCTTCAGGTGCGGTCTCTGCAAAGAGGCATGCGCTTTCGACGCGGTGAAAGAGGGCAGGAACAGCTACTTTATAGACCGTGATTATTGCACGCAGTGCAAGGCCTGCTATAATGCGTGCCCGATAGGCGCGGTGAAGATAAGGAAACAGAGCGTGGTTAAGCTCGAAGAGCAGTTCAGGATACCGACGGACAAAATAGAGATACTCGAAAGGAGGGCAAGGATGACGCTTAAAGACCTGTTGGCTGTAAAGCCCACGAAGATACTCACATGCAAGACAACCTGTGTTGTCGCCGATGCCGTGACAATGATGGACGGGACGAATGTAGGCTCTATTCTCGTTTACGATGAAGAGGGCAATCTGGCCGGAATTTTCACCGAAAGGGACATCATGCATTGCTTTGCCAAGAATATTCCGTTCAAGGAACAGACCATGAAGACGGTCATGACGGCAAACCCGATAACCCTCGACTCGGCAACCGATATCAGCGTTGCCATAGGCGTTATGTCTCAGAAGAGGATAAGGCACCTCCCTGTTATGGAAGACGGCAAGATCGTCGGGCTTGTAAGTTACCGCCATCTCGTCTCTTATCTCCTGCCCGAGGTCATATATATGGCAGAGGATATTTATTAGGAGCAGACCATGTCCGATACCGTTACTTTGGAACTTAAAGTCGAAGACATAAAGAAGAACGCAGACGTTAAAGGCTGCCCTGTAGAGCGTTCATTGTACTACATCACCGAGTTTCTTGCCGGACCCATGTGCGGCAGATGTTTTCCCTGCATGATGGGGAGCTACGAGGCCAAGATACGCCTTCAACACCTTGTCGAAGGCCGTGGAGAGACCGGGGATGTCGAGGCTATACGCAGGATCGCGACAGACATGCTTGAGGCCTCGATGTGCAAGAAGGGCAAAGACACCGCCAAGTTCATAATGGAATGGATGGCCTCCGGAGTGTTTGAGGCCCATGCCGGGAAAAGGTGTCCGGACAATCTGTGCAAGGCGTTCATCGAATACCGTATTGTCGGCAATAAGTGCGAGATTTGCGGGGCCTGCAAGGAAGCCTGCAAATACGGGGCCATATTAGGAGAGAAGCGCAAAACCTATCTGAGCGGTTATCTGCCTTATGAGATACGCCAAAAAAGGTGCGTCAAGTGCGGTGAGTGCATAAAGGCTTGCCCTTACGGCGCGATTATAATAGTAGAAACCAAGACCAACCGACTGGTTGGGGTCTAATATCAGGCAGGAGGATTTAATGGCAAACAAATTGAACGTAACTATAGACGGAATAAAGGTCCAAGCGCCTGAAGGGTCAAACCTTATAGACGCAGCTTCGCTGGCCGGCGTGCATATACCGAACCTTTGCTACCTCAAGGGTCTTAAGGGCATAGGCGCATGCAGGCTTTGCATGGTAGAGATAGAAGGGCTGAAAGCCCCGATGATAGCCTGCACCACCAAGGTCAAGGAAGGCATGAAGGTAAACACAAAGAGCGAGAGGCTGATAGAGATGAGGAAGTTTGTCATAGACCTCATCCTCTCGATGCACCCCCTCGACTGCATGACCTGCACTAAAGCAGGCGTCTGCAATCTTCAACAGTATGCTTACGATTTCGAGATAAAAGAATCTTCTTTTACGAGGAAGAAATTCGGGTTTGCAGTAGATGAAGGCAATCCTTTCATCAAGCGCGATCCCGACTACTGCGTGCTTTGCGGCAGGTGCGTGAGGGTCTGCAAAAATCAGGGCACCAATGTATTGGAGTTCATGGGCAGGGGCGTAGGCTCGAAGGTCACTACCGCAAACGACAAGCCCCTTCAGGATTCGGGCTGCACCTTTTGCGGAAGCTGCATAGATGTCTGCCCTGTCAACGCTATACTTGAGGCGGACAGATGGAAGAAAGGCCGTGAATGGGACTATGAAAAGACCGCCTCGGTCTGTCTTCTCTGCGGCAACGCCTGCGATATTACGGTTTGCACAAAAGACGGCATGGTCATGAAGATCAATTCGGGCGGCGAGGAAGGCGCAGCGGAAAAATATATCTGCGCGTACGGAAGATACGGGTTCGACAGCGTGAGTTCCGACATCAGGGTTTCGGTCCCGATGAAAAGGGTTGACGGAAAACTTCAGGAAACCACGTGGGAGGACGCCCTAGGAATCGTAGCCGCAGAACTCGGCAAAGCAGGCGGCAAGGCCGGTTTTGTAACAAACGCGGCCCTGTTGAATGAGGATGCGCTTGCATTAAAGAAACTTGCAGCCGATTCGGTCGGCACAAAAAATATCGATTCCACATTGGGCCTGTACGGAGGAGAGGAAGTGTTCGCCTGCGGCAGCGCGGACTTAGAGCATGCGGATGCGATCGTTCTTGTTGACATGGAACCTTGCCAATGGAAGAGGTCTCTTCCTGCGCTGGATGCCGTGATAAGAAGACGGGTCAATTCAGGCGCCAAGCTTGTTGTTGTGAACTCAAAAGAGACCGCCCTTTCTTCCGTAGCGGCGGTAACTATGACCGGGGACGAATCCGCTTCGCTTATGTCTGTGGCCAAGGCCCTCATCGATAAAGGCGTAAAGGCCGACAAGAAAATATCAGACGCCGTAGGGCAGGCTTCCGTGTCCGAAGAAGCGGCCAAGGCCGCCGAGATAATTGCAGGCGCTGCAAACCCTGTGATAATTTCATCACCGGCGCTGTTCGATTCTGCAGCAAATATCGGGGCCATGAAAGGCAGCGCTATAGCTGCGGCGCCTGAAAGCAATGCAAAAGGGATTGCCTTGGTCGGACTGAACGGCGGAGGCAAATCGTATAAAGAAATGCTTGAAGCAGAGCTCGACTTGCTTTATGTCGTGGGAGACATTACCGTTGATAAAAGACCCGACGCTAAATTCCTGATAGTCCAAACACCGTATATGGGCGGGCTTGCCAAGGATGCGGACATTGTTCTTCCTGCAGCTTCGTGGCTTGAGGCTGACGGCTCGATAGTCGACGGTTCCGGCCGGCTGAGAACGGTTTCCGCAGCGATAGAAAAGTCAGCCGACGCCAAGGCCCACAAGGATATTTTTATCGGAATATCCAAGGCCTTAGGCAAACCCGTAAAAGACGCGACTGCTGCCGAAGTGAAGAAACTTGCCAAAACGAAGACAAAGGCGGCTTCCGGTAATTTCTCCCGAAACACGGCGGCTGAATTTGCTGCTCAGGATGTAATGAGAAAGATTAATGTCTCTGTTGTTGAAGGTTCGAGACTGCTCTGGCTTAAAGAATCCGAAAAAGCTGCCGTTTAAGTCCAAATAAAAAGGCAGGGCTTGGAAAATTGATTTTCCAAGCCCTGCCTTTGATTTTTTTATGACTCTGTTTTTTCAGCCGGCGTGTCCTCTTCTCCCTGAGCTTGCGTGTCTTCCTGCCCGCGCATTATCCAGATGGCGCCGAACTCCTTGTCCTGAAACACCTTGACTATGCCGAGTTTCAGTAATTCGAGAAGCGCGAGAAATGTGACGATGACCTGAAGCCTTGATTTGTCCGAAGAGAAGACATCTTCGAACTTTACGGTCAGTTCGCTTTCGAGCTTTTCGATGATGGCCGCGATACGGTCTTTTATGGTCAGGGTTTCCCTCGAAATCATGAGCGCTTCGGGCGGCACGCGTGTGATCATCTTTTTGAGCGCACCCAGCAGATCGAAAAGATTTACATCGAAAAGGTACGGTTCGGAAGGAACGGTGGTCAGCTCTTTGGTGTCTATGGCCGGTCCCGGGAACACGTTGCTCCAGATGTCCTCCCTCTCTCTAAGGGTGGTTGACGCCTCTTTGTAGGCCTGATACTCCAGCAGTCTTTGCACAAGGCCTGCGCGCGGGTCTTCCTCATCGGTCACCTCTTCCACATCCGGGTCCGGGGGCAGCAGCATCCTCGATTTGATATAGATGAGGGTAGCTGCCATCACGAGAAACTCCGACGCGATTTCTAGGTTCAGTTCCTTCATGATCTCTATGTATTCGAGATACTGCCTTGTTATCACCGCTATCGGGATATCGTAGATGTCGATCTTGTTCTCTTTGATAAGGTGCAGCAGCAGGTCGAGAGGGCCTTCGAATATAGGCACTTTTATATTGTATTTGTTTACGTCTTCGGCAATATTGGGTTGCATTAAGGTATTACCTTGTTGAGAGGATATTCCACTATTCCCGAAGCCCCGGCGCTCTTTAGTTTAGGTATTATGTCCCTGACCGTTCTTTCGTCTATTATCACATCTATCGCGTACCACTTCTTGTCCGTAAGCGAGGACACGGTGGGCGAATGCATTGCGGACAGGAGGCTGAGCACCCGTTTGAAAGATTTGTCCGGCACGTTCATTTTCAGTCCGACCTTCTCTTCCGCTGCAAGCGCACCTTTCAGCAGAAGCGCGATATTCTCCATCTTGCGGCGCTTCCATTTGTCCTGCCATGCCTTTTTATTGGCTATAAATCTTGTGGTGGATTCTATAAGAGTTTCGACTATTCTGAGGTTGTTTGCCCTTAGAGAAGAACCTGTTTCCGTCAACTCGACTATCGCGTCGGCGAGCTTGGGTGGTTTTACTTCGGTTGCGCCCCATGAAAAATCGACTTCAGCCTTGATGCCTTTGGATTTCAGGAACCTTTTGGTGAAGCCCACAAGTTCGGTTGCTATGCGCTTGCCCTGAAGGTCTTTTAAAGATTTTATCTTTGAATCGTTAGGTACCGCCACAACCCAGCGCACCGGCCTGAACCCCTCTTTGGCGTATTTGAGTTCAGCAATCTCGACAATATCGGCATTCTGTTCCTGCACCCAGTCGTACCCGGTCAGACCGCAATCCAGATGCCCGTCCTCAACGTAACGCGCCATTTCCTGCGCCCTGATGAGCATCGACTCTATTTCCATGTCCTCAAACACCGGATAATAAGAGCGCGAAGAGACGCTGATGTGGTATCCGGCCTTTTTAAAAAGCCTGAGAGTGGATTCCTGAAGGCTGCCTTTAGGCAAGCCTAGTTTTATAATATTTTTCGAGTTTTTCATCAGATGCAATCCTTTCCGTAAGTTTAGATAGAAACTAATATTTTAAGGGCTGCGCTTATTTGTGTCAAACCGTTTTTCTACGCGTGGAACTGTTTTAAAAAAGGCCAAATCATTTTGCCCGTTCGAACTCAGCCGGCGACCACCCCGGAACAGTCAGGGACAGGCGCGATTTATCGAGCGAGTAACCGTAAGCTATCGGCGCAGCTGCCCATTCCATCTGCGGGTTCGGCTTGACAATCAACAGCTCCATGTCTTTCAGCCCCGGTATCCTTGTCTGTATAGCTTGCTTTTCTTCAGCGGTCAGATCGGTCTTGTACTGCATTTTGTTACCCGGCATGTTTGACATGGACATTGTTTTATCGTTGAAAAATTCCATCTCAGCCGGGATAAAAGGGCAGGGATTTCCCGCCATGTCCGTAGGTTGGTTTATCAGCTTCCATTTCCCGACAATCTCGTCCGCCTGCCCGGAATTTGAAGGGGTTGACGACAGGTGAAGCGCGATAAGCATTAATACCGATACAAGTACAGTGGCGATAAATGATCTTTTCATAAACACCTCTCAAGTTGATTTTTTGTTTCTATTATACATTTCTGTTGCCTTTCTGACAGTTCTCAGCATACTTTCCTTTGGCTTAACGCCGGAAATATGCGGCGGAGTGAAAGATTGATTTAGCACCCATTTCTTTATCTTCGCTTTAAATAGTTTTTCAGTTCGCTATAATAATTTTTATGTGGACCAATCATGATTAATTCCAAGCCGTCTTTAATTACCCTGTATGATAGAAGGTATTGGATTGATTTGATTTTGAATTTATAGACGTGTATTCCTCTGATGTCCCCTTTCTTTTCTTCCCCAATCAGCTGATTTTTAAGTATCTTTCCAATCTCGTCATCCAATAGGGCTTTTTCTTGTTTTGAGAGCTTTTTGATTTTATTTTCAAACGATCTTGATTGATAGATTTTCATTATGTGCTTATCCAAACTTATATTCTGATTTCTCGCCTTCTTCCAGTTCTTGCAGACCGACAAGTATTTCCTTGATAAGACTGTACGTTAAGTCTGGATTTTCTTCTGCGCACTTGCCGATTTGTGCCCAGTGTTCGATTTGTCCGGTAACGGATCTATGGTCAATACGACTGTATCTCTTGGCGTCATCTACTAATTTCTCTGATATTCTTACGGCAGTTGCCATTTTAAAGTCCTCCTTGTTTTATCGATATTATTCGGTTTTATTTTAACCATTTGCATAGCAAAATGCAACGCTATGCAACAGTTTTATTCATGGGTGCTCTGGAAGTGAGATGTTAACGATTAGTTTGTCGTTTTTTTAATTGCATCACAGCCACCTTCAATATCAGGCAAATTTTTGAAATGTAGATATTTCATTCCATTCCACCGCAATACAGCATGGCAGAATCCAGGACCAGCAAGAATTAGATCAGGATATCCTTTATTTGTAGTTTTTAAACGCTCATAGCCTATGGAGGGAAGATCAAAAATTAATTCATACTTGCCTTTTGAGTTTTTCACGAACAGTGATAGGCATGCTCCTGCGTGACCACAAGTTAGCCACGTCCCATATGTCACAAATATTTCATCTACTTTATCATTATTAAGATCAACTACTTCCACTCTGGGGGCTGCGACTTCTCCCCCATACAGCAATCCCTGAGCTGTCTTTGATTCTGTAAATTCAAGCTGTGAGTATATGTATTTTTTATCTTCTTCAGAGAGATTAGATTCTATATCTCCAAATAGCAATCGATAACCTTGGGCGTCTTGACTTTGTCCCATTTTCGGAAAAACAAGCAGACTAGCAATGGAAATTATTATTAATATTTTTTTCATATTATTTACGTTCCAGATGCGCGCAGCACGTCGGGAATGAACGTGCTCAGGAGCGCGGGAGCAACCAGCTTCATTGAAAACCAAACAGGCGTTATTTTCCGCAGCCTTGATTGAGGTGGTCGGTATTCATATAGCTCCGAGTGAGTTTGCTTGTGATGCCCAACATTCATTCTTATATTTATTCTGCATTTTATAGCACAAGGCATAGTGTGTCAAGCGTTTTTCGGGAAAATTACGGCTTAAAGATTTGAAGATCTGCAGAAGGATGGAATTATGATTTTTCCGGCGCTGCCCAAGCTATTATGTTTTCGACCATCGCACTAATGGTCGCTGTTTCGGGCATTATCGAAACTTTCAGTCCTGATTTCTCTACAGCCTTTGCCGTGACCGGGCCTATGACTGCGATAGCGGAGTGTTTTAAAAACTCTACCGCGTCTTGACCGAGCATGTCCGTGAAATTGTTGAAGGTGGCTGCGCTTGTGAATGTAGCGATAGAAATTCTGCCCTCTTTTAAAAAACGGATGAGGCGTTTACCGTGTTTTTCGGGCTTAACAGTGCGGTAGGCCGTAGGCACGTCTATCTCGGCTCCGAGTTCTCTCGCTTTCTGTGGGAATATTTCCCTTGCCGTCTCAGCCCGTGGGAGCAGAAATCTCATGCCTTTTAGACTATCGACTGCCGACTGTTGACTGTTGACTGCCGAGTGCTGACTGAAGACTTTTATCAGTCCTTCCGCATTGAATTCATCGGGGATTAGATCCACCTTCAACGCGTAACTGTTGACCAATTCTGCGGTTTTTGGACCTATGGCGCAGATCTTTACGCCTTTCATATCCCTAATGTCCCTGCCGCTTTTCACAAATCTTCTGATGAAATATTTAAAGCCGTTTGCGCTTGTGAAGATAAGCCAGTTGTAGGTTTCTATTTTTGCTATGGCCGCATCCAGTTCTGAGTAGTCTTCAGGCGGCACGGTTTTTATGGTCGGGAATTCGAATATCTCAGCGCCTAGATCTTCGAGGGGTTCATAGTCAGCGGAGTACTCGCGGGTGATGAGTATTCTGTGTCCGAACAGAGGTTTTTTCTCGTACCAGTTGAGCGTGTCCCTCAGTTTTACAACGTCTCCGATGACCATCACAGCAGGTGGTTTTATGTTCTCTTCGGTGATAAGGTCTGCGATGTCTTTAAGCGTGCTCACTACGGTCTTTTGGTCAGGTCTTGTGCCCCACCTAACGACTGCGGCGGGTGTTTGCGGGGCCTTGCCTTGTTCGATGAGCTTTGATGTTATAGCTCCGATATTTTTTATACCCATAAGGAATACAAGAGTGTCAAAGCCTGACGCTAATTTCGACCAGTCAATCGTGCTTTCGGGTTTTGTTATGTCTTCGTTGCCGGTTATGACGGCAAACGATGATGAGTAGTTTCTATGCGTGAGCGGTATTCCTGCATATGCCGGGGCAGCTATTGACGAGCTTACTCCGGGCACTACTTCAAAGGGAAGGCCTTCGGCAACTAGGGCCTCTGCCTCTTCTCCGCCGCGGCCGAAGACAAAAGGGTCGCCGCCTTTGAGCCTGCAAACGATCTTGCCCTCTTTCGCTTTTTCAACTATGGCGCGGTTTATCTCGTCCTGAGTCATGGCGTGGTGGCCGCCGCGCTTTCCGGCGTAGATGAACTCAGCCTCGTGGTCTATGTAGTTGAGTATCTGCGCGTTGAGATGAAAATCATAGACTACGGCTTGGGCTTTTTTCAGGCAACGCAGGCCTTTTACAGTCATAAGCCCGATGTCGCCGGGGCCCGCGCCTATCAGGTAGACCTTGCCTTTATTTGGCATAGACCTCTGCCAGTATCTCTTTCGCGCCTTTTGAGAGGAGTTCTTCCGCGAGCGCGATGCCGAGGGATTCAGGATTATCAATGCTTCCGGAGGATGATGCTCGTATTATGCGGTCTCCGGTCACGCTCCCGACAAGACCATTTATGACTATCTGTTGACCGCCGACTGCTGACTGCTGAACTATTGTCGCATATGCCGCTATCGGCACCTGACAGCCGCCTTCTAATTTTTTGAGGCAGGCCCTCTCTGCGCGCACGCAGATGGATGTTTCTTTGTGGTCGAGTTGTTTTATAAAATCGTTTATGAACTTGTCGTCGATCCTGCATTCAATGCCGACTGCGCCCTGACCTATTGCGGGCAGGCTTATTTCAGGCTCCAGCAGTTCGGTTATCCTGTCCGTCCAGCCGAGCCTTTTCACCCCTGCTGCGGCCAAGATTATCGCATCGAAAAGGCCTTCGTCCAACTTACGCATACGCGTGTCCAAGTTGCCCCTTAACTGCTCGATTTTCAAGTCGGGCCTGATGCTCAACAACTGGCAGGCGCGTCTAAGGCTGCTGGTTCCGACCTTTGCGCCTTTCGGCAGGTCTTTAAAACTTTTGACTGCTGACTTGCCTTTGCTGAATGGCGTTATAAATGCGTCCCTCGGGTCTTCTCTTTTTGTAATTACCGCGAGATGCAGGTTCTCGGGGAATTCGGTAGGCACATCTTTCATGCTGTGGACCGCAATGTCCGCCTCATTCCTGAGCATGGCCTCTTCTATCTCTTTAACGAAAAGCCCCTTGCCGCCAACCTTTGCGAGCGGCACATCAAGAATCTTGTCGCCTGTGGTTTTGATCTTGTTCAGTTCGATCTCAAGGGCGGGGTCCAGTTTTAGCAGTTCGGACTTTATCCATTCGGCCTGCCAGAGCGCCAATTTGCTGCCCCTCGTGCCGATCACTATTTTATTCTTCATAAAAACTGTTGTCCTCCATATAAAAGCTTTTATTTATAATCCTGCAGCCACATTATACGGTTTTTTACGGCCTCTCTGGAATTTGAAGAGAGAAATTTCAACGTCCGGCGCAGAAGTTCATTGAAAGGCAACTGGTCGGAGACGACAACGCCGAAGTGGTCTCTGTTTTCTTTTATATAAGACCTTGACAGCTTGATGTAGTCGCCTATGTTGTGAGTAAATACTGTCATCTTTTTGCCTACGGCATATGCTAATTGTTCTTCGTCGCTTTTCCCGGTTCTCTTTGCTTCAAGAACGTGAAGCGCTTTATAATCCCTGCTGCGCAGTACTTCCGCCAACAGGACTCTGACGTCTTCGTCAAGATACAAAGAAATCTCAGGCATGAACCGCTTCTTCAACCTGCTCTCTTATATATTTTTCATTGACGGTCAATTCTTTGTCTATCTGTTGCTTGTGCTCATAGTAATACGAAAGGGCATCGTATATTTGAGGAAGGGTCAGATGAGAAAATTCCTTTATCAACTCTTCCGGGTTTATGCCTTGCCTGAGAATGTAAAAGACGATAGAACGCACAGGAAACTTTGTTCCTACGATAACAGGATTTCCCCCGCAATGTTTTTTTGAGGAAACAATATAGGGGTGTTTTGTCTTTAATCCATGTGCTATTGGCATGATTTGCTCCTTATTTATTTTAGAGACCTTATTCTTCACTATCGTCTCCGTTTATTCCGTAGATTTTCTTTATCAGCGCGACCGCCTCGTCCCTGTCGCTCGAATCTTCCTTCATCGCCGCGGTAGGGGGGTGGATCAATTTGTTCACAATGGCCCCGGCCGTGTATTCGAGGGCCTTCATGGTCGCCTCGTCAATATCCGGAAGTTTGTTTTTGAGTTTTTCGAGTTCTTCTTTCTTGATCTCTTCCGCCTTCTGTCTCAGAGCTACTATTACAGGCACGGAATCGAGCGACGACACCCATTTCGAGAATTTTTCGACCTCTTCGAGAACTATGGCTTCGGCTTTTTCAGCCTCTTTCTGCCTTTCGAGTATGTTCGTATCGATGACCTCCTGAAGGTCGTCCACATTGTAAAGGTACACGCTGTCGAGGTCGTTTATTTCGGGGTCTATGTTTCTAGGCACAGAGATGTCTATTATGAAAACAGGCTTATGCCGTCTGTCTTTCATCACCTTATGCATCTGCTCTTTTTTCAGCACGTAAGTCGGTGCGCCTGTCGAACAGAGTATTATATCGACATGGCTGAGTTCATCGATGAAGTTTTCGTATTTTACCGGACTGCCGCTGAACTCTTTGGCCAACTCGCATCCGCGTTCGTAGGTCCTGTTTGCGACCATCACGTTGGAAACCCCGTTGTTTACGAGATGTCTTGCCGCAAGTTCGGCCATCTCACCCGCGCCCAGAAGCATGCAGGAAGTGCCTGCAAGCTCCTTGAAGATCTTTCTTGCGAGTTCTACCGCAGCAAAGCTTATAGAGACCGCGTTCTCGGCGATGCGCGTTTCGGTGCGCACCCTTTTTGCCGTCGATATGGCCTTCTTCATAAGCTTGTTCATCATTACGCCGGTGGTCTTTTTTGCAAGCGAGAAATCGAAGGCGTCTTTAAGCTGGCCGAGTATCTGGGGCTCGCCGAGCACCATCGAATCAAGGCTTGAAGCCACTCTGAATATATGGCGCACCGCTTCGGTTTCGGACAGCAGGTATAGATGGGGCTCGAAGCTGTTCCTGTTCAAGTTGTGGAATTCGGCCAAAAAGAGTTTTATTTTCTCTATGGCAGGGCCTTCGTCGGTCACGCATATATACATCTCGACCCTGTTGCAGGTCGAAAGCACAGAGACCTCTTTGACTTCCGGGATTTCTCTAAGCCGGAGCACGCCCGTTTCGAGCTTTTCCCCGTTAAAGGCGAGCTTTTCTCTTACTTCCACATCAGCAGTCTTGTGGTTGAGACCTATGACCAAAACCTTCATTTGAATATATGCACGCTTTTTAGCAGAAGATTAACGCCGAAGAATGTGAACATCACGACAACAAAGCCTATTATCGAAAGTATCGCCGCCTTTTTGCCGCGCCAGCCTGCGGTAAGTCTTATGTGCAGGATAAGGGCGTATATAAGCCATGTGATCATAGACCAGACTTCTTTCGGGTCCCATCTCCAGTAACTGCCCCACGCGTTGTTGGCCCAGATTATCCCGGTGATTATAGCTAACGTCAGCAGAGGGAAGCCTATGGATATGAGCTTGTAGTTTATTTCGTCCAGCACCTGTATGCTCGGCAGCCTCTGGAACAGGCCGTGCAGGTGTTTTGATTTCAGGTAATGCTCCTGTATCAGGTACATTATGCCGATGCCGAAAGCGGTCGCGAACGCCGCGTTGCCGAGGAAGGCCAGCAGCGTGTGTATGCCCAGCCAGTAGCTCTGAAGCACGGGGTCGAGGGGCATTATCTGGCGCGGCAGCACAGAGGACGAAAGCATCAGCACAAAGACCACCGGAAGTATGAAGGAGCCGATAAGCCCGATCTTGTATTGGTATTCGAGCAGGAAGTATATAAACACTATGCACCACGCGAAGAATGAGGACGCTTCGTGCATACTCGTTATCGGCAGGTGGCCGGAACTGAAATAGCGGAACAGTATGCATGCGGTATGGATTGCGAAGCCCGCGCAGGTGGCGTAGAACGTAAGACGCGAGGCTTCCTTGCTGCCTCTGAAGAGTTCCACGACGCTTATTATTGCGGCAGCGAAATAAAAGGTGAGGGCGAGTTCGAAAAGCAGTGTACCCATCAGAAGCAACCGAGTTCGCAGTTTTTGATCTTTATTTTTAAGGCGTCCGCAGTTTCGCCCACCTCTTTATAAGACAGGCCGAGTTCTTCGGCTATTTTCCGGGCCGCGCCGCAGGGGATTTTGCCTTCGATCGCTTTTTGCCGCAGTGTTTCTTCAAGCCTGTTTATGTTGGCCGTATCTTTCATAAGGTTTAAAAGCTCTTCTATCGGCAGTTCTTCAAAAGATTTAAAACTCAGACATTGGGCCGGTTTTTTCTCTATCTCCGGATAGTCTTTTAATGCGTCTTCGCAGCCTTCCGGGATGAGGACAATGTCCGCATTTTTCAACGCCGAAAAGGCGGAAGGCTTGCTTTTCGAACGTGAAAAGCCTAATAAAAATATTACTATATCGGGCTTTAAAAACTCAATCGCGCTGTTGCCTTCGACCACAACGCAGTCAAGGCGGGAAAGCCTGCTCATCGCGATGGGGATTGTTTCCGGGATCTCCCTTCTAGGACATCTTACCCATTGGACTTCGGACGCTCCGGCACTGAGCATGCGGCCTGTGTCCTTGTCCATTTCCTCAGGCGGGGGAGTGCCGTCCTCTATCGATGTGAAGAGGTCTGTCTTTGTGTATTTGATCGCCCCGACATTTGTAAAAGAGAGAGGCCTTGTTTTGTTTTTTGTCAGATATTTTATAAGCGCAACTGCGAGCGTGGTCTTGCCCGAGCCGCTGTGGCTGCCGCCTATGCCTATGATAAAAGGACGCTCTATGAGACCGCCTCTGTTTAGTCCTTGTTTATCTCTTCTCTGAAGTCGCAGTCTTTATTCGGGCATTCGTGGTGGCTGTCCCCGGCCTTGGTCCATTTTTCGACCAAGAAGGGCGAGTTGCATTTGGGACAGCTTTTGGGCACCGGCCTGTACCACGTGGCGAATTTGCAGTTCGGATAGTTGCTGCAGCTCCAGAAGGGCTTGCCTCTTTTCGATTTTCTCTCGACTATGTCCCCGCCGTCCTCCGGGCATTTGATGCCGGTAGCTATAGGTTTTGCGTTCTTGCATTCGGGGTATTTCGAACAGGCCAAAAATTTGCCGAACCGTCCTCTTTTTATCAGCATCGGAGAGCCGCATTTATCGCAGACCTCATCGGTTTCCGTCTGCTCCTCTTTTTTCGGGGTGCCGTCGCTGTCAACCGGCATTGTATTTTTGCATTCAGGGTAGCCTGAGCAGGCCAGAAATCTACCGTGCCTTCCCCATCTTATGACCATAGGCTTCCGGCATTTGTCGCAGACCTCGTTCGTTTCTATGTCCTGAGGCTTGACCTTGCCCATGTCTTTCTGCGCCTCTGCAAGGTCTTTGCTGAAAGGTATGTAAAAGTCGTTGATGACATTTACCCAGTTCATGTTGGCGTTCTCTATGTCGTCGAGTTCGTTTTCCATCTTGGCTGTGAAGCCTATGTCTATGACCTCGGAAAACTTTTCTATGAGCAGATCGTTTACCAGAACTCCAAGTTCGGTCGGAGAAAAACGTCCTTCCGTCTTCACTGCGTATTTCCTGTCCTGAATGGTCGAGAGTATCGCGGCGTAGGTGCTCGGTCTGCCGATGCCCTTTTCTTCCAGCGCCTTTACCAGTGTTGCTTCGGAATACCTCGGAGGAGGCTGCGTGAAATGCTGAGAAGGTTTGATTTCGAGCTGTTTTAAATTTTCACCTTCGGACAGGGACGGCAGCAGCCCGCCTTCTTCCTCCTCGATGTCGTCCATACCTTCGGTGTAAAGCGCCATAAAGCCCGGGAAACTGATTATTGTCCCGGTCGCCCTGAGCTCCGTGCCTTTTATAGGGGAGCCGTTTTCCTGCGCTCCGATTATAAAGGTTGTTTGTTCAAGAAGAGCGGGCGACATCTGGCTCGCTATAAAACGGTTCCATATAAGGGTGTAGAGATTGTATTGGTCCTTGTTCAGAAACGGCTTGATCTTGTCGGGGGCCTTGTCCGGATAGGTGGGCCTGACCGCTTCGTGGGCCTCTTGAGCGTTGCCTTTGCTTTTATATACAGGGGGCTTTTCCGGAACGAACTTGGCCCCGAACTTTTCGGATATCAGTTCGCGCGCCCACTCTTGGGCTTCAGGCGCGACCCTGAACGAGTCGGTCCTCATGTATGTTATCAAGCCGACCGAGCCTTCGCTGCCGAGTTCTATGCCTTCGTAGAGCTGCTGGGCCGTCATCATGGTCTTCTTTGCCGCGAAGCGCAGTCTTCTCGAAGCTTCCTGTTGAAGCGTGCTTGTTGTAAAAGGCGGAGACGGGGACTTTCTTCTCTGGCGTTTGTCTATCTTTAAGAGAGAGAAATTCTTGCCTGCAAGCTCTCCGGCTATTTGCCGGGCTTCTTCGTTGTTTTTTATAAGGAAGCGTTTGCCTTCTTCCCCGTCCCTGTTTATAACGAGGTTGTCGGAATATTTGTAAAGGTTTGCTGTGAAGCGTCGCGATGCGTTTTCGGAGCCTGCCTCGGGTTGCAATACCGCCTCTATGGTCCAGTACTCTTCCTTGTTGAACGCCTCTATCTCCCTTTCCCTCTCTACTACAAGCCTGACCGCAACCGACTGCACCCTTCCTGCGCTCAGACCCCTGCGGACCTTTCTCCAGAGGAACGGACTAAGTTTGTAGCCCACCAGCCTGTCGAGCACCCTTCGAGCCTGCTGCGCATCCACTTTGTTTATATCGATTTCACCCGGATTCTTTATCGCCTCTTTGACCGCCCTTTCGGTTATTTCATGAAAGGTCACGCGGTATATTTTTTTCGCATCTTTTTTAGACCTTTTTGGGGTGAGTTCCTCCGCAATATGGTAGGCGATGGCCTCTCCTTCCCTGTCAGGGTCTGTAGCTATGTATATGGACTCTACGCTTTTCGCAGCGGCCCTGAGTTCCTTGACCACCTTGTCTTTGCCGGGTATTATCTGGTAGACAGGGGCGAAGTTGTTTTCAACGTCCACGCCGAGGTCGCTTTTCGGAAGGTCTTTTATATGGCCGATAGAGGCCTTGACCCCGAAATCTTTTCCTAATATTTTGTTTATGGTCTTCGCCTTTGCCGGCGATTCAACAATAACGAGCGATTTCAAATTCAGGATTCCTCCTTAAAAGGTTCAGTTCCAGATGATTTGTCTGCCTCTGCCGAAGGTATAGGCATAAATATCTTCTATTCCGAGGTCCGTGTCTTTCATGAGAACATACGCCAAAAGCGCATTAATGCTGTCTATTTCCGCTTCGCCGATGAACTGGGACAATTCAATGGCCGCAAGTTCATCCTTTACGGTGATAAAATCTATGTCCTGCGCGTCGATCTTTCTGACGGTTTTATCTGCGTCGTAACCCTGCTCCACAAGCTCGATCGCAAGCATCTGTAGGGCTTCCACGAATTTTCTCGCCACTTTTATCTCCTTCATGCCTTAGAGAAGTTTTTCCCTTCGGTCTGTCTCACGAGGCCTTTTATCTCTAGAGTGAGTAGTAAACCTAAAAGTTTTCCGGGCATAATGTCAAGTTCTCTCGCTATGTCGTCCGCGTGTTTCGGCGTGTAATCGAGCGCGTTTAATATTGCCGATTCCTCGCCGGTCAAGGAATATTCGCCTGTTTCCTCGCCGCTGCCGGCCCCGCAATCTAGGGGTTTCTTGAGCATCCCTTTCAGCTGTCCAGCCAGTTCTTCGATCACATCCTCGGGCCTTTGTACGAGCTTGGCGCCCTTTTTTATAAGCTTGTTCGTCCCTTCCGAGGATTTGGAAGTTATATTGCCCGGGACCGCAAAGACCTCTCTGTTCTGGTCGAGCGCCATGTTTGCGGTTATAAGCGAACCGCTGTCCGTGGTCGCCTCTATGACAACGGTGCCGAGAGAAAGCCCGCTTATGATCCTGTTCCTTCGCGGGAAGTGCTCCCGTAAAGGAGGGGTCCCTGTCGGGAATTCGCTCACTATGCAGCCGGCCTCCCGTATTCGTTCGAACAGTTTAAGGTTTTCGGGAGGATAGGGCCTGTCCAAGCCGCAGCCCAGTACGGCTGTTGTCCTGCCTTTTACGTCGAGGGCGGCCGTATGCGCGACCGTATCTATGCCCCTCGCCATGCCGCTTACTATTGTAAGGCCGCACCGCGCTAAACCGGAGGACATACGGCCTGCGACTGTCCTGCCGTATCCCGTCATCTTTCGCGAGCCGACGATCGCAACGGAATACCTGTCGTCTTCCGTAAGGGCGCCTTTTACAAAAAGCACGGGGGGCGGGTCCGGTATCTGTCTGAGTATTCCCGGATACGCTTCATCCGCCGCAGTTATTGCCGCTATTCCGAAGCGGTCCATATTATCGATCTCTCTGTTTACCCCGTCCCAGTCGTTGAACCCGGTGAGCGCCTTTATCTTGGCAGCGGTCATTCCTTCAACCGCTCCCAGTTCCGGGGCCGGAGCGCTGAATATCCTTTCCGGGGTGCGGAATGCGGAAAGCAGTCTGCCTGCGGACAGCGGTCCAACCTCCCGCGCCAATACGAGGGCTATCCAGTAACGGAGGTCGTCGGCCATTATTTACGGAGCAGTTTTAGTACCTTAAGCCTCAACGAATTGAGCTTGATGAACCCTTCCGCGTTCTTCTGGTCGTAAATTTTTTCGGACTCGAATGTTGCCAATTCCGGATGATAAAGCGATTTCGGGGATTTTCTGCCGACAACTATGCAGTTGCCTTTATAAAGTTTAAGCCTTACGGTGCCGGTAGCTTCGCTTTGGGACGAGTCTACGGCGGTCTGGAGCATTTCGCGTTCAGGGGCGAACCAGTATCCGTAATAAACGAGTTGGGCGTATTTGGGTATCCAAGAGTCCCTCAGATGCAGCACCTCCCTGTCGAGGGTCAATGATTCGACGGCCCTGTGCGCGATCTGTAAAATGGTGCCTGCGGGTGTTTCGTAAACGCCTCTGGATTTCATTCCGACATATCTGTTTTCGACTATATCCACCCTTCCGATCCCGTTTTCTCCGGCTATCCGGTTCAGTTTGTCGAAGAGATCCACAGGCATAAGCGGCTCGCCGTTCAATCCGATAGGGTTGCCTTCCTTATAATTTATTTCTATGTATGTAGGTTTGTCGGGCGCCTTTTCCGGCGACGTCATCATCGTGTACATGTCGGCAGGCGGCTCCGCCCAAGGATCTTCGAGCACCCCGCCCTCGTAGCTGATATGAAAGATGTTCCTATCGGTGCTGTAGGGCTTTTCTTTTGTCGCGGTCACGGGGATGCCGTGTTTTTCGGAGTATTCTATGAGCGACTGTCTCGAATCGAAAGCCCATTCGCGCCAAGGGGCTATCACCTTTATATCGGGCTTCAGAGCATAGTATGTGAGTTCGAACCTGACCTGATCGTTGCCCTTGCCGGTTGCGCCGTGGGCCACGGCGCCGGCGTTTTCTTTAAGCGCTATCTCTATCTGTTTCTTTGCTATGAGAGGCCGGGCTATCGAGGTGCCCAAGAGATAGGTGCCCTCGTAAACGGCATTGGCCCTGAGCATAGGGAATATGTAATCCACGACGAACTCGTGGCGCAGGTCCTCCACGTAAACCTTCGACGCGCCTGTCTTCAGTGCTTTCTCCCTGACTGCTTCGAGGTCTTCGCCCTGTCCCAAGTCGGCGCAAAACGCGATAATCTCTGCGTCGTACTTCTCTATCAACCATTTTATCGCTACCGAAGTATCGAGTCCCCCCGAGTATGCGAGCACTATTTTGTTGGCCATTATCTCCTCCGATGAATCGAATGTTTTGAGAGTATAAACGATATCATAACGGCTGCGTTGTTGTGAAGTGGTTGTCGGGCGTACTTTGAGTCTTGACGCGCGGGGCCGTCCTTTTGCCGCGAAATTAAGGCTTGCCGCTATTTCATGGGACCGGGCCCGGAGGACAATCTCTTCCAGTATTCCGGGTACAATTTTTCCATGCAGTCGGGACACATGCCGTGGCTGAACTCAGCTTCGGTATGCTCCCTGATGTAGGCCTCCATTTGCTGCCATGATCCGTGGTTGTCCCTGATCTTCTTGCACGAGGCGCAGATCGGCAGAAACCCGCGTAATGTTTTTACCTCGGCAAGCGCCTTTTTCAAATCCTCTATAAGATGCTCGCGTTCTTCCTCGATAAGTCTTCGCTTTTCGATCATGCTATTGAATATCTTTGCCAGTTCGCCGACCTCGTCCTTCGAAGAGACCACCACCTGATGGTTGAGCTCGCCCCGGCCAAAGCCCTCAGCCGCGTTGGCAAGCTCCCTCAACGGTCTTGTGATGATATGCGAAAAAGCGATGGAAGCCGATATTCCGGCGACCAGCACAAGGACCGAAAATATAGTGATCAGTTTTACGATATGGGCCACATCTTTGATTATTCCGGTCTGGGACACTCCCATATGAAGCACCCCTATCTGTTCCTTCAGCAGCGGTACCCCGATATCCATTATCCGTCCCTTGTCCGTGGACAGCTCTTTTATGGAGTACGGCTTGCTAAAATCCACGCGATGGGCCTCTTTCAGTCCCGGCGGAACGGCTGAGGCAAAGGTGTGGGCCAGCTCGCGGTTGTCCGGGCTCAGGACGTAAATATAAACTATATCGCTTTCGGATTTCTGTATGTCTTTGAACAGCATCTTCATTTCGAAATAACGTTCGGTAAGCACCGGATTTACACAGTCCGCAGCCGTTCTCCTTGCAAGCATCACGCCTTTTTCCTGAAGCTTGTTAAGGAGTTTGTCGTAGATGATTGTTTTGGAGAAGAGTATCATGCCCAGCCCGAAAAACAGCGTCAACATGATCAGGCTCGCGATAATCTTCATTCTTACGCTTAGAAAGGGCATGGATAACGCTCTCCTTATTTTCTGTTCTGCTTTATGACCCAGTCTTTCATTTGCCTTACGGAATCGTAGGCTTTATCATGGATAACGACGAATTTATCGATTTTCATTTTGTTGAGTATGTCCCGCCCCCTCGGATCGAGATGGGCGTTCAGAAATGCTTCTTTCAGTTTTTCCTTGATTTCAGGTGGAAGCGTTTTAGGCACCGCAACCGGAGGAATGGCGTAAGGAGGGGATTTCAGCAGGACCCGGGTCTGTGAGGTGAATTCCGGATTTGTTGCATTCAGATATTCCCATATGAGGCTGTCTACGGCGGCCGCATCGATGACACCTTGCGCTACGGCCTTGATGGACTTGTCGTGAGATTTTGTGAATATGCGCTCGCTGAAGAACGACTCAGGCGTTTCGTTCATCTTCGCCAGCATATAGGTGGGCACCAGCTTGCCGGTATTGGACAGGGGGTCCGTGAAGGCAAATCTCTTGCCGCGCAGTTCAGGGAAAGAGCGTATAGGGTTGTCTTTCTTTACGATTATGTAGGAATAATAAACGGTCTCTCCGTAAGCCTGCGGCGCCGCGAGGAGTTCGAGCCCGAATTCCTTGCGGCCGTCCACGTAGGGACCGCTGCATACAAAGGCGGCATCCAACCTTCCGGTCCTGAGCAGCTCATTTATCTCGGCATACCCCTCCCGGTCCACGTACTCGACTTTTGTCCCGATCTTGTCCTGAACGTAATTCAAGAACTCGCGATAATAGGCGTTCCCCTCTTTCGGGGTTATCATGCCTCCTACCGCTATCCGCACACGCTTCTCTTCTTTTATTGGAGTTGTTCCTGCCGGAGCGGCGCTTTCCAGAGAAATCTTTTTTTCTTCCTCTTTCTTGCATCCGCCTGCCCCCATCGACATCATAACGACCAATGCTGCGCAGTAGAATATTCTGAACATATCCACCCCCGAATGCTTATTCTATCTTACTTTCCCGAGCATTTCAATGAACTCTTTCAGCAGTGCGCAGTCGAAATCCTGTTTTTCTTTGACCAGTATCGAGAGTGCGTAGAAAGGCGTAAAGGCAGGCTTGTACGGTCTCGGCGTTGTAAGCGCGTCATAGCAGTCCGCCACTGCGGCGATCCTGCCGAAAAGGCTTATCTGCTTGTTGTCCAGTCCGCGAGGGTAGCCTTTACCTGTCAGTTTTTCGTGGTGCTGGGCAACTGCCGGAAGCGACTCCGGAGGGATGTTGCGATGCCCCCTAAGTATCTTTTCGCCTTCGACCACATGATTTTGTATTATCCGGTATTCGGTTGAAGTCAGCTTGCCCTGCTTGTTCAACACTTCGCTCGGCACGTTGCTTTTACCTATATCGTGGAGCATGGCGCCCAGTCCCAGTTTTTCGATTTCTTTGCGTTCGAGGTTTATCGAGCCTGCCAAGCCTATGGACATGACGGCGACATTCACGGAGTGGGTGTAGGTGTAAAAATCGTATTTGCTCATATCCAGCAGGTCGTATACCGCGTCTTTGCTGTCAAGGACCGTGTCTACAATGTAGTTCACCATGTCGTGAGATCTTTTAATGGCCTCGCCGCTGCGCGGGTTCTCAAGAAGTTCTTCCATTATGAGTTTTGAATTTTCCCTGATGGCGAGGGCCTTTAATTTGGCTTCCGACTGCTTGCTCATCAGCGACTGGAGGTATGCGTTGAAAAGCGGCATATCGGTTTTCTTTATCATGAAGTCTCCGCCTGACGATAAAATAGTCTCGTCTATGGTCGCCGGAGATTTCTCGTTTGCTTCGACGAGGATGCTGAAATTGAAGCCGTAGAGCAGATGCAGGTCGAAGTTTATTCGGGTGCCCGGTATCAGGACCTTGCTGTCTATCTGATGGTACTGTTCTTTCTCATGTGAATACTCCCGGAACAGCAGCGAGTCCTCGTCTTCCCGTATCTTGTAGAGGAGCGGGTTGGCGAGATAGCTTTCGAGGTTGCCCTCATCCTGAGCGTTGACATAAAAGACGGTTATGCCTTTGTCTCGCAGAATATCTCCGGTATAACTTGTGTACACCATCCCTTTATTAAAGAGATGCCGGATATTGCCGGCCTCTTTAATGAATACGTCAAAGGGGATCCTTGCGCCGGTTATAAGCCTGTCAACGCTTGCGCTGTGGTAAGACGGGTCTTCGCTATCGATATAGCGAAACGCTGTTTTGGAAGCCATAGCAGATATCTGCCTTGCTAAACTTCAGCAGGCTGTGGGCTCTTTTCGACGAGGCGGCAGACGTTTTTGATAAATGAATCGTCTGTTTTTACAGGCGGACTGTCGTTTAAGTAAGGCGGCAGGTTCATCACGGTCATTCTTTTCTTCAGGTTCTGGGCCACTTCCTTGAATTTGCGCATCTGCTCGAAAAAGAAGCTGTCTATCATCGAGACCTTGCTGAAATCCAGAAGCACATGGTCCGAATTGTCCAGCGACATATAGAGCGCCTCTTTTAAGACCGTTGCGGAGTGGTATGTGATTTCTCCCTCAAACCTGATTACGCCGGTGTTGTTGAACATTTCAAACGAGAATTTCAGCATAATTTCTCTCTCTGCCGGACGGTTCCCTGCTGATCTATTATAAAGTTTACGAATTTGCGCATGCGGTCTATCTGTTTCTTGCCCATCCCCGCGAGGCTTCCGTAAGCGTTGAAACCTTCACCTTTGAAAAATTTTATGCTGTCATGCCGTTCGTCTCTCCGCCAAAGGTCGCTCAAAGACTGGAGTATGACGGCTTCCGCCAGATTCATTATATGTTTGTTCTTATCAGGCTGCGGCATACTCTTCCTTAACTTTATTGTAAAACGGGCATCTCATGAAATTTTTTGTTTTGCAGTACTCTTCGAGCTGGAATATGCTCGGTATATAATAGGCGCCTTTGCCGTTTTCGTTCGAAACCGATGCGTTGCACTGGTTAAGTATCACCCACTTTTCGAGATTAGGGCAGTTCATTGTTCCCTCCGTAGGTTTTTCCCTGTTTTCCTCCTTGTTTCCCCCCTCCCGGGGAGGAGGGGGGAGGAGGATTCTGAGGGGTAATTGGGGAAGATTCATTCTTAAAAGCATAAAACGTGCCATTGTTCCAACTCTTTGATAAACAATAATTTTACTTGGAATGTATAATAAAAAGGGTGCGACAATATTTGCGGCAGTATTTCATAAACGGGGTTTGTCACTATTTTTGTCTCATACTTCATCACATTCATAACTTTACGATGGGGCTAAGTTTTTTTACGTAACGGGCATTTTAGAGATGTCAAAGCTCAGCTCCGGACCTAAGGAATTTTCCGCATTGCAGATCAAATCAGCTTTGCGTTCAAGGCCAGCCTTGAAAAAAGGACAGGGATGCTTTTACAATAAACTGCTTGCGGTAACGGCTTCTTATCTTTAATATAAAATCCAATCTGAAAATAGAGGCGTTTAATAATGAAGAGTTCGATAAAAAAAGCGGTATTGCCGGCAGCCGGTCTCGGCACGAGGTTTTTGCCTGCCACAAAGGCGTCACCCAAAGAGATGCTTCCCATCGTAGACAAACCGCTGATCCAGTATGCGGTCGAAGAGGCCATGTCTTGCGGTATGGAAGAGTTTGTGATGATAACCGGCAAGAACAAACGCGCTATCGAGGACCACTTTGACGTTGCGTATAGACTTGAAGAAAAACTGAGGTCTTCGGGCAAAGAGAGCCTGCTTGAGGAAATAAACAAACTTAACCATATCCATATAGCCTTCATCCGTCAGAAATCTCCTCTCGGGCTGGGCCATGCGATACTCTGCGCCAAGCCGTTTATGGGTGATGAGCCTTTTGCGGTAATATTGAGCGATGATATCATTGACCCCGACTACCATCTTCTTAAAGAGATGATCGAAATTTACGAACAGTTCGATGCGCCTGTAGTAGCGCTTGAAGAAGTGCCCCGGTCCGAAGTCGACCGCTACGGGATAATTGACGGTAAACTCGAAGGCGGGGTCTATAAGATCAACGACCTGATAGAAAAACCCTCTCCGGACAAGGCCCCGTCGAACCTTGCGATAATAGGCAGGTACATACTGACCCCGGACATTTTCGGATATCTGGAAAACCAGAAACCGGGCGCCGGGGGAGAGATACAACTTACCGATGCGATGAAAGATCTCGTAAAGGAACGTCCGATATACGGCCTGCTGATGAAAGGCAAGCGGTATGATGCGGGCGATAAACTCGGGTATCTTAAAGCGACCGTAGATTTTGCCCTGAAGAGCCCGGAGCTTGCGGAAGGGTTCAAGGAATTTCTTGTAAAGAAGGCAGAGACGATCTGATGCACAGTCTGCTCAAGGGCATGTTTTTCTACGAGGCCTCGTCCGAGTGGCCGTCGATAGACCTTTATGAAACCGAAGAGGACCTGGTATTTGAGATAGACCTTCCGGGAATAAACCCCGATGACCTGAACATCAGGACCTATGAGGACCTGCTGGTGATAGAAGGTATAAGGACGGAGGACATAAATGAGGCGCGCATCAAATACCTCTGCATGGAGAGGCGCGTCAAGGACTTCAGAAGGGTGATGAATATGCCGGTAAGCGTCAATACTATGGGCGGCAAAGCGGCCTATAAGCACGGAGTCCTTACGGTCAGGTTCCCCAAGCTGAAGGGCAGGATAACCGAAGTAAAGATCGAGAAGGAGAAAATTTAGATTTAAGGAGACTTTTAATGGCAGAATCCGCTAAAGAAGATAGAGAACTTGAGATCCCGGACGTTATGCCGGTGCTGCCGGTCAGGGACATAGTAGTATTTCCGTTCATGATACTGCCGCTTTTTGTCGGCAGGGACATGTCCATAAAGGCGATAGACCATTCGCTGAATACGAACAGGATGGTCTTATTGCTCACGCAGAAGGACATCAGCGTGGAGTCGCCGCAGCCTCAGGACCTTTATTCTATGGGCACCGTATGCATGATCATGCGTATGCTCAAGCTGCCGGACGGAAGGGTGAAGATACTGGTCCAAGGACTTGCAAAGGCGCGCGCGAAAAAGATAGTTCAGGACGACCAGTTGTATATGGCCCATATAGAACGGGTGGGAGAGGAAAAGACGGCCGAATCTACGCTCGAAAACGAAGCTATTATAAGGAACGTTAAGGAGCAGATGGAAAAAGCGGTGTCTCTCGGTAAGACCATACTTCCTGATGTGATGGTGGTAATAGAGAATATCGAGGACCCGGGCAGGCTTGCGGACCTTATAGCCTCCAACTTGGGAATGAAGACAGACCAGTCTCAGGAAATCCTCGAGATGGCGGACCCGATCGCGAGGCTGAAAAAGATAAGCGAGGTTTTGACGAGAGAGATACAGCTTCTCTCCATACAGCAGAAGATACAGACCGAAGCGCGCGGCGAGATGGACAAAACCCAGCGCGAGTATTTTCTTAGAGAGCAGCTTAAGGCCATACAGCGCGAGCTCGGCGATATAGACGAGAGGGGTGAAGAGATCCGGGAGTTCAAGAAGAAGATAACAGACGCAAAGATGCCCGAGAGGGTGGCGAAAGAGGCCGAGAAACAGGTGCGCCGGCTTGAGAAGATGCACCCTGACAGCGCGGAATCAGGCACGATAAGGACTTATCTCGAATGGCTTACGGAACTGCCGTGGTCCAAGGCTACAAAAGACCAGCTCGAAATAAAGACCGCAGAGACGGTCTTGAACGAAGACCACTACGACCTCGAAAAGGTCAAAGAAAGAATACTCGAATACTTGAGCGTAAGAAAGCTCAAGGAAAAGATGAAGGGGCCCATACTCTGTTTTATAGGCCCTCCGGGCGTGGGCAAGACTTCTCTTGGACGTTCCATCGCCCGCTCGCTCGGCCGTGAGTTCGTCAGGATGTCTCTGGGCGGGGTCAGGGACGAGGCCGAGATCAGGGGCCACCGCAGGACTTATGTCGGGGCCCTTCCGGGAAGGATAATTCAGGGCATAAAGAACGCAGGCACCAACAACCCCGTTTTCATGCTCGACGAGATAGACAAGATAGGAAGCGATTTCAGGGGAGACCCTTCGTCCGCCTTGCTCGAAGTGCTGGACCCCGAACAGAACAACTCGTTTATGGACCATTACCTTGCCGTGCCTTTCGACCTTTCTAATGTGATGTTCATAACGACCGGCAACCTTGCCGACACTATCCCCGGTCCGCTTAAAGACAGGATGGAGATACTCTATCTCTCGGGCTATACCGAAGAGGAGAAGCTAGAAATCGCCAAAAAATATCTGCTGCCGAAACAGCTCGAAGAGCACGGCATAACCAAAAAGATACTCGATATAAAAGATTCTGCCGTGCGCATGATGATCTCTCACTATACCCGCGAGGCGGGCGTCAGAAACTTGGAGCGCGAGATAGCGAACCTCTGCCGCAAGATTGCCAAGCAGGTCGCTGAAAACAAGGCGAAGAAGTTTATCGTTACGAATGAGAATCTTCAGAAATACTTGGGCGTGCAGAAGTTCCTGCCGGAAGAGGAGATGAAGAAAAACGAGGTCGGAGTTTCCACCGGACTCGCTTGGACCGAGGCGGGCGGAGATGTCATTTATGTGGAAGCTACGACGATGAAGGGCAAGGGGAGCCTCACCCTTACCGGACAGCTCGGCGAAGTAATGAAAGAGTCGGCGCAGGCCGCTTTGAGCTATGTGCGCTCAAGGGGCAGCGAGCTCGATATTGCCGAAGATTTGTTTTCGGGTATAGATATGCATATCCACGTCCCTGCGGGCGCGATACCTAAAGACGGGCCTTCCGCCGGAATTACCATGGCCACCGCGATAGCATCGGCCTTGACAGGCCGGTCGGTCAGGAGGGATGTGGCGATGACCGGAGAGGTGACTTTGCGCGGCAGGGTCCTTGCCATCGGAGGGCTTAAAGAAAAAACACTCGCCGCAAAGAGGATGGGTATTAAAACGATAATTGTTCCGAAGCGGAACAAGAAGGACCTCGACGACCTTCCTGCCTATGTGAAAGAGGGAATGAAATTTATTCTTGCCGATACTATGGACGATGTTCTGAGGGAGGCCCTTTCCGTCAGGCCGGTGAGCAAGGTAAAGCCTTCCGGGAAGAGCGAGAAGAAGGGCGGCGGGGCCGCCAAAACCAAGACCCCTTCAAAGAAGGCAAAGGGCGGTAATGCGGCTAAATCAGGCAGGCGAGCTAACCCTTCTAAAAAAGCTAAAAGATAGCTTCCGTTCTGCGGACAGCGGCGTCATCATAGGCATCGGCGATGACGCCGCCGTTATAGCGCCGCAAAACCGACAACTGCTCGTAACTACCGATATGATGAACGAGGGTGTCCATTTCGACCTCGGCTTCACATCGGCCTTTCAACTCGGCTTCAAACTGGTATCCGTAAATGTCAGCGACATCTTTGCTATGGGCGGAGTTCCGAAATATCTCTTTCTTGACATCTCGATGAAGGAGACGGGCACCACCGAATTCTTCGACGAGTTATACGAAGGCATTGCCAACGCCATGAAGATTTACGGCCTGTCCCTGCTCGGCGGGGACCTGACCGGAACAATGAACGACATGGCGCTTTCGGCCACCGTGATCGGCACGACAGAAAAAGCGGTGCTCCGCAAAGGCGCATCGGTCGGGGACAAAATATACGTTACCGGCACCCTCGGCGACTCTGCTTGCGGCTTGGAACTGCTGAAGAAAATGAGACCCGAATACAAAGAACATGTCCGTGCCTTGAGGTCCGATGTCTCGAAAAAACTTAACGGACAATTGTCTTTTGCAAATGGTCCGTCTCATATCACCCTTGACTTTGTTTCAGCCGGACCGCTTATCCGCCGTCATCTCATGCCGCTTGCGCGTGAGGCCTCATCGATCGCCGGTGTTGCCGCTTCCATGATCGACATAAGCGACGGGCTTTTCATCGACCTTTCGAGGATATGCGACGAAAGCGGCACAGGGGCGAGGATTTATCTCGATAGACTGCCGCTCTCTGACGGGCTGAAACAGGCGTGCGGAGCGTTAGGGCTCGACGCACTGCGTTTCGCATCATCGGGCGGCGAGGATTATGAGCTTCTGTTCACAGCACCGGCAGATGCGGATATGACGGGCATTTGCGCAACATGCATAGGCGAGATCATAGAAAAAGAGCGCATAGCCGTTGATGCCTCAGGCAGAGAGGAGGAGTTAAAGGCTGAGGGGTATCAACACTTCGGGGCCGGGTGACACTGCGGAAGAATTTGTTTTAATTGACGCTTTAACTCCGATAATGCTATTCTAAATATAGAGTTTCGGAGGTTTTTGGACTGTTAAGGCCGCAAAGACTTTTAGCTTTGGGGCCTTTTTTATTGTAGTGACGGGTTCTGTAACTCAATTTGTAAGCAAGGAGGTAAAAGAAATGGCTAATGGAAAAGTGAAGTGGTTCAACGAATCCAAGGGTTTCGGTTTTATCACAAGTGAAGACGGCAGCGATGCTTTTGTACACTATTCTTCCATCCAAGGCAACGGGTTTAAATCCCTTGTCGAGGGTGACTCGGTCAGCTTTGATACTGAAAGGGGTCCTAAGGGTCCCAAGGCTATCAACGTGGTAAAACTGTAAAAAAAACTATGAAGTCCCTCTTGTCGTCGAGGCAAGGGGGATTTTTATTTTGGGGAGGAGCAGATGACGAACAACAAGAATTATGCCTTGAGGATGGAACTGAAAAAACAGAACATTGCCGTTGCGGGCCTTGTTTCGGAACGCTTTCCCACGGTCTCAAAAATGGTGATCAAAATGACGTACTACCAGAAAAGGGCCAACCCCGTTCTTATGACCCGCACCCTTAATGTGCTCCCCACCTCATACGCCTATTTCAAGATGGACTGCATGATAAAAGAGTGTGCCGGAGGCGGTTTCGATCTTACCCCCGTGATCTCTAATATGGTCAAGTCACGCATGAAGGTAAAAAAAAGCTCTATCTCATGTCACGGCAATATAGATTCTCACCCGTCGGAACATGCAAGCATAGAGTATGAGACCTTGATTCATTATAAAAAAAGCCTGAAGAATAATCAGTAAACAGGCAAGAATAAATTCTTTCGCTCTTGATTCTTTAATGAGGCATCGACAGTTTGGGGCTTAGGGACAAATTAAGGGAAATCGTAAGGATCAAAGAATCCCCCCGAAGAATCGCGCTTGCCTTCGCGGTCGGAGTATTCTTGGGCATGTCTCCGTTTTTGGGCTTGCATACCGTTATGGGCATTGCGGCCGCCTATGCATTCAGGTTCAATAAATTCGTTACTATGGTCGGAGTTTATGTGACAAACCCGTGGACTATCGTGCCTATCTACACTTTTTCGACATGGTTCGGCGCAAAACTGATGGGCATGGAGCAGGTAATCCCTGATATAGACTGGAACAATCTGACACTCTCTTCATTCTTTTCGGAAATGCGGCATCTGCTGTGGCCTTATCTGTTAGGCACCACTCTCATCAGTATTATCTCGGCGGTTGCAGGCTACTTCGTCATTTACTATGCAGTCGTAAAAGGCAGGGAATAGTGCTTATTTGTCTCTCGGCCACTTTCTTGCAGCGTGAAGCACCCGTAATATTTCGATCCGATTGTTTTTCATTCTGTAAGGGATGATATACGGCAGCGGGGCAAGGACAAGCTCCCGTGTTCCTTCAACCCTTCCCGGTCGGCCGATGTCTGTGTGTTCGGCAAGCCTGTCAACGCTCGATTTGATTAAGGCTGCAACTTTGTTTGCGGTTTGTGGTTTGTCGGCTGCAATGTATTTTCTGATTTCGATTAAATCCTGAACAGCGTCATCCAGCCATACTATGCGCACTGCGGCGGTTCCTTCTCATTCTCTGTGCCCCATGTTTCAAGCCATGCCGAAACATCCTCGTGGACCGCAAACTTTGCGTCATGCCTGTCGGCTTTGTCCACAGCTTTTTTGATCGCATTCACCTGCCATTCGTTCGCTTCAAGATAATCCTGAATGGCGCGTGATACAAGATATGATTTTGTTCGCGCTACCGAACCCGCAAGACGGTCAAGCCTCTCTTTTGTCTGTTCATCCAATCTTATTGTTAATGTTGTGCTCATGTCCGTCACCTCCGTAACACATTATAACACATTATAAGACAGGCAAAAAAATGGATAGATGCCAATTATGGGGCGCAGGCCAACAGCCCTCCATTATTCGCGATTAGTCCGTGGCTTCAATCCTTAAAGTTTTCTGATAATTTCTCTTGCAGCTTCAATTGCAGGTTAGCGGGCAGGGCGTTACCTGCCCCTCGGATAACCCAGACGCTCATTGCTGAAAAGCAGTTGGACCGCGCCCTTTTCTGTCATGCCCGAAGTTTCCTATCGGGCATCCAGTTCACGCCGCCCTCCTCGTTTCTATTTTCGCTTGGTTCTGTCAGGTCGGCGGCGTTTTTCTGTGCCTTGTTTGTGGGGCTGCTTAGAAGATGCAGAGAAAGGTTTTTTTCTATACGATTTTGACGCGGGTTGTTTGTAGTCTGTGACGATGAGCGAATCATCCATCGGCACTACTGGGATCTTTTCTTTTATGTACTTTTCTATGTCATCAAGAGAATAGACATAATCTTCGCACGCAAAACTTATCGCCTTGCCCTCTGCGCCCGCCCTCGCGGTTCTTCCGATGCGGTGAACGTAATCCTCGCTGTCTTGCGGCAGGTCATAATTGATGACATGGGTAACGCCGTCTATATGCAGCCCTCTGCTTGCAACATCCGAAGCCACGAGCACCGGCAGTTCGCCGTTTTTAAATCGGTCCAAAATATTCAGCCGCTCTTTTTGTGATATGTCGCCTGTTATTACGGCGACTTTGATGTTGTTGGCTTTTAGTAACCTTTCCAGCTTATCGGCAGTGACCTTCATGTTCACAAAGATCAGTATGCGGCCTTCCTGCTCGCGCCGCAGAATACCGAGCAGCAGCCCCTGTTTCTCGGAATTGCCGACATGATAAAGCGCCTGCTCTATCTTGTTCACGGTAATCTGCTCCGGCGTAACCGAAATCTTTTCGGGCAGATTCATGTGCTCGTAGCAAAGCTCCATTACCCGATAAGATAGCGTTGCCGAAAAGAGCATGGATTGGCGTTTTAGGTAAGGCGGCATCCTGCGCAGAAGAAAGCGGATGTCCTTGATGAAACCCAAATCGAACATGCGGTCCGCCTCGTCAATAACGAGGAAGTCGGTCTTCTTCAGGTTGTACACCCCCTGCTTCAGATAATCTATAAGTCGGCCGGGCGTGCCTATTATCATGTCAACGCCCTGCTGGAGCGCGTTTCGCTGTTTGTTGTAGTCCATGCCTCCGAATACAGGGACTATCTTAAAGTTTGTGAACTGCCCGATGATTGAGGCCTCGGAATGTATTTGCGCCACAAGTTCTCGTGTGGGGGCTATAACAAGCGCACGGGGCGAATGTCCTTGCTTTATGGTTTGCTGCGCTAACATGCGCGAGAATACCGCTATAAGGAATGCTGCGGTCTTTCCGGTGCCTGTCTGCGACTGCGCTGCTATGTCCTTTCCGCTTAACGCATCCGGCAGTGTTGCGGCCTGAACAGGTGTGCAGTACACAAAACCTGCCGCTTTAATGCCTTGCTGGATCGGTTCGGGAATTTTCAGGTCTTCAAAAAGCACTAACTATTATACCTTATTGCGGTTATAATGAAAGAGCTTGTGCCGTTGGGCCTGTTAACAACAACCTCGTCCCCCTCGGTTTTGCGCATTAAAGCCTTCGCCATCGGCGAATCGATACTTATGAAACCTTTGTCAGGATCGAACTCGTCAGGCCCGACAATGCGATAACAATAAGTATTGCCCTCGATATCTTCTAGATCGACCCATGCGCCGAAGAATATCTTTGAAGTGTCGTCCGGCGTCCTGTCCACAATGATCAACTCGCTCAATCTCTTTCTTAAAAAGCGGACGCGGGAGTCGATCTGTCTTAACTGCTTTTTTCCGTAGATATACTCCGCGTTTTCGGAGCGGTCGCCCATTGCGGCCGCCTCGGCAACCGCCTGAGTGACCTGCGGGCGTTTTACCTTCCAGAGATACGACAGTTCCTCGCGCAGACGTTTTTGTCCTTCAGGGGTGATGTATGACGAGCAGCTTGTTTTTGCAGTAGAAGGTTTCATTTTTTATTTGTTTTTCTGAAATGTTTGTGACTCCATTTAATTATAAGACATTAAGAGATGTAAAAGGATACAAACTAGGAAGTTTTGTTTTGTATCTGAAACGGAGTCCTGCCTTACAACGCTGTATTTGTGATATAATTTTTTAAAGAGGATTTAACGGAGGCTTGTGCGGCGATGTTCGAGAGAATCACATTTACACCACAAATTATGGGCGGCAGGGCATGCATAAGGGGAATGCGTATTCCAGTATCTGTTATTGTAGGACAGATAGCCCACGGCGCCACGGTTAACGAGATACTTCAGGACTATCCCGATCTTACCCGCGATGATGTTATGGAATCGCTCGAATATGCCGCGTGGTTAACGCAAGAAGAAGTGCACGCAGTCTAAAATAATGCGTTTTCTTGCCGATATGGGCGTATCTATGAGAATCGTCCATTGGCTTCGTTCAAATAATCACGACGTCGTACATCTTAGAGAACAGGATCTTCACAAACTTCCTGATGCAGATACTAAGAACTAACATGACAAAGCCTCATATCTGTCATCCTCGGGCTTGACCCGGGGATCCAGTATTTTCAAGATATTTCTGGATTCCCGCCTTCGCGGGAATGAGTGCGCCTGAGAGT
>SCQE01000057.1 GCA_004321915.1 Nitrospirota bacterium
TTAAACCTTCCCAGATCGGTAAAACTATTTTCAAATCAGACGCACGCATTTTCTCTTGTAAATTAGCTCCTATCAACACTTTTCAGCTGCTCCCCTCGATCTTAACCGGACACTACTGAGCCGTTCATTTGCAGCAAAATCCCCGCAGAAAGGCGCTTCACTTCTTGGAAAGTTCTTTAAGCGCTGGCCGGTACTTCTCTATGAAGTCATTGACCTGAGAAACAAACCCCATGTTGACGCCTTTATGATGTTCTTTTTTCTCGACCCGAGTTATAACGACAGTATTGTTTTTTTCATCGAGCTTCAAATCCACCTCGGAGCCCACCGAAAGCCGCAGTTTCTCAAGCATCTCGCGGGGAATCGATACGCCCTGACCAGTGCCTATTGCGCAGATCTTTCTTTTCATCGCCCACCTCCATGCTGTTATAACGAGATTATAACAATTTTGAAGGAACTGTTTTTCAGCAATGGATATTACGAACCGGCGCTCCATGGAAAGACTTGCCGTCCCGGTATCCTCCGTACCAGACCTGCCATTGATGGAAAGTCCCATTAAAATTCTCTAACATGCCTATCATCTATCAGTCCCTGCCTAAAACAAACCGTTCAGAGTTTAGTGAGCAGAAAAATTGTTTTTCAGGCCTGTTAGAGCTTTAGAAAGTTTGCGAGCAGGTCTTTGCCTGCAGAGGTGAGGATAGATTCGGGATGGAACTGCACGCCCTCGACCTTAAGTTCTTTGTGCCTTACGCCCATGATGACCCCGTCCTCTGTCTGCGCGCTTATTTCAAGGCAGTCGGGTATCGTCTCTTTCTTGATTATGAGCGAATGGTATCTTGTGGCCTCAAATGGATTAGGCAGACCTTTAAAGATAGTTTTGTTGTCATGGTGGATAAGCGAGGTCTTGCCGTGCATTATTTTTGGCGCCCTTATGATGTCTCCGCCAAAGGCCGCGCCGATGGATTGATGTCCCAAACATACGCCCAAGATAGGCAGCTTGTCTTTAAAATATTTAATGGCCTCTATCGAAATACCCGCCTCGTTAGGAGTGCATGGGCCGGGCGACACGACTATCCTGTCGGGAGCTATTTTTTCTATCTCCGGTATTGTGACGCGGTCGTTCCTGTAAACGCGCACATCCTCGCCAAGCTCGCCCAAATACTGCACGAGGTTGTATGTGAACGAATCGTAGTTGTCTATCATCAAAAGCATCGCTTCCCCCTCACCCGAAGATCCGCTGGTGTCCGTCCACAGCCTTCATCATCGCCTTAGCTTTGTTCACTGTTTCTGTGTATTCCGATTCAGGCACAGAATCGGCCACAATGCCGGCCCCTGCCTGAACATAGACCTTTCCATCCTTGATAATCAGCGTTCTTATCGTAATGCAGGTGTCCATATTGCCGGAATATCCGAAGTATCCGATTGCGCCTGCATAAGGACCGCGCTTTGTGGGTTCGAGCTCTTCGATTATTTCCATGGCCCGCACCTTCGGGGCACCCGACACTGTGCCTGCCGGAAAGCATGCCCTGAATACATCAAAGGCATCGAGGCCCTTTTTAAGTTTTCCCTCGACATTGGAAACAAGATGCATGACATGGCTGTACCTCTCGACCGTCATCAAATCTGAAACCTTGACGCTGCCTGTTTCGGCAACCCTGCCGACATCGTTCCTTCCCAGATCGACGAGCATTATATGTTCCGCGATCTCTTTGGGGTCTTTTTTTAGCTCCTGTTCAAGCTCCATGTCTTCCTGCTCTGTCGCGCCTCTTTTTCTAGTGCCTGCAATCGGACGGAGCGTTATATCATCGCCCTCAACGCGTACGAGGATTTCGGGGGACGAGCCGGCGATCTGCGCCTCGCCCGTATCTATGTAATACATATACGGCGAAGGGTTTATGACGCGCAGCGTACGGTAAATGTCAAAGGGAGCGGCAGAGGTCTTTCTTTCAAAACGCTGCGAAAGCACCACCTGAACAACGTCTCCTGCCATTATATATTCCTTGGCATTGCTCACAGCAGAAAGAAAATCGTCCTTTTTAAAATTGGAAACGAACTCCGCTTTTTCTACGGGCTGCGACACTTCTTCCAGCGGCACAGCAACAGCCTCGCGCTTGAGTTCCGAGATTATCCTGTTTATCTTTTTTTCAGCTTCGTCATATGCGTCCCTTAAATCATGACCATCAATATGCAGATTGCACAAAACCTTTATGGTCTGTTTAAGATTGTCGAAGATCAGAAGCGTGTCCGCCAGCATCAAAAAAATGTCCGGCATCTCTATTTCGGGCTTCGGCTTGTCCGGCACCCGCTCGAAAAATTTAACGATATCGTATCCCAGATAGCCCACAAACCCGCCCGAAAAACGCGGAACCCCTTTGACCTCAACAGGCTTGTACCGCGCCATTATCGTTTTTACGGCATCGAGAGGATCGGCAGTATCAAGTGTTTCAACATTATTTCCATTTCTAATCTCTGTATGCCTGCCCCTGCTCACAAGGGTAAGCGAAGGCTCTATGCCCAAGAATGAATACCTTGCCCATTTTTCTCCGCCCACTACGCTTTCGAGCAAGAACGAAGGCTTCTTGTCGAGCTTTAAAAAAGCGCTCACCGGAGTTTCTATGTCGCCGATTATCTCTTTAAAAAGCGGGATAAGGTTTCCCTGTTTGGTGAGGCCCCTGAATTCTTCGAATGTTAAATTCATTGGTAGAATCTGGTGCGGTGGCGGTTTAAACCGCTCCGTTCCCAAGTCCCCCTTTCAAACCGTGCGTGCGGATTTCCCGCACACGGCTTTCCGATGGTCTTCTTGGTGTCGCCTTC
>SCQE01000058.1 GCA_004321915.1 Nitrospirota bacterium
CTCTCAGGCGCACTCATTCCCGCGAAGGCGGGAATCCAGAAATATCTTGAAAATACTGGATCCCCGGGTCAAGCCCGAGGATGACAGATATGAGGCTTTGTCATGTTAGTTCTTAGTATAATAAGGCATTAGATTATAAAAAATAAGGCACGATGAGAAATGGGAGGAATCCATGCCAAAACTACTGAAAGCTAAACCGCAGGTGATAATGAAGAACGGCAAACCAAATGCAGTCATAATAGATATTAGGGATTACCAAAACATGCTTGAAAAGCTCGAAGACAAGGAAGATCTTGCCGACCTTCAAAAGATGCGCAAGGGCGGCTTGCACTTCAGAAAATTCGACGACTTTCTGGCGGAACACGGTAATGCCGTTTGAACTTCACATTGAACGACATGCGGAAAAAGATTTAAACAAGCTCGAAAAATCTCTCTTCATCCAGATTGTCCAGAAGATAAAAGAACTGGCAAGTAATCCTCATCCTCAAGGCAGTAAAAAAATAACCGGATCACAAAACGACTGGCGGCTTTGCGTCGGAGATTATCGTATCCTCTACGAAATAGACAACAAAGAAAAGATGATAATAATCATGCGTGTAAAGCATCGACGTGAAGCCTATCGTGACTTATAATCAAAGGAAATGAAAGCAGATAACGAATCACTTCACGGGATCGGCGCGGCGCTGCCGCACCTCCCCGTGACTTCAGGCGTTCGGCATAAACAATAACAACATGAATAAAAGCATTGACAGAGACATTATAATGTAGTTACATTGTAAATATGAGCAATATAACATTTCATTGGGATAACCAGAAAAATATTTCAAACAAAAAGAAACATGGTATCACTTTCGAGGAAGCCCAAACAGTATTCGTTGACGAAAATGCCTTATTAATCCATGATCCGGACCATTCAGACGAAGAAGAACGATTTATTATACTTGGGATGAGTTCCAATCTTAGAACTTTGGTGGTTTGTCATTGCTACCGCAAAGACAATGAAATAATAAGAATCATATCTGCTCGTAAAGCAACTCGCTCGGAGCAAAAACGTTATTGGAAAGGTAATTAAAATGAGAAAAGAATACGATTTTTCCAAGGCTCAAAAAAACCCCTATGCAAGCAAACTCAAGCGCCAAGTTACTCTCAGGATGGACGAGGGTACTGTTAGTTACTTTAAGAATCTTGCACAAGAAATTGGAGTTCCTTATCAGACACTTATAAATCTATACCTGAGAGATTGCGCTGCTTCACATAAAAAATTATCCCTACAATGGAAGCATGCATAATATTAGCGAACGAGGAGATAGGTAACAGATTATTCTGGGCACATAGGTAACACTTTTATATGATTCATAGACACAAGGCAATTATTTTTTCTCTGTTTGCCCCAACGCCCCTTTAAGCAACGCTATCATTTGAAGCAGTTGTATCTGTAGATGCTCCAAGGAACCGGTCTTTCTGAGCCTGCGCATCAGGTACGACGGCCGCAGGTAAAATTTCAGTATGGCCTTTGTCCTGAGCTTCCTCAATGTTTCGCTGTCTATCCTGCTGCTGCCGATTATTCCGGTCTTACCCGAGGTGTCGAACCCGCCTTCGCCGAAAGAGAGCCTGCCCTCCTTCAGCACCTTCTTTCTGATGACAGAGCCGGGCAGCGGCGACGCGATATTGAATGACGCGAAATCGAGCGGCAGGCTTAGGGCATAGCCGATGGTCTTCTCCACGTCGGACAGGGTTTCGTGTTCAAGGCCCAATATCAAATCCGCGCAGACGCTGATGTTAAGCCTGTCCGCATGGGCAACTAGCGCCTCGACCTTGTCTTTGTTCACATGACGGTTGTAAAGCGCAAGGGACGGGATGTTCGCGGAATCTATGCCTATGATTATCGTGTGGCAGCCCGCATCGCGCATAGCCTCAAGCAGTTCCGGGTCATAAAGCTGCGGATGGAAATAGCAGGTCCATGAGAAGCGGAACCTTTCTGCCATCTCTTTCAGCAGCGGCCTGATATTTTCTTTCGGAAAACCGAACGCCTTGTCCGCAAAAAAGAGCTCTGTTACTCCCATCTCCCGGAGGTGTTCGAGCTCTATCAGAACATCTTCCCGGGAACTCACAACCGGAGAGATGTTCGAATCACTGCAATAGGCGCAAAGAAAAGGGCAGCCCCACATGGTTGTGACTGTCGCGAACCTGAAGCGCTTGGCAAAAGGGAATATGTACCCCTTTTTCTGGAATAGCTCGTGGCGGGGCGTATTTCTTTTGATGCGCATAACATGCTTGGGCTTTTTGAACGGGACCGTCTCCGCTGCAGTACACACCCCTTGCAGGTCGAGTTTTCCTCTTGCCCCTTTTGCGCCGGCCATTTTTTTCAGGTCGATAAGGTAAGGGACAAAAACAATGCCCTCGCACGATTTTAGTATCAGTTCCCGGTAATCCTGCTCAAGAAAAATGTCGCCTATTACAAAAATCGGGGTTTCGCTAAAGATTGCCCTGATTTGGCTGAAATAAGCCAAGTCCGTTTCCCAACATACAAACGAGAAAGCATAAAATATAATATCCGGTTTTTCGACGGAATACTGCTGCCTGAACTCACTGTCAGAGAGCCTGTCCGCTGTGCCGTCAATAAGCGCTGTTTCGTCGCCGGGCACTGCAAAGGAAGAGAGGATCAAAAAGTCGTTAGGCTGCCAAAGGTAATCGGCCTTAGATTCGTGGCTGCAATCTATATTTCTTACAATCCTTCTGTGTCCGGACGATGGGGGGATAATAAAAAGTATTTTCATAAGGTTTTTTGCAAGCTTATATGATACCTTATTCGACGGGCCGGCTTCATGGAAAACAAAGGCGGCGCTAAAGAAATCGCTTGTCTATTCAGGCTTTCGTTTTTACGGAGGCCGTAATTTTCTCCGCCGCCCCTTTTATTTCATCCTCATTATTGTCTTTGCCGACGCTCAATCTCACCGATGAAAGGGCATCTTCATCCGACAAGCCCATTGCCTTCAATACAGCCGAGGGTTTTCTCACCCCGGCATGGCAGGCGGAGCCTGCCGAAAATGCGACCTCATTTTTAAGGGCTGCCACGAGATCTTCCGCGATAATGCCTTTTATCGAAATATTTAACGTGTTCGGCAGCCTTAAATCCGGATGTCCGTTAAGTTTTATATCGAGACTGTTTTTAAGAAGGTCGAACAACATATCACGGAGTTTTTTAGCATGGCTGTAGCGGTGCGGCAAGTCTCTCGCAGCGATCTCGCAGGCCTTGCCCAGACCGGAAATACCTATGATGTTTTCGGTCCCGGGTCTCAGCCCGCGTTCATGGCCGGCGCCGAAGAGTATGGGTTTGAGTTCAATCCCGTTTCTGATATAGAGGGCGCCGCACCCTTTGGGCCCGTAAAATTTATGCGGAACAACCGTAAGCATATCAACATTCAAATCTTGGACGTTTACATCCATCTTGCCCACACTCTGCGCAGCATCCGTGTGAAACGGGATCCCCAGCTCTTTTGCGACACTCCCGATTTCTGCAATCGGCTGTAAAGCCCCTGTCTCATTGTTCGAGTGCATGACTGTAATGAGAATAGTGTCTTTGCGGACAGCCCGTTTCACCTCACCCGGATCAACGCGGCCATCCGGACCTACAGGCAAAAGCGTTACGCCAAACCCTTTTGAAGAAAGCCACTTGACCGGGTTCAATACCGCAGGATGCTCTATCGAAGTCGTGATTATATGGCCCTTTTCATGTCTGTAGGCAGTGCCGATTATTGCAAGGTTGTCGGCTTCGGTCCCTCCGGAAGTGAATATCATCTCGGACGGAGTCGCTCCGACAAGCCCGGCCACCTTGCACCGCGCAACCTCGATAACCGCTTTTGCGGCCGTTCCGTGGCTGTGAGAGCTTGACGGATTGCCGAAGAGGGGAAGGGCCTGCAGCATTGCATCCGCAACCTCTCTGTCGAGCGGAGTGGTCGCGTTATTGTCTAGATAGATCACTCCATGTCCCTGTGAATGACCGTGGGTTTTAGAAAAAGTTTTTCTTCGATAAACTTGGACAGCTCGCCCACGATTGCCGGAGATCTGTGCCTTCCCCCTGTGCAGCCTATTCCTATGACAAGATACGCCCTGCCTTCTTTTATATACCGGGGGACCAAAAATTCCAGCATCTTCGTAATGTGTTCCATATACTCTCTCGTCTCGTCCTGCTCGACCACAAAATCCGCAACGGCCCTGTCGGTCCCTTTCATATGCTTCAATTCCGGAACAAAATAGGGGTTCGGAAGAAACCTTGCATCAAACAGCAGGTCTATATTCTGGGGCACCCCGAACTTGAACCCGAAGGACATAATCGTAATATTGATCGCCTGTTCCGCACGCAGGCCGGCGTAATGCGCGGTCATTATATTCCTGAGCTGGTGCGGAGAATAGTTGGATGTGTCTATTATCCTGTCCGCAGACTCCCTGATCGAAACAAGAAAGGATTTTTCTTCTTCTATGGCCTTATCCATGCTCATACTTTTATCCAGCGACATTATGGGATGGGGCCTGCGTGTTTCTTTGTAGCGGCGGAGCATGACCTCGCTTTCCGCCTCAAAAAACAACACCTCTACATTGTATAGTTTGCGCAACCCTGTAAAAATCTGGTAAGCGTCCCCTAAAAAGTCCTTCTCGCGGATGTCTATGCCGATCCCGATATTGCGTATTTTATCGCCTGCTGTCACGGTCAAAAGAAAAGACTCGATAAGTTTTGCCGGCAGATTGTCTATGCAAAAATATCCGACATCCTCAAGTGCGCGGAGCGCAATAGTCTTGCCTGCGCCCGAAAGACCGCTTATGATTTTTACGCGAATATTTTGAGAGCCGGAACGGACATCGCCCGACGGGGAAATGCTGGTGATGTCCGTCTCAGGCCCTCCCAAAGCGCCGCCTACTTTACCGGTTCTATGAGCCCGTAGTTGCTGTCTTTGCGGCGGTAGACAACATTTATGTCGCCGCTTATGTCATTTACGAAAACAAAGAAATCCTTATCGAGAAGCTCCATTTGATGAACGGCCTCTTCGGCGCCCATGGGCTTCATGTCAAAGCGTTTGTGCTTGATGATCCTGCCGTGTTCGACATGTTCTTCGTGGGCCGCTTCAACAGTGCGCTTTTCGCCTTTTCTGCGGGTCTTGAGCTTTTCCTTGTACTTGACCACCTGTTTTTCGAGTTTCTCGACAACCTCGTCTATGGCCGAATAAACCTCGCCGGTGACGCTTTCCGCCTGTATAAGGGCGCCGTTGACCTTCAGCAGCACTTCCGCCTTATGCCGGTACTTCTCAACGCTGACCGTTACTATAGCTTCGGTTATGTTGGACAGGTATTTCTCGAACTTCCCTATTTTTTCCTCTGCGTAACTTTTTAATGCAGGGGTCACTTCAAGATGACGGCCATTGACAACGATTTTCATGATGTTCCTCCTTTTTTGTGCTGCTGTCTTTAAGCGTAGCTTTTTCTCTGACTCTGCGGCGGGATCCTCAACTCTTCCCTGTACTTTGCGACGGTCCTACGGGCAATTGTGATGTTCTGGGCTTTAAGCCTGTCGACGATAATCTGGTCACTTAAGGGCTTTTGGGAGTTTTCCTCCGAAATAGTTTTTCTGATAAACTCCTTTACGATCGTAGACGAAACCTCTCCGTTATCGGATTGGAGCGCGCTGCTGAAGAAAAACCTGAAGCTGAATATGCCGTGATGACAGGCCAAAAACTTGTTGGAAGTCACCCTGCTTATGGTGCTTTCGTGCATGCTTATATCAGACGCCACATCCTTCAGGTTGAGCGGTTTCAACTGCGCGTTCCCGAGATTGAAAAATTCCTGCTGAAAACGCAGAATGCTGTCCGCCACCTTGTAAATGGTCTTGTTCCTCTGGTCCAGACTTTTAATCAGCTCCGTGGCAAGACGCAGTTTTTCTTTCAGGAACTCGCGCTCCTCTTTGGTCAGCGTGTCCTTGCGCGTAAGCAGCTGCCGGTAAGTGTTGCTGAGCCGGATCCTCGGCATTCCGTCATCGTTCAGGACAATCTGATATCCGCTGTCGGTCTTATGTATATAAACATCCGGAACAACATAACTCACCTCACCGCTCGAAAAAAGCCTTCCGGGTCTCGGCTCCAACCCTTCGATTATCCTGACGGCGGCCATTATATCGTCGATAGAAAGCTCGTATTGTTTCGCGATAACCGGATATTTTTTCTTCTGCAGATCGTCCATATTGTTCAGCACCATCTTTTCCACAAGTGTGCCGCTCAGGTTTATGGCCTTGATCTGGAGCAGCAGGCATTCTTGCAGGTTCCTTGCCGCTACGCCGGCCGGATCGAATTGTTGAACGAGGGCGATGGCATCATTTATCGTCTGTTCGTCCGAACCCGAAAAAGAGAGCAACTCTTCACGCGTGGCCCTGAGATATCCGTCATCATCGAGATTGCCGATTACCTGTTCCGCAATGATCCTGATAGTGTCCGGCGCATTTATAAGCCTGAGCTGCCAGAGGAGATGATCGCAAAGGTCTTCTTTTTTGGAATAAAAAAGCTCGAAAGACGGTTGTTCATCGGCGTCAGCCGAAAAATATCCTAAATCCCTGCCGTCGCTGCTGCGCTCGTCAAAGTAGTCGTCAACTCCGAAATTTACTAGGCTCTGGATCTGAAAAGGCAGTTCGGTGTCGTCATATTCGGCCTCCCCGACGCCCATTTCAGCTTCGCTCTGGGGCTCGACTTCATGCTCTTCATATTCTTCTTCTAAAAAGGGGTTTTCGGTAAGCTCTTGGTTGAGCATCTGCGACAATTCAAGCTGCGGCATCTGGAGCAGTTTTATGGCCTGCTGAAGCTGCGGCGTAAGCACCAGCTTTTGGGTCAGTCTTAAATCGAGTCTGTTTTCGAGCGCCATCAGAGTGTAAACCCGTGGCCCAAATAGGCCTCTTTGACCGCCGGATTTTCGATAAGGTCTTCCGGCTTGCCTTCGGCCATGACCGATCCGTTGTTTATTATATAGGCCCGGTCGGTTATGGACAGGGTTTCCCTCACATTGTGGTCGGTAATGAGAATGCCGAGCCCTTTAGATTTCAGATACAGCATCATTTTTTTCAGTTCGATTATGGCTATCGGGTCTATCCCGGCAAAGGGTTCGTCGAACAACATAAAGGTAGGATCCAACGCGATCGCACGCGCAATCTCGGCCCGGCGTCTCTCTCCGCCGGAAAGCCTGTATCCGTCACGATCTGCAAAACTCCCGAGGTTGAACTCGTCCAATATTTTTTCGACGGTCTCATTTATCGAATTTTTGCCGTTCCCGTTTTCTTTTATCTCGAGTACAGCCTTGATGTTTTCCTTGACCGTAAGTTTTCTGAAGATAGACGGCTCCTGCGGCAGATAACCTATGCCAAGTTTCGCGCGTTGATAAATAGGCAGTTCCCGTATATCGCTGCTGTCGAGCGTTATGTCCCCGCTGTCAGGTTTGAGCATGCCGACTATCATGTAAAAAGTGGTGGTCTTACCGGCCCCGTTGGGCCCGAGCAGGCCGACTATCTCGCCGGTATTGACGGACAGCGCCACATTCTTCACCACGGTTTTTTTGCCGTAATGCCTTGAGAGGCCTTTAGTTTCGAGTTTATGGTCCATCTTTTCGGTCGGGGTTTTTGTTTTGAGATCAGTCCTGTTTTTTATTGACCAGAATAACCTTGCTGTTTTCTACAAGGGAGTGGTCGTCTTTCAAAAAGTAGGTCATCCTGCTGCCTGTGACAACATTTTCGCCTTCGGACGCCCGAGGGGTCCCGGTGAAAATGATCTTCTCCTGCGGTTCGGTAAGGTATGTGGCTGAGGCCGACGTAATGACCTTCTCTCCCTTAACAACTTTTACGTTCCCGTCAGCATCTATCTTCTTTATATTGCTTGAGCTTTTCTCTTCCGTATAGTAAACGAGCATCTTGTCTGCGAAAAGCGTCATGTCGCCTTTTTTTGCCACAACAGAGCCCTCGAACAATGCCGTCTTTGCCTTGCTGTCCGTAGTAAGGGTTTGCGCCGTGATGACCGTCGCCTCTTTAATGGTTTTTTTGTCCTCTGCCCCGGCCTGAGACAAAACAAGAACGATCATGGCCGCGATAAAAAACAGTGTTTTGATTATTGTTCCTCTGCCGCTATTTCCCACCGAACACCGCCTTTACATTACTGTTTAATTTTGCCTTATCCTTTGTGGCAGTCAAACCCTCACCCTCGACAGCGAATTTTTTGCCCACAATTTTTACCTTATCATCGGAAATAAGCTCGTTTTTTGCCGCATCCCAATATAATCTTGCGGCCATAATTTCGAAATCTTTTGTAGAGGCGTTTATATGCCCGGAGATTTCGAGATCTTTATCCTCTATATTGTACAACCCGCCTTCGGAGGTGAGCACCAGACCCTTTTCCGGGAATGAAATCTTCAGTCCGGCCAGCTTGACGTCCGAATTGTTTAGAAATTCCGCGCGTTTCGCGTTCAAGGCCCATTTTACAACTCCGTCTTTTTTCTGGGTTATGCTGATTTCATCCATGTACGATTGGTCTCCGAGACTGATTTTGGCCTTACCTCCAAAGTCCTGACTCAGATAAAATCCGGTAACTCCAAGAAAAAAAAGTGTAGCGAAAACAAACAACAACTTACGCATGTAAAAAGTTTAACACAGACGGTAGGGGTTGTAAAGGCAAATTTTGTGCCAGCTCTTGACAAAAACCGAAAAATTATTTCAATAAATTTTTTAGAGCGTTTTCCGCATGACTTCGATAGGGGGTTTTATGCCTGTCCATATCTCGAACGCGGCAACCCCCTGCCATAAAAGCATCCCAAGCCCGTCTATCGTTACACAGCCCGCTTTCTCGGCCTCGGCCAAAAACCGTGTCTTTTTATAGACGAGGTCGCAGACCACATGCCCGGCATTCAACAAAGAAGCATCAACCAAAGGCGCATCCGCTTCCGCAAGTCCCAGAGATGTCGTGTTTATGATTATGTCCGTTCCTGACAAAAAGCCTTTGTCGCCGATCATGGCGTTATCGGCCATATGCACATTTCCACCTGTCTTTAAGAGACGTTCATAGAGAGCGCGTCCCTTTTCGGTTGTCCTGTTGTAGATGTAACATTCGGCGGCTTCCTTGCATATGGCATGGCCTACGGCCCGGGCAGCGCCGCCCGCGCCCAGAATTAGTGTTTTTTTGCCCTTGGCCTGAACACCCCTCTCTTCGAGCGAGCGCATGAAACCGATGCCGTCCGTGTTATGGCCCTTGAGAATACCGTTTTCATTTTTAACGGTGTTGACCGCGCCGATGCAAGAGGCATCTTCGGCCACCTCATCAAGAAAAGGGACCACCGCTTCTTTGTGCGGCACCGTAATATTAACGCCTGAAAGGCCCAGCGCGCGGATCCCATCCACCGCAGACCTAAGGTCTTCGGGCCTTACAGAAAAAGGCACATAGCAATAATCGAGGCCTAAATGCGCAAAAGCGGCGTTATGCATGGCCGGTGATTTTGTATGCTCAACCGGCCAGCCGAATATGCCTATTATTTTTGTCGTGCCTTTAATCATTTCTGAAACTCTTTTAGTGCGTTCACAAGGCCTCTAGGTGTCGAATCTATTACGGCAGTCTTAACACCAAGGCCGGACTCCAGATCTTTCAGCGTAACATTATCGAGAAGAATATTGTCCCCTTCCCTCAAAACAACATCCGGTATCAGCAGAATATCAAACTTTCCTGCCCTGTCCGAAAAGGTCCGTATTATATCCTTACCTGTCAAAAGCCCGGTTACGGTCACGCTGCTGCCGAAGAATTTATTTTCTACGGCCCTGAGCTCGATGTCAATGCCTGTTTTTTTGATGCGTCCTATAAGCCTTTCAAGATACGGATAAAAAGAGGTTCCGGTAAAGGTGGCAAAACGTTTCGTAGTCCTTATACCCGACAGCCTCAGCCGTTTTGCTTCGTTTGTAAACTGCGGCACCAATCCCACCCCGTTCTCGATTTGATAAAGCTCCTCGTATTCCTCCAATGAAGGGAAACGGCCGCCGGCCTTGATGTAAAGTTCATCGGCCCCGAAGACGAGGCGTTCGCCGTGCTTGCTCAGGAATTTTTCCTGAAAACCGCGAATTATATCCAACGCGGAAAGAGCGTCCTCTTTACCGACAGGCTGCAAAGGCTTTCTGCGGTGCAGGGTAAGCCCCACAGGCACGACAGCTATCGACATTATATGAGGGAAAAGTTTGGACAGGTCGCGAATGGTTTTTTCGAGCTCCCTGCCGTCATTGTATCCGGGGCAGAGCACTATCTGGACATGCATTTTTATCCTGTGCCTTGCAAAAAATTTCAGCTCTGCCATTATGTCCGCGGCCTTCGGGTTCGCGAGCATCCGCCTTCTTATCGCGTCGTCTGTCGAATGCACCGAAATATAAAGCGGACTGAGCCGCTGTGATATTATCCTTGCCTTGTCCGCATCCGAGAGGTTGGTCAGGGTAATGTAATTGCCGTATAGAAAAGACATTCGATAATCTTCGTCTTTCACATAGAGCGGCCTGCGCAGGCCCCGGGGAAGTTGAGATACAAAGCAGAAAATACAGTTGTTCTTACAGGTCTTTACCGGGAACTGTTTGAGGACTATGCCGGGATTGGCCGCGCCTTCTTCGAGGGCTATCCGAAAATCCTGTTTTGCGCCGTCCCGCAAAATCCTTAACCGCATTTCGGGTTCTCCGGAGTAAAACATCAGGTCTATGCTGTCATGTGCGGGGTGGCCGTTTATCGATGTTATAATGTCGCCGCTTTTAAGCCCTGCTTTTCCGGCAGGGCCGCCCTCCATCACATGTTCTATGCATATGCCGGATTTATTTGTCACTTGCCTGCCTGAGTCCCCGATAGATGTATTGGCACCCCGAAACTATCGTGAGCGAAGCCACTACCCACAACATCCACGGCTGCGGTGTGGAATCGGTATTCAGATTTATAGAAAACAAAATGTATGCGATAAGAATAAGCTGCGAAGCATTCGCCGCCTTGCCCGTCAAGAGCGGCTCTATCTTCGAGATATTGTAAATCATATACAGCAAAAACCAGCCGACAGTCACGATGAGGTCGCGGCTGATAACGGTTATGGTCAGCCATGTGGGCGCCAGACCGAATACCGAAAACATTATGAATGAGGTGGTCATCAGTATTTTGTCCGCAAGCGGGTCGAGAAAAGCGCCGAGCGTTGTCTTCTGGTTTGTCATCCTTGCCATCATCCCGTCGAGCGCGTCCGAAATACTCGCGATCACAAACAACGCCAAGGCCGCATCATATCTTTTGTAAACCATTGCTATAACAAAAACGGGCAGGATAACTATTCTTACAAAAGTTATGCTGTTGGGCAGGTTGAAAACGGTCATGGCATATTGGAAGGAATTGCGGAGGGGAAATAGCGCACGCCGATTTTGGAATATTCGGCACGGACCTGTTTGAGCGGCTTGCCTTTCAAAATGCACAGCAGCGCTTTTGCGTGGCAGGCTTCTAGTTTAAAGCCGTAGGTTTTGGCCCTGCCTAACGCTTCAAGAACAAGCTTTGCGGATGAGCCTTCGTCGCCCTTCAGAAATTCCATTTCGGCCCTTGTCATACCGCAGTAAATAAGGCCGCGCGGGTCTTTGGTCTTTTCAAAATTCTTTTCGGCCCTTTTTAACAATGCTTCCGCTTTTTTTAATCCGGCATGCAGAATGTGGACGTTTGCAAGGCTCCAGATGGTATAAGAGTAGCTCACGATATCGCCGATCTTTTCGTAAAGCTTAGATGCCTTTTCAAAATGGGCCAAGGCATTGCGATAATCTCCGGCCATTCTGTAGGCATTTCCGATGCCGCAGTGGGAGTATGCGGTGCCGAAGCTGTCTTTTATGCGGCGGAACAATGCATTTGCAGCTTTATAGTATTCCATTGACCGGTCGTATCTGCCCGCAACCCTGTTGCTGCCGCCGAGGCCGCACAACGAATAACCGATGCCGGATTTAAACCCGAGGCGGTCGAACCCGAGGCGCGCTGTTTCGAACAACTTCAATGCCTTTGCGACTTCGCCTGCAACGCGCCACACACCCGCCTCTGCCCAAGTACAAAAGACAACGCCTTTTTCATCCCCTGCCTTTTGATAGATTTTCCTTGCCGCGCCAATGGCCTTCAGGGCTGTTTTCCATTGTCCAAGCGCCCTGTGCGCAAGGCCTGTTCCGACAAGACAGTCGGCTTCGGACAAAGGGTCCTGCAATACTTCGCAAAGGTCCAAGGCTTCCGTATAATGTCCGATTGCGTCCTCGAAATCGCCTATCATCCTGCAGGTATCGCCGAGAGCGATTGCGGTCGAGAGTGCGGCTTCAGGTTCGCCGGCTTTTTGGGCCAGAGAAAATGCCTGCTTGTAAAGCCTGAGCGCGCTTGTATAGTCCGAGCTTTTGCGCAGCCCTTCCGCCTTGTGCAACAAATCAGCGATGTTGTTTGACGGTTTTTTATTCAGATTTCCCCCGTAAAATTCAAAGATGTTTTACTATAACAAAAAAGCCGCTATGAAATTTCAGCTAAAAAAGGAATTTCCTCTGCTTGAGCCGATTCGATATTTAAAAAGAGTTTCTATATCAGTCATACAGCAATCCCTTCTGCTACAATGTTCTTTACGATCGGCGAAACCCGAAGCGGTGAATTTTCAATTTCGTCCTTTGTAAAAATTAAAGGCGATATAACCATAAAGTTCTCAAATCCGACTTCCCACACTATTTCCGAAATCTTTTCCTTTATATCCTTATCGAGTGATGGAACTTCTATAAAAACATCCAAATCCGAATATTCATCTGCGTCTCCACGCGCCCTTGACCCAAAAACCCTAAAGTCAACAAGCTCCATAATTCCGGCCAATCTTGCTTTCAGAATTTCAGCTATCTCAAGGTCTTTTTTCTGCATTTTAATTCTGCTCCATTACTATCGGATTACCAAACAGTTGAAACAACTCCTGATTCGATAATATTTTCATCTTTCGAAATAAGCGTTGCCTCATAAAATTTTGCTGTTGCGACAATAAGCTTATCATGCATTTCCAGTTCGACTTCAATTTTATCAGCAATGCTTAAAATATCAACAGTTAGCTGCGCTATCTGAAAATTCTCACTCTCTTCGATTTTTTTAATGGTATCCTCAAAAGAAAGTGATATTCTGCCTTTTTTCGAAATGAACATTATTTCAGCCAACACAACTGCGGGAACAAATATCGTTCCATCGACCGTTGAAGACTCAAAGGCTGCCAACGCTTTATTGCTCAAACGAGTGTCTTCAGTGAAGTACCATACAAGTGAGTGGGTGTCTGTTACATAGTCCATAGATAACTATGACCTCTCGTACGGGAAAAGCGTTTTTTTTGCTTCAGCAAACATAGCATCATCAACCTTACTGCCTTTCCATATGCCTTTTAAAGAAGCCCTTTTCTTGCCTACAGATGATAGTTCATTGGTCAGTAAATGAATTATTCTGTATAGGTTCGGCATCTTATCATCAGGAATTTTTTCTATTTCCCTTAATATCTTATCTTTGTAAGCAGCCTGCATATTCCCTCCCTTCTCTTCGCTTAAAGCGACTGTTTATATTTTATCACGGCACGGTTGCCATAGACATTAGGTTTAAACGGGAGTTGATCCTATTTTTCTCTAATTCCTTTTCACTCATATTCTTCCTTCAGGGCAACTTGCGCAACTCAGCTGTTTGCGCAAGTTGTACAGCCCTGCGAACTTTACGAACTAACGATATGAACTCCTGCAGTTCTTTTTGCCCTCTAAAGTGTTTCCAGATTGAAAACGGCATCGCCTTTATTATTCTTGACGCTGTAACACCTGTTGGATGATGAGACCACTCCGCATGAGCTATTGCCTTATTTCGAAGCTTTTTCAGACGGTCATGTAGTTTGTGCTCATCAGGCGAGAGTTCCGAAAGAACACTATCAGGAACTCTGGGATCAGAGGGATTAATGGAATTTTTCTTCTCGTTTTCTGAGAAAGGGCGAACATAAAATATTATCGCAGAAATAAGAAGTGCCTCATATGCGGGGGAACTGTAACTTTGATGTTGAAGCGCATCAAGAAACTTAATGCAATCATCAAAATCCATAGATGCGCTTGTGAGTCGGTTGATTTTCTTATTCGAGGTGGACATGCTTATTCCATTACCCCCTATAAATTAACTCTTAACGGTCGCTGTCCCTAATTTCCTTTTTAACTTCTGTTTCGCTATTAAGAAAGGTTCCTACTTCTTCTAAGATGAGTCTTTTAACTTGCTCTAAAGCAAGGATGCGGCTTGATGACTTAGAGTCAAACTCGCTTGCCTGATAGGTATACTCTTTTGTGAATGTAACTTTTTCGGCAAAGACAGGCGCGGCAATAAGCAGGAATAATAAAAGCGTCAGCGATAATTTAAAAAGACAGATGCCAATTTTGTCATTGCCCGACTTGATCGGACAATCCAGAATATTCCGCAAAAACTGGATTCCCGCCTTCGCGGGAATGACAGCGTCTGCGGTCTTGATATTGGAAAAATCCCTCATACAGCCTCCCCGGCTTCAAACAATAAGAAATTATGCCACTTCCATGTCTAAAGGTAAAGGGAAAAGTACCATTCACGCCATTGGGGACAGCCCCTATTCTACGACTCCGTTTCACTCCGTCCGTAAATAGGTACAGTCCCCTTGGTAGCTTGCAGCGATAGGGATAAGTTCCTGTAGTGAATGCGGAGTTTTGGAAACAGCTCTTTGCGAAGTGAAGCGTTAAACAGCCGCAAGTGTCTGAGGCCGAAGGGCGAGTTTTGCGGCTGTAGCAGAACGAGCATTTAGAGCTGTCAAAACGAAGCCCTGAACGGAAGGAATTTATCCCTATCGCTGGGAGCCTTTTTAAAGTGAATCAAGCGGCTTAAAGTCGTTGACTGGACTGTTACAAAAAACTTTTGTTCGTAGAATTGAATTACAGACA
>SCQE01000059.1 GCA_004321915.1 Nitrospirota bacterium
GCCACATGATTTGTCATTCCCGCGAAGGCGGGAATCCAGAAATATCTTGAAAATACTGGATCCCCGGGTCAAGCCCGAGGATGACAGATATGAGGCTTTGTCATGTTAGTTCTTAGTAAATCATAAACGGAGGTAAGAATCTATGGATACATCAGCAGCCTCTACAATGATTAAGATGTTGGAGTCAGTACCGGACCCCCTTCAAGAAAGCGTTGTTGAACATATGCGTGATTACATTGAGGATGTCCGAGATGAGGCCAGATGGAAGGAGTTGTTTTGCCGGACAGAGAACAAGCTTCTTGCTGCAGCCCAACAAGCGCGGAGAGAAGTCTTCCAAGGCAAAGGAAATCCTATGGATATTGAAAAACTGTGAATTCATCAACCCTGCCGTCCTTCTGGGAGCAATACGGGAAAATTGCGCCTGAGATCAGGACAATGACAAAAAAAGCATTCCGCCTTTGGTCTCAAGACCCCTTCCATCCTTCATTGCGTTTTAAGTGTATCAACAAACGGGAAAATATCTGGTCGGTAAGGATAACACTCGGATATCGAGCCATAGGCATTCTTGATGACGATACTGTAACATGGTTCTGGATCGGTAGCCATGATGATTATGAGCGTTTTTTCGGCTGATCAACAAACCTGCTCCCCCTTCTTCAAGAAGCCGACACCCAAACCCTCCCCCTCTGCGCCGCCTTCCTCAGAAAAGCGGTTTCGTAAAACTTTTTTTTAACAGGCCTGTTCGGTTTTTGTTATAATTTCCCTACAGATTACCATTTATATTTTTTTTCAGGAGGTGAAACTATGACAACAACTCAAGCGACTGCTGAAGTTTTTTTCACGGCTTTCAAATCGCTCAGGAATATTGAAAAAGAGGCCTTTCTTGAGAAGGTCTTGGGTGATGCTGCAACCAGACATGACATTATCGATATTGCATTAATTGAGGATGCAAAAAAGGTTAAAGGCAAACCGATGGGTGCAAAAGAATATTTTGCAATGCGCAAAAAAACAACCCTTCACAAATGAGTTCATACAGTGTCCTTCTTATGCCGCAAGCCCGTAAAGACCTTGACGCACATTCAGGCAAAATGCTTTCACGGCTGGAGCTGACAATCATGGGATTGTATGACGAGCCAAGGCCGCATAATAGCAAGAAGCTTACCGGCTCCGGTTCAAAATGGCGCATAAGAGTCGGTGAATATCGGATACTCTACGAGATTAATGAAATCCAGAAATCTATAAAAGTCTACAGAATAGCCCATCGCAAAGAAGTTTATAGATAATAACCAAAACCCTCACCCTCTGCGGCGCCTTTATCAGAAAAGCGGTTTCGTAGACAAACCACACAATTGAACAAACTGTTTTGCAGCCTGTCCCTATCTGTTATAATGTTAAAAAGGAGAATGCGAAATGCCTGTAATATCCATGTTTTATGGGATTCTTATCCGGATGTTTTTTAAGGATACAGAGAAACATCATACGCCTCACATACATGCTGATTATCAGGGAGAAGTTGCAGTATATTCCATCCTTGACGGAACGCTCTTGGCCGGAGCGCTGCCGCAGAACAAGCATAAGCTGGTCGTGGCGTGGCTTGAAATCCATCATGATGAATTGCTTGCCGACTGGATGTTGGCTGCAAACGGCAAGACACCTTTTCAAATTAGGGGGCTTGACCAATGAGGATAGTAGAACTTACTCCAGAAAACAATTGGGTTTTGAAAATCGTTTCAGATGATGGCCGCATCGGCAATTTCGATGTCAGTCCTTATCTTAAATATGAGGCGTTTGAACCGCTGCGGGATCGCTCACAATTCCTGAAAGTTTCAAACGGCGGCTATTTTGTTGAATGGGATTGCGGCGCCGATCTGTCGGCGGATACCATTGAGGCGCGGTGGACCGTAATTGAAAAAGCAACTTCAACGGCGATGGCTTAGGCTCAACGAGCATCAAGAAAGCCATCAACTCATTTCTTCAAGAAGCCGATACCAAAACCCTCACCCTCTGCGCCGCCTTTATCAGAAAAGCGGTTTCGTAATATTTTGTTCCTCTTGAACTCGTAGATATATAAAAACCTGAAGCCCGAAAATGCTATACTTTCTATAACACACTAACAGGCCGGAGGCGTTGATTTGCTTAAGCTTCGTGACGGAATAGTCGAGCTTTACAAGAAGGTTGCCACATCCATCCCTCGTGATGTTGAAGATGCGCTCAAAAAGGCGCTGCAGGAAGAGACAGGGCCTCTCGCCAAAAACAGTCTCGAAATAATCCTCCGGAACATCTCGATAGCGAGGAACTCCGCGGTGCCTATATGTCAGGACACAGGGTTCCCGGTATTTTATGTGAAGGTGCCGATAGGCCTGAGTCACGAACTTTTGAGGAATGTTATCGTAGAAGCCACGCGCCTTGCAACACAAAAAATTCCGCTCCGCGCAAACGCGGTAGATACCGTCACAGAAAAGAATTCCGGAGATAATACAGGCGAACTCTTTCCTCTCATACATATAGAATCGACAACAGACCAAGCCCTTACCATCGACCTGATGTTGAAGGGCGGCGGAAGCGAGAACATAGGACAGATATACAAGTTACCCGCTACGCTTGATACGGGAGGACAAAATATCAGGGTTGAACGCGATCTTGAAGGGGTAAGAAAATGCGTGCTCGATGCCGTATTCAAAGCTCAGGGCAGGGGATGTCCGCCTTATACCGTAACGGTGGCGATAGGCGGGGCCAAAGATCAGGTGACCGCATTGTCAAAAAAACAACTTTTAAGAAAGCTGAATGATGCCGGCCCCGTCCCTGCGATAACGGAATTCGAAAAAAGGCTGCTCGATGACATCAATAATCTCGGCATAGGCGCGGCCGGGCTGGGCGGCAGGACTACAGCCATAGGGGTAAAGGTCGCGGCTGCGCATAGGCATCCGGCATCTTATTTCGTGGATGTGTCGTTTGCGTGCTGGGCCAACCGGAGAGGACGGTTCATATGGTAGGCGGAAACGCAAAAAGATTCAGGACGCCCCTCACAAAGGATGATGTTTCAGGCCTGACGGTCGGAGATCTCGTACTGCTTGACGGCAGCATTCTTACCGGCAGGGACAAGATACACAAGATGCTCTGCAATGAAAAACCTTCCCCGTCCGATATTCCGTTCAGGCTCGAAGGCGGCGTTATATACCACTGCGGCCCCATAATAAAGAAAACCGGCGAAGGCTATAGGCTCATTGCAGCAGGGCCTACCACGAGCATGCGGGTCGACATGTACACGCCGGATGTGATAAAACTTTACGGCATAAGGGGCGTTATAGGAAAGGGCGGCATGGGCCCGGACACTTTGGCCGCACTTAAGGAATACGGCTGCGTTTATCTGCAGACCGTCAGCGGCGCGGCCGCCTATCTTGCCGACAGAATAAAAACGGTCAATAGCGGCTGGATGATAGGGGAGTTCGGAGAGCCTGAAGCCATGTGGGAACTTGATGTGGAAGGCTTTCCGGCCGTGGTCACCATGGATGCGCACGGCAACAGCCTGCACCGGGACATAGAAGAGACTTCGTTGAAGAATCTTTTGCATCTGATCTAAAAAAAGGGCAGTTATAGGGAGAGCGCAGTGTCGAACCGCAGGATTTACGAGCTTACGACATCCGATGTATTTTCTCTAACGAAAGACGCAAAGCTCAGCGAAGCTATCGCCACGCTTGCGGTCAACAACATAAGCAGCATAATCATCACAAACGAATCGGTACCCGTAGGCATTCTTACAGAGAGGGACATAGCCCGCGCATCCAACACGGGTGTCGATACTTTCACGCTTCCGGTTTCGTCCGTTATGTCTCCCAATCCGGTCACCGTATATGAAAACTCGGACATCAGCGTGGCCCTCGACGTCATGGAGAGAAACCGCATAAGGAGGCTCGTGGTGATCGATAAAACGGGCAGACTTAGGGGAATAGTCACCCAAACCGATATACTCAAAAAACTCGATGAGGACCTTTTCAAGGTGCACACGGCGGTAGAATCGATAATGAGCACAGACTTGCTGAACGTATCGCCCGACACCACGCTGAAAACAACCATCGAAAAGATAGCCGAAGAGCGAAAAAGCTGCGTTATAGTGGTGACCGGCGCTGCCATAAAAGGAATATTCACCGAACGGGACGTGGTCCGTCATCTATACAAACAAACGCCGCCGGACACGCACATAAGAGACATTTGTTCCCGAAACATCGCCTATGTAAGCACCGATACCATTCTTTACGACGCGCTTAAAATCATGAACGAGAGACGGATCCGGCATCTCGTGGTCATAGATTCGAGACAGCAGCTCAAGGGTCTGGTAACGCAGACCGATATCGTGAACATGCTTCACGAGAGCATTGCAAAGGGCATCAGAGATCAGGCCCAAAGATTTAAGGAGTCCCTCGACATCCTGCAAACCGGGTTTATGGAGCTTGAACTGAACGACGACGGAACGGTCCTCTGGATAAACAAGCACGGCGCAACGGAGCTCGGGTTCGGCAGTCCGGATTCGCTCATCGGTACCGACATCTCGTCCCTGCTGCTAAAGCCCGAACAATGGAAAGATTTTATAAAAAAGGCCGTCGGTAAAGAAGGCGTTGTAAGTTACATCTTCAAATTCAAGAACAGGATCATTGAAGGCTCTTTCAAGATAAGCGGCCTTATAGCAAGCGGCCTTTTCAAGGACATCACGGACAGGTTTGCAGAGAGCGAATCCCTCAGAGACGAGAGGAACCGTCTCGAAAATATCCTTAAGACGCTTTCCGAAGGGCTGTTGATTGTGGGCAGTGACGATATAGTCAAAGAGATAAACTTTTCGGCCCTTGAGATGTTCGAACTCAAAAGGGAGGAAATGGTCAACGAACCGTATTATTCAAAAAAGATAATCTTTATCGATGAAGATGGTAACGCGTTCGGCCGCGAGACCCATCCGGTCTCTTGGGTCCTGAAGACCTACAACCCTGTTTTGAACCTGATAGCGGGGATCCGCAGAGCGGACGGGAACATCATATGGCTGAAGCTGACCGCTACGCCCTCTTTCGGCGCAGACCGTAAAATCAGGGAAGTCGTTATGGTGCTGACCGATATCACCGAACTGTACAGCCTCGAAAAGAGATACCAAAAAATACTCGATACCGCCCGCGAAGGCCACTGGGAAGTGGGGCTCGAAGGCATTATCAGGCGAATAAATCCATCGTTATCGGCGCTTCTCGGATACAGGGTGGAAGAACTTATAGGGAAAAGCATCTATGATCTCGTGGTCGACAGCGACAGGCACATTTTTTTCGAAGCGCTCGAAAAGCGCAAACACGGCATATCCGAAAGTTATGAGATAACATTGTTGCACAAAAACGGTTCGAGGGTTTATACGATAGTCTCGGCCTCACCCCAAAAAAATTCGGCAGGCAAGGTTGAAGGCGCGTTCGCCTTCATTACCGACATCACCGCAGTGAAAATCACGCAGAACATGCAGCATGCCATAGCCTCCTTCTCAAAAGATATCACTATGGCCCTGAGCGAAAACGAGACCTATGATATTTTCAGACACTACCTTCTAAAGACCGGTGACGACAGGAGGAAAATAGACTGTATATATCTTACCGGCATCGACCCGGAGTCGAACACAAGCATGGACGTCATAAGATACTGCGCTGACGGCACACCCGATTACCGCTTCCCGGGGCACGATAAATGCAAATCGCTCATATACTCGGGGACTTTTGCGGTAAACGACATCCTGAAAGAATATGCCTGCCCTTACAGGCCCGAGAACGAACAGGCCGGGAGTTATTATTGCACAATGATAAATATCGGCGGGTCGGTGTCCGGCGTCCTCCATCTTTTCAGCCATTCCACAAACTTTTTCGACGACCGCACAATCGAGATGATCGAAAGCTTCATCTCGCTGCTTATCCCGGTAATCAGCAACATGAGGCTTTTGGAGCTGAACAAAAAACTCGCGCTCATCGATCCCCTTACAGGACTTTACAACCGCCGCTATTTCGAGACGTTCATAGAAAAACAGCTCGCCCTTGCAGACAGAAACGAGCAGCCGCTGAGCATGGTGCTTCTGGATATAGACAACTTCAAGCAGTTCAACGACACTTACGGCCACGATGCAGGGGATTCGGCCTTGAAAACCGTTTCGGACGCCATATTGAAAAATATACGGCTTGCGGACATCGGCGTGAGATACGGCGGGGAAGAATTCATGCTCGTACTGCCCAATACGGACAAGAGCACCGCCTTTGAGGTGGCGGAACGGACAAGGCTGGTCATTCAGGAGATGCCCATACATATTTCAGCAGAAAAAGACGTCCGCATTACGATAAGTTCGGGGATCGCCACTTACGCTGTCGATGCGGACAATCTGGAACTTCTTATCGCTAAAGCCGACAACTCTCTGTACAACGCGAAAAGAACCGGCAAGAACAAAACCTGCTTGGCCTGAACAGCCGGTTTTTATTCCAGTCCTATATTTTCAGCGCACGCTTTTATTGCAGTTATAAGCTCGTCCTTGTCAAAGGGTTTCGCCACTATCTTGCAGAACTTGCAGGATATGCGTTCCGAATCGTTATAGGCGGTTGTAACTATTATAGGCGTGTCCGCTTTATGCTGGACAATCATCTTTATCATCTTGTTCCCGTCCATCACAGGCATCGCAATATCGGTCACAACGATATCGGGCTGGTGCTGCAAAAACAGTTCCAAGCCCTCCCTGCCGTTGGAGGCTGTAATAACGACCGCTATCCTCGAAATAAACATGCTGACGGCAGCCTTGGTTATCTCGTCGTCTTCAACGTAAAGGACTTTTAATTTTTCTTTGCCTGCGAGTGTCATCGGGGCCCCATTGCCGGACAATAATTCAATTTGCCGCTATCTCCCATTATAACAGCGCCCAGAGAAAATACAATGCCGCATTGGGAGTTTATTGCGGCACCCTCTTCCAGCGTCTGTGGATCCAGAGCCATTCGTAAGGGTTCTGTCTTATATAGTCTTCGATAGGACGCATAAGCTGCTTGGTGTCCGCGATCAGGGCATCTTCCTTGTCTTCAAGTGCGCTTAGCTCTATTTCAGGGCAAACGGTCAGGGCGTGTCTTCCATTCTCGCGCTTAATAAACACGGGCAGAACAGGGGCCCCCGTCTTTCTTGCAAGCAGGGCGGGCATTTTAGTGGCCCATGCGCCGCGCCCCAAGAAATCTATTATATACCCCTCGTCGCTTACCACCGCCTGATCTATCAATATACCGACCACCTTATTTTTCTTTAGCGCAGAGAGGATACTTTTCAGCGCCCCTTGTTTGTATATAATGCTGTTGCCGAACCTTGCCCGCACCTTCTCTATCGCTGAGTTTATGAACGGGTTGTTCTGCTTGCGCGCAACCCCCGAAGCAACGCTGATTTTGGCGCTGATAGCGAGGGCGCACAGTTCCCAGTTTCCGCAGTGGCCTGTAATCATTATTATGCCTTTGTTTTTCTCTCTTGCCTTTAAAAAATTTTCGAGCCCTCTTACCTCGACGGCTTGAACAATGCCGTTGCCCAAGCCGTAATAAATCTTGATTACCTCTATGAACGACCTGCCCAGATTCTTGAAACATTCGAGCGCTATTTCCTCCGGGTTGCAGGAAGATTTTATTTCACCGAGCTCGATGGTTTTGCGTATGTTTTCTACGGCGATTTTACGCCTGCTCTTCCATATCTTAAAAACAGAAGCCCCGAGCAGCGCGCCTGTTTCCAAGGCCATGCGCATCGGAAGCAGCGCAAAAGGCAGCGAGAGCAGGATCAGTGCGCCAAACTCGGCAAGCCGCAACAGACGTTTCATCGGCCTCAGTTAAGGTCTTCCATGAAGTAGTCGAATATTATGCCGAAGTCTATCCCTGCGATCTCCTTGGCGCGATATCTTTCGTAAAGGTCCCTCTTGCCCTCATTAAGGTGATGGGACCTTATCCCGTGCTTAATGGAGAGCGACGCCTCGATGAAGGCGGCCAACTCGTCGCAGGCCTTCAGCAGTTCGCCGTCCAAGGGAGAAAAGACATCCTCGTTATATTTGGCGTTTATCTCGTCACAGGCAAGCCCTTTCACTATCTCCCCTGACCGGACGATTTTGTTCGAAAACTCGTCTTCGGTAAAGTATCTGACCTCGTTATGCCATGAGGACGGCAGCAGGGGGAAAAGCCTCTCCTCTACCTGCACCTTCTCGTACTCTTTGATTATGGCCTTGAGCCCTTCCACAGAACCCTTCACAGGAGACACTATGTCCCTTGTAAGGACCTCCGGCAGATCGTGGAAGAGCGCCGCAAAAAAGTTGTTGTGCCTTCTTCTGGCGCATGCGTTTATTTCGATCGAGCAGAGATACGACAGCATGGCCACTATCAGCATATGGCCCAAGACCGAGGTCTTGGGTATTCTAGGAGACTGCGCCCAACGCTGCTGAAACCGCAGCTGTCCGCACAGGTCGATAAAGCCGTAGGACTTTTTGCCGAGCGATATCTTCTGGACGCCGATAAGGTCGTAGTGGTCCTCTATCTGGTTCTCGATCTCTTCTTTTGTTTTCTCTATGCCGTAGATAAACGGGCTTATATTGTAGATGATCTTGAATTCCCAGTTGGTGGCGAGATAATGGGCGGCCCGCAGTATCCGTTTTTCGAGTTTTGCATATTCGCTGTTGAACAGGTATTCCTCGAAGTTCGAGGCAAAGTCACCCTTCAGGCCCTTTATGTCCTCCTGCAGCTGCTTAAGCACCCATTCGTTCAGCTCCCTGCCCTTTATGGCCATGAGCTTATGAAAGACTGGCGGCTTGATATCGGTCAGTATCACCCTCTGGAGAAACTCGAATATGCCGCCCTCTATGAGCTTTATCCAGCTGACCTGCGCGTCCCTTTCGGTCTCCTCGAATTTGGCGACCACATAGGCGATGACCATTTTATGCGCCTGCTTGTCCAATTCGGTCATCTCGACAGGCCGCACATGGTCGTTCCATCTCTGTATGCTCGCTGCTTCGAAAAATTTTTCGATCAGACCTTTGCGTATCATTTAATCACTCTCCCCGTCTTTGTCTTTTGAACCCTTTATTTTGTTTTTGCCCTTCTTTTTTTCCAATGCTTCGGTCATCTCCCGAAGTCGCTTAAACACAAGATAATTAATTGTGCCTTCCGGATAACTCCCGTCGTCATTCATCCGGCCCGCAGGCCTTCCTGCAAGGATTTCGAGCCCTTCTTCCATTCCGTTTATCGCATAAACCCTGAACAGCCCGTTCCTGACCGCGTCCGTAACATCTTCGTTAAGCGCAAGGTGTTTGATATTTTTCCGGGGTATTATGACCCCGTGGCTGCCGTCAAGGCCCCGCTCTTTACAGAGCGCAAAAAAGCCCTCTATTTTTTCGTTCACGCCCCCGATCGGCTGAACATCGCCGTTCTGGTCCATAGAACCGGTGACCGCTATCCCCTGTTTAAGGGGCACGCCGGATATGCTGCTCAGGAGGGCATAAAGTTCGGCGCAGGTGGCGCTGTCTCCCTCGACCATTTCGTACAGCTGCTCGAAGGTTATCGAAGCGGAGAGGCTTATAGGTTTTTTTACCGCGTACTTTCCGCCGAGATAACTCGTAAGGATCATTATCGCCTTCTCGTGGACCTTCCCGCTCATCTTGGTCTCGCGCTCTATGTTTACCACGCCTGACTTGCCGGTGTAAGTCCTCGCGGTTATGCGGGAAGGCTTTCCAAAGCTGTAATCGCCCATATCGAGCACTGCAAGACCGTTGACCTGCCCTGTTTTCTCGCCCCCGGTGTCGACTATAAGCGTGCCTTCGAGCATCATTTCACGAATAAGCTCCTCTATCCTGTTTGATCTAAGGATCTTTTCTTTGAAGGCGCGGCTGACATGAACATCTTTTACCGCATCACTTCCCGCTTTCGAGGCCCAGTAATGCGCCTCTCTTATCAGGTCCGCAATCTCGCTAAACTTGGTCGAGAGCTTTTCCTGATGGCCTGCAAGCCGTGAACCGAAATCCACGATCTTTGCGATGCCGCTTCTGTCGAACGGAAGAAGTCCCTCCTCCTGCTGGCAGGTGGCTGTGAAAGCGGCGTATTTGTTTATGTTCTCGGGCAGGCGCTTCATCCTGCTGTCAAAGTCGGCCTTTACCTTAAAGAGACTCTTGTATTCCTCGTCAAGATTGTACAGGAGGTAATAGAGATAGGGGTTCCCGATAAGAATGATCTTAACGTTAAGCGGGACCGGTTCGGGCTTCAAGGAGGTGGTGCTCACAAGCCTGTACTGCTCCCACGCATCTTCTATTTTTATCTCCCTGTTCTTGACGGCGCGCTTTAATGCTTCGTAAGAAAAAATGTTTTTCAAAAGATCGAGGGCATTGATCACTATATATCCGCCGTTCGCCATATGAAGCGAGCCAGCCTTTATCATCGTAAAGTCGGTCAGCGCCATGCCGTACTGCACCTTGTATTCGATCCTTCCGAAAATATTCAGATATGTCGGATTGCTCTCGAACACCACAGGAGCGCCTGAACAGCCGGAGTTGTTCACGATCACATTTACCGCAAAACGGGCGTACGAAACTTCCTGCTTAGGCTGTTTCAGGAACGGCAGCGGAGAAGGCTGTTCTTCAACCGTCTTGAAGTCGTCCAGATGCGATAAGATGTCTTCTTTCGCCCCGTCGAGGAAAAAGACTATCTTTTCGTAGTCCTTATACTTAGCGCGCAGCTCTTCCATGTGGTGTCCCAATGCGCCGAGTGCGACATCCCTTTCTAGAGCGGTAAGCTTTTCTTTCGCCTTTTTTTCGTCCCGCCTTACCTCTCGGACAATGTCGTCCAGCTTCTCCTGAAGGACCTTCCCGAAATTTTCGACCTTGTGTCTCGCCTCGTCGTCAAGACCCCCGAACTCTTCTTCCGTAAGCGGCTCGCCGTCTTTTTTGAGCGGCACAATCACCACCCCGGACGAGCCCTTTCTGATAGAAAACCCCTTGGCCTTGGCCTCTTCTTCCATCTTCGCAAACTGGGTTTTCTGTATTTGCTGGAACTCATCTATGATCCTGCTGCGCTGTTTTTCGTATTCCTTCGATTCGAAGGCCTTCGGGATCTCGACGCGTAAAACCTTTATAAGGTCATCCATGTCCTTTTTGAAGGCGGCCGCCTGTCCGGCCGGCATTTCTATCGCCTGCGGCACATCCGGTTCTTTAAAATTATAGACGTAACACCAGTCGGGCGGAGGCTTTTCTTTTGACGCCTTTTCCTGAAGCAGGGCCTTTACGGTGCGCATCTTGCCCGTACCGCTTTCTCCGAGCGCAAATATGTTAAAGCCCTTGCTCGACAGTTCGAGGCCGAAATCGATCGCATAGAGGGCCTTTTCCTGACCTATAGTGCCGGAAAGCTTGGACAGGTCCGCTGTGGTCTCAAAGGCGAAGAAGCCGGGGTCGCAGCGATTGAACAGCTCTTCAGGTTTAAGCTCAACAGTCATTTAAACACCTCGCCGTGCCTTTATTGCGCCCTTGGGTGATGTTTTAAAAAAACTTCCTTCACCCTGTCCCGAGAAACCTTTGTATATATCTGGGTGGTGGCGATGTCCGAATGCCCCAGCATTTTTTGGACCGACCGCAGGTCTGCGCCGCCTTCGAGCAGGTGCGTAGCGAAAGAGTGTCTCAGCATATGAGGAGACAGCTTGATCCCTGCCATCATGCCGAAAACCTTGAGCGATTGCCAGAACCTCTGTCTCGTCATCGGCGCCCCCCTGTTGGAAAGAAAAATACAGGCCGATTGTTTATTTTTAAGCAACCCCGGCCTGAGTTCGGACATGTATTTTCCTACCCTCTCTACAGCCCTGTGGTTTACAGGAACAACCCGCTCTTTCGAGCCTTTGCCCATGATCCTGATGAATCCGGCCTCGGAATGCAGATCGTTCACCTTCAATGAAATTATCTCGCTCACCCTTAATCCTGATGAATAAAGCAGCTCAAGCATTGCCGCGTCCCTGAGAAAAGTTTTGCTTTCTATTTTCATATCGAGCAGTTCTTTTATGACCGAAACATCCAGCGACTTCGGGAGCCTTTCCCACTGCTTCGGCGCTTTCAATATCTCTGTCGGGTCCTCTGACATTACGCGCTCCATAATCAGGAACCTGCAGAGGCTTTTTATCGAGGACAACAACCGCGCCGTGCTGGCCGTAGAGTTTCCCTCTCTTTTAAGCTTCTCGAAATAATCGGTTATGTCCTCCCTGCCGAATGAGGCAAGGTCTTCGCCCTTTTCCTTGAGGAATCCCTCAAACCCTTTAAGGTCAAGGGTGTATGACCGGACCGTGTTTGCAGACAGGCCGCGCTCGACAGAAAGATATGAGGCGAAAGATTTAATTATATCCATGAACAATTTCGGGGCCGGTAAATGCGTTGATGCCGGTGGAGTCTTTAAGTTTGTCGTAAAGGATGTCGGCAAGCCTGAAAAGGTTGATGGTGTCTTCCCTGTTATATTTAAGCAGGAGTTCTTTAGCGGCGGCGTTGCCTCTCTTCACCTCTTCCCAAAGCCTGACCGCATCATAGCCGTTCATTCCCCTTGTCTCTTCATCCCTGTCTATTCCGAACAGGACTTCGAGTTTTTTAAGCCCGCCTTCGATCTTGAGCTTGCGGGCCGCATAACAGAGATCGAAATGGGGGATATCGAATCTCACCCCCGGAAACGCCCTTTGGAGAAAAGGCACATCGAAACCCGATCCGTAGAATGTTATTAAACATTTATATCCGGACAGGGCCTTATTCAGATTTTCGGTCGTCAGGTTTTCTCCGCGGACAAAGGTCCTGCATTCGTACCCGTCATAAAGGCCCACGACAGTAACATAACCTCCTGAATTGTGCTGATAACCGTTGGTCTCTATATCGAGACAGACAATCTCTTCTTTAAACAGTTCATAAAGCCGCCAATGCTCGCGCCTCTTCATCATGCCGGCAAAGTATTCGGCGTTTCTGGAATCCAAGGCCTCGGAAGCCTTTAGAAGTTGATCGTCATAGGCCTGTTTTCTTTCCGGGCTTATCCCTTCGATCTCTTCGCATTCGCAAAAATCCCTCCATGTGAGTATGCCGCTCTGCCAAATCCTGCGCTCAAGTTTTTCGCCTATGCCGTTAAGCATAGAAAAGGTATTTCGTATCATAGTCGAATATTATAACTCTTGAGCGGAAGCGAATGAAAATCTAAGGCTTAAGTCTGCAGGGCAAACGCACTATGCCGTTCCCTGTAGGTTAAGAACCTCGGCTCTGTATTGGTCATCATAGCCAGCCCGTAACCTTTTGTTTTTAACTCCAACCCTGCAGGATTTGTTTTGCTTTA
>SCQE01000060.1 GCA_004321915.1 Nitrospirota bacterium
CTGCCATGGAGAGTTGGCTGCACGCAAACCTGCCCCGATATACCTGACATCTTTTTACCTGATGGTTTCTGCAGGCGGTGCGCTCGGCGGAATATTTGTGGGGCTGCTTGCACCGAATATTTTTTCTTATTACTTCGAGTTCCCCATAATGCTTACCGTATGCGGAGTACTCCTTTTTTCGGTCAATTACCGGAAATGGCGAATTGCGGATATTGTGTGTTTTGCAGTCATAATCCGTTTGGTCGCGGCAACATTCATCTATATGTATTCATACTCTGATAACACAATCCTGACGCTGCGCAATTTTTACGGCACGCACAGGGTCACAGAATACGATAAAGGCACCTTGAATGAGCATCGCACATTGGTGCATGGCGCCATCACTCATGGGGTACAGTTTACAGCGCCGGACAGGCGCAGAGAAAAAAACGGCTACTATGCCTCGAACTCGGGCATAGGAACCGCTTTAAAGCTCTTGCCTGAAGATGTGCGACGTGTAGGAATTATAGGACTCGGCTCGGGCATACTAGCTGCCTATGGGCGGACGGGTGATTTCTATCGCTTTTATGAGATTGACCGGCAGGTCATAAACATTGCGCGCACCGAGTTCACTTTCCTGACTGACTCCCTCGCGCAAATCGAAATCATCGAGGGTGACGGAAGGCTTTCGCTCAGCCGGGAGCCTAAACAATATTACGACCTATTAGTTGCCGATGCATTTTCCGGAGATTCGGTACCCGTCCATCTGCTTACTCTTGAAGCTGTAAAGCTCTACTTCAGCCATCTGAAACCCAAAGGGATTCTAGCCTTGCATATAACAAACAGAAATATTGATTTTTCGTTCATGGTAGAAAATATTAGGACAGTATTAGGCAAACATGCAGTTATTGCGAGCAGCGCCGAAGAACCCGACCGCAAAATTTATGAGGCTGATTGGGTGCTTATGTCTTCGGACAGCAGCATCTTTGAAACTCCCGAGATGAAGAAGATTGCGGAAAAACTTAAATCAAAACCGGGAATACGGCTCTGGACCGACGACTACAGCAGTCTTTTTCAGGTATTAAAATAGTTTGCTTTCAGTTGGGTGCCATCTAAACGAGCTTTTTAAAAATCTCCAAAGTCTGTGATGCTGAATGCTCCCACGAAAACCGCTTTGCACTCTGAAGTCCTTTATGTACCAAATCGTCCTGCAGCGTCCTCGAATAAAGAACTTTATCAATCGCATCCTGCCAACCCGACAGATCATGGGGGTCAAGCAGCATCCCATAATCACCTGTCACCTCTGGAAGCGAAGACGAATTTGACGTAATAACCGGGGTCCCGGCAGCCATAGCTTCGAGTGGAGGGATGCCGAAACCTTCGTATATTGAGGGGAACAAGAACAACCGCGCCCCTGAATAAAGCCTGTTCATGTCCTCATCAGGAACATAGCCTAAAAACCTCACCTGATCTTCAGAAAACCCGAGTCTCCGGTATTCGGCAAATATCGCAGAGTTCTTCCACCCGGACGCTCCTGCTATAAGAAGCTGGATCCCGCTATGTTTGAATTTCGAGAATATCTTGAGCAGCATAGGGAGGTTCTTCCTCGGTTCTATGGTGCTTACAGTCAAAACATAATCTTTGTTTGTTTGATATTTTTCCGAGATATAGAGGGCCGAGTCGTTCTTATCGAGAGGCATGTAGCCGTCCGCTGCAGGATATATCACGCTTATTCTTTCCTCAGAGATGCGCATAACATCCACAAGCGCTTTTCTGCTTGCGTCGGAAATAGTGATGATATGATCGGCCGACCTGATCGAACTCTTTGTGAAAAAATTCATTACAAGCCTGTTGTACGCATCCATAGTCCCGGGGAAATAATGCCATACAAGGTCATAAACCGTAAGGACCTTTTTTATCCCGCCGGGAAGAAAAGGAGGGAGCATCTGCCGTGTCCCCCAGAAAATATCTATGCAGTCCTGTTTCATCATCTGTACCCCTTTACTGAAAAGCCAGAGCGTATTGCCGTAGGATGATGATTCGGCGGTGGCGCTGTGTTTAACGCGGCATCTCAAGTTCGGCCGGTCTTGAAACATTACCGGGTTCTTGGAATATAGGAAATATTCATCAGCGGTGTCCTCATCTAAAATATGCGACAGGATATTTCGGACATAATTAGGTATTCCAGATTTGTGCTTGGACAGCAATGGGAATGCGTCAACAGCTATCTTCACAATTTATTGATCCTCTCAAGGAAAACGTCCCTCACAAAAACGATCTCTTTTTTCGAGACAGCCCCCGTAGCCGCAAGAATAGCGGCATACACAGCAAAATATAAAGGCAAAAACAAAAACGATCTTGCAAGATATATGACCACAGCCATCGCAGCCCCCGCAATAACAGGTCTCCATAAATGCGTAAAATAGCGGACCTGCATGATATAGCGCTTAACGAACAGAACCGTAAGGGAAAGCCCAAGAAGCTCGGTCACACCCCTTACTGCCGCCGCCCCCATAAAACCGTAATGAGGGATTAGCGCAAAATTAAGTCCGGCATTGGCCACAAGCATTATCGAGTTAAGCCACACCGCCATATATGCAAACCTGCTCGAAAGCAGAAGATACCCAATAGGGGTGGATATATAAAGAAGAAAGATAACGAGCGCCAATGTTTTCAATCCGGCCCCGGAAGCGCTGTAATCGGTCGAAAAATACATCAGCTCGATTATCTTATCCGCAAGCATAAACGTGAGCACAGACAGGAATACACCGATGATAGCGGTGTATTTGATACTAAAATCGGTTATCTCATCTGCAACCTCAAGCTCACCGGCAGCTATGCGCGAGCTGAGCACCGGAAAAAGCACTATAGCAAAAGCCGTTTGAAATATAAGTATGGCATCGGTGATCTTAAACGCGGCATGATAAAGACCTACTTCGACCGAACCTTTCAAATGCTGAAGAAGCACCGTATCTACCCTCTGAAAGACATTGGATATAACAACGATCAACACAAAAGGGACAGACCTCTTCAACATTTCTGCATAATCCGACAGGGTCAATAAGTCTCCGGATATTTTTGCTATCCCAAGCTGTTTGTCCAATAATACGGATGTCACGATCATGGATACATTTCCAATGGATATACCGACAGCTATAGCCTGCATGCCTAAACCTGCCTTTAATCCGGCCAGACTGACCACAGTTCCTATAAACGAGCCTGCAATACGTATAAGCCCGTCGGTCTTTATCCTGCCGAGTCCCCTCAGCGCCAGAATATAATTTAAGGCGTAGCTCGAAAATATTACGCTCAATCCGGTAAGCACAAAGAATATCCGGATATCCTGCGAATGCTCAAGAAGATTCAGATATGCGACAAACATAATGTAAATAACTATCCCGACACATGTGCGGAAGCGCAGAGCCAGCCCGAGGATTCTGCCGACAGCGTTCGGGTTCTGTGAAACCTCACGCGTAAGGAACATATTAAAACCAAAATCTGAAAGCACCGAGAAAAGGAAATATATGGTCAGTGAATAAGAAAGATTACCAAATGCCGCCACACCGAGGGTACGGGCAGAGTAAATGATAAGCGCAAACTGAAATGCCCTAGAAAAAAGCTCTATTATATAGATAACCGTTGTATTTACGATCAGGCTCTTTAGGGAGGATAACATAGACTTACGCTATATCCTGCTCGACAACCGGTTATATATGGATTTAACAAACCCTATATTTTTTATCCTGCGCTGCAAACCCCTGCCCCAAGATCCTGACAACAGCATATTGGAAGCGGCTGCAACCGTCAAAAGCGCGACTCCTTTCAAAGCTCCGTATGTCTCGATAACCTTCTGCGGATTGCAGAGCGATATTTTATTGTAGGCATAGCTCAGAAAGGAATTCACTTCTTCACGTGTGAACTGCGCGCTTGAGAACCTCTCCCTACAATAGAAAAGCTCCGCCTCCTCGGTTGTGTCAAACCAGACCTGATCCGTTATCTCTCCTTTTGCAAGGAGTTCGTCATAAAAAGCAGTATTGGGATGTATCTTAAAAAACTGCACATCAGCCTCGTTAAAATATTTTAGCAGCTCAAGGGTCTTAAGGATATCCTCTTCGGTCTCGTCCGGCAAGGATACCATGAAAAATCCTATGATCCAATACCCGAGGTCCCTGCAAAAACCTATCGTCTCTTCTATCTGAGCTCTGGTGATGCCTTTATTTATGCGCTTGAGTATGCGGTCGGAGCCGCTTTCGATGCCGAATCCCAGCACCTCGCAACCCGCCTCACGCAGTCTTCTAAGGACATTCTTGCTCGTCCCTATCCGGACATCAACCCGGAAACTGATCTTTATGTTTCTCTGCTCAAGCAAGTCGCAGAAGCTTAGAATCCGGCTTTCATTGCCTACAAAAAGGGCATCGTAAAACCTTATGTAGCCGGTACCGTACCGTTCTATCCAACCCTCGATAAGAGCCACCAGATTCTCAGGGGTCATATAGCGATACGAATGTCCCCAATGTCTGTTTGAAGCGCAAAATTTACATTGATACGGACAGCCGCGCGAAGCTATAGCAGGCAAGGCATTAAGACCCTGCATTCTTACAGGTATCTCATAATCCTTCCAGTCTGCTATCTGGTGTCTTATAAGCGAATAATCATAGCGCAAGCAGTTGATATCAGCAATAGCAGGACGGTCAGGGTTGCGAACAATATCAGTCCCGCAACGCCATGTCAGACCTGATATCTCCTTCAGCGGCCGTCCCTGAATAATTTCTAGAACGGTCTCTTCCCCCTCCATCCTGACCACATAATCGATAAAGGGATAATGGAGCAGTATCTCCCTGTCCAGAGTCTGGACATGCGCTCCGCCTACCATAATCAGGCAGCTTGGGTTTGCTGTTTTAACCCTTCGTGCAAGGTCAAAAACTTCGAACCGGGATTCGGTGTAACATATCAGCCCCAAATAATCTACATTAAGCGCCTTTTCTATAAGAGCTTCTGTAGAGATGCCCTGCATGCTCTGTTCAACAACCTCAACTTCGCAGTCGCTATGCTCTTTAACATACGTGCCTATAAAGCCCAGACCAAAAGACGGGATGCCAAGCGCTCCCTTAAACATCGGATTTGCGAGCAGAAGCTTCATCCTGTTTCTCCCCTGTAGAAAACTCCGCACCGCTCCTGCCTGCTATGAATATCAAATGCACAGCAGAAAACGCATGATTCAGGCACCTTTTCGTTAGCCGTGACGACCTGTTTCCTGAAGTTGCGGTACCCCTCCGAATTCCATATATCCATAACCGGTGTCTCAAAAACATTCCCGAAACTATGTTCTCTCAGGAAATCCCTGCTGCTCTGCATCAGGATTGCGCAGTCCGATATAACATAGCCGTCAACGAGCACAAAAGGCTCTGTCCATCTTACACAATCGCTCATGGGCGGCAAAGAGGAATCGTCTGAGTGTGAGAAATATAGGTTTATCCCATGCTTTAACGCGTTCTCGAATGTTCTCAGCAGGATCTCTTCAGGTATATCGCTCAAGGCCATATAGTAATTTTCTATGCCCTGAAATTTTATCAATCCTATAAATTCGACACGGGCGCGCACCCCGCGGTTCTTCAGCCCGGCGATCAGTTCGATATATTCGGGCATCTCCATATAGTTCAAGCTAGTGACCAAAAACCTGAAATGAACAACAGGGAACGGCGAACCCAGCCTTTCCTTCATTGTAAGAAGCTTCTTTATATTCCCCAGCGCCCTCTCATAATCGCACCCTTTTTTCAGCGTCTCGTAACTCTCTTTGGTTGCGGCATCAAAAGAGACATATATGCTGTTGATCCCCAATTCCACTATCCTTAAAGCGTTATCTTCCTCGAAAAAATCGAACTCGTCCACAAAGTTTACATTGATATGCCTGCCTCTTGCATATTCGATCATACTGATAAAATCACGGTGGAGGAATGCAGAACCTATCCCTGCGATATTGAGCCATTTGAGCGACGGGATCGAGTCTATAAGGAATTTGTAGCGATCAAAAGACATCTGCTGCTGTTTCTCCCTCCAATGGGTGTGCATGCAAAAAATACATTTTTTATTGCAAACAGTAGAGTGCTCTATCTCTATTTTAAAAGGTTTCTGTGCGAGAGAAGGAAAGCGCTTATACAGAGAGACACGCAGATCGTATTCCCCTCCCTCGTCTCCAACAAAGAGCTTTGAATACCAGAATGAATACCAGCTCTTGATCCCGAAACGCCTGAGCATGTATTGCCCCAAAGGCCAGTATTCGGCCATTACATGAAAAAAGTCGGAAGGGTGTTTGAGCGGAGAGCGCTGGTGGTTAACCTTCTGCAGCTTTTCGTAGAGCTCAAGTACCCGGGATGTCATCATGAGTTGGCTCCAGAAAGAAGCCTATGGTAAAGCCTGTCCAGACGGCCTTTAAATGGTATGTCCAGCAACGCCTTTATAAACCTGAGCGTCCCGCCGAAGATACCATGGCTCTTTAATAATGCTATAGGATTGCGAATATGGCTGTAGTATAAAAGACAGATCATCAACCAGCGGATCTCGTCGCTATAAAAACTTGCGCTTGGAAAATGCTCTTTTGTATAAAAAACCCTGTTCGGATACTTACGGTCAAACCATATATCGTCAGAGATCTCGCCATTAGCCTTCAGTTCATTGTAAAAAGGCGTGTAAGGGAAGAGCATCAACGCATTCACCATAAAGGTATCGGGATAGCCAACTAGGCTCAGCGTGTCTTTGAAGTCATCATACGTTTCATCCGGAAGCGAAACTATAAACGACGCTACGCTCCAAAGTCCTGTCTCCCTGCATGCCTTCAGGGTCTCAAGTATCTGACTTCTAGTAATTCCCTTGTGTATCCTTTGAAGCACCCTGTCCGAGCCTGATTCTATGCCGAACCCCACAGATTCACACCCGGCGCTTTTGAGAGCCTTAAGTATCTCGATATCTGTCCCGGCCCTAATAAGCACCCTGAAATTTATCTTAAGGCCCCTCCTCTTTATCTCATCACAGAACTCGATGACCCGCGGCTTATTGAGGGTAAACAGATCGTCATAGAACCTGAAATACTCGATCCCGAAATCCGAAACAAGCGCCTCCATCTTATCAACAATCTTTTTTGCGGAGGTAGCCCTCCACGTGCGACGCCAGTGGTCATTGGCGCAGTATGAGCATTTAAAGGCGCAGCCCCTCGACTCGATAAGATACGCTGTCCTGAGCGCCTTAAGGTCGATAGGAGCCTCTATGTCCCCGCCGTAAAGGGTCACATCAGGCATAAGCGAATAATCTATATACAGCGCCTCGATGTCCTGAAAAAAAGGGCGGTCGGGGTTCCTTGCAATCTTGCCCCCTGCCTTATATGTGATGCCCGAAATATCCGGGAAAGGCCGGTCACTGACTATCTCGCACATCGTCTCTTCCCCCTCACCCCGGACAATAATGTCGATATAATCGCTCTGTTCCAAAAAGAGCTGATCGAGGTGATAGACATGGGGGCCGCCTACAACAACAAGGCAGGAAGGCTTGTGGGTTTTGACCATGCGCGCAAGGTCAAGACACTGAAACCTGATATCGGTATAGCATGAAATGCCTACTATATCGGATCCGCTTACTTTTCTTAAGATGGTATCTACGTTAAGTCCCTGAGGGACAGGGTCAAGCAGCTCTACGGTGCAACCGGCATGGTCCCTAAGGTATGTGCCTATGTATCCTATGCCGAGCGGAGGACTGTGAGAGGATGAGACATTCTTGCCTATCTCCGACCGTTCCTGCCTGAAATATCCGTTTATAAGTAGAACTTTTTTGGCCATTGATCCCAATCCGGTCGATCCGTTTCCCTTACTTCAAGATGCCGGCGGCCCTTTCTATATCTTCGGGAGTGGTCACATTGATATAATCACCCTCAAAATAGACAGGCTTCATCTCCTCCCCGGAATCTATCATCCTCTGGATAACGTCCGTAATCTCGACCTCGTTCCTGAGAGAGGAAGGCGGGGTCTGTCTTATATAGCCGAAAACGCCTTTATCGAAAAAATAAAAGCCCATACCGCACAGGTTGTTGACCATAAGGCTGGGTTTCTCCACCACCTTTTTAACAAGGCCGTCCTGCATCTCAACAGAATAGCTCTGCCGGATCGTCTGCTCATTTTCGGCCACCCAGACACCTATGCCCTGCTGCATAGCATCGCTGAACCCGAAAGAGCCGCTGCATATGCAGTCCCCGAGTATCAGGACAAACTTCTCGCCAACCGAACCTTCGGCATGCATTACAGCATCCGCTATCCCTTTCCTCTCGACCTGCTCCACAAAAGACGCATTTATAGGTTCCTTTAAAATATAGTCAATGACCATCTCTTTCCTGTACCCTACGATAAATACGAATTCGTCGGTAAACCTCCGCCAATAATTGATCACATAATGGATCAAAGGCCTGCCATTCACAACAGTGAGAACCTTGGGCATCTCGGCGGTTAAGGGGTTCATCCTAGATCCCCTCCCTGCGCAGAGAACAACACATTTTACGCCTTTCATATCAGGCCAAGGGCCTCTATTCATTCCTGCCATTAATCGCCTCATCGTACAATGTTATGTAATTTCGCATAATACGCTCCTCATCCATTAATATAGCTATATGGCTGCGGGCAGCCTTTCCCATCCTTGCAGCATATGAGTCATCGCTAAGCAGTTTAATCACCTTCCCGGCAAAGGCCGCAGGTGAAGAGTGCTCTGCCAGCAATCCGCTCTCCTCGTCAACAACAAACTCAGGGATGCCGCCGATATCGCTCGCAACCACAGGCTTCCCAAAGCTCATAGCCTCTACAAGGACAACCGGCGACATATTTTCCCACTGCTCAGGAATAACCACCACTTGGGCCTTGCCCATATACTCCGAGACCTCCGTATAGTCTTTCTTTCCTGCAAGGACAATACGTTCAGGAAATCCGGAACCGGTTATAAGACTTTGTATCTTAGCAAAATATTCGTCCCTCTTTATAGACCCTATGGCCAACAGATGAGCGTCCGGACAAGCCTTAATAATTGAAGGCATCGCCTTGATCAGGACATGCAGCCCCTTCCTCTCCTGTATCCAGCCTATGTAAAGTATCAAGCCCTTTTGCACAGCATTGTTATCAGGAACCGCCGCCTGCAGGGGGAAGACCTGCAGTATCTTGCGTATCCTGTTCGCCTCTATTCCGTAACCCTCAAGAACCGCTGCAGATGCGGTCGAAAGTACATGAAATGAAATGTTCTTCATAAAGGCATCAAAAACCCCTCTCCTTAAGCCTAACAGCAACATTTTCAGAAACCGCGGCGCAGCCAGCCCCATGCATGCAACGCACCTCATCCCATGGTACACCGCACATTTCCTGTCCTCATCGTCAACCACAGTCTCTTTCGGGCAGAAAAAATAATAGTCATATATCGTAACAACAACCGGAATACCGAGCATCTGCGCGCATTGGGCGACAGAAAGACCCAGTTCGTTAACCCTGTGCAGATGGACAACATCAGGCATAACCATCTTCAAAGCTTTATATACACCGACAAACGATAACGGATCAAAAGGCAAGACAAGCTGTTTTACCCCCCTTGCAAATCCGGTCTTTAAAAAAGAGTCCATAGTGTGTGCGGTGTAATGCGCTATACCGGCGTTTGTCAGACTGCTATCAGCAGTTGTGGTTATAACGGATACATCAATACCGGCCCGAACCGAGGCCACCATCAGCCTCTTACATGCCTGTTCAGCTCCTCCCCACGACTTATGCGAACTAGGCAGGCAATCAGAGATATGGCAGATCTTAAGCCTTTTTTTCATCGACCTCCGATAAACCTATGCAAACCTTGTTTTACAAGCTTTAAAAGTCCCGAAGGACACGCTTTGCAGGTAAGCGACAACATGTCAACGGCCTTTCTAAAAGCACCGCCGCCATAATCGCCCCTCATGCATGCCGTCATTGTGAATATCCTCTTCTGCATGTCTTTAGAATATGCCTCAGATAAAGGCTCTGCATCTTTGCCGTAAAAAACGGAATCGTAATACATCTGACGGTCAAAGGGCACATAGTAGCTGAAGTGCGCATTGACATTGAGCCTAAGTGCCCACCTCAAGCTTTCCATATCGCTCTCATAACTGGAACCCGGAAGTCCGATTATAAAATAGCCGTTTACCACAGAGAAATATTTTTGTGCCGTCACTATCGCCTGCTCTATCTGGGCAATCGTTTCCCCTTTACCGATCTTATTAAGAATATCGTCAGCAGCAGACTCTATGCCAAAGCTTATAAAATCACATCCTGAAGAATAAAGCGCCTGCGCCGTATCATCATCAAACCTGTCGGCCCTCAATCCATTGGCACACCCCCAACCCAGATTGAGCGGCCTTACCATATTACAAAATTTTATAACCCTTTCCTTGTTCGCATTAAAACAGTCGTCAAGTATTACAAATTTAGAGATCCCCCACCGTGACTTGGCCAATCTCAATTCTTCCACACAATGCTCAACGCTTCGCATATCCACCCTTCTCCTACCCGCAGAGCAATAGGTACAAGAAAAGGGGCAACCGAGACTTGTCATTATGGCGTATCTCCATCTGCCGGTCTGCCAGTTACAAAGGAACATATCAAATGAATCGAATAATTCATAATCCGGAAACGGCAGCGTATCGCCAAACCGAACCTCTACATTAAGATCGTCATCAAAAGAAATATAAGGGTAACAACATTGAACATCCAGAAAACCGGACACAGACTTTACCTGTGCATCAGGGTATTTGTCCATGTACAGCTTTTTTATCCTTAAAGACTCATTATAAGTCCTTGACTGGACAGAAATACCGAGAATATCGGTTTTATGTTCCAGAAAACGGTCGCGAGGAGCAGGCAGGGTATTGAGGTCTAAAACCTTTGTTGCATGATATGTGGCAGCAAAAGCGAGCCCTATGTTCGGAATATCTATGTTTGTGCCGGAATATGGATTTACAAATATCATAAGATCCTTCCGTTTTTATACAAGTAAAAATTTTATTCTTTCAAACAACAACCTGAATGGCAACAAAACCGCCTCTCTCACAATCTTCTTGCTCATCTTTGAACTGCCCTCGCCCCGCTCATAAAATATTATCGGTATCTCGGCCACATTAATTCCGGACTTATGCAACCTGTACACCATCTCTATCTGAAAGGCGTAGCCGTTGGATTTCACCATATCGAGGTCCACCTTCTTAAGCGCTTGTCTCGTATAACAGCGGTAACCGCTCGTCAGATCGGTAAATTGTGTTAGACTGAGAAGCGCAGATGCATAAGCATTGCCGAATTTTGATAACAGAAGCCTCTTAAACCCCCATCCAACAACACTTATAGTATTTCTCATATAGCGCGAACCCACAACAAGGTCGTAGCCTTCATTGCATTTTTTTATAAAGTTGGGGATCTCTGAAGGATCATGCGAAAGATCGGCATCTATCTCGAAAAAAAGTCCGTATCCCCTGTCCAGTCCCCACTTAAAACCGTTGACATAAGCGGTCCCGAGTCCCATCTTTCTGTCTCGCCTTATAAAGAAAACCCTTCCGCTCTTAGCGATCCATGACTCGACCTTTTCGAAAGTCCCGTCTGTGGAGTTGTCATCCACCACAAGGATATCGAGGAAGTCATAAAACAGAAGCTTTTCAACTATTCTGTCTATATTCTCTGCTTCATTATATGTGGGCAATATAACAAGCACCCTCATGCATGTCTCATTTCATCTTTATCCGTTAGTTTAACAAGCAGTTGCTCCATAGCTTTTGCACTTTCAGCCCATGAAAATTTCTTTGCGTGACCCATCGCGTTTAACGAAAGCCTTTCGAGCTCTTTTCTATCACGCAATAACTCGATGATCCTGTCCGAAAGGGCTGCAATATCGCCGCGCGGAACGAGTATGCCGGTCTCACGGTTCAGAACAGAATCCCTCAGCCCCTCGACATTATATCCTACCACAGGCGTTCCAGCCATATTCGCCTCTATCACGACCTGCCCCCAACCTTCGCGAATGCTAGGGACTATAAGCACGGATGCCTTTCTCAAAAACTCGTATTTAAGATCTCCTGACACATAACCTAAAAAGTTCAGGCCTTCCGTGTCCTTGTATCTGTCCTCAAGCCTCTGTCTTTCCTCCCCGTCTCCGACCACATACATGACGAGTTCCGGCACCTTTTGTTTGGCAAGCAAAAAGGCCTCTATCGCATGTTCCGGATTCTTCGTTATCGCAAGCCTCCCAAGATACATAACAACCGGCTCAAAAATTTTTTTGGGTTGAAAACCCTTCTGTTCCGTCCCGTTCGGCACTATCAATATTTTTCTGTCGTCAAAGCCGTTTGATATAAGGTCGGCCTTTGTAGATTCAGAAACGGTCACCACGGTTTTAGCATTGTAAAGCCTTAACAGAAAAAGTTCCAACGACTTTAAAATATGGCCCAAAGCACCAAGCTTGGCATGCCAAAAATCCCCATACAATTGGTGTATAAGCATCATGGAATTTTTGAAAGAGAAAGTCATAAATCCAGCCCCATTGAACTGGTCAATTATGATATTGAATCTCCCTCTGTGCTTCAGGGCGTAAAAAAATCCCCATATGTGAGTCGTCAGTTCGCAGCCCCTTCTGATATAAAGTATGCCATCTATAAGTTCCTCTCCGATGCTCCCTGAAAAAGCCGCCGAGAAATGTACAACCTTGAAATCATCGGACAGGCGCTTGAATATCTCATGGGTGTAGATTTCAGCGCCCCCGGAGGCCGGATTTAATATGTCTCTGCGGTTTAAAATTAAAAGCTTAGTCATATCAAACAACGATTCATCTTCTTTTCATGGTCGCCTCAATCTGCTCGATACGTTTATTGACTTCATATTCAGTCATTTTCACATTTATCTGATCAAGCGCTGCCGCTTCTTTGAAAGAGCCTATTGCGTCATTAAGTTTACCTTCTTTTTCATAATCTATTCCCTGTCTGATATACGCCTCAACAAGAAAGCCCCGTGCCTCTTTAAAGTTGCTGTTCAGCTTCATAACAATTTTAAACTTGGTTATAGCTTCCTCATATCTTCCCGACTCCATATATGCAACGCCGAGATTGTTATGCGTAAGGTAAAAAACCGGATTAATCTTAAGCGCCTCGTTAAGCTCATCTATAGCCTTATCGATTTTCCCTTTTCTAATATAGGCAACGCTTAGATTGTTCCTTATCACGTTATTGAACGGATATATCTTAAGCGCGGTCTTATAGGCCTCTATCGCCTCTTCGTAATTCTCCATCTTCTGATAAATTATGCCGAGCGCGTTGTAGACATGCATCGAATAAGGGCTGACCCGAGCTGCATTTGCCTTGAGCTGATATATCGCGTCATCACGCCTCCCGATCTCTTCATAAGCCCACGCAAGGCTGTGGTAAACATCGTAAGAATTCTTGTAATTCTCCTCCCCCCGCTCCTTAAGCCGATCAAAGGCAAACTCCCATAGGGTTTGTGAGTCCTTCCATACAAGTGCCTGTTTTACAGTTAGAAACGACATGGGAACAAAAAGAAGAATAAAAAATGCAGCCCCGCCTGCGGCAACAATCCTTTTGTTAACTGACTGAAGCCTTCTTAGTCCGGAAACATAAAGCAACGCTGCCCCTAAGCCCAGACTGACGCTCGGCAGATACATGTACCTGTCGGCCATGGATGCTATCCCGACCTTGATAAAACCGAGGACAGGGAGAAGCATAATAAAATAATAAAGCCATATTGAAGACCAAATCTTATTGTTCCTTATCACAAGCAGCGCGGCAAAAAAAACTACTCCAACTAATCCCAAACCGTATTTAATCGAGAAAAAGGAGGCTTCGTCAGGGAACGGATAAAGCGGGCTCAATGATAAAGGCAGCAACATATTTACAAAATAATCGAGCAAGGCCCTGAAACCTACCAGCAGCCTTGCGAACAATGGAAACTCCGAAGCAGATTTTACGGCGTAATTGTAGCTCTGGGCCAAAACCGTAGTGACGGCCAAATCCAGCGAGATCAAAAAAAACGGTACCTTCTCAAGAAACACTCTTTTTGCAGAGAATCTATTGAACCTCTCAAAAGGGTACCAGTCGAGTATGCAGAGAACCACAGGGAGCGTTACCGCCATAGGCTTGCTCAATAGAGCCATAAAGAAGAAGCCGAGCGTAAGCAGATAATATTTATTTGTCAGCCACAGCTTTATCGCTACCTGTGGTTCCTGTTTCGCTTTATACGCATACTGCAGATATGCCAACATGCTGAGCAGAAAAAAGAAGGCGCACAATACATCTTTTCTCTCCGACACCCATACAACGGATTCAACATGGATGGGGTGTAGTCCGAAAAACAGCCCTGAAAAAAGGCCTGCGGCCAAAATATATTTCTCAGACAATCCGGCATTTCCATTTGCAGCAATCCTTTTGCGATGCTCGATCAGATTAACTCCGAGCAGGGCTACAAGCGCAGCATTTAGGCTGTGCCAGAAGATGCTCGTGAAATGGTGTCCTGCAGGGTTTAGCCCCCAGAGGGCATAATCAACAGCGTGCGAAATCCATGTAAGGGGATGCCAATTTGAAGAATGGAAATACAAAAATGCCCACTCAAAGAAATCCAAATTGAGAGACATTATATTGGGGTTCTGGTAAACATAGGCATGGTCGTCCCAATTAACAAATTTGTTGCTTACAGCCGGCGAATATACCACCAGCGTGGCGACAAATACAAAAAGAAGTACCGGCAATTTATTTTTATTGTTTAAGAAAGAATTCATAACAGCTTCTCCAATCGTACAATCTTTTCCCTAATCCCTTTGAATTGCGGGTTTACTTCAAAAACAATCCTGAACTCGTTTAGGGCCTCATTAAATCTCTTCTGCCTCTCATATAGATCGCCGAGATTATTGTGTGCTACAGCATATTTATTCTGCCTGCTTATAATATACCGGTACTCTTTTATCGCATCATCGAGCCGTCCCTGCTTGGCAAGCAAACCGGCAATTGCGAAATGAGGCCATACCAAATCTTCCTTGAGTTTAATAAGGGACCTATACGCTTCTATAGCCTCGTCAAACTTCTGCTGTTTAATATAAACATTAGAGAGCCCCGTAAGAAGATTAACATTATTGCCGGCATTCGTACTAATATTCAAGGCATCCGTATATGTCCTTGCAGCTTCATTTAATTGTCCTGTAAGCGTAAAAGCTTCCCCAAGATAAATATAAACATCAATAAATCTTGGGTTCCTCCGTAACGTCTCAGAGAAATATTCGATGGCCTCCTGCAGCCTGCCCTGCTCTTTATACGCCTTGCCTAAAAAAAGGTAAACAAGAGAGGAATTTCTGTAATAATCTTTCCTCTCATCAGTCTTGGATATAACATACACCGCCCGCTGCCAAAGAGAGATAGAATCGCGCCAGACACCTATCTGAGCCTTCGTCAGTACCGCCAGCGCTAATATGCATATTATGGCTGATGAAGCAAGGCCGGCCCTGAAAATTGCGGATGAGCCCTTGCTAAGCTTATGGTTAATCCTTTGCGCAAAAAAAACAGCTCCGAAAGAAAAACCAAAAAACAGAGCCGCGCCCGGCAAATAAACATATCTGTCGGCCATAGATTGCGAGCCTACCTTAATAATTCCGATGACAGGCAGCAATGAGATTATGTAACAAAGCCAGACAGCCAATGCTGTCCGCCTTCCCTCTTTGGCAAGCCAGACAAGGACCGCTGAAACCAGTGACGCCAATATAAAAGATGGAACAAAAGAAACCCCGTCTATATCGTCGGGGTGCAGATACATTGGGCTGAGGTTTTGCGGCAAAAAGATGTTTCTTATATACGCAAGCATAGAGTTAAAACCGACAAACAACCTGTACATTAAGGGATAGTTCCCGACGCTCAAACTCGGCTGCGCAGCGATTGTCGCAAAAGACAGATAAAATGATATTAAGACAAAGGGTATTTTTTCATAAAACACCCTTTTTGTTTCTCCTTTCTTAAACCTGTTGAAAGGGTGCCAGTCTATAACCAAAAGCAGGGCAGGCAGCGTAACGGCCATCGCCTTGCTGAAAACAGCCATAACAAAAAATCCGAAACTCTTAAGATAGTTGCGGTCCGACAACCACGAAGGATTACATGCAGACTTGGCTCCGGAGCACGAATCAGCATAGCTGACATAGTAAATAATGCTCAGGATAAAAAACAGCCCGCAAAGAAGGTCTTTTCTCTCAGACACCCACGCAACAGACTCGACATGAATCGGGTGAATGCCAAATAAAACCCCTGAAACAAAAGCAGCAGTCATTATAGCGTTGTCTGTCAAAAGGATGTATTCAGAGGCCATGCCCCTGTAACACCTCAAAAGTTTTAGCCCCAGTAGAAATACAAGCACAGAATTCAGGCTGTGTATAAAAATGCCGGTAAGATGGTGGCCATAGGGGTTTAGCCCCCACAAAGCATAGTCTATCGCATGTGAAATCCATGTAACAGGATGCCAGTTGAAAGCATAGAACTCCCCGAAGGCCCATTTGATAAACCGAATGTCAAGCGAAGTAATATGAGGGTTCTCATAAATATACTCGTGGTCGTCCCATGACACAAAATCGTTTTCGAGTGCAGGCAGATAAGCAACAACCGCAACAATAAAAATCCCGAATACAGCAATAGTTGTATCTTTTTTCTTCATGGGTTTTTCATTCTCTTCTCAGCAATCCGCATAACCTCTTCTGCCTCTGCTGGCCTGCCAGCCCGTCTAAGGGCAAGGCTTAATTTGACTACGGTCAGTGGAACATCCTCGCTTTGGGGGTTTATCTCTATAATCTTTTCAAACTCACGCGCAGCATCCTCAGGCCTTTTGACAGAAATATAGATATCCCCTAAGAACATTCTGGCGTTAGTCTCATTAGGTTCTATAGCCAATGCTGATTGAAGCTCGGCAATAGCCATATCAGGCATGCCGTTTAGGTGGTAGGCTGAGGCCAAACCTATATGTGCCCTTGCAGACCTTCTGTAATAATCATCGCGCTCCGTCGACGTTAACCTTATCGTGTGCGACCATAAAGATATAGAGTCGCTCCATACGCCAATCTGCTTTACGGTTAATGAAACCAGCGCCATGCCAACCGCAACAATAACACACCCCGCAGCCAGCCTCAACAATGCTTTATTTTTATTTTCTTTTAAGCCCCTTTCATAAAACATCACGCCTGCAGTTGTGACAAATAAAAACAGACTTATACTCGGCAGATATGTGTATCTGTCTGCCATAGCCTGCCCGCCTATCTTCACAAAACCAAGCACAGGCAGAAGCGTCACAAGATAATAAAACCATACTACAAAAAAAGCTTTATATTTTTTTGCGGAAGATAAAAGCCAGACTGTAAGCATTCCAACAGCAAGAAGCGAACTCCAATATAAAAAAAACTCAAAGGAAACATTCTTTGGTATCGAATAAAAATTTATAAGTCTTGCCGGGAAAATCATCTTTTGGAGATAAACAAAGACCGAATCCACGCCTATCACGACTCTCGACGAGATCGGGAATGAATCAACAGATTTCACAGAGCCTCCCCACATCTGCGCTAAAAGGGCAGTGATCGTCATGCTTAGAGAGAAGATCAGGAAGGGTATTTTCTCACGCAAAGACAATCTGTTTTTGAGACGCTGAAAAGGATACCAATCCAACAAGAATAACACTGCTGGGAGCGTTATTGCCATTGGCTTGCTAAACAAAGCGCATACAAATAAGAAAAGGCTCGACAGATACATTCTATCCATAAGTAAGTTTTTCTTTATGCCTTCTCCAATTAGCGCTTGGACATATCCCGCATAGCAAATAAGACTAAACAAATAGAAAAATGCGCACAACAGATCTTTTCTCTCTGATATCCATGCTGCAGATTCTACATGCAGGGGATGAACCCCAAACAAAAAACCGGTAAAGCAGGCGGCATATATTACTCCTTTAGAGGATATTATCCCCCCTGCTGCCGAGCGATGAACACTCAAAAACTTTATACAGAGAACAGAAACCAGAGACGCATTTGCGCCATGCAGCAATATGCTTGTAAAGTGATGCCCGGCCGGGTTCAGCCCCCATAGCGCATAATCAATAGCGTGTGAAACCCAAGCGAACGGATGCCAGTTGGAAGAGTAGAACTCAAAAAATGCCCATCTAAAAAATTTAGAGTCTATGGAAAAGATATTCGAATTCTTTGTCACATAGACATAATCGTCCCAGTTTACAAAGTCATTCCTGAGAGCAGGAAGATAAACCAGAATTGTAAGGATCCCGACAAAAACAGGGTAGGTATAATAATGCTTCCTGAAAACCTCTTCTTCAAGGCTGTCAACAAACCGCATAGTCAGCGCTTGTTTTCTCTAAAGATCAGAAACTCCTTCAGCCCGGCCTTTTGGAGAACATACTTCATCGTTACGGCAAGAACCCCCAATCCGTATTTGATGCTCCGCCGCAGGTTTATTGAAGAGGCTTCAGGGAAATATCTCGTGGGACAGCTTATCTCTCCTATCCTGTAACCCTTGTAAACAGCCTGAACCAGCATTTCATTGTCGAATATAAAGTCGTCGGAATTTGCGCTTGTGGTTATGGTTTCGAGCACCTCTCGGGTGAAGGCGCGAAGCCCTGTATGATATTCCGAAAGTTTAACACCGAGAACCATATTCTGAAACAAAGTCAGAAACCTGTTTGCGATGTACTTGTAAAGCGGCATGCCGCCTTTCAACGACTCTCCTCCGAGTATCCTTGAACCTAAAACAATATCGTAATGGCCAGATGCAAGCATAAAAGCCATCGATGTTACAAGCCTTGGAGAGTATTGGTAATCAGGATGCAGCATAACCACTATGTCGCCCCCATGCCTCAAAGCCTCGGCATAACAGGTCTTCTGGTTTGCCCCGTACCCTTTATTCTTCTCATGAACGATAGTCTTTATTCCGAGCTTAGCGGCAACAGCAGCGGTATTGTCCCATGAGGCGTCATCAACGAGAATGACCTCATCCACATACTCGTGATGAAGTTCCTCATAGGTTTGAATTAGCGTCTTTTCGGCATTATAAGCCGGCATTACAACTATAAGCTTCTTGTTCAATATCATCTATTAACCTTGTAAACGACCAGCGAAGGGAACCTATCCATCACAAGTTCGAATTTTTCAAAGTTCTCTTTCAAAGAGTACATTCTATGAAATATCGTATGTTCTGCCTGCATGTCAACGACCATAAAATAAAGGATGCCGTCTTTATAAATAAGCTCCAATATTTTATTTGAAGACGATGCTTTATTAAAACCCACCTCCCTACGCAAATTGTTATCCCGGTCTATAAAGATTATTTCGCGGTAAACACTGCGTACATCGAGCTTGTCTGCAGGAGATGATATTCTAAGGTTCTTAATGTCAAAGACAAATACGGAACGGCAATCAAAATCGCCGCTATTCTGCTCTATCTCAACGCAACGCATAGGCGCCGACATAAGGGGAAAGGTTCCATTATCAGACTTTGTCTCATCAAACCCGAGTTTCTGAATGAAAGCATAGTCGGTCATTGCCCTGTCGAGCATTACATATACAGGCCGAGCGGGGGGATGCGGGTATGACATCGCCTGCTCATGAAGAGACTTCAGTGTTCCGAAATCTTTGGGGTAGTCGCTCCAGCGGGTGTTTGTAACAAAAGCTATGGATCTTCTCGCCGATTCGGGGCCTGAAGTCATAAGCGACTTTGCAATAAAATAAAGCTTTACAGGGTTGTAATTGGCTCCGTCGACATAGGTTCCCCTCTCAGCAAGGTACTCCACCGCAAAACCCCAATCCCACCAAGTCCAGATTAAAGCGTCTTTCTCTGTAATTGCTTTTAGACTGCCCAAGCCTTTGAACATTTCCTGGGAGACAAATGGCTGAGGACTGTAATTAAGCCTCTGAGGCGGAAACGTGAGAAAAAGAGTGAATACCACACCCGAAAGCATTATGATTTCACCGCTGCGTTTGTATCTTTCAGAAATAAAATTGAACATGTGATATACAAGATACCCTATACCCATCCCCATAAATGGTGCAAGGTACATTATATATCTGTTGCCCGACTTGAAGGCCGACAGGCCTATAATGATGAACGGCAGCATTATAACGGTGTGGCGGAAGGAGGATAGAAACAAAATACCAAACCCCACAAGGGACGCAAAAGCCGTTATCCGGTTGTCGGTCGTAAACGCCACAAATTGTTCGGGTGTGATTGGTTGAAATTCGGTTATTGTCGAGAAGATACTCTCAGGAAGAAGGTTTACTGTTTGTTTCATGAAAACAGCGGTCGAGTATTCTTTTATATTCCAGAGTATCGCATAGAAAGACGGGTTTATGGCTATAAGAAAAAAAAGGCTCTTCAAAATAATATCCCTGACAGGGTGTCTGAAAAATACAAGACCGACAGCCAGTGAAAAAAGAAAGAAGGCTGCAAAGATATAAACATCGTACCACCATAAAAACAACCTGTAGAGGATTGCTGCGGCGATTAAATAAACATAAGACCTAAATACACTTTCTTTTTCCCTGACCGCATAAGTTATAAAAAGCGCAATAGAGAAAATAAAAAACAGTATCAGACAATCCGTATCAAAATATCCGGGAGGGGTCCTTATAGCGTATATAAAGTTAAACATCCCCAAAAAAGCCCCACCTGCAAACAAATACATAGATTTATAAGAATCGGCGAAAGTTCTTATCCACATATAAAATGGCACAAGATATAAAAGCGACAGCACAGGGGGAAGATAGACAAAAAGCCTCTCTATACGAACACCAAACCAGTCGGACAACCAGACAGCCATTAGACTTAAAAGGTATGGGGTTTCGAAGTTGGTCCTGAAATCAGGAGCGTTTGAAAGGTAGTCTATAGAGGTATATGTGCTTGACTGTATCTCTTTAGCGAAGCGTGCGTACCTAAAAGCGTCATAGGTCGAGAGTACATTCTCCGCATCAGAGAAGTTTGGAATATCTTTTAGTTTTATGCCGAGAGAAAAGAGTACTACAAGAAAAATGAGTATTATCTCTCTAAAACACCTTCTAATAAAAATGGCTAAACTCCATAAAAAACAAATAAAAACTATGTTCCGGTGCAGCCAGAAACATTGCCTGTAGCGCTGACCGCGCAGCCAGAACAACCTGCAGGCTGAGCAGTAATGGAAGCTGCGCCATCAGAGCTGACACTACAGGTTGCTCCGCCGGCCGAATTGGTTGCCGCATTACCGGTATTGGCATATTCAGCAGCAGCCATACTGCATGAGCTTGCCGCATCGTTGGCACAGCGAGATTCCTTAGCTTTTTTGGTATAGTTGACGTACTGGGGAATAGCTATTGCTGCCAATATAGCGATAATCGCGACTACAATCAGGAGCTCTACGAGGGTAAAACCCTTTTCCTCACTCTGCCTTATATTTATCGCTCTTATCAATTCATATCTCCTAATAACTTTCAGAATTTTAATATTATTATGTTCCTGCGCAGGCTGATACTGTGCCTGTTGCGCTGATTGCGCAGCCGGTACAACCCGCAGGCTGTGTCTGTACTGTCATAGCGCCGTCCGAATCAATGATGCATACAGCAGCGCCTGCCGAGCCTGTTGCCGCATTGCCCGTATTGGCATAGATTGCCGACGCCACGCTGCATGAACTTCTAACGTCATTTGCACATTTCGATTCCTTGGCCTTTTTAGTATAGTTTGCATACTGCGGTATCGCTATAGAGGCCAGAATCGAGATAATAGCGACAACTATCAATAGTTCGACCAGTGTGAAACCCTTCTCTCGATTATTGATAGTCTTTAACATTTTTTCTCCCTCTCATTCCTAAAAAAATAAGGGGGATGGATTCCATCCCCCCTTTAAAATAAATATTATGTTGTTTACGTTCCTGCGCAGGCTGATACTGTGCCTGTTGCGCTGATTGCGCAGCCGGTACAACCCGCAGGCTGTGTCTGTACAGACATAACTCCATCAGAAGTAATTCTGCATTCTGACGCACCTGCAGAGCCTGTTGCCGCGTTGCCCGTGTTCGCATACTGTGCAGCTGCCACGCTGCATGCGCTCGATACGTCGTTAGAGCATTTTGCCTCTTTCGACTTCTTTGTGTAGTTGGCGTACTGCGGGATTGCTATAGCCGCGAGTATAGCGATAATCGCGACAACGATCAGCAGTTCGACCAGTGTGAAGCCCTTCTGGTTCCTCTTTGTGTGGATTGCCTTCAACATCTTTTTAATCCTCCCTGATGAATTATTTCTTTCTGCCAAGGGCAGAATACTTAAGCAACTTTCTACAACCGAGACTGATGATGATTATAGCATGTTCCATGCCAGAAGAAAAGGTTTAAACTATGCAGATAAAACAATGATATTATACACAAGCGCAAATGTCATTGACAATATTTGTCAGCTTTGTTGACATTTTTTGTCACTCTATGCAAAATTCAACCATGTACCTGTCTTACCTGTTCAATTACTACAGACTGGGCCGCTTTCTTTTCGCTTTGGCCTTGTTCCTCGCGTTTCAGGTCGCAGGACTCGCATCAGGCATGCCGCTGTTCATGTATGCGCTCGGGCTCTACACGCTCATCGCGTTTTTGCGCTTCATGGCTACAGCGGAAAAGACAGGCTATTTCGATTTTCTGCTTGACATCGCCTTTGTGTCCGCCATTGTATACTTGAGCTTTGGGATATACACATACCTTTCTATGCTATATCTCTTTCCTATATTTTTCTCATCTATTCTGATACGGACAAAAAAAATATTCATCTTCCCCATGTTCGCGGCTCTCCTATACATGATTATTTATATGATAAGCGCATCAACCGTCGATAAAGAGGGGGCGCTGAACCTCTCTCTCCATCTCCTTTCGTTCTCGCTTATAGCCTTCGCAGGGGATAACCTAAAGGAACGGATGGAGAAACAGGAAAGGTACATAAGACTGCTTGAAGAAGAGAAGATAAGGATGCAGGGATATGAACGCCTCTACCGCGTCAGCGCCGACCTTGCGCATGAACTCAGAAACCCGCTCGCCTCCATCTCTGCCGCAGTGCAGTTTCTGAAAGAGGGCAAAAACACCTCCGACTATACCGAGATGCTCGATTATGAAACAAAACGCATCACAAACCTTGTGAATGACTTTTTGATCTTTTCAAGGCCCTCAGACGCTGCGAAAGAGAAGGTCAGCCTCACCGAACTGCTCACTACGCTCGCAAAAAACCAGCGCATAGACAAAAAGATATCCCTCGACATACAAAAAGATATTTCTGTGACCGCAAACAGAACCTTCATTGAGTCGGCAATAAACAACATACTCAAAAATGCCTTTGAGGCGGCACAAAGCACGGTAAGCGTCTCTCTTAAAGCAGGCGAGCACTCAGAACTCCTTGACGCCATCAGAGACCTTTATTCCGAAAGGTCGCTGGATCGCTTCGGAAGCTGGACAATGGTCGAGATCGAGGATGACGGTGAAGGGATTGACAATGAGATGAAGGATAAGATATTCGAGCCCTTTTTCACTACCAAGAATCAGGGCACCGGCCTCGGGCTCGCCATATCCTACCGCATAATAAACAGCATAGGCGGCAGGATAATAGTGGACAGGTCGGCAATGGGCGGACTTAAGTTCAGCATTATACTCCCGCCCGAATAAAAGGCACAACAGGAGGCGTTTATGCGAGCCCTTATACTGGATGACGAAGCAAATATAAGAAAAGTACTAAAGACCTTGCTTGCAGAATCAGGCTTCAAAGCCCATGAGGCGGCCAACATTCAGGAGGCGCACGAACTCATAGCCGGCCATTTCTTCGACCTTGCATTTATGGACATGCGCCTGCCTGACGGCTCAGGGCTTGATACGCTCAAAGAGATAAAAGCCTCAAACCCCGAAACAAAGGTGCTTGTAATCACAGCCTTTGCCTCCACAGAAACTGCGATAGAGGCTATGAAGGCAGGAGCGTACGACTATGTAATTAAACCGTTCAATATCGATGAGATAAGGGTCGTAATAAAGAACATAAAAGAAACCATTCAGCTGCATCAAAGAATCCGGCTTTTAGAAACTTACACGGACGGATTTGAAGGCATCGTGGGTAAATCCGAGGCCATGAAAAAAGTCTATATGTTGATAGAAAAAATAGCCCCTTTCGATACGAGCGTTCTCATCTTCGGAGAGAGCGGTACAGGCAAGGAGCTTGTTTCACGCGCCATTCACAACCGCAGCCTTCGTTCCGAACAGCCTTTTATCACCATAAACTGCGCCAGTCTTCCGGCTGAGCTCTTAGAAAGCGAGTTGTTCGGATATACCAAAGGCTCTTTTACCGGAGCCTACACCTCAAAGAGAGGCCTAATTGATGAGGCCAACAACGGAACCCTTTTTCTTGATGAGATAGGTGAGATGCCGCTTTCGCTTCAGGCAAAGCTCTTAAGGTTCTTAGAGGATAAAAAGGTCCGGCCAATAGGCGGCAGCAGCGAGATAGATGTCGATGTCAGAATTATCGCGGCATCCAACAAAGATCTCCGAAACGAAGGCATATTCAGGGGAGACCTTTATTTCAGACTTTCAACCTTTGAAATAAGTCTGCCCACGCTCGATGACAGAAAAGAGGACATTCCTCTGCTCGTAGAGCACTTTGTAAAAGCGCTTTCGAAGAAATTCCAGAAGACCATAAAAACAATAGATCCGGTCTTGATAGATTTTCTCACAAATCAAAAGCTGAGAGGGAATGTCAGAGAGCTGAAAAACCTTATAGAAAGAGAAATTATCCTGTCCGAAGAGGGCATCCTCAGACTGACACATTATCAACCGCCGCAAAAAAACGAACCTTCATTAACCGAAATACCCGACAACGGCTTTGATATTATCGAATACATGGCTAAGATTGAACAGACGCTCTTTTCTCAAGCGCTACAAAAAGCAAACGGTGTAAAGACGAAAGCCGCGGAATTGCTCGGACTCTCCTTCAGGGAATTCAGGTACAGGCTTTCAAAACACGGAAAGAAGTGAGCACCAAACAACACACTGAAAAAACAAACCAAAACTGTTAACAACCCATACCAAGCGCACCTGCATACGATGTTTTATACGCACACATGTCCATAATCTGGCCATGTCCAGATTATGCCACATTTTCTTCCGCTCCATCAGATACACAGACTTCGTTCAAGGGTTTCTGGCCGTTTTTGATAATGAAATATTGATAAGTTTTTTTTCTTGTGATACCCTACCATGTGCTGAAAAAAGAAATAATCTATATCGCACCTATCGTTTCGCTTTGGCTTATCAGCATCATCATAATAAACCCTTTGGGAAATTTTCCCCTTAATGATGATTGGGCTTTTGGCCAGACAGTTAAACACCTGATTGAAAAAGGAGACTACCGCCCTCCGGGATGGACAGGAAACTCGCTACTCACAAACGCGCTGTGGGGCGCACTCTTTTGCATACCGACAGGATTCTCTTTCAATGCGCTCAGAATATCAACCCTAATACTGTCTTTATTAGGCGTTATCGGGCTTTATCTTCTTGCGAGAGAGCTGGGCAAGCAGCAGTGGCTGTCAGCAATAGCCGCTCTAACATTATGCTTCTCCCCAATTTACTACGCATTGTCAAATACTTTCATGACAGACGTTCCTTATACGGCAATAACGATCTTTGCTTCAATCTGTTTTGTGCGAAATCTTAAAAACGACTCGAATCTCGCATTTCTCGTCGGCACCATATTTGCAATTGCAGCAACCCTTTCAAGACAGAGCGCCCTATCTGTTCCTGTGGCTTTTGCCATAGCTTCTACTTTAAAAAATGGCGTGTCATTCAGAAACATCTTGCGAGCAGCCACCCCGTTCGTCTGCTGCGTCTCTGTCTTGCTGGTTTTTCAGCAATGGCTTGCAACAACCGGTAGAACTCCTGCGCTTTACGGCACCAAGTTCGACAACCTGTATCACGCTTTAACCAATCTCAAAGCAATACCTATTGCAAAACAGGTTTACATAGCCTTGCTTTACCTCGGATGGTTTTTACTCCCGATTTTACTATTTGTCTTAGGAAGCATTTATAAAGAAAAAAATACAAACAAAACAGCAAGTCTTATTTTTTCGAGCAGCGCGATGCTAATTGCCGGAGTATTCATATCCATGCAGGTTTGTGAAAAGATCAAAATTCTTATGCCATTTTTCGATACTGGAAATATAATAATTGAATCAGGCATAGGTCCGCTTATTTTGCATGACACCTATTTTCTTGATCTCAATAAAATCACGGCGCTGTCTGCCGTTTTTTGGACAACCGTTACGGTTATAAGTTTGCTTGGAGCAGCATTATTAATAACAGCCATAGGGTTAAACATACTCAACTGGAGGCAGAAATTGAAGCGCGCTAAAATTAATGATAAGGAAGCCGCCGGTGTTTTTCTATTTCTGAATGCAATAATTTATCTCATTCCTATTTTTATAATAGGCTATTTCGATCGATACTTAATGCCGGCAATACCTTTTCTTGCTGCAGGCATCGTAAATATTTCACCGCATACCCCACAAGCTGCTACACGCACCTGCCGCTTCGCATCGATAGTGTTACTTTGTGCCTTTTCTTTCTTTTCTATCTGCGGCACGAGGGACTATTTAACTTGGAACAAAATTCGATGGGACGCCTTAAACAATTTAATGGCAACCGGCGACATAACACCAGCAGATATTGACGGCGGTTTCGAATTCAACGGATGGCACTTATACAACCCACAGTATACAAAAAAACCGCAAAAAAGCTGGTGGTGGGTTGAACGCGATACATACAGAATAGGCTTTGGCCCGATGCCTAATTATACGACCACAAAAGAATACAGCTACCGACATTGGATGCCTCCACATGTTGGGAAAATAGTCGTATTAAAAGAAAAATATCACAAGAATCTCGACTAAAAAAACAAGATAAAACCAGCGACGGAACAACCAACCCTATTTTGCAAGTTCACCCATTTTGAATATCGGCATATAGAGGGCAACAACTACAAAACCGACAACGGTTCCGAGAAAGACCATCATCGCCGGCTCAAGCATTGTTGTAAGGTTGTTCACCGCATTATCAACTTCATCGTCATAAAAGTCGGCGATTTTAACAAGCATCGCATCAAGCGCTCCGGTCTGTTCGCCCACGCCTATCATCTGAACAGCCATTGCCGGCCATATGTCGGGGGACTGAGAGAGAGGCTCAGAAAGGGTTTTCCCTGAAGAAACATCAGCCTTGATCGCAAACACCGAATCTTCTATTATCTTGTTGCCTGCTGTTTTTGCGCATATCTCCAAAGCATCGAGAATTGGAACGCCGCTGCTAATCAGCGTTCCTAATGTTCTGGTAAATCTAGCAACGGCAACCTTTCTGAGAAGGTCCCCGAACACAGGCAGCTTAAGCGCAATTCTGTCCGTATTTTTCAGGCCGCTCTTCGTCGCACGGTACCTAGAAAATGCCATAAAAATACCTACTATCACCCCGACTATTACCAACCCTCCGAAGCCTGCAATAAAATTACTTGACGCAACGATGAATTTTGTAGGACCGGGCAGAGGGATGCCCATTTCGCCGAATATCTTCGAAAAAACCGGAACAACAAAAACCATGATTATAGCTATTACCAAAAATGCAATACCCATAACAATGGCAGGGTATATCATTGCGCCCTTGACCTTCTTTTTCAATTTCATAGATTTCTCTATATAGTTAGCAAGGCGGAGCAGAACACCGTCGAGAATACCGCCCGCCTCTCCTGCAGCCACGAGGTTTACAAACAGATCATCGAATACCTTGGGATGCTTTTTCATAGAATCCGCAAGTGTCGAACCCGACTCAACATCAGCCTTTATGGCCCCTATCACCTCACCGAGGGCCCGGTTGTCTATCTGCCTTGCCATTATGTCGAGTCCCTGCACAATCGGTATGCCAGCAGAAAACATAGTCGAGAATTGTCTTGTAAAGATAACAACATCTTTTTCGATGATCTTGCCTTTTTTCGAGGCTTTTTTAGGCGGGGCCTTTTTCTCAGTTATCTCCGAAACGGTAATTCCCTGACGCTTAAGGCTTGACATGGCCATGTCCCTGCTCTCGGCCACTATCTCGCCGGATTTCTGCTCTCCACGCACCGTCTTTCCCTTCCATTTAAACTGCGATGGCATCAGTCCTCCAAAAACCGTTATTTAGGACAAATAATATGCTTTGGACCGGTAACCGATCCAAAGCATATTATACACAAATAACGTTGTTTTTTTAACTTTCTTGACTATTCCGAAAAATCAGGCCTCGGATAGAGACCGGCAGCCTTGACTATATGTTCGATTGCAGACTCCCATTCTATGGCCTGAACATGGACGCCCTTTATGCCCGGAATCTCCAAGGCCTGTTGAATGAGCTCCACCGTAATCTTCATACCTTCCTGCTCCTGAAGCTCCTTCGCCTTTTTCTTGTCGTCGCCTGCCGCATCCTTGGCCTTTAACATCCGCTGGATCAACTCTTTCGGAACACTGACCCCTGCGACAGACGAATCCATGTATTTGAGCATCATCGCGCTTTTGGGAACGATTATCCCGGCAAGGACCGCTGTGCGTTCATGCAGTCCCAAATTCCGGGCCTTTTCCATCTGCACCTTAAAAAGCTCCATATCGTAAATACCCTGCGTCTGAATAAAGTCCGCGCCGGCATCCACCTTCTTTTTCAGGTTGTAAGGCCTGAAGTCTATAGGGTCTCCCATCGGCGTCCACGAGGCGCCGATGAAAAATTTCGGCGCAACCTCAAGTTTGTCGCCGCCCTGCTGCAAGCCTTCGTCGCGCATCTTTTTCATAATGCCGACAAGCTGGCAGGTGTCCACATCGTAAACATTCTTTGCGCCCGGATGGCCTTTAAGCCTTCCCGCGGCGCTGAAAGACTGATGGTCTCCGGCTATACATAGACAGTTCTTCAGTCCGAGCGCGGCCGCGCCCAAAAAGTCGGCCTGCATAGCTATCCTGTTGCGGTCCCGGCAGGTCATCTGCATGACCGGTTCGAGCCCTTCCCTTAAGGCTATGTAGGCCGCCGCAATGCTTGATATCCTTACAACAGCCGTCTGGCAATCGGTAATATTAGCGGCATCGCAGAACCCTTTCAGCTGGTTGGCCTTCTTTATCACCTCGTGGGCGTCCGCGCTCATCGGCGGTCCGAGTTCCGCAGTCACCGCGGGCTGGCCGCTCTTTATAACTTTTTCGAGATTGCTTCCACTTTTCATTTTCAGGTCCTCCGCCTCTATTGCTTTTCTTCTATGTCTCTGAGATGCTCGACCACAACCCTCCGCGGCCCGCCGTGGAAACTGCCGGACCAGTCACGCGGAGGCTGGACCTCAAAAAGCTTTTCCAAAGTACCGAGCTGCTTCATGCGTTCAACTATCAAAAACCACGCACAGTCAATGTCCTGACTCACTTCGCATTTGCCTTTGTTCGTGCCGCCGCAAGGCCCGTTCATCAAGGACTTTGAGCAGCGCGCAATAGGACATATGCCGCCGGTAAGATTAAGCACACAGCTTCCGCAGCCGCCGCACAGTTCTTCAAAAAAGCCCGGCTTCGGCACCCCGCCGAAAAACTGCGTGTTCACTCCCGGATACACAGGCGTCTTGCCTATCCTCGCAGACAGGAAATTCACGCCCACTCCGCAAGCAATCGAAAGCACAAGGTCATACTTTGCGAGGTCTTCAAGTACAGGCGTAAAAAATTCGTTCTCGCACTGTCTCTGAATCGCACCGTGGCTTACATCCATAGACACCTTCTCATTTGCGGCCTTGATCTTCAACATCGAGGCCAGCGCGTCAGCCTCTTTGTCCCCGCCCGCATGGCACACTGCTATGCAGGTGTTGCACCCGAGCACCATCACCTTCCTGAAACCCTTCACCATCTCCCAAATCTCATCGAATTTTTTCTGTTGGCCGACGATCATCTTTTGTCACTCCTCTATAAAAGTGTTGTCTTTATTTGCAGAAAACTATTTTCCCATTTCCTTGAGCTTGGCGGCCATATCCTCTATCGCCTTGACCCAGTCGCTTCCGGCTTCTCCCCCGGTCCTGAAATAGGCAAGCCTGTCCGGATCCATGCCGGTCGCGCCGAGCATCTTTTTTGCCAATTCGGTCCGCATCTTCACCCGCGGATAAACTTCCCTGTACCTGCAATCGTCAGATCCGCAGAACACGATAAAGGCCCCGTCGGCGCCGTATTCAAAAGCGCTCAGCATATCATGCACATCAACGCGGCTTGTGCAATGGACCCTGACCTTCCTCACATTCGAGGACAGCGACGCGCCTTTCTCCGCAGCATAATGCGAACACATAAACGCAACTATGACCGGTTCTGCGCCTTTGTCGCCGATTATCGAAGGCATGCTGTTCCTGATAGCATTAACGTCATAACCGACCATTGTTATTGCCTGACAGGGACAAGCCGGGACGCACAAACCGCACGCCTGACACCTGTCAGGGGATATCTCGGCCTTGTTCGTTACAATCGGCGCATCGTAAGGACATACCCTCAGGCAGGTGAGACAGGCAACGCATTTGTCCTGATTTACGACCGCTCCGGCGCCGCAGCTCCTGCAGCGCCGGGCCTCCCGCAAAGCAGTATATTCGTCATAACCCGCCTCGAACTGGATGAAACTTGTGCAGCGCGCGTCCGGCTCGATATGCGCCACCTTGCCGCGCGGCTGGACTGCAAGCTTCTGGATTATGTCTTTGGGCATCTCATTGATCTTGTCCTTCCGGTCGGAAACAAGAGCCGCTTCTATGTTCTTACCGCTGAGATAAAGATCTATGGCCGTCGCAACCCTGTGTCCGGTCGAAGCCGCCGCTATCGCAGAACCCGGGCCGGTAACGACCTCTCCGGATACGAACACGCCCGGAGCGCTCGACATCTGGGTGGCCTGACTCCAGACAAGGCGGCCGCGCTCATCGACCTTTACCGCGCTGTCTTTGAGGAATGAAAAATCGGACATCTGTCCGATCGCGATTATTATAGTGTCGGCCTCTATGAGCATGGTCTCGTTCTGGTCGAACTTGGGGCTGAACCTGCCGGACTCATCGAACACCGAGGTGACTTTTACAACCTCAAGCCCCTCTGCCTTGCCATTGCTTGCCTTGACCGCCTTGGGGCCCCATCTGTAATGTATCTTTATGCCTTCCTCGACCGCCTCGTCAACTTCCCAACTCCAGGCAGGCATCTCCTCTTCGCTCTCGAGGCAGACCATCTCGACATTCTCAGCGCCAAGGCGTTTTGCGGTCCGAGCTACATCGATCGCGACATTGCCGCCGCCGATGACTAAAGTCTTTTTGCCGAGATCGACCTTCCTTTCGTAAGCCGCATCGCTCAAAAACGGCAAGGCAAGCAAAACGCCCGGAGAGTCCACTCCCGGAATGTTGAGCGACCTGCTCAAGGAAAGCCCCGTGGCTATCAATACCGCATTATATTTGGAGGAAAGCTCGGCAAGCGTAACGTCCTTGCCTATCTCGCAGTTGGTCTTTGCCTCTACGCCTTTGGAGAGCACATCGTCAATGTCCTCCTGCAGGGTAACGCGGGGCAGCCTGTACGCCGGTATCGCGGCGGAGAGCATGCCGCCCAGTGTGGGGTTCTTTTCGAATATAGTGACCTTATAACCCAAATCCGCAAGGTCGTTCGCAGCCGTAAGCCCCGCAGGGCCCGAACCTATAATAGCTACGCTCTTGCCTTTTGTCTGCGCTACAGCGTGTCGTTTGGAGCGGCGGTAATCCGTCGCCTGCTCGAGCGCAAAACGCTTCAAATGTCTGACGCCGAGGGGCTCGTCCACACCGCAGCGCCTGCACTGTTGCTCGCAGGGATGGTGACAGATAAGCGAACAGGCAGAGGCTATCGGGTTTACGGAACGGATCACCTCGAACGCATCCGTATACCTGCCTTCCGCAACATCCGCCACATATGCCTGAACATCGGTATGCACAGGACATGCCGCCCGGCAGGGCGGATAAGGCCTCGATTCTTTAAGCTCCGAGCTTTCGGCTGTAAAACCTTTGGTGCTTTGAATTTCAGCTGCTTTCATCTTTGTCTCCTGTATCGTTAAAATCGTTCGACGACCGGAATCTCACTTATATCCCGGCGTGGATCTTTGCGGATTTGACGGTATTCTTCATGAGCATCGTGATAGTCATGGGCCCTACGCCGCCCGGCACCGGGGTTATCGCCCCGGCGATTTCCTTTGCCGCGTCAAAATCAACGTCGCCCTTTAGTATCGGCACCATCTTGCCGGTCTTTTCGCTCAGTTTCTCTCCGACACGGTTGACGCCGACATCTATCACGCAGGCGCCCGGCTTTATCCATTCAGGCTTTACAAGCCCCGGCACACCAGCCGCAACTATAAGAATATCGGCGCGCTTGCAGTGGGCCTCCATATTTTTTGTGCCTGTGTGAATGATCGTGACCGTTGAATTCGCGCCTTTGCCCTTTTGCAGCATAATGTTGGCAATAGGCTTGCCTACTATGTTCGAGCGGCCTACCACAACCACTTCTGCGCCCGAGGTCTCAAAACCGGCGCGCACTATCAATTCCTGAATGCCCGCAGGTGTGCAGGGCAGAAACTTGGCCTCGTTCCCGCCTATCATCAAGCGGCCGACATTCACAGGGTGAAAACCGTCGACATCCTTGTCCGGGTCTATCGCATTCAGCACTTTCTTCTCGTCTATATGCTTCGGAAGCGGAAGCTGCACAAGTATGCCGTGTATCTTCGGGTCTTTATTGTATTTCTCGATGAGCGTGAGAAGGTCTGCCTCGGAAATATCAGCCGCCTGATCGTCCTGAATCGAATTGAAGCCCAACTCGTGGGCCGTCTTCTGTTTGCCGGTGACGTAACTGACGGATGCGGGATTCTTGCCTACCAGAATGGTCACCAACCCCGGCACGACGCCGTTCTTTTCCTTCATCTCGGTAACTTCTTTTTTCAGTTCCTCTCTGATCTGTGCGGCTATCTCCGTGCCGCTGATGATTTTCGCTGCCATTGCTCCTCCTGTATATTATGTTTAATGTGTGAATAAGCGCATGGAAAAATCCATCAATGTCTTCTTATAAGTTCGAGGGTCTCTTCTCTCGTCTTCTGCTTGCTCCGGAACAGGCCGCGGACCGCCGAAGTGACCGTCCTTGAACCCGGCTTTTTTATCCCGCGCATGCTCATGCAGAGGTGTTCAGCGTCTATAACGACCATGCAGCCTTTGGGTTTCAGATTGCTCATGATCATGTCCGCAAGCTGGGCCGTAAGCCGCTCCTGAACTTGCGGCCTTCCCGCAAGATATTCCAATGCCTTCGGGAATTCGCTCAGACCCACAATTTTCCCGTCAGGTATGTATGCTATGTGCGCCTTGCCTATGAATGGAAGGAGGTGGTGCTCGCAGACCGAATAAAAAGGTATGTCCTTCAAAAGCACCATTTCATCGTGGCTCTCACCCTCGATAGGCTTTAAAAGGTCTTCTTCAGGACTTTTAAGACCGGCGAATATCTCCGAAAACATCTGGGCCACGCGCTTGGGCGTGTCCTTAACACCGGGCCTTGCGGTGTCCTCGCCTATGCCTTCAAGAATAAGCCTTACGCCATCTTCTATCTTTTTCTTATCCATTGCAGCGAATTACTCTTTCGTCCGTTATTATCCCGTCGAGCATGACATCGTATTTATCCGTCGGCACCGAATCGAAAATCTGCTCCTCGTAAGCCAACGCAAAAGCAGGGGCAGTTCTCCGACTGAGTAGTCTATCATAAAATCCCTTTCCATATCCCACACGGTTGCATTTCGAATCAAACGCAACACCCGGCACTAATATAAATTCGATATCCTCTATCAATATAAGCCTATCTGCTGAAACCTCCGGCTCGGGTATCCCGAAATATCCCTTTACAAGTTCATCCATGCTTTTTATCTCATAAAGCAGCAGCCTGCAATTATCGGCGTCAGACTTTGGAAGGACCGTCCGCTTTTCCTTCGAAAGGCAGTGCGAGATTATTTTAAAGGTATCGACTTCGCTTCTGAAGGACGCGAACAACATTACGGAGGACGCTTTATCGAATGCGTCGAGCGCTATAAGCGCATTTTTTATCCTCTCGCCCTTGAGCGACCGCACTTCAGGAGAAATGGCGTCCCTAAGGGCAAAGGCCCTTTGTCTTATTGATTTTTTGTCGGACAGTGTCAAAACAAAGCTCCTGAACGAAAGAGACTTATCCGGACCTCCGGAATCCGGATTTATTTAAGGCTTTCTTCCAGCTTCTTCTTTATTGCAGAAACTTCCTGCATTATAGAAGCCCCCTGCTGAAAAGGCTCGACTCCACGCATATCCGCGTCCACCACTTCCTGATTAAAACTCAGCGACCCCAGTATGTCTATGTCTTTTATCAATCCCTTGATGAAGGAAATATCGCCTTCGCTGCGCACCTTGTTCGCAACCACAAACACATGTTTCACACCGAGGCCTTTTGCCATCTCCTTGACCACGCCTGCGGTCTGGATGCTGCGCTGTCCCGGCTCGACCACCACGATAAAGGCGTCAACCGACTCGGCAGTCCCTCTCGTAAGGTGCTCTATGCCCGCCTCCATATCAACCACTATGACATCGTCGCGCTCCGCGACCAGATGCTTTAAAAGTCTTTTTAGAAAAACATTCTCGGGGCAGTAGCAGCCCGTTGAAGCGCCCTTAGGCTTGCCCATTATCAAAAGCGTTATGCCGTTCACCTTGTAGCCGAAGCCTTCCGGCAGGTCGTCAACGCGGGGGTTAAGCCTGAAAACGCCGCCCATAGAGCCGGGCTTTGCGCCTGTCCGCTCCTCTATCAAGGCGGACATCTCCGCAATAGGCTTGAGCTTCTCCCTTTCCTCCGCAGGCACGCCGAGCGCCTGCGCGAGGTTCTCATCCGGGTCGGCGTCGACCGCTATGACCTTCCTGCCCTCAGACGCAAAAAGGTAGCTCAACACTGCAGAGAGCGTGGTTTTACCGACGCCGCCTTTTCCTGTGACCGCAATCTTCATAAGATGGAATTATACCACAATAAACTGAAATTATAGTACCATTATCGGACAACACGGGCAATTTCAGAGCGGACAAATAAAACTGTCCCATTTTTTTACCTTCAAGGCGAATCTTCAGCCAGAGTTATTGAGAATAATTTCTATCGGGAACCCTTCACTCGTTTGCGCTTAGTATTTGCAAAAACTCTAATCAATCCTTTGATGCCATTGCTGCGGTAAGACTCGGTCTTTATACGGAACCAGTCGGCGTAAGCGTTCCCTGTGCCTCTATCTCCCAGTGATCGGAGATAGCATTTAGTGGGACACTTTAGTGCGGCCTCAAAGAGAGGAGTTGTGATTTTTATTTCTTGGGGAGGCTTGTTTGGCTGGCTTGCACTCATTCGGGAAGACATCCCTTTAGGCAACAATTGGTAATTTTCAAACTTCGGGTGACTCTATTGTAATATCAACTCTCCATGCTGTTTGATTGCTTGGTACATCGCATCGGGTGCAAGGTCAATCTCCCCCGGCCATGAAACAAAGCCATCGGTCACCTGTAGTTGATTAAATACGGCAGGATCCTTTAGTTTCTCAAAGACACCGAAAAGATGTGATGGCAGCATACGGACATTACCTGTAAGGCCATCGGCAAAAGTTACTGCGAACTCAAGATGATCAATGATTCTGGCTGAAACAACATCCCAGTGCATTTTCTCCTCCTGTTATTTCAACGGTTCTATCTTTTTCGGCTCTTGGTGTTGGCGACAAAGTTCCCAATCTTCACGCAATTCGTTTTGGTGGAGCTCTCCCCAATCAAGTACCAATTCCTGCGCACGACGTGGGAGACGACCTTCTACAATTTCCAGCGTCAAAATATTAAAGGATGCTTTAAACTCACCGTATTCTGCGTGAAAGTGTGGCGGAGCGTGTTCGTCAAAAAACATTCTGATAATTATCCCATAGAATATACTGATTGTCGGCATTCTTTTCCCTCTCATTTATAGTATATCAAAACTCAGGATAGCAATTATACATCCCAAAAACAAGCAAAAATTTCACATCCCGCCCTGCTTCTGTTGCCGCAGCCGCGTCTTTTGGGTTATAGTGTCTAAAACCTGCTGGAGACGAAAGGGGCCCCGATGTTCTCACAAGTAAAAAAAGACCTCGAACAAGGGGTCGAAAAACTTAAATGGTTCTCTTCGTTGTTGTCCGAAAGGGTGAGGATAGAGCTGGAGGTATTCAAGCTCTTGTACAAATCGGAAGAGATGAAAAAGCAAAAAGACGACCTCCTTAAATCAATCGGCGAAGAAGTTTACGAGCACCGGGGACAGAACAGGAACATATATGCGCGCAGTGAAATAATCGCAGCGATAAAAGAGATCGAGAAACTTGAGCCGGAAATAAAAGAGAGCCTCGAAAAGGCTTCCGCTATAAGCAAAATAATTTCATGACCATCCTAGACCCGTCGGTAATTATTCTCGGGTTGGTGATAGGCTCTTTTCTCAATGTCTGCATATACCGCATCCCCCGGGAAAAATCCATCGTAACCCCGCCCTCTGCCTGCCCGTGCTGCAGTCTGGCCATCAAACCGTGGGACAACATACCAGTAATAAGCTATCTGTGGCTTCGCGGACGCTGCAGGAACTGCAGTGAGAAAATATCACCGCGCTATCCGATAATCGAGGCGCTGAACGGGTTCCTTTATTGGGCCGTTTTCAGGCAGTTCGACATGGGCTGGCACCTCCCTGCGCTCTTTGCCTTTGTTTCGGCCATGCTGGTGATAACCCTTATCGACTTCGATTTTCAGATAATCCCGGATGCCATTACACTGCCCGGAATGATAGTCGGCGCGGCCGCATCGTTCATCCTGCCCGACCCTTTTGCAAATCATACGACAGTCGGTTTTACCAACTCGATAATCGGGCTCGTATCGGGATACGGCTCTTTTCTGCTTATCGCCGTTATCGGAAGCTGGATGGCAAAAGCCGAGGCCATGGGCGGGGGCGATCTGAAACTGATGGGAATGGTGGGCGCGTTCATGGGTTGGAAGGCCGTCCTGCTTACGACACTTGCGGGAAGCATAGCGGGATCGATTATCGGCATAGGCCTCATGGCTTTCAAAGGCAAGGACAGAAAGACCGCAATCCCCTTCGGTCCGTTTCTGGCCATAGGCGCACTGATATCGCTTTTTTTCGGCGAGGCCATAGCCTCTTGGTACCTGAGTTTTTAAAACTATCTCTAAATCCGGCCTGTCTGCTATAATAAACGTTGTCATTTTTCAAAGCCTTTTCCGGTCATAATTCAAAAACTTGTATAGGAGAAAACTAAGACCTTGAAGCAAGCGATAGTCGCAGACATAGGCGGTACGAACATCAGGGCCTCTCTCGTCACATCTTCCGGCGAGATAGTCCAAAAGCTTAAAGAGCCCAACACAAAAGAACCGCTTCAAACGCTATATAAGCTGATAGACGGTCTTGTCGCCGGACATGAAGCAGATTTGTCCGGGATCGGCATTGCCGTGGCCGGGCTGATCGACAGCAAAAGCGGCACCGTGCTTCAATCGCCTAACATCTCGTCCCTTAACGGCATAAACCTTAAGCAGGAGACGGCGCAAAAATACAATGCCCTCGTAGTCGTCGAAAATGACGCCAACGCGGCCGCCTTCGGCGAAAAGTGGAAAGGCACAGGCAAAAAATTCGAAAACTTCGTGATGTTGACGCTCGGCACCGGCATAGGCGGCGGAATAATAACAAGCGGCAAACTCCTGCCGGTCGCAGCGGAGATAGGCCATATAAGCATCAACTCCAACGGGCGCCCCTGCGCATGCGGTAATATAGGCTGTCTGGAAACATACGCTTCGGCCACCGCTATAGTCGGCAACGCCATTCTGGAAATCGAAAAAGGGACCGAAAGCATACTCAAAAGTTCCTACAAAGGAAATTTCTACAAAATCACCGCCGAAGACATTTATAAGGCCGCGATCGACGGAGATTCTATGGCAAGGGCCGTGGTAAGAGAGGCCGGAAAGCATTTAGGCACAGGCATAGCAAGCATAATAAATATAATGAGCCCCGAAGCGATCATACTGACCGGAGGACTTCTCGGCGCATGGAACATATACATAGAAGCGGCCATAAATGAAGCTGCCAAACGCGCCCTAAAAGAACTCTACAACAAAGTTTCGATAGTTCCGTCCGAACTCGCAGACGACGCGGGTATGATAGGCGCGGCAGGGCTTGTCTTCGAACAGGCCGAGCAATATCGGGCCTCTAACTGACGCATGAACATCCGCAATTTCTCTATAATCGCGCACATCGACCACGGCAAATCCACGCTCGCAGACAGGCTCCTCGAATACACCGGAGCGCTAAGTTCGAGGGAAATGACCGCGCAGGTCTTGGACTCTATGGACCTCGAAAGAGAGCGCGGCATAACCATAAAAGCCCACGCGGTAAGGCTGAAATACACGGCGGACAACGGACAGGATTATATACTGAACCTTATAGACACTCCGGGACATGTGGACTTCTCGTATGAAGTCTCGCGCAGCTTGGCCTCGTGCGAAGGCAGCCTGCTGGTGGTTGACGCCACGCAGGGCGTCGAGGCCCAGACCCTTGCAAATACATACCTTGCAGTGGACCACAACCACGAGATAATACCCGTGATAAACAAGATAGACCTGCCGGGCGCAGAGCCAGAAAAGGTCAAAGCACAGATAGAAGAAGCCGTAGGCATAGACTGCTCCGAAGCGATACTCGCGAGCGCAAAAGAAGGCATCGGCACAAAAGAAATTCTCGAAGCGATAGTAAAAACAATACCGCCGCCGGTCGGAAACCCTGACAATCCTCTTAAAGCCCTTATCTTCGATTCCTGGTTCGACAACTATCAGGGCGTGATCGTGCTTGTCAGGATATTCGAAGGCACCATCAAACCCGGAATGAAGATCAGGCTTATGTCGAGCGGCAAGGAATACGAGATCACGAAGGTCGGAGTGTTCACCCCCAAGATGGAGGACATAGACCGGCTTTCGCCCGGAGAAGCAGGATATATTACGGCCGCAATCAAGACCATAGGCGACACAAAAATAGGCGACACCATTACCGAGGCTTCAAGGCCGGCAGACGCGCCGCTGCCCGGATACAAAGAGATCAAGCCGATGGTCTTCAGCGGACTATATCCTGTCGAAACTCATGAGTATGTGGAGTTAAAGAGCGCCCTCGAAAAATTGCGCCTCAACGACTCTTCCTTCAGCTATGAACCCGAGACCTCTTCTGCCCTCGGGTTCGGCTTCAGATGCGGTTTTCTGGGCCTGCTGCATATGGAGATAATAAAAGAGCGGCTCGAAAGAGAGTTCGAGCTCTCCCTCATAACGACCGCCCCGACCGTCATCTACAAAATCATTCACACCGACGGCTCCCAGATATTTATCGACAACCCGAGCAGCCTGCCTACCAGCTTCGCGAGCATCGAAGAGCCGTTCGTAAAGGTAAGCATATTCGTCCCGAACACATTCGTCGGACAGATACTCGACCTGTGTCAGGAAAAACGCGGCACCCAGACGGAATTCAACTATATCAGCAAAGACAGGCTGATGGTCGTATATGAACTGCCCTTGAACGAAATACTCTGGGACTTTTATGATACGCTCAAATCGGTATCGAAAGGTTACGCATCTATGGATTACGAATTCGTCGGCTACAAAGAGTCCAAACTGGTAAAACTCGACATCCTGCTTAACGGAGAGGCCGTTGACGCCCTCTCCCTGATAGTACACAAAGAAAAGGCCTACTACAACGGCAGGCAGATTGTCGAAAAACTCAGGCAGGTCATCCCCCGCCAGATGTATGAAATAGCGATACAGGCCGCTATAGGCGGCAAAATAATAGCGCGGGAATCAGTCAAAGCGCTCCGTAAAAACGTTCTTGCGAAATGCTACGGCGGCGACATAACGAGAAAACGCAAGCTCCTCGAAAAACAGAAAGAGGGCAAGAAACGAATGAAACAGATCGGAAAGGTCGAGATACCTCAGGAGGCCTTCCTGTCTGTGCTCAAAGTAAAGGAATAGGGCCGTGAATAAAAACAAAGTTTGGGAATACGTCAAAGCCATATGCACCGCGCTGATCTTGGCGCTCATAATCAGGACTTACATCGTTCAGGCGTTCAAGATCCCTTCGGGTTCGATGATACCGACGCTGCTCGTAGGCGACCACTTATTGGTAAACAAATTCATTTACGGCACGCCTCTGCCGTTCTCGGACAAACGCGTCCTCTTATTTTCCTCTCCGAAAAGAGGGGACATAATCGTATTCAAATACCCAGAAGACCCGAGCAGGGACTTTATCAAAAGGGTCATCGCCACGGAAGGGGATGTAGTCGAACAGAGAGACAAAAAAGTTTATGTGAACAGCGACCCTCTAAAAGAGCCTTACGCCCAGTACACCGACAAATCGATCAGGGACGGGGGCTCGGACCCGCGCGACAATTTCGGCCCTTATCTGGTACCCAAAAATAAATTTTTCGTTATGGGCGACAACAGGGACCAGAGCTATGACAGCAGGTTCTGGGGATACGTCGACATCAAAGAGATACGGGGCAAGGCCTTCATACTTTACTGGTCTTGGGACAGCGATAAAACCATGCCGCGCTTCGGAAGAATAGGAAATCTGATACACTAACGACATGTTTACCGGACTGATAGAAGAACTCGGAGAAGTGGCTTCCATCAAGCAGAGTGCGGACGGCGCGCGGCTTTCGGTAAAATGCGGCGGATTGCATAAAGACGCGGCCATAGGGGACAGCATCGCCACGAACGGCATCTGCCTGACGGTAGTCGCAATCAAAGACAGAATTATGTCTTTCGACGCCTCGTCCGAGACACTGAAAAGCACAAACTTGGGCGGACTGAAAACAGGCGACAAGGTGAACCTTGAAGCCTCGCTGAAACCTACAAGCAAGATGGGCGGTCATTTCGTGACCGGACATATCGACGGCGTAGGCAAGATACGCTCAAAGTCCCAGACCGGCAATGCAATAAAAATAGAGATAGAATCGCCGCAGGGCGTACTTAAATATCTCGTCGATAAAGGCTCCGTAGCCGTTGACGGCATCAGCCTGACAGTCGTGGATGTGCTGAAGGACTCTTTCACAATCGTTATTATTCCGCACACCGCGAAGATGACGACCATCGGCTTCAAAAATACAGGCGATACCGTAAACCTCGAGCCTGATATCCTCGCCAAGTATGTGGCCAAGTTCCTGAAGACGGACGGAGGCGACCAATCTCTGATGTCGGCTCTCAAAAAATCGGGATTTGTTTGAGCCTGACCAAGCTAAAAAAACACGACTCCATTATTCCTTTTTCTCGTTAAACCTCTTATATATTTTTTGTGTCTATGTAAAACCAGGTAAAACCAGGGACAGCGACCGGTTTTTCATCATATTTACTTATCGCCTAAGAAAACCGGTCGCTGTCCCTAGTTTTATACAATATTTCCCCAATCCGAAGGTTGTTCCCTTGCCGACATGAAGCGCCTCGCCCGCTTTAATCAAGGGCATAAAGATATCTATCGCTCCCTCAAACGATATTGTTCCTGTAAAACCGCCCATCTTCATTCTCGTGTCCTTGCGGCTCGAATATCTTTCCCAATCGTACCACTTCAGATGCCGCTCTGCAACCGCAACGGTTTGCGCCCGTTCGATGATCCCTTTAAAGTCGATCGAAGAGGTGTCATGGCCTTCATGAAAATAGGCGAGCAGGGCGATTCGTCTGAGCAATTGCCGGATAAGAATATCGAACTCAAGGTCAAGCACGAG
>SCQE01000007.1 GCA_004321915.1 Nitrospirota bacterium
TCTTAAGTGATGATCATGACTCAGAACTCAAGAAAATCATCCTCGATAATGCCGATCATGATAAAATACCGGGGTTACGCATGGCGGCGTAATCTAATACTTTGCACTGTCGAGTTAAAATAGTGTGTTGTAGAAAGAAAGATTTGTTTATAATATCTACGTTTAAAGAGGTCGCATCGCATTTATTCATCTGCAAAACAAAATTGGCCTTTTCCGGTACTGGCCCAATCCTTATCGATTTCCTTTTAAAGTATTTATCGCCCATAAAAAATAAAAGCCGCCCATTAAAAAAATTCTTCTTATTCGAAGAACCGAATGAGATACCAGTTATCTTCCAAAATTCATAAAATCAGAGATTGGCTCCCAGTAAGTGTTAGCAGGCGGAGTGGAGAAACATGAGAATCAGTAACATTACTGATTTCCAGTGGTACACGTACTAGAAGCCATCTCAAAAATGCCTCAGGAGGATAATGATACATCCAAGATGTACCATAGCAAGGAAATTTGAAGCATGATATTCGTAACGAACCACAAGACGCCTGAAGTTCTGAAGCCATGCAAAAAGACGCTCCACTTTCCAGCGTCTTTTGTATCTACGGAGGGATCTTCCATCCTGAGCGCCGCCCTTACGCCGGTTATGACGATTAGGGGCTATAAGTTCTACAGCTCGTTCTTTAGACAGCCTTTCATCAAGGCTGTCACTGTCATAGGCCTTGTCTCCGATAAGCTTTTCAGGAAGATGTTCAACCCAAGCATTATCAAGAGTTTCCTCTACAAGAGTTACTTCGTGCGGCGAGGCGCTGGTAACATGCACTGCGATAGGAACACCAGAGCCGTCTGTGACCGCCATGATCTTGCTTCCTTTTCCCCTCTTGGTTTTGCCGACTTTGGAGCCCCCTTTTTGGCCCCTGAAAAGGAGCCGTCTATAAAGGCTTCCGCTAAGTTGATCTTTCCTCGTCGCTGCAAGTCTTCCGCAAGGGCGGAGAGTATTTCCTTGAAAGCTCCCGACTGGCTCCATTGCTGGAAACGGCGATGGCAGGTCTGGTACGGAGGATACCGGGACGGCAAGTCTTTCCATGGAGCGCCGGTTCGTAATATCCATAGTATGCCATTGAGTATATCGCGTGAGTCTCTTGGTGGTCGCCCACGACCATTGGGTTTGCGTCGTGAGGCTGGTATTAGTGGCTCGACGCGTAGCCACTGTTCGTTTGTTAGGTCCATGTTTCATAAATCGGTATTCGATAAACATTCTTTAGTATTTTTGAGATGAGTTCTACTCAAAAAGTTCAATTTTTATGAACCGCTTTATCTCTTTGAAATGCTTATCAAGGGTCAGTAGTTTGCATTGATTTTCATTAGCTATCACCGCAATATAACAGTCTACAAGAGAAATACTAATACCTTTTCTCTTCATCTGAAACGACAACTTTCCTGTCTTGTCCCATGTTTCATCTTTCTGGTCAAGAATCGTAAACGCCCCAACAAACTCGCCTATAGCAAAAACCTCCTGTTCGGTTCTGGCTCCTTGCGTCAGTTCAGCAAGAACAACCCTTGGCACGCAAATCTCCGCAACAGTCATGATATTTTCCACCAATTCGACTATTGCAGGATTGGATGCCTTGAAATAGGCAATCCAGATAGATGTGTCAATAAGAATCCTATCTCTCACGATGTCTTATTTCATCCGCTGTCATATCGAAATTAAGTTTGCCTTTCATTGAGCGTATCTTTTCAATCTTTTTTCTCCTAAGATATTCATCAACCGCAATCCTTACGGCAGAGGCTTTACTTCTGCTTTTTGTCTCTTTAACCAAGGTATCCAGAGCATCTTTTTCTATCGTCACCGTTGCACGCATAGCATTCTCCTTTCTGTTCAATATATATGCACAATTATAGCATAAAAACTGCACATAACGATTAAGATAGAATTCCAGTTGAAGTCTTTATCGCGTTCAAAAAAGAATGGTCTATCTTTAAAAATCTCTATCGCTCCGGAAGACAGCACACAGGTAACAATTATTTTTCGACATTGATAAAACCAGCTTCAAGCCAACAGTCAACAGTAGCAGGCGGAGTCGAGAAACATGAGAATCATTAACATTACTGATTTCCAGTGGTACACGTACTAAATAAAGCAGGAGTTATCCGCGACTGAAACTGTTGGTTGGAAATTACATTTGACTCAAATAGTGTTCAGAACACTATACGGCAGCGATAGGGCCTTCAAGCCCGCCGCTGATAAACTGGGCCACAATCGGATTGGATGAATTTCTGATCTCGTCAGGCGTTCCGGTTTCAACTATAACTCCTTCGTGAAGCATAGCTATCCTGTCCGCTACATCGAATATCTCAGGTATTTCATGGCTTATGATCACGCCGGTAAACCCATGTTTTTTGTGGGTGGTCATTATCAGCCTGTGTATAGAGCTTAGGATTATCGGATCGAGACCTGTGGTAGGTTCGTCAAAAAAAACAATCCTAGGTTCGGTAATCAATGTCCGGGCTAACGCCACCCTCTTTCTCATACCGCCGCTCACTTCTGCAGGGAACTTCATCTCAACACCTTTCAGTCCGACATCGTTCAAAGCCTGCACAACCCTGTCATTAATTTCTGCTTCACTAAGTTTGGTCTTTTCACGCAGGGGAAACGCCACATTGTCGTAAACATTTATCGAATCGAAAAGTGCCCCGCCCTGAAACAGAACTCCAAGATGCTCCCTCACTTTGTCCATATCACGCTGACCGAGCGTTGTTATGTCAGTTCCGTCAACCAATATTTTTCCGCTGTCGGGCTTTAACAGGCCTATAAGATGCTTGAGCAACACGCTCTTGCCGCCGCCGCTCTTGCCTATAATGGCCATTAACACATTGTCGGATATGGTGAGATTTACACCGTTAAGAACCCTGTTGCCGTCGAATGTTTTTATTAAGTCAGTTATCTCTATCATGCCGTCATCACAAAAGAATAGACCCCATAAAGTAATCCCATATCAGAATCAAGACCGAAGAAGTGACAACCGCCTCGGTCGTGGACTTGCTTACGCCTTCCGCACCGTAACCTGTGTTAAACCCTTTATAGCAGCATATCCAAGCCACTATCAGGCCGAAGCTCAAGGATTTATACAGTCCCATCCTGATATCTTTCATGTCAACAAAAACTTCCATCTGCGAAAAATAAGTCCCCCCGCTCATACCGAGCAGGTCAACCGCAACAACATACCCCCCGAATATGCCGATTACATCGAATATGGCGGTAAGCAGCGGAAAGACTATCACAGCGGCTGCCAGATTCGGGACTATCAGATATCTGAAGGGATTCAACGCCATAGAACTAAGCGCGTCTATCTGTTCCGAAATGCGCATAATGCCTATCTCTGCGGTCAATGCCGAACCCGCCCTGCCTGTGACCATCAACGCTGCAAGCACCGGCCCGAGTTCCCTTATAAGGCTCAAGGCTATCGCAGGACCGAGGAGCGCGTCAGAACCGAATTTCCGCAAAGTGTAGTAAAGCTGGAGCGCAAGCACCATTCCTGCAAAAGAACCGGTGAGCAATATTACTACCATGGATTTGTTCCCGAAAAACCTTATCTGCTTGAGCAGCAGCCTGAACTTAAACGGCGGAACAAAGGCGAAATAAACGGCATTTGTAAGAAAGATGAGCATGTCTCCCATTTTTCTGAGCGTTGACAAAGCCCATGCCCCGAGTTTTCTAACGATATTCAGCACATGATTTTATATCAGACAAAAGCACTCTTTGGCAAGGCAAGCGTCATCCGCAAAAGCGCCTGTTTTAAAACGGCTTGGACGCTTCCATGGTCTGAAACCAAAAAATTGTTCGCAAGTTCAATGTATATATTTCTCGTTTACCTTCGAGCAAGAGCCGTCAAGATACGGGCTCCCGATTTGGCTTATATCGACCCCTAAAAAAGCATCGCAATTCGAACAATCCCCATTGCATTTTTCTTTCTCTTCACTGTTATTCTGATACAAAAATGCTTTTCCGTACTTGATTTCGCATCTTATACTCGATATCCAACTGAAAGTCATAAGACACCTCCTATAAGCGGTATCGGCTAAGAACGTAAGTTCACCGTTATAAGAGCAAGACAAATACCATATGCCATTTTTAGTTTTTATCCAATACTTTCAAAGAGCAGAAATTTTGCCTTGCTGAAAAGGGCTGCGATAAATATTGCTTCGGCAAAAAAAGTCGACGGAAAAACAAAAAAACCGTCGCAGACAGCAACAAAAAACAGGCTTCCGACTAAAAGACCTTCAACGCGGTCTATATTTTTCGACAAAAACTTTGGTTTGCTTCATATCATGTTGGATTACAGCTGCTATTTCATTGAGATACGTCTCAGATGGCCGGCGGAGTCTTTGCGTCTATGGTATTTGCGGCAGCTTTATGACGATATCCTCGCCTGTAAGTGCTTCGACAAGAAATATCTTTAAATACTGCTTTTCTTCAGAACTCAAATCGAGAGGTTTCAAAGATTTATTCCCCTCGCCTCCGCCTCGGTCAAAAAAATCTATGACCTCATCAAGCGTCTTGAAAATTCCATTGTGCATGTACGGGGCTGTTTTTGAAACTTCGCGCAGAGACGAAGTTCTGAATGCCTTCCAGTCTTTTTTGTTTTTTGTGACAAGATACCTGCCGGGGTCTTCGTTAAGGTCTCTGTACTCTTTGAAACCGCTGATCTTGGCCACAAACCTGCGCGTGGCCGCAATCCCTGCATCGTCTTTAAAATCCGTGTTTTCGGGCAGATTAAGCGCGTAAAACTTATCGTCAGACAGGGTCGCTCCGTAATGACAGTCTGCACATTTGGCCTTTCCTGTAAAAATTATAAGGCCTTTTATGGCATCCTTTGACAACGCTCTCTTGTCCCCTTTCAGATACCTGTCAAGCGGCGCATTCTTAGAAACAAGGCTTCGTTGAAACGAAGCAAGCGCCATCGCCATCTTTTTCCTGTCAGGTTCCGCATTAAACACTTTTTTAAAATCCGCAACATACTCAGGAACACCCCGAATCACCTCTTCAACAAAATCGAGATTCCTGTTCATCTCGAAAGCGGACATTACCGGAAATAAAGCCTGCTCTTCAAGGCTCTGTGCCCTTCCGTCGTAAAAAAGAAACTTCCGGTACCCGCTGTTTATGAGCGTCGGCGAGTTCCTCCAGTTCTTTGTTGTCGGATAGCTCATCGAAATGTCCTGTCCGTCGGCAAAGGCCTGTTCGGGAATATGACATGTGGCACAGCTCATAGTGCCGTCGCCCGAGAGCCTCCGGTCGAAAAAAAGTTTCTTGCCGAGCTCTATTTTTTCATCCGTCTGAGGATTATCGATAGGAGCAGGCGAGGGCTTAATAGGCTCAAGTGTCCCGGCAAAAACGACTCCGGAAATCAAAATAAAGGAAATGCACGCAACAAAAAAAACAACGCAAAAATAAGGCCGGGTTTCAGGCGCTATTAGCGGCGCGCTACTTCTTTGCATTCTTTAGCTCCTCTTCCACTATCCTGCGCAGATATTCATAAGACCTGTTGCCGACAACCATTCTGCCGTTGATGAAGAAAGTGGGAGTATTGTAGAGGTCCATGCTCTTGGCCAGTTTTTTATCGCGTTCTATTATGCCCGAATATTTCTTGGTCTCGATAGAATCGGTGAACTTCTTTACATCGAGGCCTAGGTCTTGGGCGTATTTTATAAGACTCTTCTTTTCGAGCTGCGGCGATTTCTTGAGCATTAGGCTGTGCATTTCCCAGAACTTGCCCTGATCATTGGCAGCCATGGCCGCTTCTGCCGCAATATGAGAAAAGTCACGGTATTGGTACGGATAGTGCTTGACCACAAGTTTGACCTTACCCTCGAAGTCTTTCATTATTTTGTGTACGGCCGGACCGGCCCCCACGCAGTGAGGTCACTGGTAATCTATGAATTCGATAATAGTCACAGGCGCGTTTTTACTGCCGTATGACGGCGAGTTGTCTATCGAAATCGTATATCGCTTTTCGCTTTCCGCAAAAACGCCTGCGCTCAAAAATACAAGGAAGAGAACTATAAAGATTTTCTTCATGTTTTAGCTCCTGACTTTGGTTTTAATCAAAAGAGCCCCCTGCCTGCAGGCAGGGGGCTCTTCATCAAAAACAAAAAGGTTTAGTAGCCCATCTCTCTGACCCACTTCTCATGCCTCTTGCGCGCCCATTCCACAGGCACGGTCCCGCTCAGCATAATGCGGAGAGTGCCCGGATTGGCGAGCGTGGCGAGATACATGTGCGCAGGGACCGCGATGACTATAAAATCAAAGGCGATGTTATGGGCGAGATGAGAAAGCAGTATGTATTTTTTCACTCCCGGCATAAGCCATATAACAAAACCGGAAACGGATATGGCTATCCCGAAAATCAGGAGTAAAATATAAAACAGCTTCTGTCCCGTGTTCAGCTTGCCCATAGGCGGCGTATGCGGATGCTTTGAAAGATAGCCTCCTGCCATTGCCAGCCATTTGAAGTCGTCTCCGGTAATATGCAGCGACTCCGGCAGATAAAAGAATATCGTAATGGCCAAGGAGCCCGCGAAAGCGATACCGGCATAGTTGTGGACCACCTTCATCTGGGCAAAGCTCCCGAAAATTGCGTTCATCTGCTCAAGGTGAAAAAGAAACGCATAACCGGTCAAAGCCAAGATAAAGCAGCTTATCGCAAGCACCCAGTGGTTGAATATCTCAAAAGCATTGGCTTTTCTTATCATATTAGCCATCTTTCTTCACCTCCTCATCATCTTTGTGGGGACCGATAACGACGTAATGTATCAGGGACGCTGCAACCGCCCCGCCAACTCCCCAGTATGCAAGCGGCTTAAGCACCTTATGCCAGAATACGATAGATTCGGGTATCTGGGGCTTTTCTTCCATGCCGTAAAGTTTCGGAGAATCTTTGAACGCGTAAATAGAACCTAGTCCTCCCAAGTCGGTATCGCCGTACACCTTCGCAAAGCCGGCCTTTTTTGCCCCTCCGAGCAGAGAGTCGCGTTCTCCGTACTTTATCGCTCCGGTAGGACAGGTCTTGGCACAGGCAGGTTCAAGCCCGGCAGTAATCCTGTCTTCACAGAGATTGCATTTGGAAATCTTGTCCTTTGCGTCATAGCGCGGCACATTGAAAGGGCAGCCGGCAACGCATAATTTGCAGCCGATGCACTTTTCTTTGTTGTACGCCACAGCGCCCTCTTTGGTCTTGTACAGAGCGCCCGGAGCAGGACATATCTTCATGCATCCCGCATCGTCGCAATGCATGCACCTCTGACTTACAAAAAGCCAGCGCACAGGATCTTTTTCGGACGGCACCTCGACATAACGGATCTTGTTATACACTATAGGCGTAAGATCAGGCGGGTTTTCAGAACTGCCTGTGTTCTTTGTCTTCTCGGCAGGAAGCTGGTTCCATCCCTTGCAGGCGGTCTGACAGCCCCTGCATCCTATGCAGAGTTCCGGAGATATCAATAAAGCCTTTCTTGCCATGTCGTCACCCCCTATGCCTTCTCGACATTGACCATAAAGGCCTTTGTCTCTGGAATCATTGTATTTGCATCTCCGATAGTCGGAGTAAGCAGGTTTGCGCTGTCGCCCCCGCTGCCGTCCTCAGGGAACTGCCACCCGAAATGATAAGGAAGTCCGACCTGATGCACCGTCGAGTTGGCGATCTTAAAGGGCTTGAATCTGTTGGTGACCATCGCTATGGCCCAAACCTCGCCCCTTGCCGATTTCACAGTGACCTTGTCTCCGTTCCTTATGGCCTTTTCTTTTGCAAGTTCCTCGCTCATTTCGACAAACTGCTGCGGCTGAAGTTCGGCCTGCCACGGCAGATGTCTTGTAAGCACGCCGGTCTGCCAGTGTTCGGATACACGGTAGGTTGTGGCGACATACGGAAAACGCATATCGCACGAAAGGAACACATCCTCTTTAAGTCCGCCCTTCTGGTCGAAGAAAAGTTTTATGGCAGGGTTGATCCTCTGCTTGGAAAGCAGGTTCGCCTGCAACGGACATTCGAGCGCCTCGTAATGTTCCGGGAACGGGCCGTCCGCCAATCCGGGGCCGAATAGAGCGCCCATACCGTCCGCCCTCATAATAAACGGATATTTGCCGGCTTTTTCGTTTGAATATGGTGGCGCGGGACCGTCAGGCACATCGCCGTCCCATCCGGGAGCGGTCTTCTTTGTTTTCGGGTCCAGCTTGTTCGGGTTCCATTTTATGACCGCGCGCTTCGGGTCCCACGGCTTTCCGTCCAAATCGACCGAGGCCCTGTTATATATTATCCTCCTGTTAAGCGGCCAGCACCATGCCCATTCAGGATACATGCCGAGCCCGCCGATGTCTTTCTTGCCCCTCCTCGCCATCATGTTCACAACCTTGTCGTCCTTCATGGTATAACTTCCGCTGTACAGCCAGTTTCCGCACGAGGTCGTGCCGTCAGCCTGAAGAGTGACAAAATTTGTGCAGAGGCCTCCCTTCTTTCCGAGCACCTTGGGCGGGGTCGCTTTTTTGTCCACAAGCTCTTCGAGATAATAACCGTTGATCTCCTTCGCAACCTTGTGCGTATCAACTTCCTTGACCTTGCCGGACGCGTCCTTGTCGCCGTAATTCCATGTCAGTTTAAGTATCGGTTCGGGGAATTTGCCTCCCTGTTTCTGATAGAGTTTCTTGACCCTGAAATACAGTTCGTTCATGATATCCGAATCGGTCTTTGACTGCCCCACCGGCCCTATCGCTTTGTAACGCCACTGCGCGAGCCGGCTGGAGTTGGAAATGCTGCCTTCTTTTTCCACGGACGAAGCGCAAGGAAGCATAAAAACTTCGGTCTGGATTTCTTTAGGATTTATGCCGGGGCCTTTCCAGAAAGATGCGGTCTCATTGTCAAAGAGGTTCACATTGACCATCCATTTAACATTGGCCATCGCCTTCCTGACCTTGCCTGCATTGGACCCCGAACATGCCGGGTTCTGTCCCCACGCGAAAAAGCCTTCGAATTTGCCTTTGTACATCTGATCGAACAGACTCAGCCAAGAGGCGTTCATGCCCTCGTCCAGCTTCGGAAGGTACTCGTATGCGAAACCGTTTTCCTTTGTCGCGTGGTTCCCGTATATGGCCTTCAGATAACTCGTAATATACTTGCCCCTATTGCCCCACCAGTTTACGCTTTTGGGGTCTTTGGTCTTCGGCGTGAACTTCTCGATATAGGTCTTGAGGTCTGCTACGGATGCCGATGGAACAGGGAGATAGCCGGGCAGAATATGAAATAAAAGCCCGTAGTCCGTCGAGCCTTGGACATTCGACTCGCCCCTCATCGCATTGACCCCGCCTCCGGCCATGCCTATATTGCCCAGCAGGAGCTGAATAATCGCCATAGTCCTGATGTTCTGGGTACCCACAGTGTGCTGCGTCCAACCCATGGCATAAAGCTCAGTGCCTACTCTGTTGGGCTTTCCCGTCGAAGCGTAGGTTTTGTAAACCTCGACCAGCTTTTCTTTAGGCGTCCCTGTTATGGACGAAACCTTGTCGAGCGTGTACCGTGAATAATGTTTTTTAAGCAGCTGAAATACGCAGTTAGGGTCCTTCAGAGCGGGGTCTTTTTTGGGGAGACCCTTTTCGTCCATCTGTATCGACCATGTCTTTTTGTCGTATTTCCTCGTCTTTTCATCATAACCCGAAAAGAGCCCGTTAAGTTCTCCGGGGCCTTTAAAATCAGGATTTACGAGAAACGACGCGTTAGTGTAATGGGCGACATATTCCTTGAAATAAAGGTTGTTGTCCAGAATGTACTTTATCATTCCTCCCAAAAATGCTATGTCCGTTCCCGAACGAAGAGGCGCATAGATATCCGCCCTTGTCGCTGTCCTTGTAAAACGTGGGTCTACAACGATAAGCTTGGCGCCTTTTTCCCTTGCCCTCATTATCCACTTCATCGAAATAGGATGGTTTTCTGCGGGGTTGGCGCCCATAACAAGAATAACATCGGCGTTCTTTACATCTACCCAGTGGTTTGTCATTGCACCGCGTCCGAACGACTCTCCCAGAGCCGCAACAGTTGCGGAGTGTCATATTCGGGCCTGATGTTCTATATATACGAGCCCCCATGAACGGAGAAGTTTCTGCAGGATATAACACTCTTCGTTGTCGAGCGCTGCGCTGCCGACATGCGCGATGGCGTCCGTTCTATTGACCACAAAGTCCTTCTCGACTTCAACATCCTTGCCGTCAGGCCCTTTTTCCTTTACCTTAGATTTAGAGGTCAGTTTGAAGCTCTTATCGCGGGTATTTTTGACCCTCTTTGCTATCTCATCGAGGGCCCAGTCCCATTCGACCTCTTTCCACTCTGCTGCTCCGGCAGCGCGGTATTTCGGCTTTTTCAACCTAAGGTCGTTGTTCACGATCTGGTAAAGAGACTGTCCCTTTGAACACAAGGTCCCCTCGTTGATCGGGTGTTCAGGGTCGCCTTCGGTGTTCACCACCTTGCCGTCGATTGTCTGGACAAGAATTCCGCAGCCCACAGAACAGTAAGGACATATGGTGTTTGTGGTCTTGGCGTTCTTGGTCCTCAGCTCAGGCGGCGCAGCAGCTTCGGCCTCTTTCTTCTCCGGCCCGGCACCTACAGAACCTGCCAGAAGAGTTCCTCCCGAAATCTTCAGGAAGTCACGTCTTGATACAGCCATAATATTACCCCCTTTTTTTGGACCTCGTTTGATCCGCATCCGAATCAATGGTGTTATTATCATAAATTATAAGCGTATAAATCAATCCTTTGTCTAAGCGTGAAAAATAACCGGCCTATTACGTTTTTTGACAATGACTCAAAATTAGGATAAACTTTTGAATGAGCCCGTTTAAACCAACAAATGCGGTCCTGCTTTACCTCTCTCTTGCGGTCTTGTTTCCTTCTTATCACGGTTATGCGAACGGTCATGAATTCCATTTTCTTGGACTGATCGACCCTCATGTGGAAGAGCTCGATCAGCACATGCCCGAGATGGAAGAAAATTACACACATTCACATTCTCACCCCCTGCTTTACTTTTGCCATGAAGACAAGTTGAAACTGATACAGATCAGCAAAGTCACGCAAGAACTGTTAATTCCCGGAACAAAGATACCTGATGGGAAAACCGGACGTTACTCATTAATTTCGGTATTAACGGACAAAAATAATGAAATTCTATTTAACATAAAAAACACAGGCCTTTCACCACCGGTCGCTTAAGCCTTCTCAATCCATCATCGTAAAACCTTTAAAAAATCCAAGGAGGCTTTGTTTATGAAAAAAGGATTCCTGTCGCTAATTATCATGTTCAGTGCTGTCTGTCTATTCTATGCACTACCCGCAGACGGCAAGAAAACAGGTGGTAAAACTTTAAAGGGTGTAGTCCAAGATGTCTCGGGACAGCCCATAGAAAAGGTTGTTGTCTATCTGATACCGTCCACGGATATCGAGTCAATGGCGAAAACTCCGATAGTAGTGAAAAGAAACTCTCCCAACGATGAACCGTTGGAAGACAACCTTGCCGCAAACATCGACAACTACAAACAAGGGACCACCGACAAAAAAGGCAATTTCAGGATCAACGATATACCTGACGGCAAGTATTTTATGTATGCGGACCCGCCGGACAAGACCTACCTGCCGGGTGGAGACAGATCGAATAAAGCCGTGTCAGCTGCCGATTTCAAGGGCAAGACCGTAAAGATACTGCTTTCGGGCAATGTGTCTCCGGAAGCCACCTATGTGGGGTCTTCAAAGTGTCTGACCTGTCATTCCAAATACGCAAGCGTAAAGAAAACCCTGCACAAACTGGGCATAGCGGTCCCGGGAAAACCGAGCAGGTTGCAGGATTATTCGCGGTTCCCAAATTTTAATGCAGGTCTGAACAAGATGCTTGCCGGGACCAAATTCTATTTTTACGGTTTCGACAAGAGCAGGGGTTTTGACAAATATCAGATCTCGGAAAAAATGCCTGCAGACCCTGCTTCGCTCAGCTTTACGGCAACCTTCTTCAAGGATGCCGACGGCTCCCTGAAATTCAAGACAGAGAACATGAAAGACTCTTCAGACCCGGCAAGGACATACACCGTTGCAATGACATACGGCGGCGGCCTCTACAAACAGCGCTATCTGGTAAAGATAGGAAATTCCCACTATCCGTTTATTCAGTACAATACCGCGGGGATGGAGAACTTCAGTGACAGGAGCAGAAAGCCGTGGAGGGACTACCACGGAGACTGGTTCTTTAATGAGGAAAAAAAGAAGCTCTCGAACCCTCCGGCAAAAAAGTCGTTTGAAATCGAGTGCGCTTCCTGCCACTTCACCGGCTACAGCTTGACCCATACGGTAGGTGGTGATTATATGGCCGGCGCAGTAATCGATCCTAACGGAGAGCTTGATATAGACGGCGACGGTTCGCCCAATGAATTGAACATCGGTTGCGAAGTTTGTCACGGAGCAGGTTCCGACCATGTAAAGGCCCCGAAGTCAAAGAAGGCCGCAACGATCGTCAGTCCGCGAAAGCTTGCTCCTGAAAGAGCATCGGTAATATGCGAACAGTGCCACAGCAGGCCGCAGGGGAGCCTCAATAATGACCAACCCGTCAACAAAGACAATAGGATGTTGACTCCCGGCATAAGCAGAAATGACTATCTGGTGAACTTTACGAGCAGGGAGGATGCGGCACAATCAGATTTCTGGGCCGACAAACTCCATTCAAAATCGCATCATCAGCAGGGGACCGATTTCATTAAGTCAAAAAAATACAGGAACGGCAAGCACATCATGATCTGTACTGACTGCCACGACCCGCACGGGATTACGGAGGTCAAACACCAGTTGAGGGCGGAGATAAGGGACGAGAAAAGCTCTCTCTGTACCGGTTGCCACAAGAACATGACGGACATCAAGGCCCACACAGAAGCAAAGGTGGGAATGGCGCATACCATGAAGATCAACTGTGTTGACTGCCACAATCCGAAGACCATGCAGACAGGGGCAGGATTCGGCAAGGGGCTGGTGCGAAAAGACGGAAAGAATTACTGGACGAATGACATTTCTTCCCATATCTTCGATGTGCCTAGAAAAGACAACAAAGGGGTAAAAGGAGTTGACCCCGGAAAGGCGATGCCGGTCCCTTACACAAATGCATGCGGCACATGCCATAACGCTGAAGGACTCTAAAAATTTCGCAAAAAGAGGCGGCAGAAATTTCTGCCGCCTCTTTTTTTTTACAAAATATCAAAGCCTGTCTGCTTCGTTGCGAAAAGAAAATCCTCTGAGAGAGGGCGCGTCTTCGCCCTTGTACTGGACCAGAACCTTATGGCTCGCGCCCATTCCCTCCGGCAGAATAAGGCCCTTCAAGTTTAAAAGCAAACCGGGCGCAGGCTCATCGCCGTAACATTCCTTTACAACCTCGTCAAGCCCTAAAGAAACAAGATACGTGCCTTGAGGGCAAAAACCTACAGTCTTCAGACCCAAAGCCTCCCCCCAAACCTTTAACGATGAGAAATTCAGATGTGCCGTAATGTCCTGCTCGCCTATATTCAGATAAGGGTTTTCGTTGACCCTGTGTCTGTAGTAGCAGAGGAGAGTGCCCCTGTTCCGCCGTAGGCTGTAATAGTCCCAAGCAGGATAACCGTAATCGATGGTCATTACAAACCCGCGCAAAAGCTTTCCGCTTAAGTCCTGCAGCCATCCTTTCGCGCGCAGGTTAATTTCCGTCCTGTAACCGTCATCGAAATTTTCCCTGTCCTGCTCAAAAAAAGTGCATATATATTCCCGGGTATCGTCATCGCAAGGCGCAAGCAGTTCGCAAAAAGTTCCGCCCTCTTCGGAAACAAAGACCTCCTTAAACACTCCATCCATCTGCAGAAGCCGCACAGGAAAGGCGTCGAGCAGTTCGTTCGAAAAAAGACAGCCTTCAAAACCATGCAGAGATCCAATACCGTCAACCCATAAAATTTTGCCCAGATATTCGGCAAGAGTTTCCGACTGTCTCTGCCTTAGCGCCGGACTTATCTCGATTATGCTGTATTTCAGTCGGTCGAAAATCTCGTGGGACTTGAGATAATCGAGCATGTCCTTTGCCAGAAGCCCTGTCCCCGCGCCCATTTCAACGATATCGAAAACTTCCGGACGTCCCAGATGTATCCACATTTCTACCATCTGCTTTCCAAGCATGGCCCCGAAGAGTTTGTGCAGATGCGGAGAAGTATAAAAGTCGCCGGCCCTGCCTACTACGGCATCGGGTCTCGAATAATAGCCGAGGTCGGGACAGTACAGGGCCGTTTCCATAAACGACTCGAAATTTATCGGCCCGTCGGTTTTTATTTTTTGGAGGATTTTTTCGGAGAGAAGAGACACTACCTGACTGCCAGCATCCTGTCTAGGGCCTTCTTTGCCTGCACTCTGATATCTTCGGGGACTTTCACAACCGGCCTCATTTCCTTAAGCGCCAGATAAATACTGTTCAATGTGGTCTTTTTCATATTCGGACAGACCATATCGCTTCTTAGCGCGTGAAAAATCTTGTCCGGATTTTCTTTTCTCAGACGGTACATTAGCCCGACTTCAGTGCCTACTACAAATTCTTTTTGATCCGACGCTTTTGCAAACCTTAGCATGCCTGAAGTGCTTGTCACATGATCGGCGGCTTCAAGGACCTCCATCCTGCATTCGGGATGTGCCATCAAAAGCGCATCAGGATGCTCGGCCCTAGCTTTTTCGACATCCTTGACCGTAATGCGGTCATGCACATGGCAGAAGCCGTCCCATGCGATAACTTTCTTCTTGGTGTTTTTAGCGGCCCATGCAGACAGGTTCTTGTCGGGGATGCAGATCACTGTATCGCCCGGCATAGATTCGATGACCTTGACCACATTCGCGGAGGTGCAGCATATATCGCTGTGGGCCTTGACCTCGGCTGTTGTGTTCACATAAGCAACCACGGGAACTCCCGGATATTTTGCCTTCATGTCCAAAAGAGAGAACTCATGAGGAAAAACAAAAACCGGCTGCGCCTCATAGCCTTGAAATGTCTTCTTGACCTCGCGTCTGCCCCTGACCTGCACCATGTCCGCCATCGGACAGCCTGCTGTAAGCTCGGGCAGAAGGACCGTCTTATTAGGAGACAGTATCGAGGCGCTCTCTGCCATAAAATGGACCCCGCAGAAAACTATGACGGAGCAGTCGATCTCGGAGGCGATGCGGGACAGTTCAAGAGAGTCCCCTGTATGGTCTGCAATGTCCTGAACTTCGTCTCGCTGGTAATTGTGGGCGATTATTACGGCGTTTCTTTCGCGCTTGAGAGCGAGTATCTCCTCAACAATAGACCGCTGTTCGACCGGCATCTTAGAGTTCTTGCTTTCCTGCGTATGTATTGGTGAGGAGTATTGTGCCGTCTTTGTTGACTATCTTGTGTATCCTGTCCCCGTTAGAAGCTTTGACTGCAGTCATGGCAGCACCCACGACATGGCCCCTGCCGGAATAGTCCCTGATGATTCGCCGCACATAAGAAACCGTCTCGGGTATCGCAGGCACGCTCTTTATCCTGTCCACCAGATTGGGGCCTGCGTTGTAGGCCGCAAGCGCAAGCATCAGGTTTCCGTTGAAACGTTCAAGCAGATATTTCAGATATCTGATCCCGCCGTCTATGTTCTCTTCGGGATTGAAAGAATTTGAAACGCCCAAGTCGGCCGCAGTGGAAGGCATCAACTGCATAAGCCCGCGGGCGCCTTTCCTCGACACCGCAACAGGGTTCCAGTTGGATTCGGCCTTTATCACGGCCTTCACGAGTTCAGGATCGATATTATGCTCACGCGCCTTTTCTTCCGCTATATCATGAAAAAAACTCTTGGTCAAAGCCGCATACTGTTTAGGACCGACTTTTACGGTCGACGACTTGGTCTCCCTGACAATCGGCCTGTCTTTGCCCCCCACCGCCGCATTCGTAAAGTATGAAACGCCGTCGTCGGACTGATATTTATATATCTCCGCGCTGACGGTCGACGGACCTATGAGCAATGCCGCAATTATAAGCGTTATGACCATTTGATAAAATGATAGCATGTCGAAATGAATCTATTCAATTTAACAGGCTTCGTTACTTTTCAGTCAGAAATCTCTGAACAGACTTTTTGATATCGAGATGGGTTACAGGTATGTTCGGGACCTCACGGTTGCCCGGGACCGCGAGGGCATGGACAAAAAACAGTCCGCGCTTATGTTTCTTCAGCGCATCGGCAAGCTGCTTTTTCTTCGAAACCTTTATGGTGTTCCTTATGCCGAAGCCTTTGGCCGTAAGCTCCAAATCGACGCATGAACCTGCAAGTGTAGGCTGACTGCCTGTTGAACCGTAAGCGCCGTTGTCGATCGCAATGATCGTAAGATTTTGCGGCTTGCTGTAAGCTGCGGTCGCGAGACTGCCCGGATTCATAAGAATACTGCCGTCTCCGTCTATGACCACGACTTCTTTCTTCGTAGTCAAACCGATACCGAGACCGATAGAGGTTGCCAGCCCCATACTGCCGAGCATGTAGAAATTGGACGGCTGATGTTTTATCTTAAAAACCTCTTTTGCCGGAAACCCCAGATTGCAGACAACGACCTTCCCGGAGAGAAACGGGGCTAAGGCTTCGAGCAGTTCATAGCGCGTTAAGGCAGGCCTAGAAACAGGATGCAGCGTGCATGGAAGGCTGTCCATACCCGTTCTTCTCTCATGCGACTGGACCGATATTCCCTTACTTATCGCCTCTGAGTTTTCCCATAACGCAGGACTGAGTAAAAAAGCATGGATCTTTCCCTTCTTGTAAATCGAGTCCAGTTTTCGCTTTATGCCCTTGAAATCCTCACGCTTGCGGATGAGAGTGTGATCTATGCCCGAGCCCTCTAAAATTTTAGGGAGTCCCTTGCCCATCGGGAATTGGGCGGCTATCTTCTCTTTATAAATTCCCCTCTGGCTTATAAAGATTGCGAGCGGTAATTCATAAAACCCGGTCAATGAGAGCAATGCGTTGATCATATTGCCGATACCCGAACTCTGAATAAACATTGCGGGCCTGCGTCCGGAAAGCGCGGCCCCGGCGCAGATGCCTACGCCCTCCTCCTCCCGAGTAAGAGGAATATGTGTAAACTCGTCTTGGACCATTTCGAGTAGGACCTTGATCTTCTCGCACGGAAGTGAGCAGGTGAAATCAACACCCGAAGCTTTCAGAATTCCGATCAGTTCTTTTTCAGGATATCGCAAAGAAGCTTCTCCAATTCTTCGTCCGCAATGTTTTTTGAAACAAAAACAGGCCCGGAAAGCAGATGGGCCTTGTTCTTGTCCTTGAAATGCTTCTCGCCGCCGCCGGTTATATTGAGCAGGATAGTATCTTTTTTACGCACTGCGCCGGAGGTGACTGCGTTCATAAGCGCAGCGGTAGCAACGCCTGCCGCCGGCACGATATCTATGCCTTCGGCAGCGTGAAATATGTTCTGGGCCACAAAAACGTCCTCGTTCCTTATGCCGTAAGTCTTTCCATCCGTCGCAACAAGAGCGTCGTACACCCCGCCTTTGACGCTGTAAGCCGGATACCTGCTCGAAAGGACCCTCGTAGATATTTCGCCTATAAGTTCAGGTCTTAAATCTTCCGGAAACAGGCTGCGGCTGGCCTTCTGCCAAGCCCTGACCATAGGCGCAAACGGAGAGTTCTGGGCAAGGTGCATCTGCGGGAACTTGGGACCGAACCGCCCGTCCTTCAAAAACCGCTCGCACATCTCAAATACTCCGACAGCCCCTGCACCGCTCCCTACAGCCTGAAAATAGTGGTCCGGAAGCCTGCCGATTTCAGATACAGCCTCGATCATGACAATGCCGAGCCCGTCCCTTTTGGCTATATTTTTAGTGCCGCCTTCAAACGGCATGCCGGATATCATCGCAATCCTCTTGGCCATATCTATCGCATTCGAATAATCTCCATCGCCCACCACAAAAGTAGGGATGCTCATATGGCTTTCGAGATACCACATTTCGGAAAGACACATCCTCGGCACGACTATAAGAACGGGGAATCCTGATATCGAGGATAAATGCGCAAACGCCCTTGCGGTATTTCCGGCCGACGCCACGGTCAGGCCCTCGATACCGTTGTCTATGGCGTTCTGCAATACTACGGCGGCCTCAAACTCCTTGAAGGTGCAGGTTTGAATAAACGCCCCCCTTTCAGGCCAATATCCGTTGAAAGCTATGTAGAGATTTCTCAGATCGAGTTCGTCCGCGAGCTCTTCCGATTTGTAGACCACGGGACCGGGCTGTTCAAAGCTGTTTGAATGCACGGGAAGCCAGTTGTATTTCCAAATGCCTGCCGCGTCTTTCTCCGAAAAGAGCCGGTCGTGATACTCCGTTACCAGAAGGGCGTCCTTGCAGTGCTCGCAAAAAGCGCAATAGACATTTTCAAGGACCTTTCCGCACTCCCTGCATTTCATGTTGAAATGGCTCATCTGTCCTCTTCCTCAAGCATTCCTGCTGCAAGCTCCATTATATCGGTTATTATTATCTTGTTATCGTAATCCGCCATGGCTTCATTAACTTTGGCATAGCAGGCAGGACAAGCAAGTATAAGCCTGTCCGCCTTTTTGGCCACAGCTTCGTCTATCGCAAGTCTTCCCATAGCAATCGCGTTTTCATGAAATACCTTTCTCGCTGCACCACCGGAACCGCAGCAGCGTGAGTTCATTCCGTGGCGCTCGAACTCCACAAGCTCAACTCCGGGAATGCTTTTCAGTACGGCCCTCGGCTCTTCTATTACCCCGACGCCCCTTGTCAGATAGCACGGGTCGTGATAAATCAGACGCTCGTTCAATCCGCGCTTAAAGCGCAATGCGCCGCTGTTCAGCGCATCGACGGTAAACTGGGTTATGTGGCGTATCTTAAACGGCAGTTCCTTTCCGTAAAACGCAGGCCAGTCCCTCGCCATAATATTCACGCAGCAGGGGCAGGAGCATACCAGCGTCTTCACGCCTCTTGCGGCGTAAGCGTCCACAAGCCTTTTTACAAGCCCTTCGAGCATATCGTGCTGCCCTGTGATGAAAAGCGGAAAGCCACAGCAGACCTCGTCTTCCGGCGGCAGCATAGTGAACGGGATGCCCGACGCTCCCAAAACCAGCACATCGCCCTTGACCATAGGCTGCGCCTCATAAACTCCGGTGCATCCGGCGTAGTAGGCTATATCGGCTTTTTCCTCCACGCGAACATGCTCGGGAAACCAAGGACTGAAGCGCTCCGAGGCAGGCTTATTGTAAGGGTTGCCGGTGTTCGTTATGACCTCCTGCATCTTGGTCTGAGGCCCTATCGGCCCCAATCCTCTCTTGACCATTTCCCTCCGGAGCATCGGCCAGAGCCTCTGCGTGTGTATACCGACAGTGCAGGCCTCGCCGCAGGCCCCGCATACAGTGCATTCATAAACCGCGTTGGTAAAATCTTCTAAAAGTTTCTTGTCAATTTCGGACTGACCGAAAAGCCTTGACTTCAAGCCGTCCGTTGCCTTTATGAATTCCCTGAACATGCGGATTTTTTCGGGAGGGGATATTTTAGGATTGCCTGTGACCTCTTGAACAGGGCAGCACTTGAGGCATTCGCCGCACTGCGTGCATGCGTCTATCTCTATGCGCTGCTGCCGCGAAAGGTCTTTTGTAAAAGAGTTATTTCGTTTCATCGTGCATTATCGTTTCAAGCTCTTCGTCACGCCTGAAGGCTTCAAGAATGGTTATAGGCGCGGTAAAAATATGACTCGGCAAAAACAAAACAAAAACAAGAAATGCGATAAAATGCGATAAAAAAAGTCCGCTGTCATGAAGAGCCTGAGGCGCAAATGTTGCCATGCCCATCGAGAAAAACTTTATCTCTACAAGATCGGTCTTAAAGATCATCGTCATCAAAAGCCCTGTAGCGCTGATCACAACGAGCATTGCGAGCAGCGAAAAATTATACGACGACAGATACGCCCTTTCCACAAGCAGCTTGACCGCAAGTATAAAAATCAGCGAGACAAAAAGAATGAATCCCGAAATAATGCCGAACACCTCGAAGTCGAACAGCCACGCAGGCGCAGGCTCCATGAAATAACGCAGATGCCTCAATAACACAAAAACAAAAGAGACGTGAAACAGCCACTCCCCGACCCATAGCAGCGGATTCGCCTTCATAAGACGCTTAAGCAAAAGGAGTTCTGAGAGTACAGAAAAAATCCGTGAAAAAGAAAATAGATGGCGATTGGAATGATGTCCGCTATCAGCGCAGGAATTTTCGGAATAGATGATGAGACGGCTGACCACAAACCCTATGAGATAGAGCAGCGCTAGATATAACGCGAATGTAAGAATAATGCCAACCCCCATCCTAAACAAACCTAATGATGTTATTATTTATGCCTGCCATTGAACTACTTACTCCTCCCCCACCACTTCATAGGTCAGTATAACGTCCTCGCAATAGTCCGCTATTTCGGAATATTTCTTAAAAAAAGCGCCGAAGCTCATGGGCTGGGACGGCTTGAAAAGGTCTGTGAATTTTCTCTTGTGGCCGCTGTCCATAGCCGCGATAAAAAACGCCTCGGCATCGCGCTTATGCCCCGGAAGCGTATGCATCTCGATCGCGGCCTTCGAATCTTTGACCGGATATATCAGCCTGCCGTTTTCAGAAATTAGATTGTCTTTGTCATGCTCATTCGGGAAGAGCATAATCACCCGGTCGTCGGCTGTAATGTTGAATATGGCGGCTTTGGCCTCCCTCAGCGCGCTGATCTCGATGACCGCCTTGTCTCCGGCTTTATACAAAACAGCGTTGGTCTTGGCGGTCAAGCCAATGGGGTTTATCTTCGGCTCCGGCACTTTTATATCGGCGATTATTTTAACGCGGTATTCAACAATAGGCGGAGTCGATGGATTTTCTCTGTACTGTCCGACAGGAAGCCACTCTACCTTCTCTTTTACGATAAAGCCTTTTGAGTAGCTTTTAATGAACTCCGCAGTAAGCGCCATGTTTGTAACGAGCGTGGAGGATGCGACCGACATGCCTGCTGCCTGCTCTATCGCAGATGCCCTCGCCCTTTGCAGAGCAGTCAACTGGCACTGCTCAGCGCTCATACCGACAATGGCGCACGCGCCTTCGGCCTGAATGCTTTTTACGATCTGTGCATAGGACATGCCGGCGTATAGAATAATTGCAACAATTATAAACGGAACGCTTTTCAATCTTCCTCCCCGCACCCTAAGTTTATCCAACAGTTACTAAGAACTAACATGACAAAGCCTCATATCTGATAGGGGGTAGGAAAGGCTTTCGCCTCCCCTCCCTCCGAACCGTACAGGCGGATTTCCCGCATACGGCTCTCCCGTCAGTGGTTTCCTCATCGGGATTGACGAGCCTGAGCATGGG